>JAFZQI010000015.1 GCA_017620475.1 Clostridiales bacterium | reverse complement strand
ACATAATCCAACTCCATCATTCCTTATTTCCCCAAATGCTTCTTCTCACGCTCTTTAGAACGCGTTTACACTATTTTCCCAAAAATCCCTTACATTTTCGCACAAAGGGACTGAAAAGGAAAGAAAAAGTTGCGTGGAGCCAAATTAAACTATGCAATCATCAGTCGAGGACGGTAAAGACTATGGTTCCCTGATATCTGCCTATTCCGGTAATCGTGACTTCATGAATCGCATTTCCCATAGAATCATACCCTTGGAATACTGAGGCAAGTCTATAATCGACATTTTCTTCCAGAACCTTAGTTCCGATAGTCACTCTAAACTTCGAAGCTCCTAGCCCGAGATCTTCAACAACAGCATCGGTGATGGATTCAGGAGTATCGTCAGACGAACCGTCAGAATAGCCTCCATAGTACACAATACCGTCGATCTTCTTGTAGGCTCTGACCTTATAGTAATATGTCACGCCTGCCTGCGCAGTAGTATCCACATAAGCTTCAACTTTCTGCACACTCTCGATATACTCGTAATTACCATTCTCGCTTGTACTTCTATATACGTTATACCGATCGGCACCACTCGCCTTCGACCAGGACAATTCTACACCATCGTCTGTGGTCACGACAGAAATCAATTTCGGTGTAGCAAGCGCGACCGATTTCTTCATCTCGGATACCGCAACGATATTTCCGTCTCTATCCTTCGCTACGATCTTATAACTATACCTCGTACCGGCAGTAAGTCCGGTATGGGAAGTCGAAGTCTGTGTTTTTCCGGCAACCTTTGCCAGAGAAAAACTGTCTCCATCTTTGGCATACCAGATTTCATAAGTGTTGGCGCCGGAAACCGTGCCCCAACTAATCGTCATGGTTACGCCACTCTTCGGAGCCACTCTGACAGTCGGAACCTTTGCAAAAGAGCATGAAATACCGTTCTTATTGGAATACCCGCCATAGTACACGATACCATCGATTTTCTTATAGGCTCTTACCTTGTAATAGTAGGTTTTACCGTGTTCAACATTCATATCCACAAAAGATTCGACCTTTTGAACACTCTCAACATACTCATAAGTTCCGTTCTCCGTCTCACTCCTATAGATGTTGTATCGATCTGCTCCGCTTGCTTTCGTCCATGTAAGTTTGATCCCGCCACTTGCCAAAGAAAGTTCATTAAGCGTAGGTGTCACCAGCGCAACAGCCGCTTTTACTCCGGTCTGCGCAAGAATATTGCCGGTGCTATCTTTCGCTACAATCATATAACTGTATCTTGTTCCGGCAGTGAGACTAGTGTGTGATGTCGATGTTTGATTTCTGCCGGCCGATTTGATCAAAGCAAACTCTTCACCATCTTTGGCACACCACAATTCGTATGCATAAACTCCGGACACCGCTCCCCAGGAAATCGTCATCGTTACGCCGCTCTTCGGCGCGACATTTAGTTTCGGCACGGCAGAGAATGCATACGCCTTACCAACCGCATTGGAATACCCTCCATAGTATGCCTTGTATCCGAATTTCTTATATGCTCTAACCTTGTAGTAGTATGTCTTTCCACTCTCAACGTTCTTATCGACATAGGATTCCACACCCTGAACACTTGTCAGGTACTCGTAGTTCCCGCCTATTTCTGAGCATCGGTAAATGTTATACCGGTTCGTACCACTTGTCTTTGACCAGTTAAGCGTGATCCCGCCATCCGAAAGCACTGCCTCATTGAGCGTCGGCGTATCAAGTGCCACTACCGTTCCTCTTTCAGAACATGCAAGTCCGTGAACACCGTCAGTCGCAACCACATAGAAATAGTAGATCGATCCCTCTTTCAGATTGGTGACCGTATATGAAAGCCGGTTTTTGTCGAGTTTTGTTATTCTTTCGAATTTGCCACTGTCTTCGGCATAAAAGATCTCATATTGTTCGACCTCAGGTATACTTTTCCAAGACAGGGTCAACGTCAGATCGCTATGCAAGTCCAAATCTAACATAAATGGTGAAAAAATATACTCAGGATCGTCAAACTGCGTGTTATATGTGTCGTTTTTTGAGGAATAAACAACGGACCCCGTATAGTTTCCAATTCCGGTATAGACTCGGTCTATGTAATGTTCACCTGTATAATAGTCTTCTCTATAAACATCATTTACAACAAAATCCACATTCTCTGTAAGCGTCATTCCATTAAGGATAACAGTGACACCATTCACTTGGGCGTCAGCAATCGATGTTGTTTCAAAAGGAACAAAGCTGCAGTTATACTTCGTAGCATAAGTCTGCGCAGTAGATCCGGAAGCTCCGTAAATGACAGCAGTACTTGGAATAGTAGACGCTGCGTCGAAAATGAAACACTCAGGATTAAGTATTGTGATTTTCTCAAGGCCGCTACAATTTGAAAAAGCAGCTTCTCCGATTTCTTCCACACCGATTGGAATCATTATCTCGCCGAGTCCTGTACTTCCATCAAATGCGCATCTTCCAATAGCAGTCACATCCTGAGGTATCCTGGTATTCTTGCACCCTGTGATCAACCGGCTTGTTTCAATCTCAGTAATTGCATTATCTCCAAGGTTACTAAAATATCCTCCGATATTTTTAATGAAAGCAATTGAGGTTAGGTTCGCACAACCGGAAAACAAGACATTATCGGCGGGCATTGATGTAATCGCGCCCTGGAAAACCACCGTTTTTATGTCTTCCTTATAATCTTTCCAAGGAACTGGATTACATGACAGTTCTCCATCACCATAGATATCCAGCCGTCCTTCGTTAGTAAGTTCCCAGGTAAGATTCTGACCGCAATTACCACTTGCAATCACTGTAGTTTCTGATTGATTGCTTGAATAAACCAATTGAGTTTTGTCTGCGCTATAAAGCGTCCCGTTCTCTGCGACAAAATGAGTATTCCCATCCTCAACCAAAACAGGAACGCTCACTCCGTCAAAAGCTCCGTCAACTATCGTCTCGACTGTCTTGGGAAGGACGAAGATCTGTTCAGGATTTCCTGCATAAATCAGATATGTAATACCCTTGTCGTAGAGCGCCCCGTTAATTGATGCATAGTTCGGATTATCTGCATCGACCGATATATTTGTTTTCGATCCGACAAAGCATCCCTCACCGATCTCTATTACACCGGCAGGAATATTTACATCGAAAAAGCACTCAGCACCTGTAAAATTTTCCTTTCCTATCACAAGACCAGCCACATTGCCATCTATCGTTATCGTTTGCAATTTGGGACTTACTATGGCCGAATCCTCTATTTTCTTGACAGAAGCTGGAATTGTAATATTCTTAAGATTATCGCAACAAAAAGCTCCTGACTGAATACGAATCACAGGATATGATTCCCCATCAACATGATTTATCTCTGATGGAATCTGACGGATATACTGGTCACAGACACAGATCGTTTCATTATAATACTGCATTGTTTCATCATCCCACACCATCCTATCTATATATTCTTGATGTCCAACGATAAAAGCCCCATATTCGTCGATTGAATAAAAGAGAGTACCGGAAGGATACACGTCTGGTTCAATTTGAGTCTCAAGTGCTTCTTCTCCGGCACCCTCAATCGTCATAGAGGAATCATACTCAACTATTAATTCAGAGGAGGATTCAGAATCGTCATTATCTGCGAAAACGCCGAAAGGCATACCACACGCAATGGTGATTATCACTGAAACAAGAATGGAAACTATTCTTCTTTTCATCGCCAATCCCCCCTATTGAATTTGCTTAAACCATAAATCGTGTATTTGCAACTTCATGAGCAGTATTAAACCGATTGGAATAAAACGCCGGTAACCGAACATATCTGTTGGGACCAGCTGTAAAATCACTACTTCCACAGAGCAACCAAGAATACATATCACATTCAGCATAGCCTGGTACACCATCAGCACAATGAAGTGCTGCTGTTGCATCAACATTATACCATTTTCCGCCTATTTCACATAGATTCCATACATGATGAAACAGTTCATTTTTCGGATTAACTTCATACCCCTGAACGATCATCGTCGGAATACCCACTTTATTCAAGATATAATACAAAGTGTTGGAAATAGATTGACAAACCGCCTTCTTTTTCCCTAAACCTTGATCACTTATCAAGCAGTCCCACATCGCATTTCGAATAACACTTACTGATGTAGTTGTGTCGTCAATAAGATTATGCAATTGGATTGTCCGTCTATCTACTTTATCATATGTACAGTGTTCCGTGATCCATGTGTATAGCTTCTTAACTTTCTTTGCGACTTGTGCATCAGTATCTGTCGTCAAAACCTGAAGTCCTTCATTTGTAATCACATTTTGTGCTTCAGCCACAGCAGCAGTTTCTTGAGCGCTATCTGTATAGTAATCCAAACAGAAGTTTATAGTTGCATACCCTCCACTGAACGTACAAGAATAGTCAATCTGCTGCAAATGGTACCAGATATACTGTCCTGCATTATACTCATTCACAGCACAACATTGTGAGACAATGAATCTTGCAAGAGCTCCTCCATCTAACAAAGAAGTCTGAACATTTATGGAAAACTTATTTACTCTACTTATTATATTACCTTTTACTGTACTTATCGCCGTTTGTATTGCTGTATCCGTAAGCATTGTGTACGCCCCCTATCTCCATTTCCCAATAGCAAACCAGTTGAAGGTTATATCATAATGAGCAGCACATGTACATGTCATTCTTATTTTGGTAATCGAAGTTGCATCACAGAAAACTCCAGTAACGTCCCAACTATTCGGCCCCTGTCCCATGACAAAAACAAGAGGCCTTTCAACAAACGCGGCAGGAAAAACGATTGGAGTAGAGAGCACTGGATTACTATTATCAAAATAATGTGCCTGCTCTCTATCAATATTAATATTTCTAGTTGCTTTTCCCCAAGCAAACTGATAATCCTTGAGTCTAATTACATTATCATCTCGAATAACGATATCTTGTATAGCCAGATGAGCCACACTACCCAACGCAGCCGCCAACAAGTTCCCCGAACCATCAAAGAAAGCTAAACTTCCGCTTTCGCATATGGATGGCTTAATAGCAATATCCCTAAAACTGATACCACTTCCAATCAAACTTCCATCATTGGCAATAACTGGAATCTGCATGTCTTGTAACGTTTGTTGATTTACCGTCGTATCTAAACAATAATCAGAATCGATGACACTATCCTGTAATTCCTCATTTGGCCTGTATCCTGGTTCGTTCACCGGTCTGGGATCCGATTCTTCCTTAACATCTTGAGATTCTTCGGCATAAATCACTTCGTCATAATTGTTAGTTTCATTCTCTGGATCAATACGTCCATGGTATTCCGCATTTTTGGTATTGTTCTCATCATTGATAACAATCCCCCTTTTCTCTGAGCATATTATGTTTACATACACAAAAAATTCTGTGTATCATATTCATTAGTGTAAACATAGACTGTTGTTAATCTTTTGTCATTTTGTAAACAAAAAGCAACATGCCATTTTTCAACTTAATCTTTTTTCAAAATACGGAAAAAGCAGCAATTCTGCTTCTTTTAAATTCCCGCACTTCACCTTTTCTCTATTCATTCTGATACAATGTAGACATATCCATGTATGGACAAGTCTATACACATAAGACGCACGAACAAGAAATCATCTTCCGACGTATCAGAAAGGATACTCCCATGGCCAGATCTAACCCCCGGAAACCAGTGCTTTTCCCAATGAAATATATCGTAACGACATGTGGCATCAGCCGGGCTACGCTCCTGCGATTTGAAGATGAGGGGCTTATCCACCCGTCCTACAAGAATCCGGGTTCCGGTTACCGGTACTATAGCATCGGGGATATGGCCGATATTCTCAATGTCCTGAAGTTCCAGCACTTGGGACTGACGAAGAAAGAGATCCGCGATTATCTCAATGATCCGGAAACTCTCCGTGAAGGTCTTGCGGCACTTCGAAGGAAGCATCTGGTCCTTGTGCGTGCGCTGGAAGACCTGACGGCCGATCTTGGTAGGGTCAGTACTTCACCCAGCCGGAGCGTGCGGCTCATGCCGTCTCTGGGCGGGACATTTTACACGCGGACGGAAGAGATCAAATACACTCCGGGCGAACTTCAAAAATTCGCACTTCGAAGCACGGAAGCCTTTATCCGGGCAAAGATCCCCGGCAACACGCAGCAAACCATGAAGGTCTTCATTACCGACGCCGATTATGAGACCTGCATCGGTCAGTTCGACGGGAAAAAGCACGAGGTCCGGGCCGTCTTCCCCACACTTGAGCATATGGCGGGGCCGGATATCATCGAGCTTCCCTCCTGCAACATGCTGACTCTTGCCGTTAAATGCAATTACAATCAGTCGGAATGTTTCTTCCGGGAGATCTGGGATACGGCGAAGAAACTGGAACTTCAGCACGATGGACCGGTCTGTATCGCCGGTCTTCCGGATGTATTTGCACAAGGCAAAAGCACCATGCGAAGCGGCGCCCTTCGCCTCATGCTTCGCACCACCCAGAAGCCGGACGATCTGTTTTTCTAGCGTGATCGCATAACTATAAAAAGATCCCTTCCTGCAAGGCTTTTCTTTGTTCCTAGCCGGAAGGGATCCGTATTTCTTTCTCTATTCAGCTGCCCGCAATTATGCAGACTGTTTTTCGTTCATGCGGAAATTCCCAACTCACTCCTCGTAAAGTGCAGTAGAGAGATATCTGTCACCGGAATCAGGAAGCAGAACGACCACGTTCTTTCCTGCAAATTCCGGACGGGATGCAACCTTTAGTGCAGCAAATGCCGCGGCGCCGGAAGAGATACCGACCAGTACGCCCTCTTCTTTTCCGATGCGTCTTCCTGTAGCAAAAGCATCGTCGTTAGATACCGGGATGATCTCGTCGTATACAGCGGTATCGAGTACGTCCGGTACGAAGCCTGCGCCGATGCCCTGGATCTTATGGGAACCGGAACGGCCTTCAGAAAGGACAGGAGAATCCTGAGGCTCCACAGCGATGACCTTCACGTCCGGATTCTTTTCCTTGAGAAAAGCACCGACGCCGGTGATGGTTCCGCCGGTTCCTACGCCTGCGACGAATGCGTCCACTTTTCCGTCAATCTGATCCCAGATCTCGGGACCGGTCGTAACCTTATGGATCGCCGGGTTGGCGGGGTTGGTGAACTGGGACGGAATGAAGCTGTCTGCGATCTCCTGATGGAGCTCCTCAGCCTTAGCGATGGCGCCCTTCATGCCTTTCGCGCCTTCTGTCAGTACGAGCTCCGCACCGTAGGCCTTCATGAGTTTTCTTCTTTCCACGGACATCGTTTCCGGCATCACGATGATGATCCGGTATCCGCGTGCAGCTGCAACCGAAGCCAGTCCGATACCGGTGTTACCGGATGTAGGTTCGATGATCGTCGTTGTCGGCTTGAGTACTCCCTTTGCCTCGGCATCGTCCAGCATGGCTTTAGCAATACGATCCTTAACGGATCCGGCCGGATTGAAGTATTCCAGTTTGGCAAATACCTTTGCCCCGACACCTTCTGACTTTTCAATATGAGTGAGTTCCAGAAGCGGTGTGCTGCCAATGATCTGATCTGCGGAAGTAACGAATTTAGACATAAACAAAACCTTCTTTCTTAATTTCTGCGCATGCACTTATTTCACTTTTTCGAAGCCCTGCTCGAGGTCAGCGATGATGTCATCGATGTGCTCGGTACCGATGGACAGACGGACTGTCGTCGGTGTGATGCCCGCTTCGAGGAGTTCTTCCTCAGAAAGCTGGGAGTGTGTCGTGGAAGCCGGATGGATGACCAGAGACTTCACGTCCGCCACGTTTGCCAGCAGCGAGAACAGCTGCAGTTCCTCGGTAAACTTCTTTGCCTGCTCTGCGGTACCCTTCAGCTCGAAAGTGAAGATGGAACCTGCGCCCTTCGGGAAGTAGCGGTCGTACAGTGCTTTTTGCGAAGGATCAACAGACGGATGGTTGACTTTGCTGACCTGCGGATGGTTCTTCAGATATTCTACCACTTTCAGTGCATTTTCAACATGGCGCTCAACTCGCAGAGACAGTGTCTCAAGGCCCTGCAGGAGCAGGAAGGAGTTGAACGGAGAAATGGCTGCGCCCTGGTCACGGAGAAGTGTCGTTCTGGCCTTGATGATGTAAGCAAGGTTACCGACAGCATCGGTGAAAACAACACCGTGGTAGGACGGGTTCGGCTTGGAAAGACCCGGGAACTTATCGTTCTGTGCCCAGTCGAACTTGCCGCCGTCGATGATGAGACCACCCATTGTGGTACCGTGGCCGCCGATGAACTTCGTAGCGGAGTGTACGACGATGTCGGCACCGTGCTCGATCGGACGGAGATTGTAAGGTGTTGCAAAAGTATTATCTACGATAAGCGGAATACCGTTCTCGTGTGCGATCTTGGACATGGCCTCGATATCGAGCACATCGGAATTCGGGTTGCCGAGAGTCTCAGCAAAGAAGAGTTTCGTGTTCGGCTTCACGGCTTTTCTGAAGTTCTCCGGGTCTGCCGGATCTACGAAAGTCGTCGTTACACCCTGATCAACGAGTGTGTGCTCCAGGAGGTTGTAGGAACCGCCGTAGATGTTCTTGCTGGCAACGATGTGGTCGCCGGCAACAGCGATGTTCTGGAGAGCGTATGTGATAGCGGCGGCACCGGAAGCAACAGCCAGTGCGGCGGCACCACCCTCAAGGGCGGCGATCCTCTGCTCGAGAACATCGGATGTCGGGTTCATGATACGTGTATAGATGTTACCGCCTTCTGCCAGGCCGAAGCGGTTTGCTGCCTGAGCAGCATCCTTGAATACATAAGATGTGGTAGCGTAGATCGGTACTGCACGTGCGTCAGTTGTGGGATCTGCGTGTTCCTGGCCTACATGGATCTGAAGAGTTTCGAATTTGTAATTAGAGTTAGACATAGTATTAATTTCCTTTCAAGCAAATGTGTTTAGATTAAGTTGTTGTTTGGTGGTTTAGATAGTCTGATGTCTTGTGCCGTTTTCCTTACTTTTGTTTTGCGAAAGCATCAACAGAACAGGCTCTTATGAACACAGTTCTTTTCAAGCATAAAAGTTCCTGCGGAATGGATCGAAAACGGATCCAAAACCTGTCACTTGATTTACAAAACAGATAGGTCTTTGTTTTCCGAAAATCACAAGACATGCACGAAGATGTGCATCAACAACATCGACACATTCGCCCGAAGCGGTAATTCTCTCTATTCAGTTTTACGAGAAGCTTCGTCATAGCGAATACCTTTCTTTCGATGATTTCTTTTAATCATTCATCCGATGAAGTCGGGAATCGTGTTATCACTGTTTCCTTGTATCCAGCGGATTTATTCACCTACTCGTCAAGTAGGTTATTGAAAGAATAACCGATATCACCCAGTATGTCAATAGGTAATTTCGAAATATTTTGAGGAGTGATTCCGCAAGTTACGTCTGCTTCGCGCCGGCAGCCTCTTTCTTCTTCTTGCGCTTCATATGCTCGAGGATCAGCGTCAGCGACTTGATCACGAACACTTCCATGATTGCGAACATTGCGCAGATACGGAATTCATTTGCGCCGATATCACTGATCATGTAGAAATCGCGCGTGAACGGGATGAGCGTGAAAAGGAGGAAACCCAGGAACGAGATCAGCAGCACGACCGAGCGGTATTTATTGAGCGGCCGGGAAATGTTGACCAGCAGAACGTACGCCGCCACCGCCATGACATAGGTGCTCATGACGCCGACGCTTTTGGCGGAGATCGCATACCCTTCGCACACTTTGACCAAAACGGCGATCGAGACGAAGGCGGTGATCGCGGCCGGACCCGCGTTACTTAGGATCTTCCGGAAAAAGCTCATTTTCTGTTTCTTCGTATTCGGCTCGAGCGACAGCAGGAACGCCGGCATACCCGTATTAAAGAGCGTAACCAGAGCGATCTGCGCCGGCATCAGCGGATAGGTAAACATGGCGATGATGGCCAGAAGAGCCAGGAACGTGGAAAACAGATTCTTAAAAAGGAATACCGTTGAGGATCTCGTGATGTTGTTGATGATCTGGCGGCCCTGCGACACGATATCCTTCATGCGCGAGAAATCCGAATCCAGAAGTACCACCTGCGCCGCCTGACGTGCCGCATCGCTTCCCGTACCCATCGCGATCGAACAATCCGCTTCTTTCATGGCAAGAATATCGTTCACGCCGTCACCGGTCATCGCGACCTTCAGCCCCTTACTCTTCAGTGCCAGCACGATGCTCTTCTTCTGTTCCGGCTTCACGCGCCCGAAGATCGTATACTTAAGAACCGCTTCCGCGATCTGCTCGTCATTTTCAAGAGTTGTCGCATCGACATATCTGTCTGCATTTCGGATCCCGACCTGCGCCGCGATCTTCGAAACCGTAAGCGGGTTATCGCCGGAAATGACCTTGACTTCGACGCCCTGGTTCTTAAAGTAAGAGAATGTGCTCTCCGCGTTTTTACGTATTCCGTTTCGAATCGTTACGAAAAGCACCGGTTCCGTGCTTTTGTCTTCCAGATATTTCATTAGTACTAATACACGAAGGCCCTTCTCTGCACGTGCTTCAATCGCCGGAAGATTTCTCTTCAGCGCGTCTCCCGAAAGAAGGATGTCCGGTGCACCCAGGCGATAGGTCACCCCGGAAGTGATGACCTCGGAGTACTTAAGTTTCGAAGTAAACGGCGTCACTTCCGCGTTTTCAAAAGCTTCGCCCTCGCCGAAATACTCTTTAAGTGCATTCATGGTGATATTTCCGTCATCGACGGTGCGGATATACCGGGCCATAAACTGTCGCTGCGGCTCCAGTTCAACGCGCATCTGCGCCTTCTCTTTCATGGATTTGACCATCGGCAGAAGTTCCACCTTCTCCAGGTCAAATCCGTGTTTCTCCGACTCTTCAGACTGTTCCGGTTCTTCCGCTGATGCAGCCACTTCAGCCGGATCTTGTCCTTCTTTCACCGGTGCGAAGATCTCCGTGACCGTCATTTCGTTTGAAGTGATGGTTCCGGTCTTATCCACACAAAGCACATCGACTCGTGCAAGTGTCTCGATACTTCTCATGTCATGCAGCAGGACCTTCTTAAGTGCCAGGTTCATCGCGCCGACCGCAAGAGCTACAGTCAGAAGGAGATAAAGCCCCTCAGGGATCATTCCGATCGTCGCACCGACCATGGAGCTGATCGCCTTACTGTACGTTGTCCCCTTGAGCCAGTATGCCTCTGCGAAAAGCGCTACGCCGATGGGGATGATGGCAATTCCCGTGATCTTGATGATCAGCTCAATATTTTTGACCAGTTCGGATTTCTTATTCTTGATTTCACGGGCCTTCGTCGTCAGCTGTTCCGCATAGCAGTCTTCACCCACCGCAGTGAGCTTCGCCTTGCAGTTTCCGTTGATGACGAAACTTCCGGACATCAGGGTGCTGCCTTCGATCTTTTCGATCTCGTCCTCTTCACCCGTCAGAAGCGACTCGTTGACATTCACCGTACCCTCACAGAGAACGCCGTCCGCAGGAATCTGCTGGCCTCCGGTCAGAAGGATAATGTCTCCGACGGCAAGTTCATCCATCGGAACGGATACCGTCTCCCCGTTCCTTTCGACCTCGTAAGAGGCCTGCGCCAGAACGTTGAGCTGATCGAGGACTTTCTTCGAACGCACCTGCTGGAAAATACCGATGCCGATGTTGGCAATAATGATCGGGAGAAATGACAGACTTCTAAAGTCTCGCGCCGTGATCAGCAGCACCGCAATGATCGCAAATACCAGGTTAAAATACGTGCAAACGTTCTTGCGAACGATCGACAGGACAGAATCCTGATCCTTCGCTTTTTTCTTGCGCTTCTTAGCAACCGCAGAAGGAACCTCTGCGGTCGGCGCCTCTTCTGCAGGCGCCACATTCTCCGCGGTCGGCGCATCAACGGCCGAAGCAGCGTTCTCAGTGCTTTTCGCGTCGTTAACGATATCCGAATTGTCCGTATCCTTCATCGATGTCATTCTTTCTCCGACGGAACCCGCAAATAACTAGAGCTCAACTCCCCGAGGTTCCGAATCTTTATTATATCATAGAAGTATGGAAGTCACGAAAGCCGATCCACTTCATCCTGCAATGCGGAAATAAAGAAATCCGGGTCGCATGCATCGTAAGCCTTCATGTACTTATCCCACATTTCGTCGAAGTCGCCGGTGGTGACGAGCTGGGGCAGATACTCCTTACGGCACTCCGAGATCGCCACAAAGGATTGCCCGAAAGGCGTACTCGTGGTAAACGAATTGGCGTATACCCGAAGCGAATGCCACACAGGGACCTCTATGGGTGACGAACGGAGGAAATCTACATAGCTTTCGTAGTCGTAGGCCTTGAAGCATGTCTGCACCGGCTCGGACAACGTTACGAAAAACTCCGAAGTCTGTTCGCTCGGAATCATCGCGTTCTTCCCGTCCCGCGACGTGCCACTCGCCCAAGGAAGCGTCGAATACGAGCAGGTATGAGAAACGATGTAGCTCGTATCCTTCCAATTCGCACGCATGCCATCGTCACGGTAATAATATCCATCATCATCGACCAGATAGTCGACACCTTCAATACCCCAGAAACGCAAGTCATGAACATCCTGATCCAGCAGGCGGTTGAGGAACCAGAACGCTTTATCCACATCCTGACAGGAGGTGGTGACCCCCACACCTGCAGAATAATTGATCCCATCAGAATATGCGGAGTAGTAATTCGGAAGGTCATTTTCTATGGTAAGGCCCAGCGGTACATACTCGCATCCCATATCTGAAAGATCGGACCGCTTGAACTCATCAGCGACCAGTAATACGGAATCCCAGTACCAATCGCACATTCCCAGAACATGCCCCGAAATGATCTTCGCAGCATACTCATCATAACTCTGAACGGGAAAGTCCTTATCGATGAGATCTTTACTATATGCCTTATTGAGTTCACGGTAGAAAGCCTGTGTCTCTTTGGAATTGTTGTAATCCAGCACCGTCGGCTTGTCGTAATTCTCGTAGTCGATCACGGCCACATCTTCACTCAGGTAACCCGACATGTAAGACGGTGCAGAGGCGAAGCACTCTCCTCTCCAGTCTTCGCTCATGAAGGTGAACGGAATGATGGGATCCCCGTTTTCCTCTGTAGGATGGGCTTCGTAGTACGCTTCGATCAGATCGAAATACTCATTCACGGTCTCAATCAGTGGATATCCCGCCCACTCCAGCACTCTCACCTGGATCCAGAACGCATTCCCCGTATAGGTCGTCGTACGAGGCTTGCCGCGTACCGCATCCTGCGTATTACACCAGTAGATATGTCCGTCGCTCTGGCGGAACATCTCCCATTCCTTATCCGTATAAAGCTCCCGCAGATTTGAAAACTGCGGATTGTCGAGATATTCGTCCCACGGCACAAGCACCTGTGCTTCGTAAAGAAGATGATTCGCACTTTCTCCGTCGATAAAATCCGGAAGGTCACCTGAAGCGAGAACCGAACCAACGATTTCTTCCGCCGTAGCGCCTACGGCCCAGGTCTCCCTGACCTCACAATCGGTAAGTTCGGCGATCGCCCGCTGAATATCATTTCCCTGATTGATCTCATTTCCCGGCCGGCAAGCAAGCAATTCAAACACCGTCGACGCGCCGGCCGACCCCGGTGTGACCACCTTACCGCCAATCGTTCCGGATGAATCGCCCGGATCTGTGGACGAGGTACCCGGATCCGAAGAATCCGTATTGGAACTGTCCGACGGATCAGAGGAACGATCAGATGGTTCCTCCGTCTCTTTCGCCGTATCCTCGGTCTTCGATGTCTTCTTTACCTTCTTAACTTTTTTCGTAGTCTCGGATGAATGGCAGCCCGAAAGGAGCGTCAATATCAGGACGCACGACATCCCCTTTAAGATAAACTTCTTCATGTCTTCTCCCAATCCTTTTCCCTGTTTGTTTCCCTATTTGTTTCCCGTAAGATAGTATACTGCCAATTGCGTTCTGTGTGAAAGTCCTTCCTTCAGAAGGATCTGGCTGATATAGTTTTTCACCGTGCCTTCGGAGATGAATAGTTTCTCCGCGATCTCCTTGTTCGAGAGGCCTGATGCCACCGCCTCGATGATCTCCAATTCCCTGGAGGTAAAGTTTTCCTTGTGAAAATTACTGTTCGGGCGGATGCCTGCGTCGACGAATTTGTCGAAGATCTGCTCATCCATGACCCGCGCCCCCTGATGGATCGAGCGGATCATCTGTTTAAGATCTTCCGGCTTATGGTTCTTGATGAAATACCCCTTCGCCCCGTTCTTGACAGCCTGTTCGACCAGCTGGTCATCGTCGAAAGTCGTCAGGATCATGACCTTGCCGAGATCTTCGTCGGCGAAGATCTTCGTCGCCTCGATCCCGTCCATCACTGGCATTTGAATGTCCATCAGCACAACATCACACGGCGTTTTTCTCGCAAGGTCCACCGCCTCTTTACCGTTGGACGCCAGCCCCACGACCTCGAAGCCGTCGTCTATATCCAGGATGATCTTCATCCCGTCTCTTACAAAATCACTGTCATCCGCGATGATCACTCGTATCGGTTCCATTTTCGTCCTCCTTCACTTTTCCCAAAGGCAGAATCATGTTGATCGTAAAGCCCGTCTGGGACTCGATATCGATATAGCCGTTCACCTTCCGCACCCGTGCTTTCATGCCCGAAATACCCATGCCCTCCTCCATGTTCTTGGCTCCCCGGCCGTTATCATGGATCGTGGCACGTACCACTGCGCCCAGCACGGCGATCGTGATGGTAATGGTATCGCAGCCGGAATACTTCAAGGCATTCGTCACTGCTTCAAAAGTATTGTCCAGTATGACTTCCCATATCGGCTCCGGAATGGATTTCTCATCGCCATCCATCTGAAGCTCCATGTGGATATGGTACTTCTCCTCGCATTCGCTGCACAGCGTCTGAAGCGATGCCAGAGCCATACGTTTCTTATCCGGTCTTTCGTTACGGATGATGACACGGATCTCATCCATGCTGCCACGAAGATTGTCGATCACCTCTTGCAGGATCTTTCCGCTCTGCTCCTTATCCTTATCCATCAGGACTTTCGCCGCCTCCAGCTGAAAAAGCGACCCGTTGATGCTGTGACCGAGCTTATCGTGCAGCGCCTGAGAAATACGGTTCTTTTCCTCAAGAAGCTCATTTTCGTGGCGAAGCCTCGACTGGTTCATCTCGTCTTTATGCATCAGATTACTGTGCTCAATATCCGACTTCAGCTTTGACTCTTCGCGGATATTTTCCTGCGCCTGCTCCTTATACCAGTTCACGATCATGTAGTGCTGGTAATAAATCAGGATCAGGAAGACGCATGCCAGGAAACATAACTTCGTATCCAGTTTCAGACCTTCCGAAACCGGAAGAAGGCAAAGCACGGCAGGGAAGAAAAAAAGTTTCAGTTTCACCATGACATCCAGGATCGCGATTCCGCAAAGGTATATGCCGACCACGGGAAAAAGACCGAGTGTGAGTGAGGCTACGGCGACTTCTCCCAGTATCCAGATCGTGTTACGGATCTTTTCCTTATCCAGTTCGAAGGAAATGGAGAACAGCATGAAGACCGCGCCTACCAAAAAGGAGCTCGCGGCCTTCGTTATGTCGTTGCGGAACCATACGAGTCCCAGGAAGATCAGGGCCAGAAGCCCTATGGTCTTAACGATCACAAAGTAGTTTTTCCGAAAAGAGCTCTCCAATCCTTATGATCCTTCCCCGTCAAGGCGGCTGGTCCGATTACCGCATCTCCGTTATTCCTGCTCGCCCAGACGTAATCCCAGTACACTTGCTACAAATATTATAACCAAATATGCGGCAGTTGAACCAAGAAGCAGTGCATATCCCGTATTATTCCCCTGCAGGAACCGCGTCACCGCGAAAAGTGACCATCTCTGCGGCATCAGGAGCGAAAGCTTCTTAAACAAATCACTGGCATCGGCGATATCAAAGTACGTGCCGGAGATCAGGTCGGAAATGCTCCAGATGGTGAAGGCGATGATCGTTCCGGTAGAGATGGAATTCCCGAAAAGGCCCACGCAGAGGGCACACATCGAAAATACCAGACCCAGGCAGAAGCAGCAGAGGAAAAACTGCAGTACATTGATGCCGATATCCACCTTAACAAAGAGGACGAAACTGATCGTCATGATCAGCGTCTGCACCAGGGTAAGCCCCACCACCAGCATGACTTTGGAAAGGAAATAGCTTGTACGGTTGGCTTTGGTCATCATGATGCGGTTAAAGACCTTATCTTTCTTCTCGGCCAGCACCGTTCCCAGGATCATGATGCCGGCAAACACGAATGCAAGGGTCCCGAACGCCAGGCAGTAGGCAAAATTCCTCGTGCCGTAATAGTCCACCTCATCGCCGGATGCCGCTACAAAAGTCACCTCCGGAGAAGGTACGCTCAACGAGTCATTCTGAAGGATCTGGCCGAGGCTGTCCGAAAGAAGCGTAAATCTTTCATCCTCACCCACGGAATATAATTCCGTTTCTTCAGGATCTTCCCGCAGGACGACCACCGCGCCGATCCTGTCTTTCATTGCCGATGATTTCATGCTCGCATCCAACTCTTCGAGGGAGCAGGAGGTAGCATCCGCACGGAAGATCTGAAACATGCCGGCATTATTCATGGCCTGAACGATCCGGTCCGAAGCGGCATTTTCCAGTGTGTCATAGACCTTCACCGGGAACCGGTTGAAATCGATCTGGTAAGCCAGCTGCTCATCGAGTGATTCCATCTCATATACTTTTCGGTCATCTCCCTTCGGCGGTTCGGTATACCACACATTGATCATGAGTGTGGAGATCAGCGGAACGAGGATCCCCAGGACGAAGAACGCCTTATTCCGGAAGATCAGTTTCATTGCGGATTTAGTCATACGAAGTGCATTTTGAAACATAGGTCATGCCTCCTCCTTTTTCGCCGTGATAAGCATACCCACAGGCACGAGAACCACGATCATGAGGGTAAGGATCCCCACGCAGGGCAGAAGATAATCGCTGCTTCCGTTGACGGAAAGCTCGACCAGTGTGCGGTTCACGTAGTATGTCGGCGACAATTTTCTCAGTGTCTCCGGATAGGACGAGTACATGTATGTCTCAAACGATCCTCCGAAAAGGCCGGCGAACCACAGCGTCATGAACATCAGTGCGATCGATGCGGCCGAGTTTTCAAATATCGCCAGAAAGATGATTCCGTATGCCGCATAGGCCATCGCTGCCAGCATGAGAACACCGATACTGACCAAAGGCCGGCCAAGATGGACATCAAAAAGAAGAAGGACCATCGCCAGAATCAAACCGATCTGTATCACCCAGGCGGTCAATACGCAAGAGATATATTTCCCGAGATACCATCCGGTGCTCCCGCAGGAGCTGATGCGGAACCGAAGCCATATATTGCTTTTCCGCTCCGTTCTGTATATCAGGACCAGGAAGATCGAGCAGATGCTCATAAAATACACGATCTCCACAAGGCCATAGTAATTCTCCGCTCCCGCGATCTTCTCAGTCGGAAGGGATCTTGCGGGAAGGTTCATCTTTCCTACCGCACCATTCATGCTCATGTCCATGTTATAAAGGACATACTGCACGATACGGGTATCCAGTTCACTTTTTTTATTTCCGGTCAGCTGGTAGGAATCCTTCCCGAAAAGCACGAATACATCGATGTCGTTCTCTTTGATGATCTTCTCGGGGTCTGCGTCTTTGAAAGTCACAACGGTGATGTTCTCGTTTCTCATTCCTTCGATCCAGAACGGCTCGGCCGGTGCGTATTTGCTTCCTTCCTGCATCTCGTATCCGACAGTGAATCCTTCGTCCCGCTCGGCATTATCCAGCAGCGAGTGGAACGCATTCGCCACGCAAGCGATTACAAGAAGTGTGCCTAACACCGTCAGGATCAGCATCGATCGATTGCGGAAGATCAGCTTAAGATTATTCTTGGTAATGATCCAGATTCTGTTCATTTTTGTGTTTCCTTATCCTTCCACATAATCGCGAAGTTTCTTTCCGGTCAGCGTCAGGAAGACCTGCTCCAGCGAGATCTCCTCATTGGGATCTTTTCTGACCATATTCTTCAGTTCGTCTTTCGTGCCGCAGGCAATGATCTTGCCGTTGTCCATGATTGCGACTCTTGAGCAGATGGCCTCCACTTCTTCCATGTAGTGGCTGGTGTAAATGACCGTCGTACCGTTCTTGTTGCTGGTCTTGATGCGGTCCAGGATAAAGTTTCGGGATTGCGGATCGATGCCGACCGTCGGCTCGTCAAAGATCAGAAGCTTCGGTTTATGTCCCAGCGCACAGGCAATATTGAGACGGCGCTTCATTCCTCCGGAAAAAGTACCGGCGAAGGCATTGCGCTTATCCTCCAGTTCAACAAACTTCAGTGACTCGTCGATCGCATCCTTCAGTGCTTTTCCCTTAATGCCATAAAGAGAAGTAAAAAGTTCCACGTTCTCCCAGGCTTTGAGTTTGCCGTAAATGGCCAGGTCCTGCGGAATATAGCCGATCAGCGGCTTGATCTTATTGTTTTCTTTCTTGATATCCATGCCGAACAGCTCGATACTTCCGGCTGTCGGCTTAAGAAGCGAGCAGATCATGTTCATGGTCGTCGATTTGCCCGCGCCGTTCGGACCAAGAAGTCCGAAGATCTCGCCCTCTTTGATTTCCAGTGAAATGCCGTCCACCACGGCTTTGTTGTCATACTTCTTGATCAGTCCGTCCAGTTTGACTACCGTCTTGCTCATGTCGATACCTCCGATGTGTTTCATGTCATCGCATTCCGCCCGTGGTCGCTCGCGTTTGGCGCCGCTCTTGCTTTGACATCTTGATTGTATCGAACATCTTCCGGGCGCACTAATGCCAAAAGATAGAACTTGAGTATGACTTTCGTCATGTTTGGATATGCTTAGTCAGTCACCCTAGTCGAGCTCGTCCAGAAGGCCGAAGCGGTATCCTTCGCCCTGCAGATAGGTCAGTACCTCGTCAAGCGCCGCCTCGTTGGCCGAGGAGTCGTTGTGCATCAGGATGATCGCTCCGTTGTGGTGATACTTATGGAAGTGATCGATGACCTCATCCACCGACGGCTGGTTGTTCTGATCGTAGTCGCCGTAGGCAAGGCTCCAGAAAACGGTCTTGTACCCGAGGTCTTCGGTAATCGTCAAAAGTCTCTTGTCATATGCTCCCGTCGGAGGACGGAAGTAAGGCGCGAGGGTATAGCCGGTCTTTTCGTAGAAGAACTCTGCCACATCGATGATCTCTGCGGAGATCTCCTCGACACTCATTGTCGTCATTACAACATGATGTACCGAGTGATTACAAACGATGTGTCCTTCCTCGATCATTCGCTTGCAATAGTCGGAACACTCTTCCAAATACATCTTCGTAACGAAGAAATTCGCTTTTACATCGTGCTTGGCCAGCGTATCGAGGATCGACACCGTGCGCGTAGACGGAAAACCGCAGTCGAAGGTAAGGTAAACCACCTTATCCGACACACGCTTATTGATGTACAGTGCATTGTACTCCGAAATATCGAACTGTTCCCAGGTACCGGACGGCACGTGCCCTTCATTTCTCACGAAGCACCATTCCATTCGGCCGGTAGTGTCGATGGAATCGTAGTACGAGGCATTTCCGTTGATCTTCGCGCGAAGAGCCTCCTGCTCCGCAATATAGTCTCCTGTAGTCTCAGTCGGAAATCTCGTTCCCTCTGAAGTACTCTCAGGTGCCTCAGAACTATCCCCGGAAGAGGTATCCCCTCCGGTCAGTGAAGGAAGCCCGATGCCGGTTTTACTGGGCTCGTCGGATCCGGATTTTCCGCAACTCGAAAGTACACAAGCGGTCATCAGCGCAAGTGCCATAACCTTCAATATATATCGTCTCTTCATATGAAAGAAGTCTCCTAAACGAATTAACAAGACCATTGTAGCACAATTCGCGCCGGAAAAAGCAAGCCCAATATGTCAAGTTTATGACTAATTCAGTTCGTTTAGAAGGCCGAAGCGGTACCCCTCGTTTTCCAAAAGTGTCAGCACCGCGTCAAGTTCCGCGACATTGGAGGAAGAATCATTGTGCATCAGCGCAATCGCCCCGTTGTGGTGATACGTGGCAAAATGGTTCGTCACATAGCCCGGCTCCGGCTGCTCGTCGCTGTAATCGTTATATGCAATACTCCAGAACACCGTCTTATAACCGGCATCTGTAAGGATCGTCATCAGTTTTTTGGTGTACGTGCCCTTCGGGGTACGGAAATACGGATCCAGCGTATATCCCGTCTTATTGTAAAAGTACTCGGCCACATCGAAAATCTCCGAGCAGATCTGTTCCACGTCCATCGGCACCAGATCCGAGTGCGTCACCGTGTGGTTACAGACCATGTGGCCTTCTTCTTTCATGCGGATCGCGTAATCTGAGCACTCTTCCAGATACATTTTCGTTACGAAAAAGCTGGCTTTGGCGTTATGTTCTGCCAGAATATCCAGGATCGTTGCTGTTTTGTCGGACGGATAGCCGCAGTCGAAGGTCAGGTAGATCACCTTATCGTCATCGGAAACATTTTTATTGACATACACGCCGTTATACTCGGAAATGTCGAAATACTCGTAGGAGTAGGACTGCGAGTGATCGTCCATCCGCTTGAAACACCAGGATTCCTTGGGGTTGTTGTCCAGGGAATTGTAGTAGTCGGCATTAGCAATAATGTGCGATCTCAGGCTTTCCAGCTGCTCAAGGTAATCCGAATCCGGGTCCAAAGGCTTCGGTTCCGGATGCACAAGTTCCGGTGCTTCCGTTGTCTCCACGGTTGTTTCTTTTGTAGTCTCAACCGTTGTTTCCTCTGTCGTCTCGCTCGTCGTTTCTTCTGAAGTCGCCTCCGTGGTCACTTCCGTCGTTTCTTCCGTAGTTTCGCTCGACGGTTCTTCCGTTGTGGCCTCAGTCGACTCCTCCGTCGTGTCCTCTGGCGCCGACGTATCCTTCGTATCCTCAGACGACGAAGGCTCCTCGCTTTCCGTCAGATCAGTTCCCTGTGAAGAAGCCTGTTCTCCGGACGCATCCGAAGCCGGTGCTTTTGCCGAAGAACAGCCGGGCAGCAAAAATGCCGCAATAACAAACAAAGCCAGAAGCTTTGTGATGACTCTCTTATTCAATCCCCTGTACCTCATGTTCGTATAGTATGTTTTTCGCACATAATGTTTTTCACACATAATGCTTTTCGATCAAAGCGAAAAAGCACATCCTCATTTTACACATAAAGAGGCATGTGAAAATAAGTATCTTGTCACCTGACAAGATACGTGGCTTTTTAAACAGAATACACGCTCCCTTTCATCCAAAAGAACTGTCTGCACGGCCGTTCGACATAAAGAGCAGCCTGCGCGGCCACCCTAGAGAATGTCGATATACTCGCCGGCGAGGGCCTTGTTCATGCTTCTGACCGCACAGAACTTCCCGCACATCGAGCAGCTCTCCTCAATCTCCGGCGCCCGATCATCGCGGATCTTCCTGGCTGTGGCCGGATCGATGGCGCAATTCCACTGTTCTTCCCAGTCAAAATTCCTCCTAGCATCCGCCATACGGTCATCAATATCGCGAGCGTGCGGGATCTTCTTGGCAATATCCGCAGCATGTGCCGCAATCCGGGAAGCAATGATCCCCTGCTTGACATCATCCACATTCGGAAGTGCAAGATGCTCGGCAGGAGTAACATAACAGAGGAAAGCCGCTCCCGCCTTAGCCGCAATGGCTCCGCCGATCGCCGATGTAATGTGATCGTATCCGGGCGCAATATCCGTCACCAGTGGCCCGAGTACATAGAACGGCGCACCGCCGCAAATACGCTGCTGGATCTTCATGTTGGCTTCGATCTCATCCATCGCCATATGCCCGGGGCCCTCAACCATGACCTGAACATCTTTCGCCCACGCACGGCGGGTCAGTTCGCCCAGTCTAACCAATTCCTCGATCTGACAGACATCCGAAGAGTCCGCAAGACACCCCGGCCGGCAGGCATCTCCCAAAGAGATCGTCACATCGTACTCCCGGCAGATGTCCAAAATCTCATCGTAATACTCATAGAAAGGATTCTCCTCTCCGGTCATGCACATCCATGCAAAAACCAGCGAGCCCCCACGGGATACGATGTTCATCTTCCTCCCATGCTTTTTGATCTGGTCGATCGTCTTTCTCGTAATCCCGCAGTGCAGCGTCACAAAATCCACACCGTCCTCGGCATGCAGGCGTACAACATCGATAAAGTCCTTTGCCGTCAGTGTCGCCAGATCTCTCTGATAGTGAATGACCGAATCATAGACAGGAACCGTACCGATCATGGCCGGGCATTCACTCGTCAGTTTTCTTCGGAACGGCTGTGTATTTCCGTGCGAGGACAGGTCCATGATCGCCTCCGCACCGAGATCCACTGCCGCCATGACCTTCTGCATCTCAATGTCGTAATCCTTACAATCCTTAGAAACACCCAGATTTACGTTGATCTTCGTCCGAAGCATCGAACCCACGCCATTCGGCTCGATGCATGTATGAAGGCGGTTACAGCAAATCGCCACCTTCCCTTCCGCCACCCAGTTTCGGATCTCCTCCTCCGTGCGGAACTCCTTCTTCGCAACCGCCTTCATCTCCGGCGTCACGATTCCCATTCTCGCCGCCTCCATCTGTGTTTTGTAATTCCTCATATCCATCATCCTTTCCAAAATCAATCCTTATTTATCCATGCTTTCTAAAATGCTCTCTTTTTCCTTCCAAAACTGAGCAAATTAGAGAGCAGCTTCGTCTTCTCGAAAAGCACTAGTTCTTTTCCAAAAGTGCGTAGTTGTGCATCAGCGGTCCACTTCCATGACCCAGATTCAGCTCCGCTTCCAGGCAATTGGAGATATATGTCTTCGCATGCAGGACCGCCACTTCCAGACCCTCACCCTTGGCCAGTTCGGCAGCAATCGCCGAAGACAGCGTGCATCCAGTCCCGTGCGTATTGGGGTTATTGATCCGTTTGCCGCAGAACCACATCCCACCGCGAGGTGTCCAAAGATAATCATCTGCATCGCAAATGCTGTGTCCACCTTTAAGAAGCACGGCGCAGGAACTTGAACGTTCCCCAACCTGCTCCTTTCCATCGAGCTTCTCCCCAGCCCGCTCCTTGATTTCCAAACGCTCCCCGATCCTTTTCGCAGCGATTTCCATCTCCTCTTTCGAAGAAACCGTCATCCCCGAAAGGATCTCAGCCTCCGGAATATTCGGCGTGATCACCGCCGCCAGCGGAAGAAGTTTTTCGACCAGAACCGCTCTCGCCTCATCGGAAATCAGTTTTGACCCGGAAGTGGCCACCATCACGGGATCCACCACCACATTTTTAGCACCATAGAACGCAAGTCTTTCAGCAATCACCTCAACAAGGGCCGGCGAAGAAACCATCCCGATCTTTACCGCGTCCGGAAAAATGTCCGTAAACACCGCATCCAGCTGTGATCGGAGAAATTCGGGGGAAACTTCCGAAATCCCCGTAACGCCCAAGGTATTTTGCACCGTCAGTGCAGTAACAGCACTCATCGCATAAACGCCATTCATGCACATCGTCTTGATATCCGCCTGGATACCCGCACCGCCGGAACAATCGCTCCCCGCGATCGTCAACGCCGTTTTCATCTTCACATTCATCAACTGACCACCTCTTCCGTTTTCATCTTCGCACCCATCAGCTGACCACCTCTTCCGTTTTCTTCCGGAGCCTTGCCGTTGCCGCGACAATATCCTTCTGTCCGAAGATCGCACTGATCACGGCCACTCCGCAGATTCCGCTTCCCGAAAGCTCATTTACATTCATCTCCGAGATCCCGCCGATGGCCACGACCGGAATCGAAACCGCCTCGCAAATCGCCTTCAAGACCTCGAAAGGAACTTCCACCGCGTCATCTTTCGAACCGGTGGGAAACACCGCACCCACACCGAGATAATCCGCGCCACGCTTCTCCGCCAGAACCGCCTGTTCCACAGTCTGCGCCGACACTCCCAGAATCGCATCCGGTCCGAGGATCGCCCGCACATCGCCTGCTTCCATATCGCTCTGTCCCACGTGCACCCCGTCCGCGCCCATTTTCTTCGCGATCTCGACATTGTCGTTTACGACAAACGGAATACCGTACTTTCTGCAGAGTTCCTGGATCTCGATCGCTTCCTCTTCAAAAGCACTGTTCTCCAGGTTCTTTTCGCGCAGCTGTATGAAAGTTGCTCCACCCAGGATCGCTTCTTCCACCTGCTCCGTAAGTGTCTGAATTCCTGTCCAGCGTCGGTCGGTCACCGCATAAAGAAGAAGTGTTTTCTGAAGTTCTTCTTTCGAGATCTTCGAACCATTATCGGATCTCATACTTCGCACCTTCTTCCAGCGCAGATGCGTCCATATTGAAGATCGCATCGATAATGCGGTTTCTGTACGTGGAGTTACCATCGCCCTCCTGCATACGGGACCAGCCGATTTCTCCGGCAAGGCCCATGAGGCAGACAGCTGCCGCCACCGCATCGACCTTATTCTCCGGATTGGCCACCGCATACGCCGTGGCAACCGCAGAGAGCTGGCATCCTGTACCCGTGATGCGGCTCATCTCCGGACGGCCGTTACGGATCACGTAACAGACATTCGCGTCAGCGACAAGATCAATTGCCCCGGTGATCGCGATCACCGCATTCACCTTCGCCGCGAAGCTCTTCACAAAAGAAACCATTTCATCCAGATTCTCTTCCGTCACCGTATCCGCAAGATCCGCATCGACGCCCTTTGTTGTGCCGGATCCCAAAGCCAGGGTCTTGATCTCCGAGATGTTTCCCCGGATGATGTCCGGACGGACCGTGTTCACGATGTTCTGTGCGGTCGTGGTACGAAGTGTACTTGCACCGGCACCTACCGGATCGAGAAGAATAACGTGTTTCAGGGAACGGGCACGTGAACCCGCTATCGCCATCGCTTCGATTGAACGTTCGTTCAGTGTACCAATATTGATATTCAGCCCTCCGCAGATCGATGTGATATCGAACACATCCATCGGCTCATCCGACATGATCGGGCTGCCGCCACACGCCAGAAGCGCATTGGCCACATCATTCACCGTGACATAATTCGTGATGTTGTGGATCAGGGGCGTCGACGCACGGACCGCATTCAGACAATCACCAAGCGCTTTTCGCTCCGTAGAAACCGTAACTGCCGTGTCCTTCTCTTTTCCAAATAAACTCATGCTTACCTCTTTTCTGCCGTTTCCCGGCCGATACTTTTTTCGAAAACATGACAGAGTTTTCACGTACCGCGGCAAGCAAAAAAGCTGCCCTATTCGGACAGCTTTTCAAAAACACCTATATTCATCAGGCATCCCTACGTTGGCATTATCCAAATCAGGTTATGGGTCGAAGGATCGATCCTTCCTCTCAGCCTGTCACACAAGCTCCCCTCTGTTCAGTTTTCCTGACGAATTGTAGCACAACAGGTACGCCGCATCAAGAGACATTTTCGAAGCCTAGTACCCGGCCTCTTTAAGGATCGCATCCAGAAGCTTCGCATTTCGGATCGAGAAATCAGCCGTGATATGCGGCGCTTCCCCGTCTCGGATGCAGCGTCCCAATTGCTCCACTTCCAGTTTATAGTTCTGGTCAACAGTCACTTTGCGTTCGATGACCTCATCGGCGGTGTGGATCTGATACGACAGTTCCCCTTCCTGGTTGTACTCGACCTCCGAACGTATCGCACCCTTTGTGCCGTGGATATATAGACGGTCATATCGTCCGAATCCGTTCACGCCGAGAACCATTCCACAATCAAAAGAAGCACGTACGCCACCCTGGAATTTCATGAGTACTCCGGCAAAAGCATCGACGCGGTTTTCTTTGTTCTTCGCAAGATCTCCCGAACCGAGTTCCGCTGCCTCATCCGACATCTCCGCCACCGCACGGACGTAAACCGGCTCCGGATTTTGGGACGATGCCGCAAGAAGCGAAAGGATCATGGTCGTGCAGTAGCATCCAAGATCGTAGATCATGCCGCCACCCAGATCCTTATAAAGCCGGAAATCTTCCTTATAGCCCTGCGTCAGGAAAGCCGTATCAATATAAACAAGATCTCCGATAACACCCGATGCCACATCTTTGCAGAGCGATTCCACATACTGTCCGTGCAGATAGGCATATGCCTCCATGAGAATGACATGGTTACGCGTCGCCTCATCGAACATCTCCTGTGCCTCGGAAGCATTGAGCGCCAGAGGTTTCTCACACAGCACGTGCTTTCCCGCACGAAGCGCCTTGATGACCCACTCCTTATGAATATGATTCGGAAGCGGGATGTAGACCGCCTCGACACTCGGATCGGACAGAAGTTTTTCATAGCCGACATATCCCACTTCAAAACCGAACTGTTCTTTGAACTTTCGGACCTTTTCTTCCGACCGTCCTGCAATGGCATAGAGCTCGCAGTTCTCGGCAAGCTTCATCCCCGGTATCGTGCAATGCTCGGCAATTGCCGCGGTTCCCAAAACGCCCCATTTCACCTTCATTTTTCCGTCCTCGCTTTCTAAAGGATCACCCGAGTAAAAAATCACCCGAACACCGTTTTCTTTTCTTATCGAAAAGCACTGTGTGTCCGGGTGTCTTTATTCTATTTTAAGCGAATCCGGTCAGATCTAGTATTCCATTTCTCGCCAAATCTTTCACTATTCTGCTTATCTTCACGGGATCCGGGCTATACTCGCTTGTTCCAGGTCATCTTCACAGGATCCGGATCGAGAGGCTGCTGTCTTTTCCGTTAAACTCCACCACATTGGTGCTATCGGGATCCTCAGCAACATTCGAACTGATCTTGCAGTTACGGCCTTCGTTTACCAGGCGGAAAGAAAAGTCTGCAGGTACTGCAAGTACCGCTTCCCCACCAACAAGGTTAATATCCAGCTTACCGGAGATATTCGATGCCTCGATGGCCAGATTTCCCTTACCGTCGATTTCGAAATGCGTAAAGCAAAGATCACGGATCGATACAGAAGCATCCGTACAGGCAAGCTCGATCTTCTCACTGTTTTCCGGAAGACCGATCTTCACGGTCTCCATATTCTCTACATCAATATCCATCTGATTCCGATCGCTATCGATCTTCGCCGTCGCCGGAAGGATCATCGTATTGTCGTTTGTACCGCTGATCGTAATCGAAGATGCACCCTTAACCTTAATATCAAAATCTGTCATGTTCTGTCCCTCGCTTTCTCTTTATTGACCTCATGATACAGCGCAAATTATTAAACGTTCATTAAATCCGGAAATAGTTGGCACAAATCTCCAATATGTGATATTATATTCGGCGGAAGCTTAGCTCAGCGGGAGAGCATTCCCTTCACAGGGGAGGGGTCATGGGTTCAAACCCCATAGTTTCCACCAATTACCGAGATCCTGAAAGCGTTGAAACGAATAGCTTTCAGGATTTTTCTTTTTGTTTCAGAATCCTGTATTGACGACAGTTTTGACGACAATTACGAAAGAATTCTATGTT
>JAFZQI010000014.1 GCA_017620475.1 Clostridiales bacterium | reverse complement strand
TCTGGACGAGGATTGGCTCCAGGGCCGTGGTATGATCGTTGAGAAAGTAGCAGTTATGTCTGTTACTCCTGACGATGAGTCCAGAAAGAGAATCGAGGCTATGGACGATGGTCTCATGTTTGGTAACAACCCGAACATGGCTGCCGGCTATCAGATCAAAGGTTCTGTTGATGCAATGAAGACCGCTGCTGCTAACCAGGCAGGCGCAGGCAACGCGATGATGGGCGTTGGTCTTGTTGGCGGATTCAATGGCAGCGCGATGAACCCGGGCAACCAGGGTATGGCGTTCCTCCAGCAGCAGCAGATGATGCAGCAGCAACAGCAGATGCAGCAGGCTGCGGCTCCGGCAGCTGCAGGCTGGACATGCTCCTGCGGCCAGGGCGGCAACCAGGGTAAGTTCTGTGCAAACTGCGGTTCCGCGAAGCCTGTTGAGAATGCAGGCTGGACATGCTCCTGCGGTCAGGGCGGCAACACCGGTAAGTTCTGTGCAAACTGCGGTTCTCCGAAGCCGGCTGATAACGCAGGCTGGACATGCAGCAAGTGCGGTAAGACAGGCAACACCGGTAAGTTCTGCGGTGAGTGCGGTCAGCCTCAGGGCTAATGATCCGGATCCATATCGGATCAGGCTTAGAAAGCTACAATCAGAAAGGTCGTCTCTTCGGAGACGGCCTTTTTGCTATAGTGACCGGATACATATCCCGAAGGTGCCCGGATTAAACCGCCGGGTTATTGACAGATCTTTTTGTTGCTGTTACCATCAAGTCAATAACATAAGAAAAGCATTGACGGAAAAGAGTAGTTCGAAGAAAGTCAGCCAGAGAGAGTGGCATAAAGCTGGAAGTCACTTATGAGGATCCCGGACGAAAACCATTCCCGAGCTGTAGTGCTGAAAGACTTAAGTAAGCGTTACCGTATGTCTGCGTTAAAGGCTAGGATTTGTTGGAATCTGAAGTGAAAAGTTAAGGTGGAACCGTGCATGAGCACCCTTAAAGATCGAGATTGATCTTTAGAGGTGCTTTTCTTATGTTGTTGCGAACATACACCTATTGATTTATGTAAAAGGAGGCAACACACATGAAGGTTTTAAGAAACGATCAACAGGTACTGGAGATGGACTTCGAAAGTAAAGAAGGCAAAAAGGCTTTCTGGCATACGAGCGCACACGTGCTGGCACAGGCAGTCAAGCGGCTCTATCCGGAGGCAAAGTGCGGGATAGGACCTGCGATCGAGAACGGATTCTACTATGACTTCGATTTCGGGTTCCCGTTCTCGGACGAGCACCTCGCGAAGGTCGAAGAGATGATGAAAGAGATCGTCAAGGAATCTCTCGTGCTCTCGGTCTACGACATGTCGAAAGAAGAAGCGTACGAGTACATGAAGGAACGGGGAGAGTCCTATAAGATGGAGCTCATCTCGGAGATCCCGGATGACGAGCGGATCACGTTCTATAAGCAGGGTGATTACGCCGAGTTCTGTGCGGGACCGCATATCGGAAACGTCAGCCATATCAAGGCCATTAAGCTTCTGTCGGTGGCCGGCGCATACTGGCGCGGCAGTGAGAAGAATCCGATGCTCACGAGGATCTACGGTATCTCGTTCCCGAAGGCGTCGATGCTCGAAGAGTATCTCAAGCAGCTTGAAGAGGCCAAGGCGAGAGATCACCGAAAACTCGGAAAAGAACTGGAGCTCTTCGCTCTGATGGAAGAAGGCCCGGGACTTCCGTTTTATTTCCCGAAGGGGCTTCTCATGAAGAACCTCCTCATCGACTACTGGAGGAAGATCCACAGAAGAGAAGGATATGAGGAGATCAGCACGCCGATGATGCTGATGCGTACGCTCTGGGAGAAATCCGGTCACTGGGATCACTATCGTGAGAATATGTACACGACGAGTGTCGATGATACGGACTACGCGATTAAACCCATGAACTGTCCGGGCGGTATGCTGGTCTATAAGTCGAAGCAGCACTCCTACAAGGAGTTCCCGATGCGCGTCGGTGAACTCGGAGTCGTACACCGTGCCGAGAAGTCCGGTACGCTCCATGGTTTGATGCGTGCGAGATGCTTTACGCAGGACGATGCGCATATCTTCATGCGGGAAGACCAGGTGATGTCGGAGATCCAGGGTGTCATGCGCCTGATCGACGAATTCTACGGACGGTTCGGTTTTCAATATGAAATTGAGCTGTCGACGAGACCCGAGAACTCCATCGGAAGCGATGAGGAGTGGGAGCTTGCGATCGCATCTTTAAAAGCGGCGGTCGAGGGTGTCGGGAAACCGTATGAGATCAACGAAGGTGACGGAGCATTCTATGGACCGAAGCTGGACTTTCACATCAGGGACTCGATCGGCAGAACGTGGCAGTGCGGTACGATCCAGCTCGAT
This sequence comes from Clostridiales bacterium, assembly GCA_017620475.1. Classification (GTDB taxonomy): domain Bacteria; phylum Bacillota; class Clostridia; order Saccharofermentanales; family Saccharofermentanaceae; genus Scatonaster. The sequence goes on along the minus strand of JAFZQI010000014.1, from coordinate 84,816 downwards.
TTCCAGCTGCCGCAACGTTTCGACCTCGACTATATCGGTCAGGACGGAGAGAAACACAGACCGATCATGCTGCACCGCGTGGTCTTCGGAAGTATCGACCGCTTCCTCGGTATCCTGATCGAGCACTACGGCGGAAAGTTTCCGGTATGGCTTTCGCCGGTGCAGGTGAAGATCCTGCCGGTGTCGGACAAGTATCTCGAGTATGGAAGGGAACTTGCTCGTGAGATGAGAGATCTCGATGTGCGTGTGGAGCTCGACGAGTCGGATGAGAAACTCGGCTATAAGATCCGTGCCGCTCGGATGGAGAAGGTTCCATACCTGATCGTGGTCGGAGAGAAAGAGGAGAAGAACCGATCCGTCTCGGTAAGAAGCCGCGACCTTCCTAATGACCAGCAGGACCTCGGCGAGATGGAAGTGGAGGACTTTGTGAGCCTCATTCATGAGCAGGAGAAAGAGTAAGAGATACGTGGACGGATGTGTGGGGAAGGACGAGTGGTGAAGACCTTCACGAAAGATCCGTAAGACAGTGCATTTCGAGAAGAAAAAGAAGGACCGTCATCTCTGGCGGTCCTTCATATGTTATTTAATTGTAGGATCTAAGTTTATATGTTCTCAGCAGTACTTGGTGACGCTCTCCGGGAGTTCGCTCGCCGAGCGGCTGCAGATAATTGTCGCTGTAATCTTGTCTCCGAGGAAATCGTTGAACTTATCAAGGAAAGCTCCGAATCTCTCGTAATCTGTTTCCCCTGTGATCTTAAGGATACTGTCTACGTAAATATGTGTTACATCGTAATCTTTGGCGCAAATTCCGGCTACGAAACTGAGGAACTGTTCAAACCCCTCGACCGGGTACTCGTCTAAATCCACGAGACGGACTCTGTATTTCAGAAGACGGTCGAGACGGTGTCCACGCTGGATGCATACGATATTGTTATCCGTAGTAGCCTGCTCGTTGATATCTTCTACGAGCTGCGCTGTTTTTCCTGTTCCCTTTTCTCCTGCAATTACCTTTATCATTGGCATCATCTCCCTGTTTATGTTGATTATCCAAAGGTCTGTTTGGATTACTTCTATTCTACATGATAACTTGGATAATTTGAATAGCGATTCTGTGAAAAAAGTCATTAAAATTGTGTAAATAAAACAAAGCGTGAAGGAAAATAATGCAAAGAGGATCGAAAATGGTCAAAAACGAAGGAAATTGCCGAAAAACATTGCATTCACTTAATATAAGTGTTAGAATACTCATGCTAGAAGAGTACGACATTGAGAGTGGGTCTTGAGCCCGCTCTTTTGTTTATCAGAAGAGAAGGAGCAAGCATGGCAGGTAGATCTAAGGTAGCACAGGAAGCTTTCGATCTTGCGGAACCGATCGTGAAAGCGATGGGTTTTGATCTGGTTGACTGTGAATACAAGAAAGAGGGACAGTATTATTTCCTTCGGATCTTTATCGATAAGCGCGGCGGTATCTCGATCGAAGACTGCGAAGCGGTCAGCCGTGAGGTAGACAGCGCGCTGGAAGGTAAGCTCCATGCGGATCCGGATTATTTTGAGGTATCTTCGCCGGGCGCGACCAGGCCTTTTGCGTCGCTTTCCGATTATCTGCGGCATCAGGGAGAAGAGATCGAAGTTTCGCTCTTTGCGGCAGTTGACGGAAGCAAACATCTGGAAGGGATCATTAAGAGCGCCGATGACGAGGAACTGGTCCTTCTTGTGGGTGACAGCGAGATGCATCTTGAGTGGCCGCAGATCGCCAAAGCCCAGCGCACATTACGGTTTTAATATTTGGCAGGAAATATAACAAAGGAGAGAGTTTATGAAAAACGAAGAACTGCTGTCAGCCATCAAAGCATTGGCAAAAGAAAGAGGTATTGAGGAAGAGTCCTTGTTTGAGGCGATCGAAGAGGCTATCGTAGCTGCTTTTAAGAGAGAGTTCTCGGATGCAAAGCAGAATGAGCAGGTGTTCGCGGAGATCGATCGTGAGACCGGTGACATGTATGTGTACGAAGTCGTGGAAGTTGTATCTGAAGTGACCAATCCGAAAACACAGATTTCTCTTGCAGAGGCCAAGGAGATCGATCCGGACCTTGAGGAAGGCGATACGATCGAGATGACGATCGATGTTGAATCCCTCGGACGTCTGGCTGCCGGTGCAGCGAAAGCAGCCATCAGCAAGAAACTTCGTGATACTGAGAACGCACGTATCGAGAATGAGTTCTCCGATAAGATCGGCGAGCTGGCCTCCGGCGTGATCCAGAGAAGTGACGACCGTTTCGTTTTTGTTGATATCGACCGTGCCGAAGCCACACTTCCGAAGAAGGAACAGGTCAAGGGCGAGGATTATGCTTTCAATAAGAGAATGAAGTTCCTGATCCTCCGCGTGGAGATCCAGAAGGAGCGCCCGCTGATCATCGTTTCCAGAAGTCATCCGAATCTGGTTAGAAAACTGCTGGAAAAGGAAGTTCCGGAGATCCACGATGGTATCGTAGAGATCATCAACGTGGCGCGTGAAGCGGGTTCCCGTTCTAAGGTGGCCGTTGTATCCCGTGATCCGGATGTTGATCCGCTCGGTGCCTGCGTAGGTCAGCGTGGTGCCAGAATCCAGTCTATCATGGATGAACTGGGTCAGGAGAAGATCGATGTGATCCAGTATAGTGACGATCCGGGAGTATTCATCAGCAATGCCCTCTCTCCGGCAAAAGTTGACCGTGTGGATACAGAGATCATCACGAATGAAGACGGAACACAGGAGAAGAACGCGAAGGTAGTTGTTCCGGATGCACAGTATTCGCTGGCAATCGGCCGTTCCGGACAGAATGTCCGTCTGGCGGCCCGTCTTACCGGCTGGAAGATCGACATCAAGAGCACATCCCAGTTCCAGCAGATGGTACAGGATGATTTCGTTGCGAACTTTACTGTCGCAGATGATGAGGAAGAACAGAACGGCGGTTCTGAGGAAGCATAAGGAAATAGGCAGACATGGCTAAGAAAATACCGATGAGGATGTGCGTAAGCTGTAAAGAGCGCTTCGCTAAGAAAGATCTGATCCGTATTGTGGCGACTCCGGATGGACAAGTCGTGATGGATCCGACAGGCCGTCTTCCCGGTCGAGGCGCATATGTCTGCCATAATCCGGAGTGCATGAAGAAAGCGGTGGATCAGAAGCAGTTTGACAGAGGGCTTCACCGGCCGGTGGATGCCGAGTCCATCAAGCCGGCTTTGGAACAGTTGAAGGATGGCGATGAGCGCAATGAAGGATAAACCGGGTTGTCCTGCGACGAAAGAAAGGATCCTTCGTACGATCGGACTTGCGTACAGGGCATCTCTTCTGACTTCCGGGTTCGACGCGATTGAGATGGCACTACATGCGGGAGCCGTGGAACTGCTGATCGTGGCAACGGATGGTTCGGAGAAGCAAAGAGAGAAGCTGATCCGTATCGCCGAGGAAGAACAAGTCCGCTGGAGACGGTTTGCTACGGCGGAAGAGCTGGGAAGAGCAATAGGAAAAGATATGCGTATCGCAATCGCGATACTGGATCAGGGGATGGCGAAAAAGCTTTCCGAAGTGATCGATGAAGTAAGTAATAGCGGAAAGCCCGACGGGCTGAAGCAATGAAACAGGAGGAAACGATGGCAGAAAAAGAAAAGAAAACACCTAAGGCGGAAGAAAACAAGGTGGAATCTTCCGTTCCACAGAAGACCGTGAGTGGTATTTCAGGTACCAAGACGCTTCGTGTCGGCCGTGTAAACAAAAAGGCCAAGAAACCTCCGGTTGAGGAAGGTGCGGCGCCTGCAAAAGAAGAGGCAGCAGCGCCGGCTCCGGTACCTGCTCCTGCACCGAAAGCAGAAGAAGCACCGAAGAAAGCAGCGCCTGTGAAGGAAAAGAAAACGGAAGAAGCGGTAAGCGAGAAGCCCGCTGCTCCGAAGAAGGCGGCTGAACCTGTTAAGAAGGAAGAGCCCAAGCCGGCACCGAGTGCCGAACCGGTGAAGAAGGAAGAGCCCAAGCCGGCACCGAAGGAAGAGACAAAAGCAAAGGTTGCGGAGACTCCGAAGGAGGGTCCGAAGCTTTCGTCTGCCGTGGTTAAGGCTCCGACAGCCGGATTTACGCGCGAGACTTCGACATTTGTACGTCCTAAGGATGGCGGACGCACCGGCGGATATACCGGCGGCGCCAGAACCGGCGGATATCATTCCCGTGACGACAGACCGCAGGGTAACCGTCAGGGCGGAGCGCAGTTCGGCGGAAACCGCGGCGGCCAGAGAGGTTCTTTCGGCGGCGGATTCTCTCCGAAAGATAAGGACGACGATGATATCTACAACAATAACCGCAATCAGCCGAAGAGAAGCACGAAGCCGAAGCAGGAACTTCCTCCGGAGGCGACAAAAGAGAAGGCGAATTTCGCAGCAAGAGATGCTTACGAGAAGAGCCGCAAGGATCCGCAGAAGGATTCAAAGAAGGATACGCAGAAGACGCCTGGAAATAACGACCGCCGTCTCGGAAATAAGCGTGCGAACCAGTTTACCGGTAATGCATCGGATATCCTTTCTGATGATGCCGCTCTGGATTCCATGTATATGGGCGGCAAGAACAAGAAGAAGGTGAAGCGTCAGTCTTTCGTCGCTGCACCTGTGGTCAAGCCGCAGCTGACACATGTTGAGCTTCCGCCGTTTATCACGGTGAAAGATCTGGCCGAGGGACTTGGCAAGCGCAGTGCGGATGTCATTAAGACCCTCATGATGATGGGTATGCTGGTTACACTTAACCAGGAACTCGATTACGATACTGCCGCTCTTGTTGCCGGTGAATACGGCATCACGACCGAGCCGATCGTGGAGGTCACGGAGGAAGATGTTCTCTTCGATGAGAGTGAAGATAAAGAGGAGAACATGAAACCGCGTCCGCCGATCGTTGTTGTCATGGGTCACGTTGACCATGGTAAAACATCACTCCTCGATAAGATCCGTTCGACGTCCGTTGTAAAGGGAGAAGCCGGTGGTATTACCCAGCATATCGGTGCTTATACAGTCCGCTGCAAGGGCCGTCAGATCACGTTCCTGGATACACCGGGTCACGAAGCCTTTACTACAATGCGTGCCCGTGGTGCGCAGGTGACCGATATTGCGATCCTGGTCGTTGCTGCAGATGACGGTGTCATGCCGCAGACCGTTGAGGCCATCAACCATGCAAGAGCCGCTAATACCGAAATCATCGTGGCAATCACGAAGATCGATAAGGTCGGCGCGAATATCGATAAGGTTAAGCAGGAACTGTCCACACAGGGACTCCTTCCTGAAGAATGGGGCGGATCTACGATCATGGTTCCGGTATCCAGTAAGTCCGGTGAAGGTATCGATGAACTCCTGGAGATGGTCCTCCTGACAGCTGATGTTATGGAACTCAAAGCTGACCCGAAGCGTCAGGCGAAGGGTACGGTCATCGAGGCCAAACTCGATAAGAACAGAGGTCCGGTTGCAACCGTGCTCGTACAGCGTGGTACGCTCCGTGCCGGTGATACAGTCGTAACAGGTCCGATCTTCGGTCATATCCGTGCGATGTACGATGAGAACGGTGCTGCTCAGAAGAAGGCGGGTCCGTCCGTTCCGGTCGAGATCCTGGGTCTTCCGGAAGTTCCGGAAGCCGGCGAGACATTCTATGCCGTAACCGATGAGAAGATGGCCAGACAACTCGTTGAGAAGCGCCGCATTAAGCAGAGAGAAGAACAGCTGCACAAGTCTTCGAGAATGACACTCGAGACGCTGTCGCAGGTCCTTGCCGAGGGCGAGATCAAGGATCTCAACCTCATCATCAAGGCCGATGTTCAGGGTTCCGTCGAGGCGGTCACCCAGTCCCTCGAGAAGCTTACGAACGACGAAGTCCGTGTCAAGGTCATCCATGGCGGTGTTGGTACGATCACCGAGTCCGACGTTACGCTGGCTGATGTTTCGAACGCGATCATCATCGGCTTTAACGTACGTCCTTCCGCAGTCGTTGTCGAACAGGCCAAGGAAGTCGGCGTAGATATTAAACTTTATAGCGTCATCTATAATGCAATCGAAGATATCGAGGCCGCGATGCGCGGTATGCTCAAGCCCCAGTTCGAGGAAGTTATCCTCGGTCATGTCGAGATCCGTCAGACCTTCAAGGTGTCCTCTGTCGGTACCATCGGTGGTGCTTATGTTACAGATGGTAAGGTCTTGCGTACATCCGAGGTTCGTGTCGTACGTAAGGGTATCGTCGTACACCAGGGCAAGCTTGCTTCCCTCAAGCGTTTCAAGGACGACGCGAAGGAAGTGGCCGCAGGATATGAGTGCGGTATCTCCATCGAGAACTATAACGACATCGAAGAAGGCGATATCGTAGAAGTCTTCGAGATGCAGGAGATCAAGAGAAAGTAAGACACAGGTGAATATATGAGACAGAATCGAGCCGCCCGCGTGGGCGATGAGATACAGAAAGTGATCTCGCAGCTTCTTCTGACTGAAGTCAAGGATCCCCGGATCCCCATGATGACTTCCGTTCTGGAGGTGCGTATGTCTTCCGATCTGACACATGCCAATGTATTCTTATCGGTATATGGCTCTGAAAAAGAAAAAAGAGAGTGCATGGAGGCGATGAACCGTGCAACCGGTTTCATCCGCAGTCAGGTTGCCAAGCGGATCAAACTCCGTGTGGCACCGGAACTGCACTTTAAGCTGGATGAATCTATTGAGAAGAGCATGGAACTGATCAATCTGATCGATAAGACGATCAAGGAGGATGAGGCACGTGGCGGAAACGATGCATGAGTATGCAAAGAAGGTCTATGACCTTCTTTCTTCAGATAAAGAGAAAGAAATACAAGTGTTCCCTCATGCCAGAGTAGATGGTGACTGCCTGGGAACAGCGGTAGCGCTTTCTTCGGCGCTCCGTAAACTGGGGCTTTTATCCAAAGTGGTGCTGGAGTGCGAGATTCCTCCGCGCCTTGCATTCATGAGTATTCCTTCTGATCTGTATTATGTTGTGACAGAAGAAACGAAAGAGGAGATCCGCAGCCGTCAGGCCGTCGCTTTTGCCGTGGACTGTTCTGAAAGCAAACGGATGGGCGCGGCGGAAGTGCTTTTCGAAAAGGCGGAAAAAACGGTGATCCTCGATCACCATGTGTCGTCGGCACCGAAAACGGAATACTCGTATGTGGATGGAAAATCCGCATCCTGTGCAGAGCTTTTGTACCTTCTTATCAAAGAGTGGGAGGAGATGACAGGACTTACCCTGGTCGAGCGTTTCGAAGCGGATTGGCTGATGGTGGGGATCCAGTCGGATTCCGGAAGATTCTCTTATGAGAACACGCGCGCCGGAACATTCCGCATTGCCGCGGAACTGATGGAGCGGGGAGCCAATGTCACCAAGAACGCCTACCATCTTTTTGATGAGACGAATGAAGGAAAGGTGCGGCTTCATGCCCGGGCCTTAAGTTCAATGCAGCTTTATGCGGACCGCCGTATTGCTATTACGGGGATCACTTTGAAAATGATGGAAGAGACGGGGGCGCCGGAAGGGGCAGCCGATGGGATCGTCAATGTCCTTCGTGATATTGATACGGTTCAGGTGGCTTTCGTCGTTAGAGAAAATGAAGATGGGGAACTTCGCGTAAACTGCCGAAGCAAAGAGAGCTTCGATGCGGCGGAGTTTGCACAGACCATGGGCGGCGGCGGACATCACCGTGCCGCGGGATTTAGTGCGAAGGGTATTTCCATCAGCGATTTCATGACCAGGATCGTGGCGGAAGCTACGGCATTTATGGAGAGAGCATGACTTCAGATTCGGATAGAAGCGGCATTCTGCTTATCGATAAACCGGAGGGGATGACTTCTTTCTCAGTAGTTTCGCGTGTCCGGAGAATACTCGGCGTGAAGAAAGCCGGACATGCCGGAACGCTCGATCCTTTTGCTACCGGACTTCTGACGATTGCCACAGGTAAAGCTACACGCGTACTCCGTTATATGGAAAATGATGAGAAGACCTATCTTGCCGTGATGGTCCTCGGGAAAAAGACTTGCACCGGGGATCCGGAGGGTGAACCCGTTGGCGGAAGAATGCCGGATGAAACGGAACTGTCTGTTCTTCGAAAGGATTCGTACGGGAAGATCCGGGAGACAGTCCAAAGTATGATCGGAAAGATCGTACAGGTTCCGTCTTCATATTCGGCGATCAAGATCAACGGGCGTCCGGCTTACGATTACGCGCGAAAAGGACAGGAAGTCGAGATTCCGTCCCGGACGGTGACGGTCTTCAGTATCGATATACTAAGGATATGGGAAGATCCGGAGATCCGGGTCGAGATGCGGGTGCATTGTTCGAAGGGAACCTATATTCGTACGCTTTGTGAAGATATTGGAGAGAGACTCGGGTTCGGAGCATATTGTGCCTCCCTTCGGAGGCTTTCCTGCGGATCCTGTTCGATCGATGAGGCGTGTACGCTTGAGGAGATCGAGAAGAAAGTGATGGAAGGTGATTTTTCTTTTATCCGGGGAGAAGTGACGGCGATGCAGAGCATGCCGAAAATGGAGGTCACTTTATCGGAAGCATCCGACCTTCGAAACGGGAAAAAACTTGATTTCTCTGCTTTTAAGGATAGAATGGGAAACATAGACGACTCTGAACAAAGGGTCCTGGCGGTTTGCGGAGATCAAATGATCGCCGTGGTGTACCGGGAGGTCTCTGACGGGGGAGTCCTTTTGCGGGAAGAAAGGGTTTTCGCATAGAATATGCTGGTTTGGAACTGCATCATCAATAAAGATGGGAAACTGATCTCTAATCCGTCCAGTGCTACGGAGATCACGGCGCTTCGTGCCGTGGCGCTGGGGTATTTCGATGGAGTCCACCTGGGACATCAGAAGATCTTCCGTACGATGCTTCAGGCTGCAGAGGAGTATCGCCTCCGTGCGGCGGTACAGACTTTCGAAAATCCGCCGGCATCGAAATCCCAGATGAATCTGATCACAACGTATTCCGAAAGATGCAGGCTGGTCTCCCATATGGGGATCGATGATCTTTTCGCGCTTCCTTTCAATGAAAAAGTCAAAGGGATGAGCCCGGATACCTTTATGGAGGTGTGCCTGAAATCCTGGATGCATACCAAAGTCATCATTGTCGGGGAAGATTACCGCTTCGGCAAAGATCGAGCCGGCGATGTAAACACGCTCCGCCGCTGGGGAGGCAAGAACGGGATCGAGGTCATTGCGGTTGAGCCGGTAAATCACGGGGACAGAAGGATATCTTCAAGCTGGGTAAGAGAACTGATCGCTTCCGGAGATGTAGATCAGGCGGAACAACTTCTGGGACATCCGGTTGCATATTCCGGAACGGTGGAGAAAGGTCAGCAGCTGGGAAGGAAACTCGGTTTCCCGACGGCGAATATCCGCATACCGGGGCAGAAGATGATACCGAAGTTCGGTGTTTATGCCTCTGCGTATATTTTCGATGGCAAGCTGTATCCGGGAATTACGAATATCGGCATGCGTCCGACCGTAAATGTGGACGACGATGCGCCGCTGACGGAAACCATGATCCTTGACGGGCATTATCAGCTTTACGGAACGGCGGGTACGGTGCTGCTTCTAAAGTTTATCCGCCCGGAAACCCAGTTTAGTTCTATAGATGAGCTGTGCGAGCAGATGAAGAAAGACCAGTTATCTGTACGCGAGTACCATAAAAACCGTCAAATCCCTGTTCGATTTGAAGGATATGTGTGATATTATAGTGCGTAATGAGAAAAGAATAGTGAAATGAGGAATGAAGATGCGTTTTTTGACTGCACTTGAGAAAGAAATCGTGACTTTCCCCGGATTGGGCTGGAAGTTCACAGTAGATAATGTAGCGATCGAGATCGGCGGATTGAAACTGTACTGGTACGGTATCCTGATTGCGGCGGCGGTTGCGCTTTGCCTGTTCCTGGGCATGAAGCATTGCCGCAAGCAGGGGCTGACGCCGGATCTTCTTACCGATTATTGCCTTCTGGCGATCCCTTTTGCATTCCTCGGCGCAAGACTTTACTATGTGTTCTGCGAATGGGATTCCTATTATGTTAAAGGAAAACTGGGGGAAACGCTGGGAAATATCGTGAACGTCCGTGGCGGCGGTCTTGCGATCTATGGCGGTATCCTTGGTGCGGTTTTTGCAATCTTTCTTATGAGTAAGATCCGTAAAGTTCCGATGGCGACGATCCTGGACTTTGCTATTGTTTATATTCCGCTGGGACAGGCGATCGGCCGTTGGGGCAACTTCTTTAATCAGGAAGCTTTCGGTACGACGACCAATCTTCCCTGGGGCATGAAGAGTACGCCGATTGCCCGCTATCTTAGCGTGAACTGCCCGAATCTGGATTCCAATATGCCGGTACACCCGACATTCTTCTATGAATCTGTTGCCGATCTGGCCATTTTCTTTATTCTGCTCGGAGTACGCGGTAAGAGTAAGAGACCGTGGACGACAACGGCCGGTTATTGCATTCTCTACGGTGCCGCAAGATTCTTTATCGAAGGACTTCGTACGGATTCTCTCTATATTGCCGGCACGAGCCTTCGTATCTCTCAGGTGCTGTCACTTGTTCTGATCGTGCTGGGGCTCTTCCTTCTGTCCATGGGACGTGCCCTTGACTGGGAGAAGAAGCCGATCCCGGAAAGATTTATCAAGGCTGATGAAGCGATGCAGCGTGAAGCCGCTCGCAGAAAAGAACAGAAACTTCGCGAATATGAGGAAGATGAGGATGTCGAGGATCGTGTAGAGAGACTCGCAAAGTCTTCTTTTGAAATCGGCGAGGATGAGGAGGATTCCGATTCCGATAATCAGGATGAGGCGGATGCGCAGGATGAAGATGCCGAATCTTCCGGCGCGGAAGACTCTTCTTCTGATTCAGAAGACGCTGATGAAGAAGCGGACGATGCGGAAGCAGACGACTCGGAAGCGGACGATAAAGAGTAAGAGGAAGAGATGAACCAGGGCAAGTCCGGCATTGAATTTCTGAAAAATAATTCGCTTCGTACAGTGGATTTCTGGCTGATCATCCCGATCCTGTCCATCACCACGATAGGCCTTTATGTCCTGAATCTGGTTCTCTCCCAAGGCTTTGAGGGGTATCCCGGAATCTTTTATAAGCAGGCAATTGCGGCGGTGATCGGCGTGGTGATCGCGCTGATCATCTGCCTTTTGGATACGCAGTTCATGAAATTGATCGGGTGGGTCCTTTATGGTGTCTCCCTGTTACTTCTGGTGTGGGTACTCATTGACGGCTTTACGCTGGAAGATACGTGGGGCGCAGACTCCTGGATGAAACTTCCTATCCTGGGTACTTTCCAGCCATCGGAGCTAACCAAGATCGGTCTGGTTATTGTTTCTTCCTATGTATTGGAAGATATGGCAAATAAGACGATCTCGCTGATCCGCGGATGGGTGTATCTCGGATTCATTTACGGACCGCCGATGCTTCTTATCCTGAAACAGCCTGACTTCGGAACGGCGATGGTTATTTTCTTCTCCTTCGTCTGTATGCTTTTTATCTGGAACATGAAGTACCGTTACTTCCTTTTGGCGATCTCCGGAGCGGTTGTCGGTGTCATCCCGCTTGTTTGGACCTTCTATCTGAAGCCCTACCAGAAAAAGAGGATCCTTTCCCTGATATTTGAAGGATCGGACCCGGTTTCGGAATGGAATCTGGTTCAATCCAAGCAGGCTGTGGCATCAGGGGGACTTACGGGAAATCACACCGGTATTCTCGTCAAAGTGCCGGTTAAAGAGTCGGACTTCATTTATTCGGCAGTGTCAGAAAGAATGGGTTTTATCGGCACAACAGCTATCGTGCTTCTGGCGTTCTTCTTCCTGGTACGGTGCCTCTATGTTGCCTCCAAGTCATCCCGTAAAGCGTATTCCTATATCATTGTCGGTCTTACGGGATCCTATGCATTCCATTTTATCGAGAACATGGGCATGTGCGTCGGACTGCTTCCGATCACGGGTATTCCGCTGCCGTTTGTCAGCATGGGCGGTACGGCCATGATGGTTAACTTTATCTCTTTGGGATTCATACTGAATATATCCATGGACCGGAAATCGTCTTCGGGCTTCGGAGAAACGTAGAAAACACCTCAGTGGCATAAAAGTGGTGGATAATAACAGGTGAGCGCTTGATTTCTTATGAAATCAGGCGCTTTTTCATGCGCGAAAAGCACTGGACGGGGATCTGGTGGTGGAGAAAAACACTTCCGGAGAAATCGGAAAAAGCCTTTAGGAAACCCGGTGGAACGGACGAAAAATCAAAAAAACACAAGAAAAACGAACAAACGCTCGACAATCCCAAAAGAGCTTGAAAATAGTGCTTTTTTCTCTCTGAAATACTCTTGCAATATAAAAGTCACTAAGATAAAATACAACCATAGTGGTGGAAAGTGGTAGAAATGAACACCAACTGAACACCAAAGTGGTGGAAATTATACAAAAAGACAATAGAAGGATCGCAAATGGCCCTGTTCTTCAACAAAATCGATGCAAAAGGGAGGATCTTCATACCGGCAAAGGCAAAAACCGGCATGGGTGAAGTCATGCATGTCATGATCAGCCGTGATAAGCAATTCCTCTGCGTCTATAACGAGGCACGCTTCCAGCAGATCTGCGACTCCTTTGACGATCTTGAGATGACAGAAGAGATGCGGGCAGCGCAGAGAGCGTTTCTTGGTAAACAGCAGGAGTGTGAACTGGATTCACAGGGACGTATTTCGATCAATTCGTCTCTCTGGGACAAGATCGGTGCACTGCCGCAGACAGAAGTTGCGATCTACACATATCGGGACAAGCTTGAGATCTGTACGAAGGTACACTTCGAGGAAGAAGAAGCAAAGATTGCGGATATGGACTTCGAGGCACTGAGCAATGTCAAGGGATTGTAATTTTCATCACCTTCCGGTGCTTTTCGAGGAGTGCATGGAGGGACTGAACATAAAGGAAAACGGAATCTACGTAGACTGCACTGCCGGTGGCGGCGGACACAGTTCCGGAATCGTAGAAAGATTGGGAGAAAACGGAAAACTGATCTCCCTGGATAAAGATGATGAGGCGCTGGCGGCTTGCGAAAGAAGAAGAGCCGAGATGGGTGCGAAAGATAAGTGGGTGCTGGTAAAAACCGATTTTTCAAGGATCGGCGAAGTGCTCGAAGAAATGAACATTGACAAAGTAGACGGGGTACTGGCAGATCTGGGCGTATCTTCACATCAGATCGACACGGCGGACCGTGGCTTCTCCTATATGCAGGAAGGCCCGCTGGACATGAGAATGAATCAGAGTCAGCGTCTGTCGGCCGAGGTGGTCGTGAATGAGTACAAGGCAGAGGAACTCACGCGGATCTTCCGGGATTACGGAGAGGAAAGATTTGCAGCAAGGATCGCTTCGGCTATCGAAAAGAAAAGAAGCGAGAAACCGATCAGGACAACAACGGAGCTTGCTGAAATCATCCGAAGCGCCATGCCCCGCACCTCTAGGAAAGAGGATCAGCATCCGGCAAGACGGTGCTTCCAGGCGATCCGTATTGAAGTCAATCACGAACTGGCTTCTGTGACGGAACTTCTGGAGACAGTACCCGCACTGCTGAATGCGCATGGACGGTTTGCGGTGATTTCCTTCCATTCGTTGGAGGATCGGCTGGTCAAGGAAGCCTTCCGTAAACTGGAGAACCCGTGCACATGTCCGAGAGAATTCCCGGTCTGTGTATGTGGAAAAAAGCCGATGGGACGGCAGATCCATAGCAAGCCCATCGTTGCTTCGAAAAAAGAAGCTATGGAAAATAAGCGCTCGGGGTGTGCGAAGCTGAGAGTGTTTGAAAGGAATGAAGAGGTATGGCTCAGGCAGTAAAATTGTTAAAAAGAGAAACAAAGGAAGCCCTCAATAAGCGTGCGGCTGCAGAATACTCCATCGGCCTGAACCTTATGGCCTTTGATGATGGGGAAGCGGAGAGGTACATGAGTGCTATGGAACAATCGGGAACTGTACTGAATCTCCAAAAAGAAGAAAAGAAAAAGAAGATCCGCATTCAAAATAAGCGTGCGGTGGAAGCAGCATACGGAAATTTCCGCAAGAAGACACTTTCCATGACATTCAAGCGTTTTCGCGACTTCCTTTTGTTTGCTTTGGCGGTAGGCGTGGTTACAGCGCTGTTCGGACTTCTGGTGTATAATGAAGCACAGATTGCTTCGATGAACTTCGCGAACAATAACAAGGAACGCCAAATCAATAAGATGCGTCAGGAAACCAGCCAGATGAAGGAGACGCTCTTCGTCAGTGCGGATCTCGAGTCGGTCAGAAGGATCGCAAGCATGCGCCTGGGTATGGTCGAACCGAGTGATAAGCAGATCGTCCGTGTGGTTATGCCAAAGAAAGATCATATGACCACCAGCCGTTCCTATAATTCTGTCGGGTTGACGGAAGATATTGTCGCGGAGGCAAAGCGCAACCTGGCAAATTACTATTCTGACGAGGAAGTATAGTCCGTCGGATTGGAAAGGAACGGGACACGAATGTCTCAGAACGAACAGAAACACATAACGGTAGAGACAGATGAGACCGGAACAGCAAGATTCCGCATAGGCGGACGTGTTGTTCTGGTCATGGTCTTTCTGGCGCTGTCGTGCTTTATGGGATATCTGATCCGCGTCCAGTTCAAGATCCAGCACGATCAATACGAGGAATATTCCCACAAAGCTTCCCAGATGCACTGGCAGCGAATTAAAGATGTGCCGGGGCGCGGAGATATTCTGGACCGTAACGGAAATGTGCTGGCCAGTACGACATATGAATACACCATCGGCATGACGCCGTCGGATGTTCTAAAGTCCCAGGAGACAAAGAAAGACCCGCAGACCGTGCAGCAGATTGCGGAAGCATTTGCGGAACTGGTTGGGGCGGACAATGCGAAAATGATCGAATGGTTGGGCAAAACGGATGCACCGTATATTCAGATCATCAAGAATGTAAACTACGAGCAGATGAAAGCGCTTCAGGCCTACCTTAGTGAATATGGCATCGGAGGCGTCAAGATCGATGCGGTACCGAAACGGTATTATAACTACGGCCCGCTGGCTGCCCAGGTCATCGGCTTTGCCGACCAGAGCGATAACTCCCTCGTTGGACAGTACGGAATAGAAGCCTACTACAACTCCTATTTGACGGGAACGGAAGGGTATACCTATGCCGAGGTGGATAACTACAATCAGAGTGCGCTTCCGTATTCGGCACCTACAAGCATTCAGGCCCGGGACGGATATAATGTGCAGCTGACGCTGGACATGAATATCCAGAGGATCGCCGAGAATGCCTGCCGTGATGCGTATAACGAGTATAAGCCGCGTGAAGGGGTAACATGCATCGTTATGGATCCGTATACCGGAGAGATCCTGGCGATGGTGTCGATGCCGGACTTTGACCTGAATACTCCGCGTGAGAAGCCTTACGGGCTGTCGGATGCCGAGTGGGAGGAACTGGGAAAGCAGTATGTTGTCGTAAACGATGCGGGAGATAAGATCAGTGCCCAGTCGGCTTATCTGATGAGTGATGCATGGCGTAACCGCTGTATCTCCGACACATATGAACCGGGTTCTACCATGAAGGCGGTAACTACGGCGATCGCTCTGGAAGAGGGATTGACCTACGAGGATGAGATATTCAGCGATGAGCCGATTGCAGTAACCACGGTCGATACCATCCGCTGCTGGAGAGAAAAGACGGAAGGAAATCATGGCGATGAGACGCTGAGAGAAGCTTTTGAGCGTTCATGTAACCCGATCTTCGTGCAGCTGGCACGCCGAATTGGTATAGATAAATACTACGATTACATCCATAACTGCGGATTCTACGATGTCACGGGTGTTGACCTTCCTGCTGAAGGAAAGGGCATCTTCCACGCGGCTCCGACAGATGTCGACCTGGCGACGCTTTCCTTCGGTGAGTCTTCTACCGTGACGCCGCTGCAGCTCGTTTCGGTGTATTCGGCGCTGGTTAATGGCGGTTCGCTTATGCGTCCGCATATCGCTTCACGCGTTGTGGATAATAACGGAAATATCATTCGTGAGTATGAACCGGAAAAGGTGAGAACGCTCTTCTCCGAAAGAACATCCAGCCGCGTCCGTTCCCTTCTTGAGGACGTAGTTAATGCCGGTACCGGTGCCGCGGGTTATGTTCCGGGGTACTATGTTGCCGGAAAGACCAGTACATCGACGATCGATGTAGGTGATGAAGCCGGTATGCACGTTATCTCTTTCGGATGCTATGCACCGTCCTATGATCCGAAGATCGTTGTACTGGTGGTTATCAACAAACCGGAAGATAATGAAGTCGGATCTTCTGCTCCGGCGAAGGTCTCGGCACGTATCGTGGAAGAAACTCTGGAATATATGGGGGTGAAGAGAAAACTTTCTTCGGAGGAATACGAAAGAATGGCTCTTCTTTTCCATGTTCCGGATGTAACCGGTAAGACTTTTATCGAGGCTAAGAAACTTCTTGAAGAAGAGGGCTTCCAGGTTATGGACGGATATGGGACAATGAGTACAGACTCAATCGTCGGCTCTTACTATTACGGTGAAGAGGAAGCCGTCATGAAGAACTCCGTGGTCGTTCTTTATCCGAGCGAAATGGATAAGAATGATATGCCCAAGACGGTTATCCCCAGCTTCGAGGGAATGAACATCATCGAGTGTATGCGCATGGCGAAGCAGTATGGACTGAATATCATGGTCGACGGGAATATAAAGGGAGTCGTGGTATCGCAGGATCCGCCTTTCTCGGCCGGAAATGATGAAGAGGAGACGGAAACGGCAACGCTTCCGGAAGAAACGGAGCCCGTGGAGCCGCCTGATGATGGATATGAGGATCCGCCGGACGGGGGTGACATGGAGCCTGATGAAGGTGACCGGGAACCCGATGAAGGGGATACGGGAGAAGGCGAAGGCTCGGAAACAGAAGAAACGAAAGCACCGCCGCCGAAAGAGCTTCCTTACGGAGGAATCGTGTATCTGACGATGGAATGATGACAGGAGGGAATTATGAAAGCGATAGATCTTCTTTCCGGAATAAATTATGAGTGTATCTTCGGTGACCTGGATGTGGATATCGACAAAGTGGTACTGGATTCACGCAAGGTCCTTCCCGGCACTGCTTTTGTAGCCATGATCGGGCAAAGAAAGGACGGACATAAGTATTTGGTAAAGGCGGCCAATCAGGGAGCCTCTCTGATCGTTGTTGACGCAAGACGCGTCGAGGACGTTGCGGACATGATCAACACGATCATTGACCAGTATATGGTTACTGTCGTTGCGGTTGCGGATTCCCGGAAAGCGTTCTCGGATATGGCCTGCACATTCTTCGACCATCCGGCCAGGGATATGAAGATAATCGGCCTTACGGGAACCAAAGGAAAAACGACTTCAACCTATATCGTCAATGAGATCCTTAATTATGCCGGTATGAAATGCGGCCTGATCGGTTCTGTGGAAAACCGGTACGGGGATCATGTGGAAAGATCCGAACACACCACTCCGGAAGCCTGGGAATTCCAGGAGATGCTGACCAAGATGAAATCGGTGGGCGTGACACACTGTGTAATGGAGGTGTCTTCTCTCGGGTTGAAGTTCAACCGGACCGATGGCGTGGATTTCGAAGTCGGTATCTTTACGAATTTCCTCAATGACCATATCTCTCCGGAAGAGCATCCGACAGAAGATGATTACTTCGACAGCAAGATGCGTTTGTTCGACCACTGCAGGATCGCTCTGATCAACAAGAATACGCAGCGCCTGACTGAGGTTCTGGATTATGCGAATGATCATACCGAAAAGGTCTATACATACAGCTTTACAGGAGGAATGGCGGACTTTTATGTCAAGGAGTTCATGCCGACAAGTAAAGACGGTGTACCGGGAATGAAGTTCATCTTCGTTACGCCGACATATGAAAGCGAGATGTTTATTCCGCTGATCTGTGACTTTAATGTGGACAATGCGCTTTGTGCGGCGAGCTGTGCCTATCTGCTCGGCATTCCGGAGGAGACCATCCGTGAAGGCATGCTAAGCGTAAAAGTTCCCGGACGCATGGAAAAGGTCGACAATAACCTGGGCCTTCAGGTGTATGTGGATTATGCCCATAACGGTGACAGCCTGCGTGTTCTTCTTCGCGCGGTGCGCCGTATCTGCAAGGGCAGGATCATTACGGTATTCGGCTGCGGCGGAGACCGTCCGACTGACCGCCGTTTCACAATGGGCGAAGTGTCCGGCCGATATAGCGATCTGACCATCGTGACTACGGATAATTCCAGAAGTGAGAATTTCAGCCTGATCTCCGGCATGATCGTTGAGGGGATCCGTAAAGCACCTAATGCCGAATTCGCCGTAATCGAGGATAGAAGAGAGGCGATCGACCAGGCCATTGCCATGGCGACTCCGGATGATATCGTTGTGATCGCAGGTAAGGGTCATGAGCAGACGATGGAGATACTGGAGAGAAAAGTCCACTTCGTCGATGCGGAGGAAGCGGCAGATTCGCTTCGTATTCTGGAAAAAGAGAGAAAGGCGGATCTTAACGGATGAGTGTTTTTACTCTTGCGGAAATCGTTGATGTAACAGGCGGCAAGCTTCTTCAGTTTGACGGCGAGGCTTCGCCTGCTGAGTATAAAGTGAACGGGGTGTGTACCGATACCCGTGTGCTGGAGAAGGGAAATCTCTTCCTGGCGCTGATCGGCGAAAAATATGACGGCCATGATTTTGCCGTGCGGGCGGCAACGGACGGTGCTTCGGCTTTTGTGGCCAGTTCCATGGAGAAGATGCCGAAGGATAAACCGGTCGTTCTGGTAGAGGATACCAAGATCGCTTTGGAAAAGCTGGCAGAGTATTACAGAAAGCGCCTCGGCTGTAAGGTCGTAGCGGTAACGGGAAGCGTGGGCAAGACTTCGACCCGTGAAATGATCGCGAGCACGCTTCGAAAAGGACTTCGTACTCATGTTACCAAGGACAATATGAATAATGAGATCGGACTTTCGCTGACGATCCTGCAAGCCCCGGAAGACAGCGAAGTGCTGGTCTTGGAAATGGGAATGCGCCTTCGCGGGGAGATCTCGGAATTGACGCATATTGCCCATCCGGATGTGGCCGTGATCACAACGATCGGCGTGGCGCATATTGAGCGTCTCGGTTCTCAGGAGGAGATCCTGGCGGCGAAACTGGAGATTCAGGAAGCGCTCTGTGAGGGCGGGCTTCTGATCATCCCGTATCACGATAAGATGCTTGCAAAAGCCGTCCGGGAAGGCATGATCCGCGATGATGTGCGGATCGGCTACACTTCCTGCGAAAAGGACGACGCAGATATTCTTTCCGGTGCTTTTGGCATGGCGGTATCGTCTCCTGTATCTGTGGCGGATGAGAGACTGTGCTTCGATGTCCTCGCCGGATTCGAAGAAAAAAGAACTTCCCATGTGAAACTGAAGGCTATCGGCTTCCACCATGTCGGCAATGCGCTGACCGCATTCCTGTGCGGTTTGTACCTGGGCCTTTCTCCTGAAACGATCACGCAGGGGATCGAGTCTTTCGAACAGATCGGGCACCGCGAGAAACTGGTGGATGTGGAAGGTGTGCATTTCCTGGATGACGCATACAATGCGGGCCCGGAATCCATGAAGTCCGCATTTACTTCCATCCGAAGACTTGCCGGCGAGGAGAAGGCATATGCATGTATTGCGGATATGCTGGAACTGGGAGATGTCTCCGCAAAAGAGCATTTCGGGATCGGCGTCAAAGCCGCCGAGGAGAAACTTGATGGCGTATTTGTTATGGGTGATTATCAGGAGTCTGTCCGGGAGGGCGTTCTGTCGTTAACCGATGAAGTGCCGGTATACGGCTTTTCCAATAAAAAAGCCATGGCGGAGAAACTGGCAACGATCGTAAAACCCGGAGATTATGTGCTTCTTAAGGCATCCCATTCATTCGAAATGCACCTGATCCTGAACGAATACGGTTCGGTTGTCCGGGGAGGAGACGAACCGTGAAGAGAAAGATAAAGGATCTGGTCTCGGATAATATCGCATTCCGGGAGGACGGCAAGCTCCAGTCCCTGGACGTATATGCCCCTCTTCGTGTAAACATGGGTATTGTTATTATCGCGATCCTGATGATGGCTTTCGGTATCGTTATGCTCTTTTCGGCAAGTATGCCCAAGGCGTATACATCCCAGGGAAATTCCATGTACTACGTGATCCATCAGGGCCGTTTCCTGCTGATGGGCTTCGGCTGTGCTGCACTGATCACCTTTCTTCCGATCAAGAAGTTCGATAAGTGGCCGATCACTCTGATCGTGTATCTCATGGCGGTTGCGCTGGCTGTGCTGACGCGCTTTATGGGAAGGGTCATCAACGGATCCCGCCGCTGGATCTATATCGGAGGCATATCGATCCAGCCATCTGAGTTTATCAAGATCGCTATTGTTTTCTTTATTGCAGGTTACCGCTCTTTCATACAGAAGATGAGAAAGAAGGGACATTTCAGGACGCAGAATGAACAGACCCAGAAAACGCTGGATGCTTTGCTGGATATTACGCTTCCGGGCATCATGGTGCTGATCTGTCTGGTGATCGTTGTACTTCAGCCTCATATGTCCTGTTTCCTTATCCTGTGCGTGATCTCGGCGGTGTGCTTCCTGTGCTGCGGGATCCCGGTCCGTTCCTGGCTTCGCGGAGGTGCACTCCTTCTGGTGTGCTGCCTGATATTCGGGAGCGTTGCCTACCTTCTCATGGACTCAAGCGATAAGAAGAAACTGGAACAGAACTTCTCCCATGTTGTGACGCGTCTGAATATTTTTGCCACGATGAAGGCGGAAGACGAGGAAGAGAAGAAAGCCGATGAAGATGAGATGTACCAGAGTGAGCAATCGATCATCGCCATCGGCTCCGGCGGCATCACGGGCGTAGGATTCGGAAACAGCCGTCAGAAATATATGTACCTTCCGGAAGCCCATAATGACTATGTGTATTCGATCATCTGTGAGGAACTCGGATTTGCCGGAGGACTGGTGGTCATGCTATTATTCTGGGGATTCGCCGCTTGCGGATTCATCGTTTCCTGGCAGGCGGACAGTCTTTTTACACGGGTACTTACGGCAGGGTATACGACATTGATCACGCTTCAGGCCTTCCTGAATATCGGCGTGGCGATCGGCGCGATCCCTCCGACGGGTATTACGCTTCCGTTCTTCAGTTACGGCGGAACGGCGAACTTCTTCTTTATGATAGCGGTGGGCATGATATTGTCGGTTTCCAAGACGGGCCGAAAGAGAAAAACAGTAAAGCTGGTGGTATAAGATGAAAGTATTTCTTGCCGGGGGTGGCACGAGCGGACATATACATCCTGCGGTAGCGATCGCGGATGAACTGAAGAAGCAGGATGCTTCGACCGAAGTTCTTTTCTGTGGGACGGAAAAAGGATTGGAGTCACAGATCATCCCTTCGATGGGATATCCTTTCGAAGTGATCCGGGCGGCACAACTTCCAATGAAACTTTCGCCGAAGACATTCAAGGCGGTCAGGGAGTTCCTGGCAGGAAGAAAGATGTGCCGGAAACTGATCCGTGAACAGAAACCGGATGTGGTCATCGGAACGGGCGGATTCGTTTGCAGTCCACTGATTGCGGCGGCCCATAAAGAGAAGGTGCCGATCCTTCTTCATGAGCAGAATGCTTTTCCGGGACGTTCGAACCGCATGATGTCCCGGTATGCGGAAACGGTATGTACCAGCTTCCCGAATATCGAACACTATTTCCATAAGCATGCGAAAGTGGTCTTTACGGGGAACCCGATACGTGGTGTGTTTGCGCACGTGAACCGTGAAGAATGCCGAAAGAAGATCGGCCTGGAAGATTCAGATATTCTGATCCTGGCGATGGGTGGAAGCCTCGGTGCAAGGACCGTGAACTCGGCGATCGTCGAGTTTGCAAAGAAATGTGACGATCCCCGTGTGAAGATCATCTTAAGCGTGGGAAAACAGCGATATAAAGAAGTAATACAGGAAGCGAAGGACTGGCCGAAATCCATAAAGGTATTCGAGTATATCCAGGACCCTGAAGTGTATCTTGCCGCGGCGGATCTTTTCGTCGGAAGAGCCGGAGCCATCACATGTGCGGAGATCCAGGCAGTGGGAGCGCCGTCTGTTCTCATTCCGTACCCGTATGCGGCACAGGATCATCAGACATACAATGCCAGAACTTTTGAAGACGGGAAGGCGGGAGTGCTGCTGCCGGATGACCAGGCGGTCGAGAAACTTCCGGGTATCGTGAAAGATATCCTGTCCAAGCCCGAGGAACTGCAGAAGATGCGTGAGAATGCGCTGAAACTGGCGATCTACGATGCCGCTGCGCGGATTTGTGATGAGGTGAAAGCTCTTGCCCGATAATGACGAGATCAGGAGAATACCGGTTCCCGATGGAAGCGCCGAGAAGAAAAACGAGGCGCCGGCTTCTGCATCCCCAAAACAGGGAAGACCGGCACCGGTGCCTTCGAATACGGCACAGGATCTTGCTAAAGAGGATGAGATCGAAGAAGCGCTTCCTACGGAAAGACCTTTTGATCTGGGGGCATTTATTCGTAAGATCCCTCTTCGTGCATGGCTGGCCATCGTGCTTGTGCTTCTCCTTTCGATCCTGGCGGTATTTCTGCTTTTGAATCCGGATTTCCGGGTACAGAAGATCTATGTAAGCGGGAATAAAAGGTTTACGACAGAACAGATCCTTCAGGTCAGCGATATCCATGAGGGCGATCATCTGTATGCCCATGTCGGAGGCTCGCTGAAGGAGCGCCTGACATTGAAGTACGGCGGAGTCCGGGAAGAGATCCTGAAGTGGGATCCTTATATTGCCGATGCGCAAGTATACCCGAAATATCCCGGAGAAGTTTACATTGAGATTACAGAAAGAAAAAAAGTAGCTTACATTGCTATCCCTGACGGTTATGCCATCATTTCCGAGGATTCCGTGGTGCTGGAGATCCTGCAGGGAGATGTTCCGGAAGGTGTTCCCGAGATCCGCGGATTGCCCGTGCGTTCGGCACAAATCGGCAAAAAACTGGATCTGACGTCCACGGAAGGATACGATATCTGTATTACGATCCTCGGTGCGATCCTTGGTGCAGATGCGACTTCGTCAGAAGACGGGAATGATTTTGATTTCCTTTCCCACGTGATCTGCGTGCGTTATTGTGACAATATGACAACTTTCGTCGACCTGGATGTTCCCGGTATTTTACATACGATTTCGGTGAAGATCGGCTCGCTGACGACGATTTCGGATGATATGAACTGGCTCAGATATGCCATAACTTCGGGCTATTTTGATAATATGTCCGGCTCGGTACTGGACATGACAGGTAAGGAGTATATCCTTCGCTGACCCGATACTACATTTAGCGTCCGGAAACACGAGAAACACATGCCTGAAAAACTGCGGTAATCAAACCGTAATCTAATTTTGTGCGAATTTTCCCCTCTATTGCTTGACCACAACATTTAGTGTAGAATTGTAAAAGATAGCTAAGAAGCTGATAATGAATATATATATAAACTATGCGAGACGGAGGATAGTTGGTTATGTCAGATTTTAAACTCGGATACTCTATGGACGACGAACCATTTGCAGCGATAAAGGTAATCGGTGTCGGCGGTGGCGGATGTAATGCGGTTGACCGTATGATCGAGAGCTCCGTTCAGGGCATCGATTTTATTTCTATCAACACTGACCATCAGGCATTGGCTCGTTCTAAGGCACAGATCACTATCCAGATCGGTGAGAAGATCACCCGTGGATTGGGCTGCGGTGCTGACCCGACGGTAGGTGAGAAAGCCGCAGAGGAGAGCAAGGATGAGATCGCTCAGGCGATCCGCGGAACCGATATGCTGTTCATCACAGCCGGTATGGGCGGTGGTACAGGTACAGGTGCTGCTCCGGTAGTCGCTCAGATCGCTCGTGAACTGGGTATCCTGACTGTTGCTGTTGTTACCCGTCCGTTCCGTTTCGAAGGCCCGCGCCGTGCGATGAACGCAGAACGCGGTATCCGCGAGATCGAGAAGTATGTTGACTCCCTCATTGTAGTTGCCAACGATAAGCTCCTCGATATTACAGATGAAGATACATCCATCGATGATGCATTCAATATGGCTGACCAGGTTCTGAAGTTCGGTGTAGCCGGTATTTCCGACCTCGTTGCTATTCCGGGTCTTATTAACCTCGACCTGGCCGATGTTCGCCGTATCATGACGAATGCCGGTATCTGCCATATGGGTATCGGCCGTGCTTCAGGTGAGGGCAGAGCGTCTGCCGCCGTTAAGCAGGCCATCAACAGCCCGCTCCTCGATACAACGATCGAAGGCGCCCGCGGCGTAATCATCAACTTCACAGGTTCCAGAAACATGAAACTCCACGAGATCGATGTGGCTGCTTCCGTTGTACGTGATGCAGTTGCCGGTGATGCCGACATCATCGTTGGTGCGGTTACTGACCCGACACTCGAGGACGAGATCATGATCACCGTTATCGCATCCGGATTTGATAACACAGAGAATGCTTCTGCGGCGTTCCGTCCGGCAACATCGATCATCTCCAAACAGAATCCGACGATCATCGGAAGCAGCACTCCGTCTACTTCCACATCCCGTCCGGTATCTGTTGCGACACCTTCATACGAGAAGCCGGCTGCTCCTGCACCGGTCGTTCCTTCCGCTCCGGCTCCGAAGCCGGAAGTCCCGGAGTTCCTCTTTGGTGATCCGGAACCGGCAGGACAGTCCCGCGTAGATGATGCCAAGGTATATTCTCCGAGTAAACCGGCTCCGGTTGCTCCGGTAACTCCGGTAGCCCGTCCGCAGCCCACATACGCTGCACCGGCACCTGCTCCGGCCCCGGCACCCGTCCAGCAGGGCGGCAGACCGCAGCCGAACGTAGTTCCGACACCGGCTCCGAGAACACAGCCCCAGGTTTCGATCCCGAAGACAGTAGAAGCTCCGGCTCCGAGCAAGGCGGAGAAGAAGAGGATCCTCCCCTGGTTCTTAAGTGATAACGATAATCTGGATGAGTGATTAGGATATGAAGTGCCCTTTTTGCGGACATATTGAAGATAAAGTAATTGATTCGCGGCCTGCGGAGGATGGTTCATCCATCCGCCGCAGGCGTGAATGTTTATCCTGTTCTTCGAGATTTACCACGTATGAGAAGGTAGAACTTCTGCCGCTGCTGGTGGTCAAGAAAGACGGGACGCGTGAAGTCTATAATCAGGAAAAACTTCTCGGCGGTCTGATGAAGGCCTGTGAGAAGAGACCGGTTTCCAGTGAGCAGCTGCAGGGGATCGTTGCTTATGTGGAGAATCAGATCCAGAATTCAGCAAAACGCGAGATCTCAACTAATGAGATCGGGGAAATGGTGATGCAGCAGCTGAAGGAGATCGATGAGGTAGCCTATGTACGATTCGCATCTGTGTACCGTCAGTTCAAAGATGTGAATTCGTTTATGGATGAGCTCAAGGACATGCTCAAAAAATAAGGGAGAGAGGTATGGAGAATGAAGAAGGTATTAGTGGTAGATGATGATCCCAATATTGTAGAGGTGCTTCGCCTTTACTTCGACAAAGACGGGTTTGCCGTGACCAGCTGCCTTTCCGGTGACCGGGCGTTAGAAGCGTTCCAGTCTTCCCAGCCGGATCTTGTGGTTCTGGATCTTATGCTTCCGGGCAAGGATGGTTACGACATTTGCCGTGAGATCCGCAAGACTTCCGATGTGCCGATCGTCATGCTTACAGCCCGTTCCGATACGCTGGATAAGGTCGTCGGATTGGAACTCGGAGCAGATGACTATGTTCAGAAACCCTTCGAACCTAAGGAGCTTCTGGCCCGTGTCAAAGCTATCCTGAGAAGAACCGAGAAACGCGATGCGGCATCTTCTGATTCTTCTGAAGCGAAAGAAAATAATGAAGTGATCTCTTATGAAGGTTTCACTGTCGATATGGCCCGTTATGTGGTGACGGTAGACGGCAAAGAGATCGACATTCCGCCAAAGGAGCTGGAACTTCTTTTCTTCCTGGCATCCCACCCGAACCGTGTATTCACACGTGAACAGCTTCTGGAGAATGTCTGGGGATATGATTTCTACGGAGAGTCCCGTACGGTCGACGTGCATGTTAAGCGTATCCGTGAGAAACTGGAAAAACCGAATGTTAAGACAAACTGGCAGATCAAGACAGTTTGGGGTGTAGGGTATAAGTTCGAGACGGATAATACCTGATCGGTCTTGAAGGTGAGATATGAAAGATCCTTCGAAGAAATCACAATCCGTGCTTTTTCGAGCGACGATATCTCTCGCTGTGGGAACGATACTTGTTTTTGTTGTGCTGGTGATGGTCTTTGTCCGCCAGACAACAATGTCTCTTATTTCGGAAAGCAAGGAGAAGATCCGAAGACAGGCAGAATCTTTGCAGCTGGCATATGATTCGCTGTCAGAGGATTCTTCTGTTTCTGACACGGCGATACAGGCGTTCGCGAATTCCTTTGCGCGCACGGAACAGTGTTCGGTATGGTTTGTCCATAATGACGGAAAGATCATGTACTCCACTTCGGTTCCGAGCTTCGTCCGCGACGATATCCTTAAGACGGGCGATCAGGTCTATCTGGGCGGAGAGTGGATCCGGAACATTTATCAGAATAAGGGCGAAGTATATACCTCGGATGTAACTAACGGGATATTTGCCAATGCGCGAAGCGTGTCCGTATCCGTGGCTGTTCCCACATCCCAGAAAGATATCAATGTGGTGCTCTTTAACACGATCAATGTGGAAGAGGAAGTGTTCTGGCGTTTGTCCAACGCGCTGATGATGCCGATACTGATCTCCTTTTCTATGGCGCTTCTGTTCTTCTCGCTGATGGCCCGTTCCCTGATCCGGCCTCTGCGTGCGCTTTCGGATGCAGCGGTTCAGGTGACGAAAGGCGATCTTTCCGCACGTATCGATATTCCTGAACTTCGAAAAGAATCGGCCCTGAAATATATGCTTACCGATGAGATCACCAATATGGTTTCGACGGTAAATAACATGATTGAACGTCTTGAACGTCAGGAAGCGGACCGTAAAGTGTTTATTTCGAGTATTGCTCATGATCTTCGGACCCCGCTGACTTCCATCAAGGGCTTCCTCAGTGCAATCTCGGACGGGACGATCCCGCCGGAGAGTTATCCGAAGTATATGGAGATCATTCAGACCCAGGTCAGCCGTATCCAGCAGCTGATCACATCGATGACGGAGGCGTCCTCCTTAAGTCAGGTCGATCCGGATAAGATGGAGGAATTCGATATCAATGAGATGATCCATGACACGGTCCAGAACGTGGAGAATCTTCTCAACGACAAGAATATCAGCGTGAATGTGGATCTCGGAATGAATACGGATTCCAAGATGCTGGTGTTCGGAGAATCGCAGCTTCTTTATCGGGTGTTCTATAATCTCCTGACCAACGCCGTGAAGTTTACGCCGGTGGACGGGATCATCGGGATCTCCACTTCCTATAATCATGAAGACGGAAAGGTATATGTATCTATCGAGGACTCGGGTTCGGGCATTCCCGAAGACAAACTGGATCGCGTGTTCGAGAGCTTTTATAAGGTGGATCCTTCCCGTACGGAGAGCGGGTTCGGTCTGGGCCTTTATATCTGCCGTGAGATCATCACCGCACACGGGGAGAAGATCTGGGCAGAAAACAGCGACGATCTGGGAGGCGCCAGATTCATCTATACATTGAAAGACTATCGTCATAAGGAGAACAAATGAGAAAGAAAGAACGCGCAGATGCGATACTGGCCCGCCTTCACGAGCTGTATCCGCAAACGGCGTGTACACTTGATATTGATGAGAATGTGTTTCATCTGGTGGTGCGGGCGGTATTGTCGGCCCAGTGCACGGATGTGCGCGTAAATGAAGTGTCGAAAGTGCTTTTCGAGAAGTATCCGGACTATACGGATTTCCTCGAGGCAGGGGAAGAAGAGATCGGAAGGATCATCAAGCCGTGCGGATTCTTCCGGGCAAAATCCCGTTATCTCTATGAGATCGCCCGCATGATCCGGGATGATTTCGGAGGCGAAGTGCCGCAAACACAGGATGAACTGGAGAGGTTTCCGGGCGTGGGACGAAAAGTCGCAAATCTGATCGTCTCGGAAGTGTTCGGGGTTCCGGCCGTGGTGGTGGATACGCACTGTATGCGTGTATCCGGGCGTCTGGGACTAAGTTCGAGTAAAAATCCTGCTGTGATCGAGAAGGAACTGATGAAAGTCCTGCCCGAAGAAGAGTGGGCGCCTTTCGGACACCGGATGGTGGATCACGGACGGGCGGTATGCACGGCACGGAGCCCGAAATGTGCTTCGTGCGGGCTTTCTGACATTTGTCCTTCCTGCGGTAAGAAGGTGTGATATGGCAGCCATCACTCTGGAAACATCTGTACAGTTTCTTCCAAAGGTGGGCGAGAAACGTGCCAAACTGCTGGAAAAACTCGGGATATACCGGGTATATGATCTTCTGACTTTTTTTCCGAGACGGTACGAGGACTGGTCAGAGTGTGTTCCGCTTTTCCATCTGGTGCATGATAAAGAGCAGTCTTTCATCGCCAAAATCGTTGCCGATCCGAGAGTGTCCAGAAACCGGGGAAGGACTACGGTGTTTGCCACATTATCGGACGGTTCCTGCAGCATTCAGGCGGTGTGGTTCAATCAGCCATATGTGGCGGATAAGCTTAAAGCGGGCGAGGAATTCTTCTTTCACGGGAAGGTCACACGGGACGGCTTTCACTTTCAGGTCGTAAACCCGGTATTTAATCAGCGCCAGCAGACAGGAGAAGATTCATCACTGATCCAGCCCATCTATCCGCTGACTTCGGGACTGAAACAGGGACATATCCGGGCCATCGTTCAGGTGGCGCTGGAACGTGCGCTTCCACTTCTTTCGGAGGTGCTGCCGCTGTTCTTCCGGAAAGAACAGAAACTGTGCTCCATCCAGTATGCCTATGAGAAGATCCATCAGCCGAAGTCCATGGAGGAGATCGAGATCGCCAGGAAGTATCTGGTGTTCGAAGAGCTTTTCCTTCTTCGCGGGGCGTTAAGCGTTTATAAACTGGAACAGAAAGATTTTCGGGCATCCTTTCCGATCCGGGCGGATAAAGAGGCGATGGAACAGTTCCAGACGATCATTCACGGACTTCCTTTCCAGCTGACGGAGGATCAGCTTAAAGTGACAAGGGAGATCCTTAGGGATATCTCCGATAATCACCCGATGAACCGCCTGGTGCAGGGAGATGTAGGTTCAGGTAAGACGGTAGTCGCTTTCCTTAGTATGGTGGCCTGTGCCCTTGCCGGATATCAGTCGGTCTTTATGGCGCCGACGGCCATCCTGGCATCCCAGCACTTCGAGACATTCCGTAAATTCCTGAAAGATCGGGATATCGGCGTGGAACTCATGCTGGGAAGTACAACGGCCAAGAAGAAAACAGAAATTAGAAAGAGCCTTCTTTCCGGAAATACGAAGATCCTGGTCGGTACACATGCCGTTCTGTCGGAGAAGAATGTCCTTCCGAACCTGGCTCTGATGGTGACGGACGAGCAGCACCGTTTCGGTGTAAAACAGCGTGCAGCTACGGAAGAAAGAAGCCGTCACGGAATCCATACCCTGGTCATGTCCGCCACTCCGATCCCCCGTACGCTGGGCCTTGTGATCTTCGGCGATATGGATGTTTCGGTGATCCATAGTATGCCGAAGGGGCGTATTCCCATCAAGACTTTCCGTACGTCGTCTTCGGAAGACGGACGTGTGATCGCAACGATCCGAAGCGAAGTGGAAAAGGGACATCAGGCGTATATCGTCTGCCCGATGATCGATGAGCTCCAGGAAGATGCCTACGAAGATGAAGAAGGAACGCTGGCACTTCGGATGAAAGCCGATCTGGAGTCGGCGGTACAGTACTATGAATCCCTGAAAGAGGGGGCGCTTTCGGATATGCAGGTCGGACTACTTCACGGTAAGATGAAAGCTGCGGAGAAGGAGCAGGTCATGAAGGATTTCAGCGAAGGAAAGATCGATGTGCTGGTATCCACGACCGTCATCGAAGTCGGAGTGGATAATCCGAATGCCACGCTGATGATTATAAGAAATGCGGAGAGATTCGGCCTTTCGACTTTGCATCAGCTCCGCGGACGTATCGGGCGCGGTAATCTGCCTTCGGCCTGTATTTTTGAAACGGATAAATACGAAGGGGTCGCGCAGGAAAGAATCGACATGATGTGCACCACCACAGATGGTTTCCGTCTTGCGGAGAAGGATATGCTCCTTCGCGGAACCGGAGATTTCTTCGGAACGAAGCAGCATGGTATTCCGCAATTAAAGATGGCGAATCTTTATCGGGATGCCGGATGCCTGGATCCTATTGAAAAAGCACTGGACAAGATGATAGAAGAGGACCCGAAGCTTCAGAGCCCGGAGGCCCAAAAGATGCTCGAGGCGTTCCATAATCATTTCGGGGATGCCTGGCAGAAGCCGAGCTTATAAGGAGGAAGAAAGATGCCGAGAGTGGTGGCAGGAAAGTGCCGCGGAACCATACTGGAAGCGCCTAAAGGGGAAGCAACGCGTCCTACAACGGATAAAGTCAAGGAGGCGCTGTTCTCCAGCATACAAATGCATGTGCCGGATAGTGCTTTTCTGGATGTATTCTCGGGAACCGGACAGATGGGCATTGAAGCTCTGAGCCGCGGAGCGGAACGGGCGGTGCTGATCGATCAGGCCTCCCCAAGCATCCGGGTGATCCGGAAAAACTTAGAAAAAACGCATCTGGAAGAGTCGGCCAGAGTGCTGAAGATGCCGTTTGCCGAAGGGCTGAAGCTTCTTGGTAAGGAGAAGGAGAGCTTTGACATCATCTTCATGGACCCGCCTTATGCTATGGCGGCCCAGTATGCGGGGAAGGCATCGCAGCTGATCGGAGAATACGGACTTCTTAGGAAGGACGGGCTTTTCATCGTGGAGTCGGATGCCAATACATCGATACAAGAGAATGTAACCAATATGACATGTATAAAGAGTTGTAAGTACGGCTCAACTTTGATAACATTCTTTGTAGAATAAGAAAACTATGCGCAATGAGGAGAGATACCGTGAAAACATTCATTTTTCCAGGTAGTTTTGACCCGTTCTCGCTGGGACACCTGGACATTGCCAAGCGCGCTTCTAACCTTTGTGATAAACTGGTGGTCGCGGTCATGATCAACCGCTCCAAGACCTCTTTGTTTACTGTGGAAGAACGGGTGGAGATGGCACGGATCTGTCTTGCGGATGTTCCCAATATCGAAGTCATCTCCAGAGAGACGCTTCTGGTGGATCTTTATCAGGAGCTGGGCGCTTCTGCCGTTGTACGTGGCCTTCGGAGCGAGTCGGATTTCCGGTATGAGGCGGAGATGAATGCGGCGAACACATTGCTGCTTCCGAAATATCAGGTGGTTTTCCTTCCTTGTCGGGCGGATCTGGCGTTTACCAGTTCGTCGATCATCAAGGAAGTGGCTTACTACGGCGGAGATATATCCAGAATGGTCGTTCCGGCCGTGGAGGAAATGGTACATCAAAAACTGCTTTCCAATAAGGAAAGTAAGTCATAAGGGAGGTTTTTCATATGCCGGATGGAAATGTGAGAGCAACAGATAAGGATCTTTACGAACTGCTGGATCAATTGCAGGCGACCATCGAGCAGGCCAAGGGAGTGCCTTTCTCCGATAACTGCCTGGTGGATCGTGCGGATGCGCTGTATTGGATCAAGCAGATCCGGGCGAGTTTCCCGTCGGAAGTACAGCAGGCTAAGTGGATCGTCGATCAGCAGCGTCAGGTCGTGGCTTCTGCCAGACAGAAGGCGGAGAGTATCCTTCGTGAATCCGAGCAGCGTCAGGCGATCATGGTAGATGAACATCAGGTGACGATCCTGGCGAAGGAGCAGCGTGAGAAGATCCTGACCGAGGCGAATCAGCAGGCGGAAGATATCTACACCCGTTCCATCGATTATGCAAGAAGAAAGCTCACTGATCTTGAAAATGAGCTGACGGACATTCTTGTACGTATCCAAAAGGACAAGAAAGAGTTAAAATAATAGTAGCTCTTCTTTCCTGGAATACCTTGATATGTTCCATGAGAATAGCGCCTTAATAGAAAGTCGAGGGTGTGGAGCATATGTTGATAGGCGTTCATATACAGAACTTCGGACTATTTGAAGATGACTGTTTAGGTGCACTTCTGGATGATATCCGCAGGGCACCGGAGCAGTCATCTCTTGCTTATGAGGCGGGAATGGAGATCCCGCATCCCCTTAACGGCATGGAAGCCCTGATCGGAAGAAACCACACCGGAAAGACGATGTTTTTCTCGTTTCTTTCCTTCGTGCAGAGCACGGTGATCTCGGGACCGGCGTATGCTTCTACGGAATCGGGAAGGGCCGGCTTTGCCAACCTGGTCCTCGATCCGGAAAAACCGATCCGTGCCACGATCTGCTTCCTGTTTATCCATCCGGAAACCAAAGAGAAAACATACTGCGAGTATGAGCTTGTCCTGGCGGCCAATCAGCACGGGAAACCCCACTTTGAAGAGGAGATCCTGCGGCTGTGGCGTGCGGATATGGAAGAGCCCAAGGAGATATTGCACTTTGAAAAAGGCAAAGGCACGATCCTTATGAAGGGCGAGCCGATGGAGGGTGAGATGAACGATCCGCAGACATCGGCCCTGCATGCTTATGGTTCAATGAAACAGTTCTATTTCACCAACTGCACCTATCGTGAGATCTGCGGATGGTTCTTCGTGAGATTCTCCCGCGAGCATGCCCGGTCTTTGCCGGAAGATGTGGCGCCGGGCGGACATAAGCACCTGAACAGCGACGGGACGAATGCTAGAAATGTACTTCTTTACATGAAGCAGGAACGTCCGGGAGAGTACAAGCAGCTCGTGGCGCGAATGCTGGAAGTGATTCCGGGACTTCGCGGAAAAGAAGAAAAAGATGTGCTCGACTTTTTCAAAAAGCCGGATATCCTTGCCCTTTTCCTTCTGCTTCTGTCGGATCCTTCACCCCGTCCGCTTCTTCTGATCGAGGCGCCGGATGAAGGGCTTTACCATGATATGGTGGATGAACTGGGAAGCCAGATGAGGAATTTCACGATCCTGAATCCGCACTGCCAGATCATGTTTACTACACATAATCCGTACATCATTGAGAATCTCTCGCCGGATGAGATCTGGGTATTCTGCCGGGGGAAGAAGGGAAGTATCGATATCCGATGCGCCGGCTCGATTCCGATCGTGCAGGAACTCTATAAGCAGGGAGTCGGCATGGGTGCGATCTGGTATGCAGGACATTTTGACGACTAGGTGACAGTTGAGATTAGACATGGAAGAAAGAATGATCGATAAAACGGAAATAACGGAAGAGCAGGGAAATACCCTGCCGATCCGGGTCGAGATATTGAGCGAGGACCGTTCGGGAGGCGTGGTGCTGGAACGGCTGACCCGGTGTATCCTTCGTGAATATACATCCCGTTTCTCATGCTATCTGCGTCCTCATCGTGGATGCGGGTATTGGCCTTCTGATCCGACGGCAAAACCGGAGCCACTTGCTGCAGGGCTTCTGGAGCTTCTCCCGGCAAAACTTCGTGCATACGATAAAGTCTATGCCGGAACCCAGACCATCGTGATCGTTTGTATCGATTCCGATGATAAAGATCCGGCGGAACTTCTTTCGAAACTGAAGGCGACCTGCCGTCAATTCGGACCGGGGATCCGCACGGTGATTGCGATCTCTGTTGAAGAGATGGAGAGCTGGATGCTGGCTGACCGGAATGCGATCCTTCTTGCGTATCCGGATGCGGATATGGAAAGATGGGAACAGTACGAACAGGACAGTGTTTGCGGGACCTGGGAGGTGCTGTGCGATGTACTTCTCCAGGAGCATTCCGCCAGGATCAAGCGTATAGGGTATCCCGCTATCGGCCAGTACAAAGCAACCTGGGCGGAGAAGATCTCGAAATATATGCTGCCGAGCAATAACCGTTCCCCGAGTTTCAAGCAGTATGAACTGGCTCTTTCCGGAGCAGTCAAGAAAATGGTTGCGGAGTGAGTATCGTGACACCCCGTGGCGCCTATATCCATATACCTTTCTGCGTGCGAAAGTGTGCGTACTGTGATTTCCTTTCTTTCCCGGGACAGCTTGATAAGCGTTCCGGGTATGTCGAAGCGCTCTGTAGGGAGATCGCACTTTCTTCCAATAAAAACGACACCCTCTCATCGATTTATCTGGGGGGCGGAACGCCAACGGTGCTTGATGCCGAAATGATAAGCCGTATCCTTTCGGCGCTTTCTGATGCCTTTACGATCGGTCCCGATTGTGAGATCACGATCGAAGGAAATCCCGGAACACTGGATGAACCTTCACTTTCCGCACTTAAAAAGATAGGAGTCAACCGCCTTTCTTTGGGGATACAGAGTTTGAGTGACCTGGTCCTTCAGACTTTGGGACGGATCCATGATGCCGAAACAGGGAAAAAAGCGATCGAGGCGGCGCAGGAGGCGGGTTTTAGGAATCTTTCCTGCGACATAATGCTGGGGATCCCCGGGCAGACGATGGAGGATGTGAAGGAAACACTGGATTTTTTTCTTCTTCGTAAGATCCCGCATATCTCACTTTACTCGCTCATTCTGGAAGAGGGGACGCCGATGTATGAGCGTTACGGGGGAGATGTGGAGAAATACGTATCGCAGGAACAGGATCGGGAGATGTACCACTATGTTGTGGACACTCTTGCGTCAAAAGGGTATGAACACTACGAGATCAGTAATATGGCGCTCCCGGGTTATGAGAGCCGCCACAATACGCTCTACTGGAGGGCAGAGAACTACTATGGCTTCGGTGTCGGTGCCCACTATTATCTCGGAAATGAGAGAGGCCGGCATACCGAAAGCCTAAAGGAGTATATGGATATTCTGGGAGTGGCCGGTGATTCCTGGTCCGGGGACATTTCCCTTGAAGATTTTCATATACCGGAAGAGGTCCTTACTAAAGAGGACCGGATGAAAGAATTTATGATGCTGGGCTTTCGTATGGGATGCGGCGTGAACGACAAAGACTTCGAAGAACGGTTCGGTGTCACAATGGACAGTGCTTTTGCCGATGTGCTAAAAAAAGAAAGGGAAGCCGGGCTGATCCTTTATGAAAAGGGCTTCTGGCGCCTGACAGAAAAGGGTTTCGACCTGGCCAACCAAGTCTTCCAGGATTATATCTGAAGAAGTTTTGCAGAATATGTTTGACATTCTTTGACTATAGTGTTATTGTTGGTTTAGCACTCGGAGGGATAGAGTGCTAAACCGTACTTTGAACTATAGCGAAGGAGGTGCGGACATGGGCTTAGATAATCGGAAGAAGGAAGTACTTCAGGCAATCGTAGATGATTATGTTGCCACTTGTGAACCTGTGGGTTCGAAGGCTTTGATCGACCGTCATGACTTCATGGTCAGCTCCGCAACGCTTCGCAACGATATGGCTGAACTCGAGCGGATGGGCTATCTTGAACAGCCTCATACGTCGGCGGGACGTATTCCGTCGGACAAGGGATACCGCGAATATGTGAATTCGCTGATGAAGGTGGATCACCTTTCGGATGAAGAGGGGAAAGAGATTAAGGAGAAACTCAGTAAGAGCTTCGATGAGATCGCGAGCCTTCTGAGGGCGGCCTCTTCGGCACTGGCGGATAAGACCGGGTATATTTCCCTGGCCATGACGCCGAAACTTACCAGCAGTTACCTGACTCAGCTGAAGATGCTCATGATCGAACCCGGCAAGGTCCTGGTGGTCGTGGTGCTGTCGGCGGGTGTGGTGAAGAACCGCATGGTGCGTATCCCGGATTTCCTGACCCAGGAGCAGATCCTGCAGATCAGTAATGCTGTGGAACAGGGACTGAGCGGTATGCCGCTTTCGGAGATCTCGATGATCACGGTGGCTACGGCGGCGAAGGATAACAAGAAGGTCGAGCTTCCGGATGCACTTTTGAATCAGGTCCTGTATGAAGCCTATACGGCGATCAAGCAGGCGGATAACCTGGATGTGTATATGGAAGGGAAACACAGAATGCTGGCACTGCCGGAGTTCTCTGATACCAGAAGGGCACAGGGGCTTTTCGATACGCTGTCGCACGACGGGCTGGTGGCCGGTTATGTGGATGAGGTCGCTCAGCAGGACGGACAGAAGGAGTACATGATCCGCATCGGCCAGGAGATCACGCTGGAAGGCCTGGATGACTGCAGCTTTATTACTACGACCTATAACGTCGGAGGCAAGGTGGCCGGAAATATCGGAGTGATCGGGCCGAAGAGAATGGAATATGCCAAGGTCATCTCCCAGATCAATTTCGTGCGGATGATGCTTGATGAGAAACTGAAACAATAAGAAAAGAGGATAGGAAATGAAGAAACATGATAAGAAGAATGCTTCCGAAGAGGATCTTGAATTGATGGGAGAGATTCCGGTAGAAGATACGATTCAATGCTCGGAGGAAGAGATCAGAAAAACGTTAGAGGATATCGATATCCGCGATGATGTGGACGAAGGCTCCGAAGAAGAGACCTCGGAGGCATCGGAAGAGACATCCGAAGAGAACGAATCAGAAGAAGATCCTACGGCAAAAGAACTTGCCGAGATGAAGGACCGGTACATGAGACTTCTTGCAGAGTACGACAACTTCAGAAGACGTACGCAGAAGGAGAAAGAGAATATCTATTCTGATGCGGTTGCCGAAGTCGTGAAGGAGTGGCTCCCACTGGTCGACGATATCGAGCGTGCCGTGGCTTCCTCTGAAAACATGGATGAAACATCTGTAGAGAAGGTCGCCGAGGGGATCCGCCTGATCGGAAAACAGGTCGGAAATGTGCTCGGGAAACTCGATGTGAAGGAGATCGAAAGCGAGCAGGGAACGGAGTTTGATCCGAATCTTCATGAGGCGGTAATGCATGTGGAGGATGATTCCCTGGGCGAGCAGCAGATCGCACAGGTCTTCCAGAAAGGATATTCCTGCAGAGGAAGAGTTATCCGTCATTCCGTCGTGAAGGTCGCGAACTGATCTGTACGCAAAAGAAATAGAAAGAACGATAAGCAAGATTTTAATAGTAAAGGAGTACACACTATGGAAAACTTTGAAAGAATGAGTCTGGTCCCAACCGTTATCGAATCCACAAACCGTGGCGAACGCGCGTACGATATCTTCTCCCGTCTTCTGAAGGAAAGAATCGTTATCCTCTCTGAAGAGGTCAATGCCGTTACGGCAAGCCTGATTACCGCACAGCTCCTGTTCCTCGAGGCCGAGGATCCGGATAAGGATATTCAGTTCTATATCAATAGCCCGGGAGGATCTGTAACCGACGGCATGATGATCTACGATACCATGCAGCACATTAAGCCGGACGTGCAGACGATCTGCATGGGTATGGCCGCTTCCATGGGTGCCGTACTTCTTACCGCAGGCACAAAGGGCAAGAGATTCATCCTTCCGAATGCGGAAGTCATGATCCATCAGCCTTTGGGCGGTGCACAGGGTCAGGCTACGGATATCCTGATCGCAGCGGATCACATTAAGAGAACGAAGCAGAAACTCAACAAGATCCTGGCGGATGCTTCCGGACAATCCCTCGAGACCATCGAGAAGGATGTGGAGCGTGACAACTGGATGACAGCGGAAGAAGCACTGAAGTACGGTCTTGTTGACCACATCATGGAGAAGAGATCTTAAATAGCTTATCCCGGCTCCGGGCGAAAGATCCGCCCGGACCGAATATATAAGAACGAAACGGGAAAGGAGACAGTGCTTTTCCCGAAAAAGGAGGAAATAGATATGGCAAAAGTAATTGGTATCGACTTAGGTACAACAAACTCATGTGTAGCGGTAATGGAAGGTAATGAGCCGGTGGTCATCCCGAATCCGGAAGGAAACAGAACGACCCCGTCCGTAGTGGCTTTCAGCAAGAACGGTGAGCGTCTCATCGGTCAGGTGGCAAAGCGTCAGGCGGTAACCAATCCGGAGCGTACCGTACAGTCCATCAAGCGTGAGATGGGCTCCAGCTACAAGGTAAATATTGATGACAAGCAGTATACTCCGCAGGAGATCTCTGCCATGATCCTCGGTAAGCTGAAGAGCGATGCTGAGGCATATCTCGGACAGACAGTCACACAGGCAGTCATCACGGTTCCGGCTTACTTCTCCGATGCACAGCGTCAGGCAACCAAGGATGCCGGTAAGATCGCAGGCCTCGAAGTTCTGCGTATCATCAACGAGCCGACAGCGGCTTCTCTGGCTTATGGCCTGGATAAGGAATCCGATCAGAAGATCCTCGTATTTGACCTCGGCGGCGGTACCTTCGATGTATCCATCCTCGAGATCGGCGACGGTGTTTTCGAAGTTCTGGCAACAGCCGGTAACAACCGTCTCGGCGGTGATGACTTCGATAAGAAGATCGTAGATTACCTCGTAAATACATTCAAGCAGGAACAGGGCGTTGACCTGACCTATGACAAGATGGCCATGCAGAGATTGAAGGAAGCGGCCGAAAAAGCGAAGATCGAGCTTTCCGGTGTGACCACATCCAACATTAACCTGCCGTACATTACGGCGGATGCTACCGGCCCGAAGCACCTCGACATCACACTTACGCGTGCGAAGTTTGATGAGCTGACACGTGACCTTGTAGAGTCCACCATGGAGCCGGTCCGCCGGGCAATGTCCGATGCGAACATGACACCTTCCGACATCCAGAAGATCCTTCTGGTCGGTGGTTCCACACGTATTCCGGCGGTTCAGGATGCCGTTAAGAACTTCTTCGGCAAAGAGCCGTTCAAGGGCATTAACCCGGATGAGTGCGTAGCTATCGGTGCAGCGATCCAGGCAGCGGTTCTGACCGGTGACGTCAAGGGCCTCCTGCTCCTCGATGTTACTCCTCTTTCTCTCGGTATCGAGACAGAAGGTGGCGTATTCACCAAGATGATTGAGAGAAATACCACGATCCCGACCAAGAAGAGCCAGGTGTACTCCACTGCGGCAGACAATCAGTCCCAGGTAGACGTACATGTATTCCAGGGCGAGCGTGAGATCGCAAGATACAACAAGGAGCTCGGTAACTTCATCCTTGACGGTATCGCTCCGGCACCGCGTGGTGTTCCGAAGATCGAAGTAACCTTCGATATTGATGCCAACGGTATTGTTAACGTAAGCGCGAAGGACCTCGGCACCAACCGTGAGCAGCATATCACGATCACCGCTTCTTCCAACATGAGTGAGGAAGATATCAACAAGGCGATCAAGGAAGCGGAGCTCCACGCCGCGGAAGACAAGGCCCGTAAGGAAGAGGTCGAAGTAAAGAATAAGGCGGAGTCCTGTGTTTACCAGACCGAAAAGACCATGAAGGATCTCGACGATAAGATGGATGCAGCAGATAAGGCTTCCATTCAGGAGCCTCTCGACAGACTGAAGAAGGCGATCGAAGCCAATAACACCAATGACATGAAGACCGAGACCGAGAATGTGACGAATGCATTCAGTAAGGTCGCGGAGAAGATCTACGCACAGGTACAGCCGGAAGGCGGCCAGCCGAATCCGCAGGATTTCACGGGCTTTAACGGTGGTGCCGGTGCCGCTCCGGATCAGGGTGCCGGTGATGGCGAAGGCTTTAAGAACGCCGGCGGTGATTTCTGATAACCGGAACAAGACCGTGACATCGAAAGAGTACGGCAACAAGAAGTAACAGACGGCGAGGCTGTACACGACTTTTCGTGCACAGCCTTCTGCCGATAAAGGAGGAAAAGGGCTTTGGCTGAGCAGAAGCGCGATTATTATGAGGTTCTGGGCGTCAATAAGGGCGTGTCGGATGAGGATCTCAAGAAGGCCTATCGTAAGATGGCCAAGCAATACCATCCGGACCTGCATCCGGGAGACAAGGAAGCAGAAGCAAAGTTCAAGGAGTGTAACGAAGCCTATGCGGTCCTGTCCGATGCGGAAAAGAGAAGGGCTTACGACCAGTTCGGTCATGCTGGTGTAGACGGACAGGGATTCTCCGGGTTCAACGGAATGGGCGTCGATCTGGGGGATATCTTCGGATCTTTCTTCGGCGGAGCTTTCGGCGGAGGCGGCAGACGCCGCAGTGGGCCGCAACGTGGTGCCGACCTCAAGTACAATATGTCGCTCGAGTTTATGGAAGCGGCTTTCGGTGTGGATAAGACCATCACCATCAATAAGGAAGACATCTGCGGAGTTTGTAAGGGCAGCGGCGCGGCCGCGGGCTCCTCTCCCGAGACCTGTCCGACCTGCCGGGGCAGCGGACGTGTTCAGCAGCAGACGCAGACCCTTTTTGGTATGACGATGGTCACCCGTGACTGTCCGGCTTGTAACGGACGTGGTACCGTCATCAAGAATCCGTGCCCGAACTGCCGAGGCAAGGGCCGTGCGGTGATCCGTAAAGAACTGAAAGTCCACATCCCTGCGGGCGTGGATACCGGAGATATGCTTCCGGTTGCGGGCGAAGGCGAGCCGGGGACACACGGCGGTCCTTACGGGACGCTTTATATCCAGTTCCGTGTTAAGCCGCATCCGATCCTGCAAAGACAGGGCAACAACACCTACTGTGAAGTTCCGATCACGTTCGCGCAGGCGGCGCTTGGCGCAGATGTCAATATCGTGACGATCGACGGAGAGCAGATGGTACATGTGAAAGAGGGAACTCAGCCCGGTGATACACTGACGCTTCGCGGAAAAGGTATTCCTCTTAAGAACCGCGCAGGTGCCCGTGGTGACCATACGGTACGTTTCTCCGTGGAAGTGCCGATTAAGCTTTCTGAAGACCAGAAGGCCAAGATCCGTGCTTTCGACACATCTCTGACGGAAAAGAACTATCAGAAGAGAGGCGGATTCATCGATCGCATGAAGAATATGTTCAAGTGAGAGTAAAAAATGAAATGGGTAGAGATTGAAATCGTAACGACGGAAGAAGCTTCGGACGCGATCTGCGAGATGCTTTCCCAGCTGGGAGCAGACGGGATCGCCGTATGTGATCCGCTGGAGATCAAGAGGATCATTGACGATCCGGATTCTCTTGCATATGCGGATGACGGTTTTGTAGATTCGCTGGGGACGGATGTCACGATACACGGTTATTTTGCCGAGTTCGATGACGGCATCCGGCTGGGAGCCAAAGAGGAAGAATACGAGAATCCGGAAGGCGTCGGCACCATTTACGGGAACATCGCTACCGGAAGTAAGACTCTGGAAGAGACGATCGCCCTTCTGGAAGAACGCCTCGCGGCGATTTCGGAATTCCTGCCTGTTGGAAACGGGAAAGTCGGCTATAAGTATGTCAAGGATGAAGACTGGGAAAATGAGTGGAAGAAGGATTACCATGCCTTCTCCGTTTCCGAGAATGTGATCATCGCACCTTCCTGGGAAAGAGACACTGTTTCGGATGCATCCGAAGAAGGAAAGAAAGTAGTCTATCTTGATCCGGGTTCGGCCTTCGGGACCGGAACCCACGAGACCACTTCGATGTGCGCAGAGCTGATCGATGAACATCTGACCA
Organism: Clostridiales bacterium; assembly: GCA_017620475.1. GTDB lineage: Bacteria > Bacillota > Clostridia > Saccharofermentanales > Saccharofermentanaceae > Scatonaster. The sequence continues at coordinate 43,136 of JAFZQI010000014.1, read as the reverse complement.
CTTCAGATACGGTCCTGGATGTCGGCTGCGGCTCGGGGATCCTTTCTATTATTGCCGCCAAACTGGGAGCCAAAGAAGTCGAGGCCTGTGACATCGATCGTATGGCGGTGGATGTAGCAATCACGAACTGTAAAGAAAACGGCGTTGAGGTGGATTGTTATACAGGCGAACTGAAAGATGCAAAAAAAGAAGGTTATAGCCTGATCATTGCCAATATCGTGGCGGAGATCATCGCAGGTATTGCTCCGATGATCCCGGAAAAACTCCTTCCCGGCGGACACTTCATAGCAAGCGGAATCATCGACCATAAGAAAGAGATCGCTCTTTCGGCCTGTGAGGCCGCGGGACTCCGGCTTTTGGAAGAAAAGCAGAAGGGTGATTGGCACGCATATTATTTCGAGAAGAAATAAAGCGCCTTTGTGGTATCATGTTTTTATGAGAATTTTGAAGGAGCCCTCATTTAGGACATGAAGATCGCATCTTATCAGTTTCCTATATCCGGCGATGTGCCAGGTAACTGCGCACGTATCCTTAAGGCTGTGGAGAAAGCCGCGGCGGCAGGGGTGCGTCTTCTCGTGTGCCCGGAATGCGCAATTACGGGATATCCTCCCAGAGATGTGGCTTCTTCCCGTAATGTGGATTTCGATGCGGTGATGCGTGCCCATACGGCGATCGCCCAGGCCGCATGGAATAACCACATATATGTAATCGTAGGTACGATCGTTAAAGAAGAGTGTGCCGTAGAAGATAAGTCCCTTCTGATGGGCGGTCTGGCCAAGCCCCGGATTGAAGAGGTCTTCTATAACACGGCTCTTCTTTTCACGCCGGACGGACAGGTCGACCGGTACAGCAAGAGAGCCCTCTGGGGCTGGGATAAGGACAATTTTTCCGTAGGTCAGGAACTGGGGATCTTCCGCATCGATGATTATCTGGTGGGGGTACGGATCTGCTTCGAAGTGCGTTTCCCTGAATTCTTCCGTGAGCTGTATAGAGAGAAAACGGATCTGAATATCATCATGTTCTATGATGTTTCCGATAATGAGGATCCGGACAGATATAACCTGATCCGAGGTCATATCCGAACCCGGGCGGTGGAAAATGTGTGCTATACCCTGACGAGTAATGCTACGGCTCCGTATCAGACGGCACCGACGATGCTCTGCGACCGGTCGGGCCGGATGCTGGCGACGCTGCCGGTAGGCCAGGAAGGGATCCTGGTATATGACTTCGATCCCGGAAGACCGGACTTCGGTGAAGCCGGGCGGATCGAGATCTCCAATAAACTTGTTTAGTAGGATCCTCCTCGGATCGTCCGTAAAGGACAGGTTGATTTCTATGAGGATCGAAGTTATCCTTAGGAAGAGAGGGGTGAGAGCATGAAGAAATTATTCAGTTTGATCGTAAGTTTAGTTCTTGTGCTTGCTGCCGTTCCGTCTTTCGTTCTGGCAGACAACGAAGATCTTGAAACGGTAACGGTTCCCCCTGTTGAAGTGAATGTCGAAGATGATCTTGCTGATCCGGATGATCTTCTTGCCGGTTATGAAGAGAAGATCATGTACCCGCAGCCCCTTAGAAGACGGGCCTGGACGGTGGGATCCGGATTAGACGGCATAAACGCGACCATGTATACGCTTCTTTCTTCGCAGATCCGTGAAGTTGCCGCGGGAAACCGCGCATCTACGCATTTTGTTTTCTCGGTAGCGGAACTGGGATACGATGGGGTCAGATGGTATGAAGATGATCTGGGGATGCCTGTTGTTTCGGGTGGTGCGATTTCGAATGCGGCGATGACGGCCATTGGAGAGGACCTCGGTTATGACGGCAATCGGATCGTGAAGGCGCTTCTGGCGGATCTGCCATACGAGCTTTACTGGTTTGATAAGACGACTTCCTGTACATTCCCCGGTTACAGTGTAGGCGGAAGATACGATTATGACAGGGAAGAGTACTATCTTTACATCACGGGAAATTTCGAGGTGTATTTCCCGGTGTCCGTTGATTACGATGCCGGATCCTATGTGTTCGATACTTCTATCGGAAAGGCTATACAGAATATTCCGGTCAAGGCGGCATCGATCGTATCGCAGTATGCATCCCTGTCGGATTACGGGAAGCTTTCGGCCTATAAGGAGGCCATCTGTGATCTGGTCTCCTATAATCACAATACCGCTTCTCTTGACTACGGCGATCCCTGGCAGATCATCTGGGTATTTGATGAGGATCCGTCGACGAATGTGGTATGTGAAGGATATTCCAAGGCGTTTAAGTACCTCTGCGATCTTTCTGATTTCCGTAACGATATTTCCTGTATCCTTTCCAGCGGCAACCTGATCTGTCAGGGAACAAACGGAGGACACATGTGGAATATCATGCGGATGGAAGACGGGAAGAACTATATTGTGGATGTGACGAACTGTGATTCCGATAGCGTAGGATATCCGGATAAGCTCTTCATGACGGGTGCATCGGGAAGCGTGAGCAGCGGATATACCGTTATGTGCGGATCGACTCCTGTGCAATTCAAGTATAAAACGGAAACGACCAATACTTTCCCCACAGAGCTTCTGACTATCAGCAGTTCTGTGTATACACCGCCATCCGAAGTAAATCTGGTCCGCGTTTCTTTGAAGACACTTCCGATCAAGATCGAATATCAGGTGGGAGAGGATGACCTGGATGTTACCGGCGGAAAAGTCCTTCTGGTTTATAGCGACGATACCCGGGAAGAAGTGGATCTTACAGAAGATATGGTATCCGGTTTTGATACTTCCCGTTCACGGATGGCGGTCCTGACCGTGACGTCAAACGGGTTTCGGGCACATTACAGCATTACGGTCACCGCTAAAGCAACAAAGAATGAGTCTTACGGCTGGAAGTGCATCTCCGGGCAGTGGTATTATATCGGCTCGGATGGCGTGGCACTGAAAGGCTGGCAGGATCTCTACGGAAGAAGATACTATTTCGGAGATGACGGTGTCCGCCGGACAGGCTGGCAGACCATCGATGGAAAACAATACTATTTCAATCCTGAAGGCGATATGGTCCGGGGAAAGGTGACGATCGACGGGCAGCAGTATGCTTTCGGCGCAGACGGTGCAAGGATCTAGTGCTTTTCAAAAGGCGGGAAGGACCCGTCATATGTCCCGTATTGTCATTCCGGGCAAATGAGTATATATTGGAAATAGCCGATAGCTAGTCGGGTTTACTTCTTTTCGTTTTGAAAGCAATCCGGCAATATCATCGGCTTTTTTCTTTTTACGGTTGGAAGAAGGTGACACACATGGCCGCAAAGCTTCGAAACGAATATCTGGAGTATCTGTTTTCCAAGCATATCCTCGTCCATGAAGAGGGAGAGGGGCAAAAGCCGGTGGATGATCCTTCTTATTCCTCCCTGATTCCCGAGAGGATCAGTCATTCGAATCAATACGCGGCGGAGACGCTTCTATCCCTGGCCAGACTTCTGAATATCCGGATCACATCCGGAGGGGAATTGGCACAGCCGGAGATGATACCCTTTTCTGCCGAAATGATCGGCGAAAATGTTCCCATGGCGTTTTATCAGGGCTTCCCGAAAAGCGTGAAAAAACTGTCGTTTCAGGACCTTCTTTATGATCAGGTGTTGAGCTATTTTGTGACCTATGGATTGGGCGATTTTTCCGCGCCTCAGTATTCCGTATTCGAAAAGAAAGAGGAACTGGAACGCTCGGTCTTTAAAGAAGAAGGAACGGTCAAGGATTTTGTGATCCTTCCGCAGGATGAGGCGGAAAAGACGCTTCAGAAGTATATCGCGGATATGCTTTCTTCCACGCGTCCCCTGAATGACCGGAATATGAAAGTGGCGGCCCTCTGGTATCAGGATCACGGGACTCTTCCATCGAATATCGCATCGAAGACGACTGCGGTCCGGCTTCTTCTTGAGACCCGGGATACGGCGTGCGCGAAGACATTGATGCTGTCGGATGTGATCAAAATCATGGAAGAGGCGAACTTCCGGCTTCGGGCAAATGAGATCGGATCTGCTGATCGTTTTTCGACCTGTAAGGTCAACTTCCCGAATCAGACGAGAAAACTTATCACGAAGGTGATGGATGAGATATTCGAGAGCAACCGTGTGGATATGGCGGCCTGCTACGAGAAGAAAAAGACCTGGGCGGGACTTCTCCACCACATCCACTATCAGGCGAAGACGACGAAGGCGCAGGGGTTCCTGGATGCGATGCGCGGGAAGAAGAATTACTCGGTATACTCGATGTTTGAAAAGATCCTTGCCGAGGACGGACCGGCGGATGCGGCGTATTTCCTGAAGCAGAGCAAGGGAAGCGGCGCACTTCTCCGTCACCTCAATTATCTGGCCAGCCGGTGTGAATCGGAGGAGGAACTGTCAAAGCTGATTCGGATCCTTAGAGAAGAGAAGGATCACAAGCCCGTCATTTTGATGCAGATGCTTCTTATGTATGCGGGATATGAGCGGACTTTTACGATCGGAAGGACATTCCAGTTTACGAAATTCAATCAGCTCCGCGTACATGAGGAAACGGAGGAAGAGGAGAAGAAACGCAGATCGAAGCTTCTTCCCCGGCAGAGAGAACTTCTTCTGGATGCAGTCAGACAGTGCCTGAAGGAAACCCTCTTCGGCCGGCTTGGAAAAGTATATATTCACCCCGATATGGAGCGCTATGCCGTACCGATTAATGAGAGTGCATCCCAAGGTGGATTCGGCGTTCTTTCTTCCGGATCCTGGTGTGCGATTCCGAAGGCAAAAAAGATCCGTGGATTTACGTACTGGGAGAAGGTTGATGATATCGATCTTTCGGTGATCGGATTGACTCCGGAAGGCATACAGGTGGAGTTTTCCTGGAGAACGATGTCCGGGGAACAAAGTGAAGGCATCACCTACTCGGGGGATCAGACCAGCGGATATAACGGGGGATCGGAATTCTTCGATATCGATGTACCGCAGTTTAGAAAAGAGCATCCGGAAGTCCGCTATCTGATATTCTGCGATAATGTATTCTCGTACTTGACCTTTGCCGAGTGTGTCTGCCGGGCGGGATACATGATCCGGGATAATGAGGATTCGGGGGAGATCTTCGAGCCGAAGACGGTGGAGTCGTCTTTTACGGTCAATGCGCCGGCGAGATTCTGTTACCTTTTCGGGATCGACCTTGAGACAAACAGATTTGTCTGGCTGAATATGGCACGTGAAGGGAATACGGCCGTTGCGGGAGAGACACCTCTTCGTTTCCTGATCGAAAAGTTCCACATTACGGATAGCCTCAACCTTCGGGTCCTCTTTGAGATGCTGGCCGAAAAGGTCGTAGAGGATCGGCAAGAAGCGGATGTCATTGTTGAGCCGCCTTCTGTAACGGCGGGAAAAAGGGATGACCGTGAAGTCATACATGAGTATGATTTTGAGAGAATCATGGCCTTGCTCGAGAAACACTGACGAAAAAAACGGACATATACGAGAAAAGTTTAGTGCTTTTCGATAGAAGATAAGTTCTAAAGTTTCATTGATAAATCGCATGTGGAGTGGTACAATATCCGTGTTTTTGGAAGCCGGGGGGATGAGGCTTTGCTTTTTCTTTCCCGGAATAAATTGACAGGGAGGAAAACACATGAAAAAGACAAAACTGGTGGCAGTCCTGATGGCCGCCACAATGCTCTTCTCCATGGCAGCTTGTTCCAAGAAGGACGAGGACGAGACGGAGAAGGCAGGTAAGACGGAAAAGACGGAAGACGTAGGATCCGACACGGAGGAAACCTCCAAGGAAGAGACCACGACAGAAGCGACCGAGTCCGAAGAAACCACAGCAGAGACAACAGAAGAATCCAAGGAACTGACGAAGGAAATGTACGATTCCATGTCTTTGGAAGAGTTCCTCGAGTTCGGCGGAATCACCGATCCTGAGAATGTGACGATGGATCAGTATATCTGGCTTGTTGAGACGATGCGTTTTGCAGAAACCAAGCAGGATAAGACAAGTGTTTGGCCGGATCCGGAAAGCAATACGAGAAAAGCACTTAGTGAGCTTCGTAACGGACTTCCTTCTGAAAGATATGAAAAGGCCGGTTACTTCATGGAAAGTGAGTACAAGGAAGTCAGATACTACGGCTATTCCCTGATCGAGTCGGTACTTGGTGCAGACAGCAGCAGTATCGAGCTGGCACTGGACCATATCAAGGGTGAGACCGAGCCGATGGTACTCTGCAGCTGCATCTCTTCACTTGCAACCAAAATGAGCAATCCGGATGTTGCGGCTTTCATCTTTGAGCAGTCCCACAGTGATATCGAGCAGGTCCGTTATAAGACGGTTACCGCTATCGGCAGTTCTTACTCTCAGGGTGTTGACGGCTGCGTCGAGAGAATCATGGAAATGATGAATGACGAGGACGAGTCCGTTCGTAAGGTAGCATGCCATCTCTGCGGTAAGCTTCACGATGAAACAGTCATTGAACCTCTGAAGAATTTCCTTTTCAGCGAAGAGGAGAGCAAAGAACTGAAGTATGCCTGCACACAGGGCCTGATGCTTCTTTTCTACGATAGCCCGTTCAACGAGCATACCAGCGAAGCGGCATGGAATGTTCTGAAGGAATACTTCTCGATGAAGCCGCGTACCACATCTACACAGCTTGGTATCCTTCATGATCTTGCCAGCAAGTCTTCGAAGAGTTATGACGCATGGTGCGAGATGGCTTCATTCTTCGATAAGGGTGAATTCTATGATCTTATGGTGGATATCATCAAGGATGCGGATGTACTCTACGTACACAGAAATTATGCCATTGATGCGGTATATGCACAGTGCTCGCCGGAGCAGTTTGCTGCCCTCGCAGATGTAGTGAATGCGCTCGAGGATAAGGATGCTGAATCGGTACAGAAGGAGTACAACGATATGGCTGCTAAAGCCGCGTAATCTACTTTTTAGATACGACGTTATCGCACGGGGCGATCTCTTCACGGGACGCCCCGTGCTTTTTTATTCGAAAGCAGATTTTTCGGATAGGTTTCGTGTACAATGATAGAAGACATTTCAAGTGGTATGAGGTGCTTAAAATGACGAGCAGACCGATCGATATCAGGAAAGTAAAGATCACGGATGATTTCTGGGCGAAAAAGCAGGAACTGATCCGAAAGGAAGTGATCCCCTATTAGTGGGAAGTCCTTAATGACCGCGTACCGGAGGCCTCTCCGAGCTACTGTATGCATAATTTCCGCGCGGCGGGAGCGCTCCAGGAAAAATCACAAAAACAGGGCACGGCGTTTGTTCCGCCGAAGTATTCATACCGCGGATTCAATGTACTTCCGGAGGACCCGCGTGCACCGAAAGACGACGAGTTCTACGGCTTCGTATTTCAGGACAGTGATTTTGCCAAATGGATCGAAGCGGTGGGGTATTCGCTTGCGCCCCATCCCGATCCGGAACTGGAGAAGACCGCTGACGAAGCCATTGACATCGTTTGCCGGGCGCAGGCACAGAACGGTTATCTGGATACGTACTACATCATCAACGGGATGGATCAGGTCTTTACCAACCTGCGCGACCATCACGAGCTTTATTGCCTGGGGCATCTGATCGAGGGCGCGATCGCCTATTATGAGGGTACGGGAAAGGATAAACTTCTTCGTGCCGCAATGCGGTTTGCCGACTATGTGGCGGAGCGATTCGGATCGCAGGAGGGAAAGATCCACGGGTATCCCGGACATGAGATCGCGGAGATGGCGCTCCTTCGGTTAAGCGAAGTGACCGGCAGGGAAAAGTACGCGGAACTGGCGGAATACTTTATCGATCAGCGTGGTCAGGCGCCGCTGTATTTTGATATCGAACACCCGACGCCGAAGGGGGAAGAGTATAAGGTGGACTACTACCATCAGGCACATATTCCGGTTCGGCAGCAGCACGAAGCGGTTGGACACGCAGTCCGCGCGATGTACCTATACTCCGGCATGGCGGATCTGGCCAGAAGGACCGGGGAGGATGCGCTCCTGGATGCCTGCCGTTCCCTTTGGAAAAGCACTGTCCGGGAAAAGATGTATATCACCGGCGGCGTTGGTGCGACACATATGGGCGAAGCCTTTTCGTTCCCGTTTGACCTTCCCAATGACACGGCCTATGCGGAAACCTGTGCATCCATCGGACTTGTGTTCTTCGCGCGGAGAATGCTTCAGATCGAGGCCAAACGAGAATACGCGGATGTGATGGAGCTGGCGCTATATAACGGGATCCTTTCCGGCATCGCACTCGACGGCAAGAGCTTCTTCTATGTCAATCCTCTAGAGGTCCTTCCGGAAGCCTGTCATAAGGATGAGCGGAAGATGCATGTCAAACCCGTTCGGCAGAAGTGGTTCGGCTGCGCGTGCTGTCCGCCGAATCTGGCAAGACTGGTTGCATCGATCGGATCCTATGCCTTTACCGAGAATGACGATAGCCTGTTTGTGCACCTTTACATGGGTGCGGAACTGAGTAAAAACGGGCGCCGTATCCGTATCGAGAGCGGCCTTCCCGAAAACGGAAAGGTGAAGATCTCGATTTCTTCCGGTGAAAGAAAAGAAGCGGCCGAAGGAATCAAACTTGCACTTCGGATCCCTTCCTGGTGTGAAGAGAAATACACGATCACCATCGATGGAAAGAGCCTTTCCCGATGCGAAGAAAACGGTGGGGAACCGTGCTTATCGAACGGAAAAGAAATCGTCGGGACGGTAAAGGACGGGTATCTTTATGTCACGGTTCCGGACGAGGAAACGTTGATCGGAATGGAGTTTGACATGAAACCGAAGCTTATTGCCGCGGACCGCCGAGTAACCGAGGATCTGGGCAGAGCCGCCATTGTCCGCGGCCCCATCGTGTATTGCGCGGAGGAAGCCGATAACGGTAAGGGCCTTGGAGAACTGATGCTGGATAGTGAGGCTCCCATCGGGGAGGTGATCTGCGATGACTTCGGAAGAAAAACCATCGCATTAGATCTTCTCGGATGGAGATGCTCTCCGAAGGAAGGAAATGAATATATCAGTCTGCTTTACCGCACATGGCAAGGCAGAAATATGGAAGAACTCAGGATCCGCCTGATACCCTACCGCCTCTGGGCTAACCGTGGCGAGGGGGAAATGCGGGTGTATCTTAATGTGAAGTAAAGACATGGGAGAGAGCATGGAAGAACAGAAAACAACACTTCGCCCCAGGTACCACTTCACCCCGAAGAAGGGCTGGATGAACGATCCCAACGGTCCGGTATTCTTCCGGGGCGAATACCATATTTTCTTCCAGCACGATCCGGATTCTCTGGTGTGGAATACGATGCACTGGGGACATGCAAAGTCCGTGGATCTTCTTTCCTGGGAGGAACTTCCGATTGCGCTTTTCCCGGATGAGCAGGGCGTGATCTATTCGGGCTCGGCATTCGTGGATGAAGAGAATGTATCCGGCTTTGGATCGAAGGAGGAACCGGCGCTGCTGCTCTTTTATACCTCTCACAACATGAAGACGATGCGGGAGATGCAGTGCCTTGCCTGGAGCACGGATGGGATGACCTTCCATAAGTATGAAGGAAATCCGATCATTCCGGGAGCAGACCACACGCCGGCAAGAGATCCCCAGGTGTTTAAAAATCCGTTCCTCGGCGGGTATTCTTTGTGCCTTACCCGGGAGAATGTGGTGGAGTTTTACCACTCCTTCGACCTGCTCCACTGGAAAAGGACCGGAGAGTTTTTGCTTCCTTCCTATGCGCTCCAGGGCATGATCGAGTGTCCGTGCATGTTCCGGGCCGAGGTGGAAAACGAAGCCGGATGCGCGTGTTTGGACAGGGAAGATCCGCCTTATGTCCTGATGCTCAGTATGGATGTGCCGGAATCGGAGTTTCCGAAGTTTCTAAAGTGCGATGATCCATCGGAAAATACCGTTCCCGTGGCACCTCACCACCGCGTGATGCAATACTTCGTAGGAAAATTCGACGGAAGTGCTTTTCGGGCAGGCGATGAGCAAAAAGAAGTGCTGCTCGTGGATCACGGGCCGGATTTCTATGCGGGCACGGTTTTTGCGAATGTGAAAGAAACGATCCTGATTGCGTGGCTGGGGGACTTCTCGGAAGGCGCGAGGAAGACACCGACAGAGAACGAGGGTTTCCGGGGGATATTGAGTTTTCCGCGGAAGCTGACGCTTTGCAAAACGGAAAACGGATGGAGGCTGCACCATGAATTCTATCCGTCGCCTGAAACGGCCGGGACAGACGGTAAGGATCCCGGAATGATTCTTCGAAAAGAAAAAGAGGAAGAGATCCTTCTGGATGGATGTGTCCGTGAAGTGATCCGTAAGGACGGCCTTTGGGCGGCAACATCTTACAGATGATGGAAAGACCGTTTTGTCCTGAAAGTATACCACGCGGACATTGACGTTTACCGCAGGGTGTGGGTGAATAAAAGAAGCAGCAGGATGAAGCAGAGATGGCCTGACGGAAAGAGAAAGAATAGCGAAAGTATAGAGAGAAACGAGGAGCAGGACATGCAGATCACATATCAGAAAATGACGATGGACCAGATCGATGAGGTGGCCGGTATCCGTATCCGCCATCTTAAGGAAGAAGCCGAGGCAGAGGGAAGGACCACTGAGGACATTGATCTTCTGCCGGAACTGATCGATTACTATAAAAGACATATGGCAGACGGGACGTTTGTCTCCTGGCTCGCCATGGACGGGGAGAAGATCGTGGGGACCAGCGGCATGTCCTTTGTGGAGAAGCCGCCGTATTTCAGCAGCCCCAAAGGCCGGATAGGTCTTCTGTCGAGTATGTTCACGGATCCCGATTACCGCAGGATGGGGATCGCGAAAGAGCTTCTGTCGCGGGTCGTGGAAGAAGCAAGAAACTACGGATGCGGAGTCATCCATATCACGGCTTCGGATATGGGCGTGCTTCTATATAGGGATTTCGGATTTGCCCCCAATGGCAACTTCATGCAGATGAAGCTTTGACATCCGAACAGCAAGCTGGAAACGGGCAAGTAAAGAAAAGCACCGGCGGCCGCGCCATCGGGTGAAGGAGAATACATGGAAATAAGAATCGCATTTTTACAGCTGATACCCGGAAAAACACAGGAGGAGAATCTGGAAAATGGTTTGGCCTCCTGCAGAAAGGCCAAGGAGATGGGCGCGGATGTTGCGTTATTCCCGGAGATGTGGAATGACGGATATGCGATCCCACAGGATGCAGAGGCACTTATGGCCCTGGCGATTGAGAAAGACAGCCGTTTTGTTCAGGCGTTCCGGGATCTGGCAGGGGAAATTCAGATGGCTATCGGGATCACATTTCTGGAGAAAGATCTGAAGGAAGAGAAACCCCTCAACTCTGTCGTTTTCTTCGACAGAAACGGGGAAGAGATCCTGCACTACAGTAAGGTGCATATCTGTGCCTTTGCCGATGAGATCATGCTCGCTCCCGGAAAGGATTTCTATGTGGCGGATCTTGATTTCGGGCGCGGCAGCGTCAAGTTCGGCTCCATGATCTGCTTCGACAGAGAATTCCCGGAAAGCGCGCGGCTCCTCATGCTCAAGGGCGCGGAACTGATCCTTCAGCCCAACGCCTGTCCGCTGGAGATCAACCGTTTGGCGGCCCTTCGTACACGCGCCTACGAGAATATGGTGGCGGTAGCGACCTGCAACTATGCAGAAGGCCAGCCGGACTGCAACGGTCATTCTGTGCTTTTCGATGGCGTGCCGTGGCTTCCGGATGAACCCGGCGTACGGGATATGTGCGCATTCGAAGCTCCGGGAGAAGAGGGGGTCTATGTGGCTTCTCTTGATTTGGACAGGCTCCGTGCGCATAGAGAGCGCGACGTAATGGGCAGCAAATACAGAAGAAAAGAAACCTACGGACCGATTCTATGAACAGAAAATCTTTCGGCAGTAAACTTCTGATCCTTCTGGCCGGCATCCTTTGGGGGTGCATGGGTCTGTTTGTGCGTCCCCTGAACGACAACGGATTGTCCTCCTGGGACATCGTTTTTCTCCGGGCGGTGCTGACCACGGCCTTTATGGCTGTATTCCTTCTGGTCCGCGACAGAAAACTCTTTAAGATACGCCTTAAGGACATCTGGTGTTTTCTCGGGACTGGTCTTCTTTCCATCGTGTTCTTCAATCTCTGTTACTTCAAGGAGATCACGATCACTTCGCTGTCCGTCGCGGCGATCCTTCTTTATACGGCGCCGGCATTCGTCATGGTGATCTCCGCCTTCTGTTTCAAAGAGAAGATCACCACTCGAAAAGCACTTGCCCTCGGCGTTTCATTCCTCGGCCTCGTTTTCGTGACGGGCGTTCTGGGCGGATCAGAAAAGCTTACTGCTGCAAAGATCTTCATCGGACTGGGGGCAGGTCTGGGGTACGCACTCTATTCCATCTTCGGAAGATATGCGCTGGAGAGGGGATACGAATCTTCTACGATCAGTTTCTACACGTTTTTGTTTGCCACTTTCGGCACAGTGCTTTTCGCGAAGCCGGATCAGGTGTGGAATGCGGCAACCGGATCGGGAAAAGATATCCTTCTGGCGGCGGCCTTTGTGCTGATTTCCACGGTGATCCCGTATCTGGTCTATACACTCGGACTGAAGAATGTGGAGAACGGACAGGCGGCGATCATAGCATCGATCGAACCGGTGGTCGCCACGGTCAACGGGATCCTGTGGTTCTCGGAATCGATGAGCGCAGGCGTGGCGGCTGGTATCGTGATGGTGCTTCTGGGAATCGTACTGAGTAATACTTCGTCGGGAAAGAAGTCCACGGTGAACAAGGGAGAAGAAGGGACATGATGAATGATATAAAGAATATCGATTGGAGCCGGGTATACTTTGTGACCGGATCGGCGTATGCCGGGAAATCCACGGTCGTGAAGAATCTGGCGAAGAAACATAACGGGATCGCGCTGGAAGAGAATTATCACGATGCGAAACTCCCGGAACTGGATAAGGAAGAATACCCGAATCTGACGTATACACGTGACCTTCAGGACTGGCATCAGTTTGTAAGGCGGACTCCTGAGGAGTATACCGCCTGGATCTGGGGGGCGAAGACGGAGTGTGAGAAACTGGAACTTCAGATGATTCCGGAACTTCTTGTAAAACCGGAGGCCCGGGGAAAACTGATCTTTGTGGATACGAACATTTATGTGGAGACGCTAAAGGAATTCACCGACGATGACCATGTACTGATCATGCTGGCGGATCCGGAGATCTCCGAGAAGCGGTTCTTCGACCGGCCGGATCCGGAGAAACAGATGATCTACCGGCTCCTTCTGGAAGAGCCGGATCCCGAGGCGGCGATAGCGAATTATCGGGCGACCCTGCGGATGATCAACTCCAGGGAGAACTACGAGCATCTCCGGTACAGCGGCTTCAAAGTGCTGCTTCGTGATGAGGAACGCACCCAGGAAGAGACGGTGGAACTTGCGGAGATCGCGTTTAAACTTCGTTCTCCGAAAATGATCCTTACGGATCTCGATCACACGCTTCTTCGTTCCGACGGGACGATCTCGGAACATACTCTGGATGTGCTTGGGAAACTCCGGGAAAAAGGGACAAAACTGGCAATTGCCACGGCCAGATACTGGATCGGTGCGGAAAAGTATATCCGGATCCTTGCGCCGGACTATGAGATCACGACTGACGGTACGCTGATCCACGCAGGGGAAAACAGAAGTGAAGAAGCGATGAACGGGCGTGGAGACAACTGTATCTACAGCAGTTCTTTTTCAGAAGAAGAGACAAATGCGATCGTTTCAGGGATCCTTTTTTATGAAAAGGATGCCGAAATCACCGTGGCCTCCGGGAAAACGGTGTACTGGAACAGCGAGCACATCGCCGAATCGGAAAGACTTCATAAAGCCGTATACTGTGACTATTCGGAGCCGCTGACCTGCCGGGCCAACAAGATCGCCGCGTATCTGGATGACGAGGAAACGGCGGTAAAGATCGCTTCGAAAACCGGGGCGAAACTTATCCGTTACCGCGGCGAGAATATGTATGCTTTCCTTCCGAAAGACGGTGGGAAGAAACAGGCCATCGAAGCCCTGTCAAAAGAAAGCGGCATCTCCCTTCACGAGATGGTGGCATTCGGCGACGATATAAATGACGTCGATATGCTGACACTGTGCGGTATGGGAGTAGCGGTAAGTAATGCGATCCCGGAAGTGAGAAGTATCGCCAATCACGTGACCTCTTCCAATGACGAAGACGGCGTTGCGAAATGGCTGGAAGAAAAGGCGTAATAATCCCGGAAAACAGGATGAAAGGAAGAATGGATATGAAGATTGGAATCATCAGTGCAGACATCGACGAGATCACACCCATCTTAAGTGAGATGGAGATCACCCGTACATTGGAAAAAGCGATGCTGAAAATTTGCGAAGGAACAATTTGCGGAAAAGAAGTCGTGGCATTATACTGCGGTGCCTGCAAGGTCAATGCGGCGCTTGCAACACAACTTCTCATCGATCTTTTTAAGGTCGATGCCGTGCTCAATGTGGGCGTTGCCGGCGGCATGGATCCGAAAGTGAAGATCTTTGACACCGTGATCTCGACGGAAGTGACATACCACGATATTCAGCCGGGCGTACTGACCGGATTTCATCCCTGGATGAAGTCGGAGTGGATCGCATCGGATGAGCGGCTTTTGAAGATGGCAAAGAGTATGGCGTCCAAAACCACTTTAGAGGGGAATATCTTCTTCGGACGGATGGTCACGGGCGATGTGTTTATCGAAGATGAGGGAAGAGACAGTATCATGGAGAGGTTCCATCCGCTGTCGGTAGACATGGAGACCGGAAGCATGGCCCATGTATGCTATGTAAATCAAGTGCCGTTCCTGTCGATCCGGACGATCACGGATACGGCGGAATACAGCGGTTCGGACACCTACGAAGAAAACCTGATGAAAGCGGTAAGAATCGTAAAAGATCTCACAAAAGCATTCCTTCTTGAACTTTCGGAGGGCGGATCCGAAGAGGTAATCGCGGAAGAGCCGGATACAAAGACGGCAAAACCGGAGCCGGACTTCGAAGTGACGAACTCCATTACGCCGGAGGAATACATGAACCTTCGGAAAGTCGTCGGCTGGCATGACTTCCCCTTAGAGGAAGCTTCTGCCGGATTAAAGCGGACGGCGATCCTTTATTGCCTTAGAAAAGACGGAAAACCGGTCGCGCTGGGAAGGGCGCTTTGGGATCACGGATATGTGGTCTATATTGCCGATGTGATCGTCGTGCCGGAGTATCAGGGACAGGGCCTCGGCCGGAGGGTGATGGAATACCTGATGGAGGAGATCCGAAAAAAGCTTGCCCCCGGATACCTTATGATGGTCAGTCTCATGGCGGCAAAAGGCAAAGAGGAATTCTACAAAAAGTTCGGCTTTGTTGAGCGCCCGAGCGAGCAGTTCGGATGCGGTATGCATCAGTGGCTCGAAGGTTCCTGAGACCCGTTTGGTTCGGCACGTTTATCCGAGGATCCCATGCTCCGGTTCATGCTGTTTCTCCATAGGGAAAATGCAACGGAAAAGAGGCTTTTTTCGTCTTATCTTTGAAAAGATTATGGGAAACGAGGAGAAGTATCTATGAATCGACGTTTGATCAGTCTTATTACCGTTATCGCCATTTGCGGCGGAATACTCGCCGGGTGCCGGAGATCCGAGGAGACGAAAAAGAAGAAAACCGTGAAGAAAACATCCGAGGCGGCCACATCAGAATCGGAAGAGGAGCAGGATGATCCCCTGGCTTCGTATCCGCCCTATCAGGGAGATCCGGCGGACGGGCAGGAACCCGTGAACAGTAACAGCAAAGGCAGCCGGTCGGATGCGACGGGTGAAGATGTGCTTGATCTTGATCCGGACCGGGTGCTTTTCACTTATGAATATAACAATTATGCATGGGGATACCAAAATGAAGTCTACGCAGTGATGGGTGACGGCCGGATGTATATTTTCTCGGTTTCCCTGACGCCGGCGGCTACCGGTAATGGAATGACCTACGAGGATATTCTTTTGGAAAACGTGAAGCTGATCTCCAAGACGGAAGCGGCGGTTTCCTTAGATGAGGATTATCTTCTGGAACTATATAAGAAGGCGTCACAGGTGGATCCGAATGCGGGAAAAACGGGTGAGCAGGTGATGTGTGACTACGGGCAGAAGGAGCTGTTCTTTTGGAATGAGAAAGGAGAAAAAGTCCTATGTTCAAGTGAAGGGGATATGAGGTACACCATTAACGATACGAACGCTTCGGATGTGGCGTATCTCTGGAGTGATCTTTTCTACCATATTCACGATAACGGCGGAAACGCTGTAACATGCGGCTATCCTGCATCCACACTTCCGATGAAGACGATCCACTGCGGATACATCGACCTTCCGTCCGGAAGTTCCGGGAAGTATGTTTTCCCGAATTATGAGGCTTTCCTGAAAGCGGCTTCAGACTGGGGACTTGACATGGCGGAACTGGATCTGACCGATGATGATTTCTATCTGTCTCTTCCGGTATTTGTCCAATTCGATCTGTTCTCAACGATGGGCCATGACCGGAGCTATGACGGATTGATCATTGAAGACGACGTATACTATTTCCGGCCTTCCGATGACTGCTCTGATCCGGATCCGGATGATATGGTTCCGGAGGCTCTGGACGGATTTGTTACAATCGCGATCTATCCGTCGGATAACCTTGATCCGGAGCTTGCGGGACTTAAGACGATCGACGGAACGGAATGGGAAAAATACGAAGCATCCTGATGTTTCGTGGTAGAATGAAGAAGTAGAAACCGGACATTAAAAAGACACCGGGAAACCCTGGAGGATGGGAAAATGAAGAAAAACGCGTATTCCATCGGAAAAGCACTGGCACTTGTCCTTGTGATCTCTTTATTGGTGCCGGCCCTTGCCTCGTGCAAGCTTTATGACGGAGATTACAAGAAGTCCGGAGACTTCGAGTTTAAACTGGATAAGAAGGAGACACATGGAACCCTGACATCGTGGCATTGGGACGGCGATCCGGAGAATAGTGTAATCGATGTACCGGACGACTATAACGGGATCCCCATCGATGCGCTGGGTGGAGCTTACGGCACCAATGCACCAATTCTGGCGTTCGTTGTCGAGACGGACTGCGATGTGCCGTATAAGGGCCTGGAAGAGTCGAAATACGAGGTTCCGGTATCCTTTGAAAAGATCGTATTTACGCTGAAACTGGGTAAGAATATCGGAGAGATACATACCCAATATGTTTCGGGAACCGTGCGTAAAGACGCAAACTATATCGGCGTTACGCAGGAAGATGGAAGCGTCATCTTCTATCAGGTCTTCTTCGAGGTAGAGTGCAGTCAAAAGAATAAGACGTACTACTCCGAAGATGGAAAACTGTATAATAGCTCGGATAACAAGAAGGTAGACAGCCTGCCGCATATGGATGATCTGAAGTAAAAACTTCGGGTGGGATGAAGGAGCTCTTTGCATGGAGTATTTGTTTGAAACGGAAAACCTGAAAATCAGAAAGTTTGTATCCGTTGACGCCGAGCGTCTTTACGAGATCCATCTGGAAGATGAAGTGAAAAGATGGATCCCCAATGAAAGCTATGCCGATATCGATGAAACCAAAGATGCGGTACAGTTCTTCCTGGATCGTTCCCGTCAGGAGACCCTTCCGTATGTACTGGCGGTGGAATCCAAAATGACCGGCGAACTGATCGGGGACACCGGCATTAATGAGGTTGAAGGCGATCCGTCGCAGGTCGAGATCGGCTACGTGATCAGTCAGGCATATAGCGGGAAAGGCTATGCAACCGAGCTGGTCCGTACAATGACGGAGTTTGTGGTAAAGAAGTTTCATGTAAAGACACTCTACGGCCGTGTCATGAAAGGAAACGATGCCTCGGTACGGGTGCTTGAAAAAAACGGATATGTGTTTGTCAAAGAGGAATTCGGTGCGGAGGATGATCCTTATAACAACGGGATGCTGATCTACCGGAAAGACGCAGGATAAAAGAAATCATGGAAGAAAAAACAGACGCAATCAGGCTGGTGGAAGCGGGCCTGGAATACGAGCAGGAAGTCAGTGCTTTTCGAAAGGAAGTGCTGGAATGCGATGCGGACAATGACGACCGTTTTGCAGGATGCATGTTGCTTGGTGACGAGGGACTTTCTGCCGGAGACTGGATCCGTCTCTGCATGCTCAGAAAGAATCCGGAGACGTGTAAGAAGGCCGGGGTCGATGTGCCTTCAACGACCTACTTTGCTATACGTGAAAGTGACGGACGACTTGTGGGTATCATCGATCTTCGCCACCATATCGACCACCCGATCCTCGGAACATGGGGCGGGCACTGCGGGTATACGGTGCGTCCGTCGGAGCGGGGAAGAGGCTATGCCAAAGAGATGCTCCGCCTCAATATCGAAAAGGCCCGGGAGATGGGTATACCGAAACTTCTGGTGACCTGCGATGCAACAAACGAAAGAAGCGAAAAGACGATCCTCAGTAACGGGGGAGTATTCGAAAAGACGGTCGATGTGGACGGATGCATCTTGAAGCGTTACTGGATCGATGTGGACGGAAGTACCCTGAAGCGATGCTAGATCAAAATGGATGCGCAATCGGAAAGGAAAAAATGGATGGAAGTACACGATTATTTCGAACTGAATAATCAGGAATACTGGCGAGATGAAATCAGGAAAAGCGACTGGCGTGCGGCGGCGTTTCTCTGCGAGCTCCTGACGGAGAACCGTTTTTTCGAGCACGTAGGAGATCCTGCGAAACTGCTTCTTCTGACAGAAGGAGAGGAACTGATGGCTTTCTGTACGTATGCTCCTAAGGATGAGATCGATGATCCGTCTCTTACTCCATGGGTGGGATTTGTGTATACTTTCCCGAAGTTCCGCGGGGCAAGACGTATGGGGAAACTTGTGGAGTATGCTTACGGACTGGCCAAGAAGGAGGGACATCCGTTCCTTTATGTGTCTACAGAGGAAGAAGGGCTTTACGAGAAGTACGGTTTTACGTACTGGAAGGATATGAAGAGCATCTACGGCGGCACCAGCCGGGTGTACCGCATGATCGTGGAGAATAAGGACTACAGCGATGTGATCGGAAGACGCGTCAAGGAATGATACCTATGAATTACTTTGTGGAAGGGCTGCAGGGCAGCGGAAAAAGTACTTTGGTACAGAAACTTTCGGAGAAGAAACCGGATCTTACGGCGATCCGGGAGGGCGAGTATTCCCCTGTGGAACTGGCCTGGTGTGCGTATCTGGATGAGAAGAAGTATCCGGAGGTGGTTTCAAAATACCCGTCTCTTCGGAAAGAAATCGAGGAGAAAACGGTAAAAGAAGGCGATAAACGCATTGTTATGTATACTAAGATCAGAACAGAGGACCGATCTTTCTATCAGGATCTGGAGCAGTATGAGATCTATAATAACCGGGTCTCTTTTGAGGAATTCAAGACGATCATTCTCCGCCGGTTCCGGGCATGGAACACTGACGGGAATATCTTTGAGTGTTCACTGTTTCAAAACATAGTGGAGGACCTGATGCTCTTCCGGAATCTGTCAGACGAAGAAATCTTTGCTTTCTATGAGGAGGTCCGGGAGGCCCTGTCTGGAAAGGATTTCCGGATATTCTACCTGAAAGCCTCAGATATAGAAGGGAATCTCTCCGTGATCCGGAAAGAACGGTCAGATGAAAACGGTGTGGAAATCTGGTTTCCGCTGATGATGGAGTTTTTCGAGAACTGTCCTTATGCGAAAGAAAACGGACGGTCCGGAGAAAAAGATCTGATCAGGCACTTTGCCCACAGACAGGAACTGGAGCTTCGCATCTGTGATATGTTTTTCAAAGACAGGACGACGATCCTTCCATCAAAGGGGTATAACGATCCGGACGCAATCATCTGAACCTGATCGTCCGTACGAAATGAAAGATAATGAATCAGGCGAAAGCCAATAAAGAGGATGATGAAATGCAGGCAGTATACGGCAATAAGAATGATATTCAGAATTGGATGAAACTGGTCCGTCTGGTACGGGATGAGTTTCCGGGTCTGGAGACCGAGGAATCTCTTCAGGATCATGAGAAGACGGTCCTTCGTTTTATGGAGAAGATGCAGGCGATCTGCGTGAAAGAAGACGACGGGATCTCCGGCGTTCTGCTCTTTTCGAGGAACCGCAATATGATCTGTTTTCTGGCTGTGGCGCCGGATCGAAGGAGAAACCATATTGCTACCGCTCTTATGGAAAAAGCACTGGATGAACTGGACCGTTATCGTGATATTACAGTCTCGACGTTCCGCGAAGACGATGAAAAGGGGAATGCGCCCCGTGCACTCTATAAGAAGTTCGGTTTTGTGGAGGGGGACCTTACGGTGGAATTCGGGTATCCGAACCAGGTCCTGATCCTTCCCCGGATTTTCCGCCCCATGCGAAGATTTAAACAGATGATCAGTGAAGAAGAATGTGATAAGGTACTTACGGAACAGCCCCGGGGCGTTCTTTCCATGATCGGCGACGGCGGGTATCCGTATGGCGTTCCGCTGGATCACTGGTACTGCAAAGAGGATGGGAAACTTTATTTCCACTGTGCCAAAGAAGGGCATAAACTGGATGCCATTACGGATTGCGACAAGGTCAGCTACTGCGTCATGGATGAGGGTTTCAGAAAAGAAGGAGACTGGGCATTAAACATCCGAAGCGTAGTGCTTTTCGGGCGGATAAAGCAGGTAACGGATCTGGAGAAAACGAAGTGGATCTGCACGAATCTTCTTAAGAAGTTCTCGGACGATGAGGAGTATCTGCAGCATGAGCTTAAGCATGCGCTGCCGAGGGTACTGTGTCTGGAACTTACGGTGGAGCATATGACGGGGAAACTCGTAAATGAGTCGTGAGGAGTGCTTTTATGGAAACGGAAAGACTGATCCTTCGGAAGTATACGATGGATGACTTTGATGCCCTTTATGAGATCGTGTCGGATCCCGAGACGATGCAGCACTATCCTGCGCCTTTTTCCGAGGAAAAAACGCGTGCATGGATCACCTGGAATCTTGAAAACTATGAAAAGTACGGCTTTGGGCTATGGGCTGTCGTGCTGAAGGAGACGGGGGAATTTATCGGCGACTGCGGAATCACGATCCAGAATATCGATGGTGAGATGCTTCCCGAGATCGGGTATCACATTCATAAGAAATACTGGAGAAGAGGCTTCGGAAAGGAAGCCGCCCGGGCATGCCGGGACTGGGTATTCCGGAATACCTCTTATGACACGATCTATTCGTATATGAAGTATACGAATGTCGGCTCGTATTCCACGGCCATCGCCAACGGCATGAAGAAGGTGAAGGAGTATCCGGATCCGAAGAATGAGATCTCGTACGCATATGCCATCACGCGCTCCGAGTGGGAAGCGCTTCTTAAAAACGGGGAGAAATAACCTGCTCCCGTCTACCTTATTTCACAGATCTGCCTGCAATATTGTGCAGTTAATTATTTCCGCTTGTCCCGGTCTTCCAGGATGTGAAGAACATGGTCGGAAGATAAGATCTCATCCAGCCGCTCTTTCACAAAAGCCGGCTTGATGTTGTAACTTTGGATATCGCTGATGGGAAGCCATGCCAGTTCTTCGTTTTCGTCGGTAGAACTCTTGCAGGATGCGGCCTGCTCGTCGGAAAGTTCCATGAGATAGTAGAACTCGATGGTGTGGCAGTCATAGGTATCGATGGATCCGCCGGCTCCGGTAAAAAAGTTCTCGGTAACCAGTGCCAGACGGCCCGCTTTGACCGCTACTCCGGTCTCTTCGACGATCTCACGCTCGATGCAGTCCTTCGAGGTTTCGCACAACTGGATCGCCCCGCCCATCACGTAGTAATAATCGCTCACACTGCACTTAACAAAGAGGATCTTTCCGTCATGCATCGGAAGGGCACCGGCACGAAGGCGGAAGTACCGGTTCTGTTTTACCATTTTGCAATCGAGGTTAAGAAGATCCTTCGCTCTTTCCAGAACCGGAAGTTCTCTTTGCGCAAGGAGCCTTCCGAGCTTGGTGCAGGCACATTTTCTGTACTCGTCCGCCGCTTCCTGATAACTCATTTTCAGTGTGGAAAGATGGAAATCTTCGATCTCCTGCTGTGTCATATTCGTTTCCCCGAAAGAACGGATCCGGCAAAGGAAATAGTGGTTCAGGTTATGCCGGTGGATCAGGTTATAGTAATCGTCAACAAGACCGATCTCGCTTAAGATCTCGACCTCCACGCCCAGCTCTTCTTTCAGCTCTCTTTGTATTGCTTCAGAAAGGTCCTCGCCCGGCTCGACTCCGCCGCCTGCGGTCTCGATCAGTGTAGCCTTGCCGAAGTAGTCGTCACGGTGTACACGCACAAAGTAGAAAGACCCTTCGTCATCGACCACGATTGCGCGAACGATGTTTCTGTCGTGGTCGATCTTCTCAAGAGGCCACTCGTTGTCCTGAAGGTGCAGCTGCCATGTAAATTGCTCATTCATGTGTCATCCATCCTTTCTGTTTGTGCACCGTTTTCCGAGGTGCGCGGCGTGGTCTGAAAAATAAAACGGACTACAAAAATACCACTCTTCGTGACCGAACGCAAGAGCTTTTTCACAGTTCTTTTCGAAAAGAACTAAGCGCGCGGATTCCGTCTTCTTTTTTCTATCATGCTATAATATTTTCAACAGCAGAAAGAGAGGGAGCAGAAAGTGCATTTTGTTGACGCCAAGGGCATTCTGACAAGCAATCACGGCACGGGGATGAATGTCTACCGCGGGTGCACACACGGCTGTATCTACTGCGATAGCCGGAGCGCCTGTTATCAGTTTACCCACGATTTTGAAGATATCGAAGTCAAAAGAAATGCACCTGTACTTCTGGAGCAGGCCCTTCGAAGTAAACGCAAAAAGTGCATGATCGGTACCGGCTCGATGTCCGACCCGTATATGCATTGCGAGGAGAAACTTCACATCACCAGGCAGTGTCTCGAGGTCATATTGAAGTACGGGTTCGGTGCGGCCGTGCAGACAAAGTCCGACCGGATCCTTGCGGATATCGATCTGCTGGAGAAGATCAACCGGAATGCCAAGTGCGTGGTGCAGATGACGCTGACGACATATGACGATGAACTCTGTTCGATCCTTGAACCGCATGTGTGCAATACGAAACGCCGGATCGAGGTGCTGGAGGAGATGCAGAAACGGGGCATTCCGACTGTGGTCTGGCTCACACCGATCCTGCCGTTCATTAACGACACGAAAGAGAATGTTTCGGCGATCCTCAACGAATGCGTGCGCGTGGGCGTAAAGGGAATCATCGACTTCGGGATGGGACTGACGCTTCGTGAAGGGGACAGGGAGTATTTCTACGAAGCTCTCGACCGGTCTTTCCCGGGACTGAAGGAAAAGTATATCCGGACATACGGGAACAGTTATGAGGTTCCCAGTCCGAATTCCAAAGAATTACTTACGATCCTTCGGGATACGTGTGAGGCGAACGGGATCATGTATAAGGCGGACGATGTGTTCCGGTACATGAACGAGCTTCCGGAAAAATACAGGCAGATGAGCCTATGGGATATGTGAATGGAAACAGCATTTTAAGGAGGTGCCTGCAATGAAATCGATTACACTTGGACAAACCGGAATTACTACTCCGCAGAATGCATTTGGTGCGCTGCCGATTCAGCGGGTCAGCCAAGAGTACGCAGTCAAGCTTTTGCGGCGTGCCTACGAGGGCGGAATGACATTCTTCGATACCGCCCGTGCCTATTCGGACAGTGAGGTGAAAGTCGGCGAGGCTTTCGACGGCATGCGGGAAAAAGTGTTTATTGCCAGTAAGACCCAGGCGAAAACACCGGAGCAGTTTTGGAAGGATCTTGACACCACGCTTGCCAACCTTAGGACCGATTATCTGGATATCTATCAGTTCCACTGTGCGGACAGGTGCTTCGCGCCGGGTGACGGGACGGGGATGTATGAGGCGATGCAGGAAGCAAAGGCGCAGGGGAAAGTGCGTCATATCGGCATCACGGCTCACCTGATCGCAGTGGCGGAAGAAATCGTAAAGTCCGGCCTTTATGAGACACTCCAGTTTCCGTTTTCTTATCTGGCCTCCGAAAGAGAGATCGAACTGGCCCGCTCCTGTGAAAAGGCAGGCATGGGCTTTATCGCCATGAAGGGATTGGCCGGAGGACTTCTTACCAACAGCCGTGCATGTATGGCGTTCATGAGTCAATACGAGGCGCTTCCCATCTGGGGGATCCAGCGCGAGGAAGAACTCGAGCAGTGGCTCTCATTTTTCCGTTCCGAACCGGAAATGACAGAAGAGCTCCGCGCATTTATCGAAAAGGATAAAGAGACTCTTCAGGGTGATTTCTGCCGCGGGTGCGGCTACTGTATGCCCTGTACGGCAGGTATCCAGATCGCCCAGTGTGCAAGAATGTCCCAGCTGATCCGCCGTGCACCGTCCGAGAATTTCAAAGGCGAGTTCTGGCAGGGGGAGATGGCAAAGATCGAAAACTGTGTGGACTGCGGCCTTTGCAAATCAAAATGTCCCTATGGCCTCGATACCCCGAATCTTCTTCGGAAGAACTATCTCGACTATAAGGACATTATTGAGGGAAGGGTGAAAGTATAAACTGCTTTCGGTTTACTTGACGGACTCTACGGTTCCGAGGAATACCGGAAGACCTGTTTGCAGATCCACGATCGCATAGGCGTACGGGCGGTCGCATGTGACATAGAATGTATGCTGCTCTTCTCCGATCGAAGCCCCGCAGGTCATGGTCAGCGCGGTTGCGGCAGCCGCTTCGGTGCCGTTTCTGTTGACGTCGATATATGTCTTATGAACGGCCTGGCTGATATAGACGCGTTCTTTGCAAAGGTTGCTGAAGTCGGATTTATTGATGCTGAAGGGAAGATCCATGCCCATGTTGCAGAGGATATCATTGAGCGTCACGCTGTACTCGCTTCGGAATTCCGGCATCATCGCATACACTTCTTTGTTGGCCGTCCGGTTGTTCCAGAACTCCCAGTATTCTTCCGGAGAAAGATTGGCTATGTACTCGTTGATATCGATGGTCGGGTCGTCCGGAAGGATCACGACGAAACCGTACTGTTCATCCGCGTAGGGCTTAAGAAAACCTGTGGCCGACTCGCTGTAAAGATATGTGCCTTCGCGGCTATAAAGGAAAGTGGCTTCCTGTTCATCCCCATTCGTAGTCGTAAATACATGGTCCAGAATATCTTCTTCGGCATAGCCCAGTTTCCACTGGCCGTTGAACGCAATGGCGTTAATGAGGACCATGAGGTCGTCGTTATTGACTTCACTGATGAGGTCGTGGATCTTGCCGTTGGTCTTATCCTCGACCCAATCGTTGATGGTCTTGACGGCGGCTTTATTGAAGGGGAGCGTGCGGATCTCGGCATCAAAGTGCTTCTGTACATATTCAAGGTAATCCTCATACACCGAATCCGCCAGGTTCTCGTTGATCCATGCGG
Source organism: Clostridiales bacterium (assembly GCA_017620475.1). Lineage (GTDB taxonomy): Bacteria > Bacillota > Clostridia > Saccharofermentanales > Saccharofermentanaceae > Scatonaster. The sequence continues at coordinate 17,635 of JAFZQI010000014.1, read as the reverse complement.
AGTTCGCGATCGACAAAGACTCGCCCTGAAGATTATTCATTCTCTCCACGGCAAACTGGAAGGCTGTCGGATTATCGGCTCCGGGAAGGAGCGTCTGGAGCATCTGGTCCAGTGTATCTCCGCTTGCCCCGGCTGCCGCCATTTCCAGCGCGAAAAGGATCGAGTCCGGAGAGATCATGACATTTCTTCCGTTGGCATTCTTGGCGCATATGGCCATCACGCCGAAGACGAACTGGGAATACATCTTCTTGAGTTCCTCTTCGGAATACTTAGCCGCTTCTGCCGGATCGATCTTAAAGATGGCAGAGTTTGAGGCATTGCCGGGTTCTTCGCTGCGCTTTGTCGGCTTGCTGCTGCGTTTTGTTTTTCCGGACTTCTTTGTGCATCCGCAGGGAAGTGCGATCAGCATCGATATGGATAATAAAGTGGCGATTACTTTTTTCATTTTATATATCTCCTTTGTCTTCAGAAGAAAAGGCTTCTTCTGCGGTTCTGATAATAAGACGAGACAAAAAAGAGATTTGTTGCATTATGCAAAAAAATCGAAAAGAATCCGCTTCGAAAAGGATCCGAAGGATCAACGGCAGGGCGAAAGAAAAAGATCCGAAGGATCAGCGGTAGGCTGAAAGGGCGGAGGCAAAAGCAAGGGAGGAATACTCTTCAGGGGTGACAAGTGTTCCGAGTTTTTGAAGCATGGCGGAAATGTCATCGGACAGTGAAGAAGTATCGGCGGAGGATCCGGAGGGGGAAGAAGAGGACAAACGGATCTCATATCCCACCATATTCCACCGCAGATGCGAAAAGATATGTCGGCTGGCGCCTAAAGAGCGGATATCCGCTTTAGGTTTTGTCGGATCTGATGGTGCTTTTTCAGATGTGAAGGATTCTTCGGCCTTCGGTGCCGGTGTCCCAAGAATGGAGAGAAGCCATTCAGAGACTTCCTCCTGCGTGAGATTTCCGGGGAGGTCGATCAGCTCGAAAAGCCCGGCGAGAAGCCCTTGAGATGGGCGTTTCCTGACCAGAATACGGTCACCGGCATAGATCTTCAGGATCGTATGCTCTTCGACGGGTGTCTCTTTCTTCGGCTTTTTAAGCGGGAAGTCCGTCTCTTTTCCAAGAAGATGGGCACTGCATGTTGTAGAAAACGGGCAGAGACTGCATCGTGGAGATTTGGGTGTACAGACAAGGGAGCCGAGATCCATGAGGGCTTCGTTAAAGTCTCCCGGGTTTTCTTCCGGCATATCCTTTTTCACGCGGGAATAGATCTCGTCGTAAGTTCTTTTCTCGGAGGGGACAACGGGAAGAGCATGAAGGCGGCTGTAGATCCGGATGCAGTTTCCGTCAACGGCCGGCTCGGGATAGTCGAAGGCAAGAGACGCGATCGCGCCGGACATGTAAGGACCGATGCCGGGGATCTCAAGCAGAAGGTCGGGACGGGAGGGAAGACTTCCGTCGAAATGTTCACAGATATAGGCGGCGCCGCGCATGAGGTTTCGGGCACGGGAGTAATATCCCAGACCTTCCCAGTACTTAAAAACTTCATCTTCCGATGCCGCAGCCAAAGAAGCCGGATCGGGAAAGCGTTTTAGAAAACGGGGATAATAGTCCAGTACGGTCGTGACTCGGGTCTGCTGAAGCATGGCTTCTGAGATCCAGGTGGAATAGGGCGTGCGGTGCTTCCGCCAGGGAAGGTCACGCCGGTTTTCGAGATACCAGGTAAGAAGGTCCGTCATTTCCATGGCAGGAAGACGATCATAAATGAAAAGACATAAGGAACCGATCGGGAGAACAGCCTTAAGGCACGCGCCGGATGCAGACGCTGTCTGAGTGCGGCGAAAAACTCCTTAGTCGCGATGTACTTGTCGGCGAGGGTGACCAGGTAACTCTCTTTAAATCTCGGCGGAACGGGAGTCAGCGGGAACATGTGTCTCTTAATGATGTTCTCTTCTAACGGCGTAATGTCAAAATCGCGCTTGGCGTTACGGCAGGCCGTATGGGGATGGGAAAAGCCGTGAAGCTTCTCCGGTTTGGTGACATGCCAATCGTAAAGGAAGTAGTCGTGAAGCAATGCGCCGCGGACCAGCTGCTCCATTTTGAAATGGAAAGGAAGGAGCATCGCAATATAAAGAGATGCCTTGGCGACGGAAACGCTATGGTCGTAGCAGTTGCTCGATCCGTGCTGATTAAATTCCTTGAGCTGTTCGAGAAGTCCGGTACGGAAGACCGGTTCGGAAAGATGTTCAAATAGAATGTCGCGCTTGATTTTAAGTTTCACTTTTGTCTCCCAAAGATGCAGTAGCCCGTCGAAAATCCTATATAAAGATAACATATCCTCGCCGTTTGGCAATGAGGTAATTGTAAAGAAAGAATGAATTCGTTTTGAATCGGGAATTGCGTTTGAAAACGTATCGTTCCGTCTTAAGAAAGCATGGCTTTTTTATTGACACTTTGGCCTCGAGAATATAAACTGAATAGGCAAGTGAGCTGGTGCTCCCATTTTTTTGCTCTCCTTTCGAAAGCGATTTCGAAACGGATCCCTTCTCCTCAGAAAAAGATGGGAGCGCAGGCCACTTACATTTGTCAATACGGCGCCACGAGCGCGTATCACATATTTCAATCTTGACAGAAGGAGTGTATGGAACCTATGAGTACACAAATTGAACAAAACGCAATCTCCGCCATCCGTGTTCTTTCCGCGGATATGATTCAGAAAGCAAATTCCGGACATCCGGGTCTGCCGCTTGGTGCAGCCGCTATGGCTTACACGGTATGGGGAAAGGAAATGGCTTTTGACCCGAAGGATCCGATGTGGATAAACAGAGACCGTTTCGTTCTTTCCGGCGGCCACGGTTCCGCACTTTACTATTCTCTGCTGCACCTCTTTGGTGTTGGCGGTCTGTCTATCGAAGATCTTAAGCAGTTCCGTCAGATGGACAGTAAGACACCGGGTCATCCGGAGTACGGTCATACTGCAGGTATCGACGCAACAACAGGTCCTCTGGGTGCCGGTCTTTCTATGGCAGTCGGTATGGCGATCGCTGAGGCTCACCTGGCTGAGACCTTCAACAAGCCTGAGTTCCCGGTCATTGACCACTACACTTTCGTAGAGTGCGGCGACGGCTGCCTGATGGAAGGTATCTCCGAGGAAGCTCTCTCTCTTGCCGGAACACTGGGCCTCGACAAGCTTATCGTTCTTTATGACTCCAACAGCATCTCTATCGAGGGTTCTACCGATATCGCTTTTACCGAGAACGTACGCGGCCGTATGGAGGCTTGCGGATTCCAGACGATCCTTGTAGAAGACGGTAACGATATCGAAGCCATCGCTAAGGCGATCGAAGAAGCTAAGGCTGAGAAGACCAAGCCGTCCTTCATTGAGATCCGTTCCATCATCGGTTACGGCTGTGAAGCAAAGCAGGGTACCGCTTCCGCTCACGGTGAGCCGCTGGGTGAAGAGAACATCGCCGCTATGAGAAAGACCCTGGGCTGGCCGTGCGAAGAGTCCTTCGTCGTACCGCAGGAGATCTACGATCACTATGCCGAGCTGGGTGCGAAGGGCACAGACGCTCACGCGAAGTGGGATGCCATGTTTGCCGAGTACTGCAAGGCTTATCCGGATCTGAAGGATCTGTGGGATAAGTTCTTCAGCAACGATTACACCGCTCTTCTTGATGATGAAGACCTCTGGACCGTAGACGACAAGCCGCAGGCTTCCCGTGCTCTCGGAGGAAAAGTCCTCAATAAGCTTGCTGACCGTATCGCGAACCTCATCGGCGGTTCTGCTGACCTGGCTCCGTCCAATAAGTCCTATATGAACGGTAAGGGCGATTTCAGCAAGGCTGACCGTGCCGGCAGAAACATGCACTTCGGTGTCCGTGAGCTTGCCATGTCCGGTATCTCCAACGGTATGCTTCTCCATGGCGGTCTGCGTACCTACTGCGCAACCTTCTTTGTATTCTCTGATTACACCAAGCCGATGGCACGTCTCTCGGCGCTGATGAATATCCCGCAGATCTTCATGTTTACACACGATAGTATCGGTGTAGGTGAAGACGGACCGACACATGAGCCGGTTGAGCAGCTGACCATGCTCCGCTCCATGCCGAACTTCAATGTATGGCGTCCGTGTGATGCAACTGAAACGGTTGCTTCCTGGGTAGCGGCGATCTCTTCCGAGAAGACTCCGTCCGCACTGGTACTTTCCCGTCAGAACCTCATGCCGCTGACCACTTCCTCTAAGGAAGCTCTCAAGGGTGCATACATCGTAGCGAAGGAATCCAAGGAGAAGCCGGACGTGATCATCATGGCTTCCGGTTCCGAAGTTGAGCTCGGTATCAAGGCGAAGGACGAGCTGGCTGCTGAGGGTATCGATGCCCGCGTTGTCAGCGTACCGTGTCTGGATGTATTCCTTGCTCAGGATAAGGCATACCGCGATTCCATCCTGCTTCCGGATGTAACCGCCCGTGTGGCTATTGAGGCCGGTTCTTCCTACTCCTGGGGCAAACTCGCAGGTATCGACGGCGGTTACGTTACCATGGATACCTTCGGCGCAAGCGGCAAGCCGTCCATGCTGATGGAGAAGTTCGGCTTCACCGTTTCTAATGTAGTAGCTACCTGCAAAGCAGTAGTCAATAAGTGATCTGATTATCCGCCGGGATCCGGGAAACGGGTTCCGGCGGATTTTTATCACTTTCTCCAAAACAAATTTCAAACGAAGGATCAGGTATAAGCGATGGCGACGATCTATGACATAGCGAAGGCTTGTGGCCTTTCTCCGGCAACTGTTTCCAAAGCGTTGTCGAATGCCAGTGATGTTAGTGCGGCAACACGTGAGCGTGTACGCCGTATCGCACAGGAATTGGATTATGTTCCCAATGCCGGTGCGAGGGCCCTCTCTCAAAGCCGAACCTGGTCGATCGGTGTGTTGTGCCAGGACGCTTCGCAGATGGGTCTTTGGCACTATCTTTTTGCCCAGGTGATCGAAAGCTTCAAGGACTACGTGGAACAACACGGTTACGACATCGTGTTTATCTCCAATAAAGTCGGAAATATGGGACTTTCGTATCTCGGCCACTGCCGGTATCGCCGGGTGGACGGTGTTTTCATTGTCAATACCGATCATTCCCAGAAGGATGCCAGAGAACTGATCGAAAGCAATCTTCCGAAGATCGCCATTGATTTCGAAAATAAAAGTATCGGCTGTGTGATGACCGACCCTTGTGAAAGTATGCGCCTTCTGTTTTCCCATCTTTATGATCAGGGACATCGGAACATCGTGTACCTTCACGGTGAGCGAGGAAAATTCATCACCGAAGAGCGTATTTCCGCTTTGGAAAAAGCAGCGGCAGATGCTTCGGATAAGTCAGTGAATCTCCGGCTTTTCCCGTCGCGGTATTATTCGATCGAAGGCGGATATGATTCCATGAAGAAGCTCCTTGAGGCAACGCCGGATGACCGTCCGACGGCCGTGATCGCCAGCGATGACTATTCTGCAATCGGTGTGATCAGCGCCATCAGGGATGCGGGACTTTCCGTGCCGGACGATATTTCCGTGGTTGGCTTTGACGGTATTGAAATCACCCAGCGTACAAGCCCGAACCTGACAACGATCCGCCAGGATACGAAGGCGATCGGAGAAGCGGCGGCACAAAATCTCCTTGCCCAGATCGCCGGCGAAGAGAATGTTCAGAAGACAATATCCCTAAAACCGCAGCTTGTTCTTGGAGAAAGCTGCACGACAGTGAATAAGTGACAAAGGCAGGTGACTACATGGAGAAGTATTTGGATCCGAATTATTCTTTCCAGGAAAGAGCAGAAGATCTTGCAGATAAGATGACATTTGAAGAACAGGTGCCGCAGTTGAGTTACGGTGCACCCGCGATCGACCGTCTCGGTGTTCCTGCCTATAACTGGTGGAACGAGGGCCTTCACGGTGTGGCCCGCTCCGGAACGGCTACGATGTTCCCTCAGGCGATCGGGCTGGCTGCCATGTTCGACGATGCTCTTCTTGGTAAAGTGGCACGTATTATCGGTACGGAAGCCCGTGCGAAGTACAATGCTTCCTCGAAAAAAGGTGACCGTGACATCTATAAGGGCCTTACACTTTGGAGCCCGAATATCAATATCTTCCGTGACCCGAGATGGGGAAGAGGTCATGAGACTTACGGCGAAGATCCGTATCTGACCACGCGTTTAGGAGTTTCCTTTGTTAAGGGATTGCAGGGCGACGGAAAATATATGCTTTCCGCCGGATGTGCGAAGCACTTTGCCGCACATAGCGGACCGGAAGCGCTACGCCATGAGTTTAATACCATTGCTTCCAAGAAAGATCTGGCGGAAACGTATCTTCCGGCTTTCGAGGCACTTGTAAAAGAAGCGAAGGTCGAGGGAGTCATGGGTGCCTACACAAGACTCAACGGCGAACCGACATGCGCCAGTTCTTTTCTCATGGGAAAATTGAAAGAGTGGGGCTTCGACGGGTACTTCGTTTCCGACTGCTGGGCGATCCGTGATTTCCATGAGTCCCATCACGTAACGAAGACTCCGACCGAATCGGCGGCGATGGCGCTGAATGCCGGATGCGACCTTAACTGCGGCTGCACCTATATTCATGCGATCGAAGCCGAGCAGGAAGGCCTGGTCAGCAAAGAGACGATCCGTAATGCGGTGGTGCGCCTGATGCGTACCCGTATGAGACTCGGACTTTTCGAGGAGCATACCGAGTTCGACGATATCCCCTATGATGTCGTGGCCTGCGATGAACATCGGAAAGTATCGCTGGAGTGCGCCGAGAAGTCTATGGTTCTTCTTAAAAATGACGGGCTGCTTCCGCTTAAGAAAGACGAGATCAAGTCTATCGCAGTGATCGGCCCGAACAGCGACAGTATCGATGCGCTCCGTGGTAATTACTATGGAACAAGCCGTGCACCGAAGACTTTCCTTGAGGGGATCACCGAAGAGGCCGGTTCCGATATCCGTGTGTACTACGCGGAAGGCGCGCACCTGAGTAATGACCGTATTCAGCCGCTGGCGATGGCGGAGGATGGTATTGCCGAGGCACTGATCCTCGCGCAGATGAGCGATGTGGTCGTACTTTGTGTGGGCCTGGATGCGACTTTGGAGGGCGAGCAGGGTGATACCGGTAATGCCTTCGATTCAGGCGATAAGAGAGATCTTCTTCTGCCTTTGGGCCAGCGCGTCCTTCTAGAGAAGGTCCTTGCACTGGGTAAGCCGACTGTTGTAGTTCTGGCGGCAGGTTCTTCGATCAATCCGCTGTGTGATAAGGCGGATGCCCTGATCCAGGCCTGGTATCCGGGTGAACTCGGCGGCGTGGCGATGGCGAATATCCTCTTTGGTAAAGTGTCGCCGTCCGGTAAGCTTCCGCTCACGTTCTACGAGACGGTTGAGAAGATCCCGGCCTTTGACGATTATTCCATGAAGGATCGCACCTACCGGTATACAAGGGACAATATCCTTTATCCGTTCGGATATGGACTTACCTATTCCAAAGTGGTGGTTTCCGACTGTATCTTCGATATCGAAGAAAAGAAGATGCGCGTTACGGTCAAGAATGCCGGTGACACCGATACGGAAGATGTGGTGCAGATCTATATTCAAAGCAAGTCAAAAGATGCGACGCCCTTCCCGAAACTCTGCGGGTTCAAGCGTGTCGCGCTGGCCGCCGGATCGGAAGAAGAAGTGCAGATCAGTATCGGTGACAGTGCTTTTACCGTAGTAAATGACGAAGGCGAGGTCATCGATGGAGGTTCTGAATTCGTATTCTATGCCGGAACTTCCCAGCCTGATCCGCTGTCGGAATCCCTGACCGGTATTCCCTGCGTTTCGGTTTCCGTAGTAAAATAATTGATAAGTGAACAAAGGGGGATGCCCCTTAAATATAAAGCACAAGGAGAGAATAATATGAAATATCTTATTGGTATCGACATTGGAACATCAGGTACAAAGACGGCGCTGTTCTCCCAGGATGGAAAACTGGTTGCGGCACATACCGTGGAGTATCCGCTTTATCAGCCGCAGAACGGCTATGCGGAGCAGGAGCCTGACGATTGGTGGAATGCGGCGCTTACCGGCTTGAAGAAGGTCGTTGCGGACAGCGGCGTGAACAAGGATGATATCGCGGGTATCGGTCTTTCCGGCCAGATGCACGGTCTCGTAATGCTGGACAAGGATGGAAAAGTCCTTCGTAAGTCCATTATCTGGTGCGACCAGAGAACCGCGAAAGAGTGCGAAGAGATCACCGAGAAGGTCGGCCTGGATAAGCTCATGGCGATCACGGCTTCTCCGGCGCTTACCGGCTTTACCGCAAGTAAGATCCTGTGGGTGAGAAATAATGAGCCCGAGATCTATGCTCAGTGCGCACACATCCTTCTGCCGAAGGACTATGTACGTTACAGACTTACCGGTGAATTCGCAACGGACGTTTCCGATGCTTCCGGTATGCAGCTTCTGGACATCAAGAACCGTGACTGGTCCGATGAGGTCCTCGAGCTTCTCGATATCAAGAAGGAATGGCTTGCAAAAGTGTATGAGTCTGTGGAAGTTTCCGGCCGCGTAACCGAAGAGATCGCTGCGGAGACAGGACTTCCGGCAGGTATTCCGGTTGCTGCCGGTGCCGGTGACAATGCGGCTGCTGCAATCGGATGCGGCGTCGTGAAGGAAGGTACTGCTTTTGCTACACTCGGTACTTCCGGTGTTGTATTTGCGCATACCGATGATATGCAGGTCGACCCGAAGGGCCGTGTGCATACTTTCTGTTCCGCAGTTCCGGGTGCATGGCACGTGATGGGCGTTCATCAGGCTGCCTGCCTGTCCCTGAAGTGGTTCAAGAACACCTGTTGTGATGCAGAGGTGATCGAGGCTGATAAGCGCGGTATCGATGTATATCGTCTCCTGGATGAGATCGCTCAGGAAGTTCCGATCGGTGCAAACCGTCTTCTGTACCTGCCTTATCTGATGGGTGAGAGAACACCGCACCTCGATCCGAATGCGCGTGGCGTTTTCTTCGGTCTGTCTGCGATGCACGAGAGAAAGGATATGCTCCGTGCCGTTATGGAAGGTGTTGTATATGCACTGCGTGACTCCATCGATATCTTCAACAACCTCGGTGTAAAGATCGATTCCATGTACGCTTGCGGCGGCGGTTCCAAGAGTGAATTCTGGAGACAGATGCTGGCAGATGTATTCGATTGCACAGTGAATACCTGCGCTTCTGATCAGGGCGGAGCACTTGGTGCGGCTCTTCTGGCTTCTGTTGCGGCGGGCGTATACCCGACGATCCAGGAAGCCTGCGGCGCGACGATCTTCTCCGCTTCCTCCATGGATGCCAGAGCCGACGTACATGCCCAGTATGAGCCGTTCTATCAGCTCTACAAGGATCTGTACGCACCGATGGCAGACAACTTTAAGAGACTTGCGAATCTCTAATCTCGCCTTGATTTGAATTAACAAAAACATCTCTCTTCGGCTTCAGACAGTTTGCCTTCGGCAAAACTCGCCGAGCGAGAGATGTTTTTTGTTTCTTTTCAAGACGTGATGTGCATGCGGAAAAATAGCCGAGCGAGTGATATCTTTTTGTTGTCAGAGTTTTTTGTGAATGGTAGAATGAAAACATAAAAATCCAAATGTGTGGAGGGTAAATTTATGCAATATGAAATCAAAGGCGATCAGTTACCGGTAGTCGTTTGCACATTGAATCCGGGCGAGTCGATGATCACTGAGCGTGGCGCGATGAGCTGGATGACATCCAACATGAAGATGGAAACCCAGGCGGGTGGCGTCGGCAAAGCTCTTGGCCGTATGTTCTCCGGTGAGTCGATCTTCCAGAACAAGTACACCGCAGAAGGTTCTCAGGGCCTTATTGCATTTGCCAGCAGCTTCCCGGGCGAGATCCGTGCGCTTCAGATCGCTCCCGGACAGAGCATCATCGCTCAGAAGAGTGCTTTCCTTGCTGCAGAGCCGGGCGTAGAGCTCAGCATCCACTTCAAGAAGAAACTCGGCGCAGGCTTCTTCGGCGGAGAAGGTTTCATCATGCAGAAACTTTCCGGTTCCGGTACGGCTTTCGTTGAAATCGACGGTTCCGTTGTTGAGTACCAGCTTCAGGCCGGCCAGACAATGCTCCTTGATACCGGTTATCTCGCAATGATGGACGAGACCGTTTCCATGGATATCGAGATGGTTAAGGGCGTCAAGAACATCATCCTCGGTGGTGAGGGAATGTTCAACACGAAGGTAACGGGCCCCGGCCGTGTATGGATCCAGACCATGCCGATCTCTGCTGTTGCCAGCATCATCGCGACAAGACTTCCTACCAAATAATCAAAAGGAAGGATTATTCAAAGCGAATCGGAGGACTGCTCTCGCAAGAGGGCAGTCCTTTTTGTGTGTCATGAGATGTGATGCCTTATATTGTCAGGCTCTTATCATTTTGGGCGAAAACGGTATAATGGTAGGAAAGGAGAGAAACCATGACCAGGCTTTTTATCGACAACAGGATAGATGAGACGGAAAATACGTACGAGATCACGGGCGATGAGGCGAGATATCTGACGGATGTGCTTCGGATGCGCCCCGGGGAGGAACTGATCCTCTGTGATCCGGATCGGGTCGACTATGTCTGTGAGATCCTTTCCGCGTCAAAAGGACTGGTCGCCGTGTCGATTCGTGACCGACATCCCAATCGCAATGAACCGAAGTTTACCGCTACCGTTTATCAGGGACTGGCAAAAGGCGAGCGGATGGATATTTCGATCCAGAAGTCGGTGGAACTGGGCGTTTCCCGCTATGTGCCGACGGCGTGCAGCCGCTCGATCGTAAAGATCAAGGAAGAAAAAAACAGAAGACCCGAAAAAGCGGAGCGGGGCGGAGAGTCCGGTTCCGGTAAAGGTGAGAAAAAAAGCGCCGGGAAGACCGGCCGCTGGCAGGCTATCGCTCTTGAGGCGGCAAGACAGTGCGGCCGGGGGATCGTGCCCGTTGTGGATACGCCGATGAATTTGGAAGAAGCACTCAAAGAGGCTAGCGGAACCTGCGACCTGGTGCTTTTCCCATGGGAAGAGGAAAAAGAAGGGAAACTGGGAGAGATCCTGGGGACGCTGGATTTTAAGTCCAACCCGAAGATCGGCATTTTCATCGGTCCGGAGGGGGGATTCTCGGAAGAAGAGGCGGCACTGGCGCAGAAATACGGCGCGAAGCTTGTGACCCTCGGAAGAAGGATCCTGCGGACGGAGACCGCTGCGCCTGCGGTTCTGGCGATGCTGGTATACGCGAGCGAACTTGTCTGATTGAAGAACCGGCAGACTATCGGAAAAAGCCGATTTGATGTATAATAAATTGTTTAGTTACAAGTAGGAGAGATACTTATGAAATACAGTTGTCAAAAGGGAACGAAGGATATTCTTCCCGAGGAGATCTATAAATGGCAGAAAGCGGAGAAAGCTTTTGCCGAGATATGCGGGCAGTACGGATACAAGGAGATCCGGATCCCGACATTTGAGCAGACGGATCTGTTCATGCGTTCCGTGGGGGATACGACGGACGTAGTACAAAAAGAGATGTATACCTTCGAAGATAAGGGCGGACGCTCGATCACTCTTCGCCCGGAAGGAACCGCCGGTGTGGTAAGAAGCTTTGTGGAAAACGGCATGTCGTCTCTTCCCAGCCCGGTCAGACTTTTCTATAACATTACGGCTTTCCGCTATGAGAAGATGCAGAAGGGCCGTTATCGTGAATTTCATCAGTTCGGCGTGGAGGCTTTCGGAGCAGAGGGCCCGGCGATCGATGCGGAGATCATCAGCATTCTGGTGGCTTTCTTCGAGCGCATGGGACTGAAGAAGACGAAACTGTGCATCAACAGTATCGGATGCCCCACCTGCCGTGCCGAGTATAACAAGATCCTGAAGGATTATTTCCGTCCGAACCTCGATAAGATGTGTGAGGACTGTCAGGCCCGTTTCGAGAAAAATCCGCTTCGCATGATCGACTGTAAAGAAGAGAAGTGCGGTGCGATCGCACAAGGAGCTCCGCGTCTCATCGATTATCTGTGCGATGACTGTAAAGCGCATTTTGAAGGACTGAAGGCGAATCTGGAAGCGTTGGGCATTGCCTATACGATCGATTCCGGAATCGTTCGAGGTCTGGATTATTATACGCGTACCGTTTTTGAGTTTAAGTCCGAAAATGTAGGCTCTCAGGGCACGATCTGTGGCGGCGGACGCTACGACGGATTGGTTTCCGAAATCGGCGGCCAGCCGACTCCGGGTATCGGATTTGCCATGGGTGCGGAGAGATTCCTTTTGGAGATGGAGGCACAGGGCATCGAGATCGAGAAGGATCAGCCTGTACAGCTTTATATTGCGAACCTTTCTCCGGAGAACGGAATCGAGGCGCAGAAACTGGCTTTTGCACTGAGAAAGCAGGGTATCGGATGCGAGATCGACCTGATGAACCGTTCTTTCCGTGCGCAGATGAAATATGCCGGCAAGACGGGGATCCCGTTCCTTCTGGTGCTTGGCGATGAAGAGATCTCTTCCGGCAAGGCGAAACTGAAGGCGATGGCTGACAGTACAGAGAAAGAGATTGCGCTTGCGGAACTGGCGGAGGCGATCCGAAGCTGGAATTAAGGCAGAGTATTGATAGGAACCGGAGGTACAGATGAAGAAACACGGTGATAAAAAAGAGTCCAATAAAGAGGAGAAGATCCTGGATCTGGATAAAGAGATGCTCGATATGGCAGACGAGGCTACAGATGAAGTTTCAGATGCAGCTGAATCAGCTGCGGACAGTGCGGAGGATGCGGTTGCGTCGGTAGTCGAATCCGTTGACACGGATGAGCTGGCACAGATTCCTGAGCAGACCGTTGAGACGGTGGAAGACTCTGTTGAGAAGATCGATGATATCGTGAAAAAACTGGAAGAATCTTCTGAGGTTCCTTCGGACGATTCTGTTGAAGAAATTATCAAAGAAAAGATCGAAGAAACGGACGACGAGATTGTCGAAGAGAAGACTGATGAGACGATAGAAGAAATCGTTGAAGAAGCTTCTGAGGAACCTTCGGAAGAAACGGCGGAAGAGGATAACTCTGAGGAAACTGAAACGGATATCTCTGAGGAGATTGAAGAGGATAGTAGCGAAGATGCTAAGGAAGAAGCAGATGTAGAAACAGATACTTCGAAAGCAGCTGTCGTGGAATCCGAGGAAGACACCAAGGAAGAAACAGATAAAGAAGCGAAGGAAGAAACTAAGGAAGAATCCAAGGATGAATCTTCGGAAGAGTCTGAGGCAGAAACGAAAAACGAATCCAAAGAAAAACCGGAGGAGTCTGACGAAAAGCCGGAAGAATCCGAGGAAAAGTCGGAGGAGGAGAAGAAGGACAAAGAGGAAACAGAAAAGGAAAAGAGCGCCCTCTATATGTTCTTTGATACCGTGAAGTTCGTGGCGATCGGTCTTCTGATCGGTATTCTTCTTGTCGTCTTTGTTATCCAGAGAAACGATGTGTACGGAAGCTCCATGGAGCCGACGCTTCACACGGGTGATGCGGTATTCGTGGAGATGATCTCCGTTTATACCGGCAACTTCAGCCGCGGTGATATCGTCACGATCGATGCCAAGGGCATGGAAGGGTACTCGCACGAAGAGAATCTTATCAAGCGAATCGTGGGTCTTCCCGGAGAAACGATCAAGATCGCAGACGGAAATGTCTACATCAACGGACAGCTTCTTGATGAGTCCGCATATCTTCCTGCCGGAACGATGACCTATGTCGGAGCAGAGGGACAGAGCCGCGGATATGCGGAGATCACACTCGGACCTGACGAGTACTATTGCATGGGTGATAACCGTGGCGGCAGTAATGACAGCCGTAGAATGGGACCGTTCAAGAAGAGTCAGATCGACGCGAAAGTACTGGCAAGGATCTATCCCTTCAACAAGATGAAATTTTTCTGATTGAGAGTATTTACTTAGAACATGAATAGACAGGACAAAATTCGGAATTTCTGTATCGTTGCCCACATTGACCATGGCAAAAGCACTTTGGCTGACCGCCTGATCGAGAATACGGGCGTGGTCGAGTCACGTGAGATGCAGAACCAGATCCTCGATAATATGGATATCGAGAGGGAACGTGGTATTACCATTAAATCCCAGTCAACCAGACTTCTTTATAAAGCAAAGGACGGAGAAGAGTACATCCTGAACCTGATCGATACCCCCGGCCACGTCGACTTTAACTACGAAGTCAGTCGAAGCCTGGCGGCCTGTGACGGTGCGATCCTGATCGTGGATGCCGCCCAGGGAATCGAAGCACAGACGCTGGCAAATGCATATCTGGCGGTGGATGCCAATCTGGAGATATTACCGGTCATCAACAAGATCGACCTGCCATCGGCGCAGCCGGAAGAGGTAAAGAAGGAAATCGAGGATGTGATCGGATTGGATGCCTCCGAAGCGCCTCTTATCTCTGCCAAGAATAATGTCGGGATCGACGATGTCCTTGAGGGCATCGTGAAGTTCCTCCCGCCGCCGAAAGGCGATGAGAATAAGCCGCTGCGTGCACTTATTTTCGACTCAAAATACGATTCGTATAAAGGCGTTATCGTAAATGTCCGCATTAAGGAAGGATCCGTAAGTTTAGGTGATCGGATCCGCATGATGAATACCGGCGCGGAGTTTACGGTGACGGAACTGGGATACTTCCATCCGGGAGAGTTTGTCCCTTCAAGATCGCTTCTGACCGGCGAGGTAGGTTATATCTGTGCCTCCATTAAAAACGTCCGCGACACGGCGCCGGGCGATACGGTGACGCTGGCCGATAACCCGGCTTCGGAACCGCTGTCCGGATATAAACCGATCCAGCAGATGGTATTCTGCGGACTCTATCCTGTCGATGGAGCCAAGTATCCGGATCTTCGTGATGCACTGGAAAAACTCCAGCTCAACGATGCCGCACTTTCTTTTGAAGCGGAGACCTCGGCGGCACTGGGCTTCGGTTTCCGATGCGGATTCCTCGGCCTTCTGCACTATGAAGTCATCCAGGAAAGACTGGAAAGGGAATTCAATCTCGACCTGATCTCCACGGCACCTTCTGTAGTATACAAGGTCTATACGACAGCGGGTGAAGAGATCCGCATGGATAACCCGACGAATATGCCGGATCCTGCGGAGATCGACTATATCGAAGAACCGATCGTTAAGTGTACCATCATGACGCCGAAAGAATATGTCGGTAACCTGATGGAACTCTGTCAGGATAGAAGAGGGGAATACATCAACATGGAGTATATGGACGATATTCGTGTTATGCTCCACTATAAGATGCCGTTAAATGAGATCATCTACGATTTCTTCGATGCCCTCAAATCCAGAACGCGCGGCTATGGTTCTCTCGACTATGAAATGGACGGATACCAGAAGAGTGATCTGGTGAAACTCGATATCCTTCTTAACGGTGACGTTGTTGATGCACTGTCCTTTATCGTACATAAGGATAAGGCTTACGCCAGAGGCCGCCGCATGACAGAGAAACTCAAAGAGAATATTCCGAGACAGCAGTTCGAAGTGCCGGTACAGGCGGCCATCGGCGGCAAGGTCATTGCAAGAGAGACGATCCGTGCATTCCGCAAAGACGTTTTGGCGAAGTGCTATGGCGGTGACATCACGCGTAAGAAGAAACTCCTCGAGAAACAGAAAGAGGGTAAGAAACGCATGCGTCAGGTAGGCTCGATCGAAGTTCCGCAGGAAGCTTTCATGAGCGTACTGCGCCTCGATGAAGACTGATCGGCTGCATCAAAATAGAGAAAAGACTGATCGGCTGTATCAGAAAAATCAGGAACCAAGAAGAGGGAATCCCGGGAAAGAAGTTTCCTTGGGATTTTCTTCGTTATAGGTCACGATCTCGTTTCTTACGGCCTGCATCCGCTGGTCGAGGATCTCGATCTGCTCGGCACAGTCGCGAAGCTCATCTGCCAGTGCTTTCGCTCTTTCCGGCGGAAGGTCATGCTTATAGTGAAGCTTGTGTTCGAGACTTGCCCAGAAATCCATGGCGATGGTTCTGAACTGCACTTCCACCTTCATGTTCCGCTTCTCGTTTTTTAAGAAGATCGGCACTTCCACGATCAGGTGCAGACTCCGGTAACCGCTTGGCTTAGGGTCTTTGATGTAGTCCTTCTGCTGGATGAGCGTGATGTCATCCTGGGCAAGAAAAGCTCTGGCCAGTTCATAGATGTCGTCGGGAAAAGAACAGATCACCCGAACGCCGGCGATATCATTGATCTTCTCTTCGATATCGTTAAGATTCAGGGAGATGTTCTTCCTTTTCATCTTACGCAGAAGGCTGTCCACGGACTTGACACGTGTCTGGATGTTCTCGATCGGGTTTCTGTCCAGTTCCACTGACAAAGACTCATCGAGGACCCTGAATTTCGTCTCGACTTCCATGGTGGCACATCGGTAATAGGCGAAGAGCTGATCGATCGGCTTGGTGTTCTCCTCAACAAAATCCAGGAAAGCATCGGACATTAAGCTCTCGCGGACAAACTCTTCCTGATAATTCGTAAGTGTATTTTCCATCTCGTCCATTAAGGGCGTATTCTCATCATGATTCATATTTTTCTCCTTTGGCCCATACAGAAAGGCCCGCTGCACGGCGCTTGATCTTTGAACATTTTATACCAAAGCCCTTCCCGATGTACTAAGAGTTTGTTAATTTTCATAAATATCGGCGTCTTTTTGTGTAGATTTTTTGACAGCGTTTCTTTCACAATATGGTGAAACTAAATTCTTTGTGATATAATAAGGCGAATATTCGGAAATTTTAATTATTTCGGAGGTAAAGGATATGAAAAAGAAATTGGCTGCAGCGATGGCTGTTGTTATGGTTGTTGGTCTTTCCGGCTGTTCTCTTGTTGGCGGAAGCAAGTTCAAGAAGACATCCGATAAGATCGTAAAGGCTGCTGAGAGTGCTTGCGATGCGCAGGAAGCAGACAAGAAGGTCAAGAAGAACATGATCAAGGATTTTGATCCGACTGATGATCTTTATGAAGATGGTGCATACTATAAGTTCAGTTCTGACGATGTAGAAGACTTCAAGTTCGAACTGGGTGGTGACGATGAGGTCGATACAGATGATCTGAAGAATGTCACAATTTTCGCGAAGAACGAAGACGGTAAATCCATGCTGGTAGCTATCGTTCTCGAGGCTAAGGACGAGGATGCCGCTGAGGATATCTTCGAGGGTGCTCTTAAGATGACTGAAGATCTCGATGAGAAGGACCTTAAGTCTGCAGCGAAGAACTCTGATCTCGAGTACAACATCGACGATGAGAGCGACGACAAGTTCGTTATGGCTGTTTACTCTGAGGACTACGGCATGGCAGTAGATTACTACATGGTTCGTGAGGGTAAGGTTATCACGATCATCATGTACTCCGGTTCTCCGGAAGCTGATCTTCTCGAAGAATTCTATCAGTTCATGAATGATGCGAAGCTCGAAGATATGGAAGAGTTTGAAGATGAGCCGGAGGACGAGTTTGAGGAAGAAATAGAAGATGAGGCCCCAGAAAATATTGAGTATGTAGATGAAGACGAGGCCTACGAAGAGGCATTCGACGGTGAACCGTATATA
>JAFZQI010000013.1 GCA_017620475.1 Clostridiales bacterium | reverse complement strand
CTCCTACTATAATAATCGACAAACGGGAGGCGTTTGTTACACATATGTGCTATCATAAGATACATTTATTTCCAAGAATAGTAAAAACCATCAGTTTTTTTGATATAAACGAAGCCAACACAATGTCTGTTTCTATCTTCAAAATAAATTATTCAAAAAGGTTAATGCGAGGAATAGCTTGTTTCGTCATCCAGAACTGACGACATTTTTGACGACAGTTAGAATAAAAACGAATGGAAAAAATGGGCTGACCAATACGAAATCTTCTTGTCTCATAGCCTGAAAGCGCCTATTTTCAACATAATGTGCGGATTAGTTTTTCCTTCGGGTAATTCAAACCCCATAGTTTCCACCAGTAACGAAAAGATCCTGAAAGCACACCGGCTTTCAGGATCTTTTTTGTCTAGTTTCAAGGTTTCAGTTCTTTTCGCATGGAGTGGTCAATCCATCGGGAACCAGCCGCCAAGCTCCTGCAGCGCGTGATTACTCACACACCATTTGCCAAACTTCGTAAATACATCGTCGCCGAATACTTCCTTCAGCGCTTCCGCATATTGGGCCGCCACGGCCTCATCGTAGTTATAACTTGAGTATTCCAGCTGCTTGGACTTAATCTTGTCGTTCATCTGACGATAGAAATCATCGCCATATTCTTCTTCGAGGAACTGGCACAGGTATCTTCCGTAGACATACTCTGCACCACGGTCGGCCGCGCTGAGGTCGTGATAATCTTCGACAAAGATGCGCTCGGCATTGTCTGCATTTACCACTTCCGGAATCATGTAATCAAAGAGGAATCTATCCTCCTGCACCTCAGCAATGGACGGGTACTGATCGGCAAGGGCATCGATTACGAGGCGGCCCATATAGTCTGCCACACCTTCCGCAAGGATATCCGTCAAATAGCAGTTTCTCAAGGTGATCGTATGCGTAATCTCGTGCGCGACCTCTGCATAGTCTACGTAGTCTCTTCTCGCATCGGATCTCTCAACATAACTCGGCACGGAATTCCAGAATTCATCCGAGAAGAGTTCCCACATGGCAAGGATACAAAAATCTTCACATGCATTTGAGATCAGGCCTTCTTCCTCGTGGTCAACGTACAGGAATACAGGAATCTTATTCCCGATATCCCATCCTTCCCAGGGGTTAAAACCATAGTGAACAGACATATCGGCCACATCAAAATAATTTCTGTCATCGGGGGTAGCGGAGATTCCTAATTCATTCTCGATTTCGACTATGATCGCATCCAGAACAATAGCGAAATCTCCCGGGATCTCGATGTCTTTTTCCATAAAGATGAAGCACTTCTCTGTTTCGATGTAACAGTAGTCGGTGGCAATAAAGTGATGCTCTTTGACGCCATCAAGTGTGATCTCTTCGTACGGGGAAGCCTCACGTGCTGAAAGTGTCGTTGTTTCCGTGGCCTCGGTGGTTGTCGTTGCCTCGGTCGTGGCTTCCGTAGTTGTCTCCGTCACTGTCGTCGCTGCTGTTGTTTCAGTTTTTGCACTGTCCTTATCCTCAGAGTCGCTCTTTGTGCACGAACACAACACGGTGCTTCCTGCCATCATCAGCGACAAAACCAGTGCGGAAAATTTCTTTCCATCCGTTTTTTTCATAGTAACCTCTCCAATCTGATCCTTGTTATGATTGGCTTCAACCGTTTCCCATATTAACGAGAATCATTCTATCATGACTGCCTGCCCTTTTACACGAGTTTATTTGCCCTTATACACTACATAATTTGCTCTTTTACGCAAGAATATTAAGGAATTCTAAAGACTTGCGCGGATTTCTTGTCGTATACCTTTTCCTTTGATACACTTCTTTTCGGGGAAATAGAAACAAGGAACAGGACATCAGTATGCTGCAGATCAAAGAGATTTCAAAAGAGTACATTACCGGAGACCTTCACCAGATTGCACTGGACAAGCTAAGTCTCAACCTTCGCGACAATGAATTCGTTGCGATCCTCGGTCCCAGCGGTTCGGGCAAAACGACCCTTCTTAATGTTATCGGCGGACTCGACCGTTACGACAGCGGAGACCTGATCATCGACGGGATCTCCACGAAGAAATATAAGCACAGAGACTGGGATGCCTACCGGAACCACACCATCGGTTTTGTGTTCCAGAGCTATAACCTGATCCCCCATCAGTCGATCCTCTCTAATGTTGAGCTGGCATTGACGATCTCGGGTGTTTCCCGGAAAGAAAGAAAAAGACGGGCCAAGGAAGCCCTTGCGAAAGTCGGACTGGCCGACCAGGCC
The DNA here is from genome assembly GCA_017620475.1 of Clostridiales bacterium. Lineage (GTDB taxonomy): Bacteria > Bacillota > Clostridia > Saccharofermentanales > Saccharofermentanaceae > Scatonaster. Next base: position 43,054 of record JAFZQI010000013.1, on the reverse strand, counting down.
CATAAGCGTCCAAACCAGATGTCCGGCGGACAGATGCAGCGTGTGGCCATTGCCCGTGCTCTGGTCAACGATCCGAAGATCCTTCTGGCCGACGAACCCACAGGCGCCCTTGATACCGAGACGAGTATTCAGGTCATGGATCTTCTCAAGGAAGTGGCCAAAGACAGACTGGTCGTCATGGTCACGCATAATCCGGAGCTTGCAGAAAAGTATGCGACGCGTATCGTGAAGCTTCGCGATGGCCGGATCACGGATGATTCCGATCCTTTTACCGTAGATGAGGCAGCGATGGAAGAGCCGACGCATAAGCGTATGGGCAAAGCATCCATGTCTTTCCTGACAGCGCTTTCTTTGAGCTTTAATAATCTTCGAACGAAGAAAGGAAGAACGATCCTCACTGCTTTCGCCGGATCCATCGGCATTATCGGCATCGCGCTGATCCTGTCCCTTTCCAACGGTGTCAACAACTACATCGACAAGGTCCAGAAGGATACCATGACCTCCTATCCGATCGAGATCGAAGCCCAGGCGATCGATCTGGCTTCCATTATCGAACTTGACTCCGGCAGTTCATCGAAAGCAAAAAACGCACATGAACACGATGGTGTCTATGTAGACAACTCTTCTTTTGAGACTATGTCCACGATCCGGACCAGCATCAAGCACAACAATCTGACCGAGTTTAAGAAGTACCTCGATGATCCGAACAGCGAGATCCATAAATATGTCGGCGAGAACGGCATCATCTACTCGTACTATGTACCCTTCAGTGTCTACTCATACGACCCGGATGGCGAGCTGATCAATCTCGACGGTTCCAATCTTCTGGAAGAAAAAAGGAACCGTGGAAGCAGTGACGATCTCATGTCCGGCGTGATGTCCACCCCCTCTGTGGAAAACATGCAGGAACTCATGACCAGTGCAGACGGATCCCTTGTCAGCGATACTCTGAAAGAAAGCTATGAACTCGTGAGCGGAGAATGGCCGGATGCCTACGATGAAATCGTCCTGGTCCTCGATGTCAATTCCGAGATCGATGCCTCTACGCTCTATAAGATGGGTCTTCTGAAGAGAGAGGACTACAGAGATATCGTGGATCACCTGAAAAACGAAGAAGCGATTCATTTTGAAGAGCAGAAGCTGGACTATGCTACGGCCATGTCCCACACCTACTATCTCCTTCCCGTAAGCGACCAGTATACCAAGATGGAAAGCGGATTCTACAGCCAGGTTAAGATGGAAGATAAAGAATTCGATGACGTTTTTTCCAAAGCCATACCACTGAAGATTACGGGTATTATCAAGCAGAAGGAAGATGTGGATTTCACACCTCTTTATAACCCCATCGGCTATACACATGCTCTCACAGAATACCTGATCACATATGCAGAACAGAGCCAGCTCGTTATCGATCAGATGGCCAGCCCCGAACAAAGCGTGCTGAACGGCGCAAAGTTCTCCCCTTCTGATGATGCGGGCAAGATCGAAGACGTCCGCAACTGGCTCTCCAATGTATCCGCCAAAGAAAAAGCCGATCTTTTCCGGGAGATCATGGAAATGTACTCGGCAGGAAATCCATCAGGCGAAGATCCGATGATGGATATGACGGACAATGAACTGGCGGAAATGCTCGATCAGTTCCTCCTAAGTGCGGACGATGATTCGAACGAGCAGCTCCTGTTGATCTATAACATGTATATCTCCGTCGGCACATTTGAAGAGAATCTGGAAAGCTTCGGATACGTAAACCGCGAGACACCCAGCTCGATCAATATTTATGCAGACAGCTTCGAGGGCAAAGAAGGCATCACGGATTGCATCGACAAGTACAATGAGACGGCCGCCGAGGCAGATCAGATCCTGTATACCGACTATATCGGACTTCTGATGTCCTCGGTAACCACGATCGTCAACGTCATCTCCTATGTCCTGATCGCCTTTGTCGCCGTATCCCTGGTCGTTTCCTCGATCATGATCGGCATCATCACCTACATCTCCGTTCTGGAAAGAACGAAGGAAATTGGTATCCTCCGTGCCATCGGCGCATCCAAGAGAAACATCTCACAGGTCTTTAATGCGGAGACCTTTATCATCGGCTTCCTGGCGGGTCTGATCGGCATCGGTGTCACCCTGCTCCTTCTGATCCCCGGGAATATGATCATCCACTCCATCGCCGAATCGTCCGATGTAAATGCCGCCCTGCCGGTTACCGGTGCCATCATTCTGATCGTTCTGAGTACCGTACTGACCCTGATCGGCGGATTCATCCCATCGAAAAAAGCCGCCAAGAAAGATCCTGTAGCAGCGCTTCGGTCTGAATGATGCAATCGGAACAAAACCCGGTCGCACCTCGTACAAGCAGTTTGCCAATTTGGTTCTACTGCTTGTACTTATAAAGCAAAACGCACAAGCAGAAATAGCATAATGTGATTTCCGCTTGTACATCAGGATTTTATTGCCGTCTTTGTCCGTTCGAAAAGCACTTTTTCCCCGATGTGAAGGATGTGTGTCGCATAGCGGATCGCCGCCTCTATGTCGTGAGAGATCATGATCACCGTGATCCCCTCTTTATGAAGATCCTCGATCAGGTCATACATTTCTTCCGTCACTTTCGGATCCAGACCTGCAACCGGCTCGTCCAAAAGAAGAAGTTTTTCTGTCGCGCATAAGGCCCTTGCAAGAAGCACCCGTTGCTGCTGTCCTCCGGACAGTTCCCGGTAACAGCGCTTTTCGAGTTCCGTAATATGCATCTGTGCCATCGCTTTTGCGGCACACTCTTTTTCCTTTGTCGAATAGAAAGGTCTCCACCCGGTGCGGGCCTGGCATCCGGACAGCACCACCTCTGCCACGGATGCCGGGAAATCACGCTGTACGGCAGACTGTTGCGGAAGATATCCGATCGTATCTGCACGAAGGCCATCTCCTTTGATCACCTCCCCGCTGACCGGAGATTGAAGATTAAGGAGTGTTCTCATCAATGTCGACTTGCCCGAACCGTTCTCCCCGACAATGCAGAGATACTCGCCACTTTCCACCTGAAAATTCAACGGAGGCAGGATCGCTTTTGTCTCATACCCCAATACCAGATCTTTTACCGTCAACAGTGCCATACGCTCTTCTCCTTACGTTCAGCCCAGTGCTTCCTTCAGCACTTCCAGATTTGATTTCATCACCGAGATGTAGCTCACTCCGTTTTTCACATCGCTTCCCGTAACAGACTGCAGGGAATCCATAACAAGGATCCTGACGCCTTCTTTCGACGCATTCTCCACGACTGTCTCCGCGATCTTGTGCTTCGCACCTTCGATCGTAAGCACAACACCCAGGTCCAGTTCATCGACCTTCTGCGCCAGGAAAACAATGGTTTCAAAACTTGCCTCACTCTCCGCCGAGCATCCGGCGAATGCCGCGTAGTACGTAAGACCGTAGTCATCCGTCAAATATCGGAAGGGAAAACGATCAGCAAATAGAATTGTCTTTTTTGCCGCGGAACCGACGACCTTCTGATACTCCGCATCAAGTGAATCGAGTTCCGCAACATAGGCATCCAGATTCTTTTTGTAGCTGTCCTTATGTGCCGGATCCAGTTTCTCCAGTTCGCTCTCTATCCGGACACAAAATGTTTTTGCATTACGTAGGGAAAGCCAAACATGTTCATCGTACTCGACTTCTTCATGTTCGTGATCGTGGTCTTCTTCGTGATCGTGGTCATGGTCATGATCCTCATCATGGTCGTGTTCATGTTCCATACCCTCGACCACTTCCTCTTCCTTTACCTGGTCTCCCAGCACCTCCAGAAGATCGATCACGACCATATCCTTATTGGATGATTCCTTAAGCACATCCTCGACCCATTCATCCGACTCTCCGCCGACATAGATAAACATATCGCAGGATGTGATCTTCAGGATGTCCTCCGCCGAAGGCTGGTAGGAGTGAAGATCCACACCGTTATCCAGCAGCATCGTCACATCGGCGACATCTTTTTCTTCTCCCAGGATCGACATCACCCAGTCATACTCGGGGAAGATCGTTGTCACGATCGACAGTTTCTTTTCCGTACCCTTCACGGAATGTTTACATGCAGATACACTTGCAGCCAGACAAAAAGCTGCAAGAAAACAGAATACTCTTTTCTTCATATATTTCTCCCTAAAACAATTTATTCAGTTAAGTTGTTTTAGGAAGGATCAATTATTCATTTGTACTTTTCTGGAAACAGGTGTCGGACGGACAGATACCCAGGCACAGATCCCGGCCAGAGCAAGAACGAAGGCCGTTCCGAAAGCCACAGCGATTGCATACGAAACCGTATTTCTCATTTCGTGAAGGAAGGCTTCACACTTCTCTATGGTCTCGCAGATGTGGCAGTGTTCGCCTTCGCATTCGTGGTCCGCTTCAAAGGAAACAAAGATCGTGGAGAAAAGAAGCGTGAACAAAAGAAGCCCGCAAAGTAATACGGCGGCAATCCGCAAAAACTGATCTCTTTTCTTCATCCTGTCTGTCATCTTCTTATCTATCCGTTTCTGTCATCGCAAATCGCGAAAACCGCAACAATTATATATTTGCGCGTAAATCCTGTCAAACGCGAGCGCTCATCAGTTCAATTGATACTTAAAAGTTAGCATAGGCTATCTCTTCATCATTTTCAAGTCCCAAATTTGAAAGAGTCCGATTCATTCTTTCCGTCCGTGACAAAAGGACCCGGGGCACTTTCGTACCCCGGGTCCGCTGTTCCATCTTTTCGTGTTCTTACACGCTTCGGCTTATGAGAATCAGCCTACCTGTGTCTCCGCTACAGGAGCTTTGTATGTCTCAATGCCGTTATCCCAGGAGAAGATTCGGAATTCACAACCGAATGTGGTTACCGGATCTGTCGACTCCCACTTGCATCTGAGCACGATCTGGCTGACACCATAAGGTGCAACATCATCACTCATGACCACGCTGGATGCATCTCCGCCATTCACCTTGACCTTATCTGCCTGCATCGTAATGTTGTACTTCGTCAGATTCTCAACATCAAAGGAAAGGCCCTTTTCCGTTGTTCCTGTGTAGTAAATGCGGACATTACTGTCCTCATAGATCATCGTTCCTTCCGGAGTCGCAGAAACGCTTACGCTCGAATCGATCACAACATTATCCAGGAGATACATGTACGCAAAACCGCGTTCATTGTCATCGGCAATGATAAATGCACCGCCAATAGTTCCGACCTGCTGGGTCGCATCGATCTCGCCCTTAGCAACGACTTCACAGACGCTGTGCGGCGCAGTGTGGAGGCTGAGATAAACATCGTAGATACCACGCATATTGATCGACAGAGACTCGGCCTGCACGATCAGATCACGGTCTGTCTTGTTCTCAATATTCACGACCACACCCTTATCCGAAAGGGACTTATAGGTGACCGTAACATTGGCGTCATCCAGGATCGGCGTACCTTCCATCGCCGGCGGTGTCACAGAAACATTGGCGTCCACAACTACCGTATTGAAGGGGGCACAGTAATAATCGAAGGAATCCGGATCAGTGTTGATCTCGAACTGACCACTGACCGTACCTACGGCTTCATTCGGATCGACTTCATCGGTCTTGATAAGCACCAGACCCATGCTGTGGGGTGCGATATCCTTACCGGTATAATACAGATCCTTGTAGTTCTTACCGTTGATTGCAGCGGAATCGATGCGAAGGCCCATCACCACTGCCGTCAGGTTTTCCACCTCGAATACGATACCGTCATTATTGATCTCTTTGAAGGAGATCTTTACGTTTTCATCCGCGAAAAGCGCTGTGCCAGTTGCAGCAGGTGCTTCCGGGGTAACATTTGCGTCAATGACAACGTTATCGAGATCCGCCGAGTAGGTCTTAAAGTTATTGTCAAAGTCAACGATTCTGATCGCGCCACTGATGGTTCCGATCTGCTGGTTAAACGGGATCTCGCACTTCGCAAGCGCATCCCCTGTCGTGCCGCCCGCGATCTTATCACTCATGATGATATCCGTAGCGCTGATACCGTCGATCGCCAGAGCGTTTGCCTGGATCGTGATTTCGAATGTGGTCAGGTTCTCCACCTTGAAGTGAATACCCTCTGAATCGACCTTGATGAAGTGGATAATGACGTTGTCATCCTGGAAGATTACGACATCGTATTCATCCGAGGAAGTATCCGCCGGTGCCGGTGTAGGTGTCGGTGATGGCGTCGGCGTCGGTTCCGGTGTGGTTTCCGTCGGCGCAGGTGTCGTCTCCGTTGCTACCGGTTCTGTTTCTGTCGGCTCCGTCTCTGTCCCTGTCGGATCAGCATCACCGGACTTGATTCCAATCGCGTAAACGGATTCAAGCTCTTCATAAAGATTGCTTACAACATCATCGCCATTACTAAGGGAGAATTCATCATCTTCACCTTTAAACTCTAAGGTCAAGTCGATCTCCTTTGTATCGTTCTTGCCCATGTCATCAACGGCATCGATGAAAGCGTCCATCGCCCCGTCCGCATCATCCAGTGCCGCTTCATAATCCGGAAGCGTAACCGTAACCTTAACGGAGGTCTTTTTCTTGGATTCCTTAACACTGTCGCCGTCCACTTCATATGAAGCCTTCTTCATGACGGCAGACACGGCCTGATTATCCTTCATGTTTTCAACGTATCTCAGTGCGTCTTCGGAAAACTCGCCGGTCTTTTCAAGTTTCTTGCTGTTCAGGGCGGTCAATGCATCCATCACGCCATTTGCCGCTTCAACCACGTCACTTGACTTCTTATCTGACTTTGCACAAGCGGCCATAGAACCGAGCATCGTCAAAGACAGAACGAAGCAGGTGACTTTCTTCGCAAAAGTATTCATTTTTTCACCTCTTCAAGTTGTTTCTTTTCCCTGGCGGTAATCTCTTCTCCTCTAAAGACCATCGCCTCCTGACGAGACCATAATAGCGTCAAATCCGTGAAAAAGCAAACCTATTATATTCACTTGAATATCAGGAGCATGATGACCGCAAAACCGATCACAAAAGCAAAGGCACCGCTGTCATTGTTTTCTTTGCTGATCATGACAGGGATCTCCTCGATCACCGTATAGATTATAGCCCCGCCGGCCAATCCCATGATATATGGAAGGCCGGAAGGAAACAGCGTGATGACCACCAGTACAAACACGGCAAGCAACGGGATGGACATTCCTGATACCACGCCCATGAAGAAGGCCTTTCCTTTTCCGGTTCCCTGCTCCTTGATCGGAAGTGAAACAAACAGCGCCTCCGGGAAGTTCTGCGCCGCGATGGCAATGGCCAGAATGATCGGCGTGGAATAAGGGATCCATTCGGTCTCCATAAAATGAGCGGCAAAGATCGCGCCAAGGGCGATGCCTTCCGGTACATGGTGGATCAGTTCCGAAAGCATCATTTTCGTCTCGGACTTGAGACTGCTGTGAAGTCCCTCCGTAATGTTGACATAAGCATGCGTGTGAGGAATCAGTTTATCCAAAAGAAACTGCACGGCCACACCCGCACAAAAACACACAAAAACCGGCTGCATCCTTAGTATTGTAACACTGTTAAATCCCTTGGAAGCAGGCTCGATCATTCCCCATACCGCAGTAGAAAACATGATACCGGAGCAGGCCCCGGCCAAAGCGATCCTGACTTTCTCGGACAGTTTTCTTTTTTCCGCATAGACAAACGCCGCGCCCAGAATGGTTCCCAGAAGCGGGATCAGCATCCCGAAAATGGTGTCCGAATCCTTCATGGCTCCGGAAGTATCCAGCGCCTCGATAAGCGTTTTCAGGCCGATAAAGATGAGGATCGTTCCGCCTGCCACTTCCGCACCGGATTTGTATCGCATACCGAAAACATTTCCTATTTTCACACCCAGAACGGAGATGATAAAAGTAATCACGGCGATTACAGATACCGCAAACAGTACATTCATCAGTTTTCCCGTATCGAATACGGAAACAGGCACCGCCACAAAAGTGATTCCCACCGCAAGGGCATCGATGCTGGTAGCCACGGCCATCATGAACATGGTCTTTATGTCAAAGCCGTCTTTTTCCTCTTCTTCCTCGGAAAACGCTTCCCGGATCATATGAAATCCGATCAGAGCAAGCAGAATAAACGCCACCCAGGGAGCAACGATACTGATCCACTTTTCAAAACGGGATCCGATCATATACCCGATAAAGGGCATGATCCCCTGAAAAGCACCGAACCAGACACCGCAGAGCAGACACTCTTTGGCCGTCAGTTTTTTGACAGAAAGGCCTTTGCATATCGATACGGCAAAAGCATCCATTGCCAGACCGACGGATAACAAAAGCAGTTCAAATAAGCCCATTTTGCTGACCTTCTTCTCCCCATGAAATTGTACTCAATAATGTATCACGAGTACTATTTACAGTCAATTGAGGCGGGATTTCTCCTACGACCGGTCACGACAGGTCATCGACTACACGTCCGTGCTCGATCCGAACTACTTCGTCGCAGCAGAGTGCCAGGAGCTCCGGGTCATGGGTGCTGACCAGGACCGTGCTTCCCGTCTTTGCCAGATTCTGAAGCATATCCCCGACCGAGGCTCCACCTCCGCCGCCAACGGCCGCTCCGACCGAAGCACCGCCTCCGCCGTCCGATCCGACACCAACTCCGGTACCCGGAAGAGATGTTGATGCGGAATGGGCTGCCGGTAAGGATAGGCTGGTGGAACTTGGTTACATTATTACCTTTGATAGGATAAGTGACCACAGAATCCAGTTCACCAATCAAACCGGTACGTATAAGGGTACGATCTATTTGATGCGTGGTGACGCGGAGTGGAGCTGTAATTATCGGCCAGCTGACGAAACGGATCCAAATGCCACATATAGCTATCGTGATCTTACGAAGGATATGATGAGTTATATTAATAACATTGATCCGAGCTGGATGAATTATGGGGGGTGATGGTTTAAAAATCTTTCTTTCGAAAAGCGTCGTCCAAAAACGGCGCTTTTGTTTCCGGAATTCTCCTTCGTGGAGAAATGCCCATAAACCGTGTATGAGCCCCTCCATACGATAATTCTGATTTCACTGTGAAACGTCGTCTTTTCAATAATCTCAGATGCCGTTCCAGTCAGGAAATACCGGATATTCCTTTGTCTTCGAACTTGCTATGCTTGGTTGAAAAGAATAGAATAGAATAGATTTCAACGGACTCGGAATCCAGAGAAAAAACGCTTCTTGGGTACGCCGCTCGAAGATATTCGTCCTGCATTCGCATAATTACAATAGGAGCTTTCTATGGACAACCGCAGAAAAATACTTCTTACTATTCTGATTGCAATTTCCTTTGGCCTATCTTCCGTGAGTTGCAGTTGCAACTCGAAGGAAGAGTCATCAACAGATACATCTGTAATGACTGCAACCACAACTGCAGAAAGCACTTCGGCAACATCTGTGGAAACAGGAAAAACTTCTGAGACGACCGTTCTGACAGATACTCCTACAGTAGTTCCGACTGAAACACCGACTCCGTCTCCAACACCGGAAGAAGCGCCCACATCGGAGACCACTGTCACTACAGAAACAACTGCAACTCCGGTTCAAACAGAAGAACCGAAAGCAAAAGAAACTCCCGAGCCCGCTGATCCGACGTCCACACCTGTTCCGGAAGAAGCATCTGAACCGACACAAGAGCCGACCACTCCAGAACCATCCGAAGAACCGGTAGCCACATCCGAAGAAACAGAGCCGACCGCTCCACCACCGGATACATCGACGCCGGAACCGCCGAGCAGAGATTTCGATGCGGAATTTGATGCGGGTTTGGCCAGGGTTGGAGAATTAGGCTATAGAACGTTCGGGGCATCAAAAAGCGAACATAACTTTGAGTTTGCAAACACAAACTCAACATACTATGGCTTAGTAGAGCTGAGGAGCGATGGGAAATGGTGCGTAGATTATTATCCGGCTAGTTTCAACGATCCTGGTGCTACATATTTTTATCATAAGACTGGCAATGATTTGGTGGCAATGATTAATGAGATAGATTCATCATGGATGGATTACTAAAGGCTTAGATGGATCGTGCTCAAGAGGGGGTGAAATAAAAAAACGTCGTTGTATAACGACGTTTTCTGTACGAAGTTTCTTTATTTCCTTAGCCGCATCCATTGTCTTCACCTATCCTTTATACTTGCATAATAATATACTTAACGCAATGCGTCAACGCAAGCCGCCATTGAAGGATCTTCAGCGTTGTGTTTTTTGCATCAAAGACATAAAATCATAAACAAATAAGATATTGCTTCAAACAAACAATTGAGGATGAAGTATGAGTAACCGTAGAAAATCACTTTTAACAGTATTGATTGCTATTTCGTTTGGACTCTCTTCTGCAAGCTGCAGTTGCAACTCGAAGGATGGATCTTCAGCGCCAGCACCAGATACATCTGTAACGAATTTAATGACAACTATGGAAAGCACCTCAGCAACAACTACTATCTCTGAGATTCCCTCTGAAACAACCGTTCCGACCGATACCCCAACACCGCTACCTACTGATACACCAACTCCATCTCCTACACCTGAACCGACAAATACACCTACTCCGACGGAAGAACCAAAAGCTACGGATACAACTATCCCGGCCGATCCGACTCCTACACCTGTCCCGGAAGAAACAACTGAGGAGCCTTCCGAAAAATCCGAAGAAACCGACCCGTTCAGTACGCCTACGCCGGAACCGCCTCCGCCACCGACGGACACTCCGACTCCGACGCCTACAACTGCGCCGGATCCCGGGAAAAATCTCGATTCGGAATATGAAGCGGGTAAGTCTCATGCGCAGGATCTTGGATACCAAGTATTTTTTTACGACAAATCCGAGCATATGTTCGAATTTCGCAAGAATAATGAGTATCAGGGTCTCGTGACGGTTTATGCTACGGATGATGGTGGATGGATGTGGAGCGTTCAATATTTTAGATCCGACCATGGTGATGGGTATCGATACTCTCAACAAGGCCAAAACTTGATTGCCCTCTTGGACGGCATTGATCCATCGTAAAAAAATGAAGCGTCGTTTTTTGGGGTTGAAACGGCGGTTTTTCTCCGGAATTCTCCTTCGTGGAGAAATGCCCATAAACCGTGTATGAGCCCTCCTCATACTGAATTATGCAAGTGTATATCGGAAGACTTACTCCCCGAAGATCAGCTTCTTGATCGTCTCAATCGTCTTTTTCCGCATGTAGTCCTGATCCAGGGCGTCGTTGATGGGATGCATATAGGTGTGGCAGTAGCACTCGAAATAGTTCATCGCCATGCGGATATTCTCGGAGAGGTGCTCTTTCTTCGCGCCTTTGGTAAGAAGGATCTCCTCGAAGGTAGCGTACATCTTCTGCCAGAAAGTATCGGAAACAGCGGCGATCTCTGCATCCGTATGGTACAGCGCCTCCATCTCTTCGTGTACTTCCCAGTTTCTCCGGTGATACTCGAGAATATAGTCCATGGTTTTCTCGGCAAACGCATCGAAGTCCATCTCGTCCTGACTGCTTTCCGCTTCGTGATAGAACTTCGCCACATCCGAGATCAGATGCTCGGCAGTCATGTCCAGAGCCGTGATGAGGATATCTTTCTTGTCCCGGAAATAGTGATAAACGATGCCTGTCGAGACACCGGCGGCCTTGGCGATCTCGTCCGCCGTGATATTGTGATAGCCCTTCTTCAGGATCAGTTCTCCCCCGACCTTCAGGATCTTCAGGCGCGTCTCGATCGAGCGTTTCTGCTTCGGCACCGCCATGGTCTTCGGGCTTTCTGCCCTTTGCGTTTTACTTTTCGCCGCAGAAGATCTTTCTGCTTCTTTCTTCTTTGCCATCTTACGTTCACCCGTTTATTCTTAGTATTTCCCATATTCATTTAACCACATCTTTTTTCATCTGGCTACAGAAATTGAGATTATTCTCAATTTTTACGAAAAGCACTTTCCATTTTTAGTTATTTTTCACAAAATTGAGATTTCTCTCAATTTTCTATTGACCTGCTGTCAGGGCTCGGCGTAGAATGTATGCAGTTAGCAGAGTCTTACTTAATTACACTATATATAGACAACAGGAAAAATCGGAAGGAGAAACGGATCATGGGAAAGACGATCGTGGAATTCAAAAATGTAGTCAAACAATACGGACAGGGTGAGGGCATGCAGCTGGCCAACAACGACGTCAACTTCACGATAGACGAAGGCGAATTCGTGGTCATCCTCGGCCAGTCCGGGGCCGGCAAATCCACGGTGCTGAATATGCTGGGCGGCATGGATACGCCGACTTCCGGCACCGTCACCGTGGCCGGGCAGGACGTTTCCTCCATGAAGGATAAGGAGCTTTCCGATTATCGTGCCTCAACGATCGGATTTATCTTTCAGTTCTATAACCTCCTCCCTTCCCTCACCGCGCTGGAGAATGTGGCTCTGGTCAGAAACATCGTCAAAGAGGCGAGAGATCCGATGGAGATGCTCCGCGCGGTCGGTCTTGCCGATCACGCGAAGAAATTCCCGTCGCAAATGTCCGGCGGCGAACAGCAGCGTGTCTCCATTGCAAGGGCGCTGGCCAAAGACCCGAAGATCATCCTCGGCGACGAGCCGACCGGAGCGCTCGATTCCGAAACCGGCGTGATCGTGCTGGAGCTTCTTGCGGATCTTTGCAGAAAGGACGGAAAGACCGTCGTCCTCGTTACCCATAACGCCGACATCGCACGATGCGCGGATAAAGTGATCCGCATGAAGAACGGCAAAGTCAGGGAGATCCGCATCAACGAATCTCCGGTTTCCGTACGGGAGGTGGAGTGGTAATGCTCGGTAAGAAAATGATCCGGGAGATCCGCGGCAACATCGGCCAGTTCCTCTCCCTCTTTATCCTCTCCTTTCTGGCCGTTTCGCTCTACGCCTGCATGAAGGCCAGTAATATCAGCGCATACAATAAGCTGGATGACCTCCGGAGCATCACCAACTGCGCCGACGGCTGGATCTTCAGCGAAGGTTTTTCTTCCGAAGATCTCTCTTCCGTCCGGAATCTTTCGGATGTGACTTCCGCACAGCGCCGGCTGCATATCACCGCGACGGCGGAATCCCACGATCAGGCACAGCTGGAGGTATATGTACTGGAGGAAAATCTGGTTTCCAAGCCCTACTATGTCTCGGGCGAGAAACTGGATCTTGCTTCTAAAGATTCGATATGGATCTCGGACTCGTTTGCCAAAGAATGGGATCTGAAGATAGGTGATTCGTTTTCTTTCTCCGCATACGGGTTCACCATCACGAAGAAGATCGCCGGGACCATGGTCGCGCCGGAGTATCAGTACCTGAAGGCGGACAAGGATCTGGATATTATCCTCAAGAATATTGCCGTGATCTACATGCCGGTCGAAGGACTAAAGGAAAGCCTCAGTGCTTTTGGAGCGGAAATCCCATTCAATGAACTGGTGTTCACGACAGACCGCCAGGACGTTAAGAGCATGGAAGAGGATCTGGGAAAAGCACTGAAGGGCAACTACGCGGTCTTCTGCGACCGTGACGATATGCCCGGCATCCGCATCATGAAGGACGAGCTTACCCAGCACGATCAGTTCGCCATCACCTTCCCTGTCGTTTTCCTCGCTATCGCGCTTCTGGTCATCATGACCACGATGAATCGTATGATCGCCAATCAGCGCACGCAGATCGGCACGCTTCGCGCCCTGGGAATGAAGCGGAGGAAGATCATCCTCCACTATCTGAGCTACAGTTTCTTCGTTTCGCTTCTCGGTTCCATCGCGGGACTCTTCGTCGGGACATATCTCATGGGCGAGGGACTGGCTGTGATCTTCCGGGCCTGGTATCTGGTTCCGGGCTGGACCGTCGAGATGGATGCTTCCTTCCTGATCGTAGTCGCGCTGGTCGTTTTCTGCTGCACGCTGGCGACCTACTTCAGCTGCAGGAAGGTCATGAATGTCCATCCGGCCGAGAGCCTTCGTCCGTCTTCTCCAAAATCCGGGAAAAGAACTCTCTTCGAGAAACTGCCGTTCTGGGGAAAGCTGGGCTTCTCTTCCCAGTACAATCTCCGGGACATCTCCCGCGGGAAGCTCCGTGCTTTCATGGGAATCTTCGGCACCGCGGCCGGCATGATGATCATGGTCGCGGCCATGGCTTCGATCACCACGATTCAGGATGCCTCGACTTGGACCTTCGATAAGATCCAGAACTTCAAAAACGAGATCGACTTTTCCGAAGGTATTACCGTCGATCAGGCGGAAAGTTATAAGGAACAGTACGGCGGAGAGCTGATCTCGGCCTCCGCGATCGAGATCGCCAAAGAACCGCAGGCTTCCTCGGATAAGAAGCGCTCCACTTCCCTTATGGTTACGGAAGGGCTGAATAACTACAGGCTGACCGGCCTGAACCGTGAGCTGGTGGAACTTGAGCCCGGAACATGCGCCATCACGATGAAGCTGGCCCGGGCACTGGATCTTAAGGAGGGCGACACCTTCTACTGGCACCTCTACGAAAAGAACACCTGGTACGAGGCGAAAGTCGGGCTCATCAACCGGCATCCGAACTTTTCCGGTGTAACCATGCTGCGCGCCGATTACGAAGAAACCGGCGCCGAGTATGTCCCCACCATGCTCTATTCGAATGCCACTTCTGTGGATGTGGAAGGACAGGCCGGGATCCTGGCCGTACATGACGATAAGGATCTGAAGGAAAGCTTCGACATCATGATGGAGATGATCTACGCCATGCTTATCGTCTTCGTCGTCTTTGCCGCCATCCTCCCTATCGTCGTCCTGTACAACTGCGGGAATCTCTCCTTCCATGAGCGGATCAAGGAATTTGCCACGCTAAAAGTACTCGGGTTCACGACAAAGAGGATCAGAAAGCTCCTATCTCTTCAGAATCTGTGGCTTTCCATCGTTGGCTTGATCCTGGGAGCGCCCTTCGGAACGGTCATGCTCCAGTATATGTTCGACAGTAACGGCGACAGCATGGACTACCCTGTTTCTGCCGGGTTCCTGGTCTACCTCATCTCCGCCCTGTTCGTCATGGGCGTTTCAGTCCTGGTCAGCTACATGTTCAATAAAAGGATCAGAAAGCTGGATATGGTCGATATCCTTAAGGGTATGGATTGACACCTATTATTTTTTGAATCAGTCGAGAGCGGGACGTGTATCGTCCCGCTTTTCGCATCAGGATTAGAAAAAGGGCTGCAACGAGGTACTGCTGCAGCCCTTTTCCAAGGATAATACCTAAAGGTCCGTCAAGTCTGATTCGCCAAACAGACTTCTTTCATGACAGTTCTTCGTCCGGGGTTCTTTCAGGAATAGCGAAAGGGGAGTTGGTCTTCTCTGCAAGAAAAATATCAGGATTCCCCGGACTGGTATAGGTATGACATCAAAGAACACAAACTAGTTAGCATCTGCTAACTACGCCAAATAAGGAGGAGCAAAAAAGCATGTTGGAACAGTGCACGAGAAACAACAAGATGAGGTTGCAGAAGGGCGCGGCTCTGGCAAAGTGATACTTTGAACACCACCCTCCTAACATATCTATTTACAAGAAGTGCCTGAGCGAGTATATGCCCTCCTCAGGCATTTTCTTGATAATAAAATGAAAGTATGCGTATAATAGAGAAAAACGATCAAGGAGAGCACATATGGACGGACTATATGAATCTGGCGAAGACTATCTGGAGACGATCCTGATACTAAGGAAACGCAATGGAAATGTGCGCTCTATCGATATTGCACGTGAAATGGACCTCAGCAAGCCGAGTGTCAGCCGTGCGATGGGCATTCTGAAGAACAAAAGCTTGATCACGGTGGATGAGGACGGCGCGATCCACTTTACGGAAGAGGGACTGAAGATCGCCAAGCGTATCTATGAGCGTCACCGCATCCTGACTGAGGCGCTGATGTTACTTGGTGTCGACGAGAAGACTGCTTCCGAGGACGCCTGCCGCATCGAGCATGACATTAGTGATAAATCCTTCAACAAGATTAAGAAGCATCTGAAGGACATGAAGAAAGCCGACTAAATATCTCAAGCAGAAAACGACCCCCTGAAGTTCTTTCCGGCTTCAGGGGTTCTTTTCTTTTTTTGCAAGCCTTTTTCACTCTTCCGAGTAGTCAGTATCCATGGTCACCTGTAATTCATAGCCGGGGAATGCTTTTGCGACCTCGGAAACCACTTCTTCATAAACCGTCTTGCGGTCCTTTGCTTCGAAACTGATCACAATGTCAAACCTCATCATTTTCTTCTCTTTCAGAAGATAAAATCCGTGGATCTGTTTCACATGTTCATGGGAAAGCACGATCCTGCTGACTTCTTTTCTGGTGCGGATCACTTCCTCATCTTTGGTATTTGTCGAATACACGCCGATCGCAGTTAGAATGACATTGTGTTCTTTCAGCACTTCGATCTGGATCTCCCGGATCAGCTGATCCAGCCGGTCTGCGGAATAGGTATCCGGTACTTCAATATGGATCGATCCGTTCCATCTGTCCGGTCCGTAATTGTTGAGGACCAGGTCATAGGCACCCTGTACATCCGGGAACCCGACTACCGTTTTCTTAATTTCCTTGACCAGTTCCTGATCATTTCTCTCTCCCAGGATCTGCGAGATCGTATCACGGAGCATCTCAATTCCTGCTTTGATGATGACAATAGAGATCACGGCACCCAGCCAGGCTTCAATCGAGACCTCGAAGCGCATGAAGATCACGGCTGCCACCAAAGTGGAGGCGGAAATGACCGAATCCAGCGTGGCATCCTCACCGGAATTGATCAGCGAGTCGGAGTGGACCTTCTCCCCCACTGCTTTGACATAGCGGCCGAGAACGATCTTTACCACGACAGCCACGGCAATGATAACCAGAGAAACGATGGAGTAGTCCGGCGTCTTCGGATGGATGATCAACTTGACCGACTCAGAAAAAGAGGTCACACCGGCATACAGCACGATCACGGAAATGATCATCGCACTTAAGTATTCGATACGTCCATAACCGAAGGGATGTTTCTTGTCCGGCTCTTTTCCCGCAAGCTTCGTTCCAATGATCGTGATCAGCGAGCTTCCCGCATCCGAGATATTGTTCACTGCATCCAGGACAATGGCAATGGAGTTCGTCATCAGGCCGATAGCCGCTTTAAAAGCAGCGAGGAAAACATTGGCAACGATGCCGATTACGCTCGTTTTAACGATGGTTTTTTCGCGAGACATTTCACTATTGCTCATACCCTATTTCTCCATTTCTCTCAATGTTTTTTCTTTTCAAAAAGCACTGGTTATGTTACTTCCGCAGTGTACTTACAGGGCTGCCTTTACCGCTTCTTTTACCTCGTCCATGTGTACCGTCGGCTCAAACCTTGCAATGACCTTGCCCTCTCTGTCGATCAGGAACTTGGTGAAGTTCCACTTGATATAGGCCTTGTCTCCGAAGGCCTTGTTATTCATATTCGAAAACTTCTCCAGCATCTTATTCTTCACGCCTTTTCCAAAACCTTCAAAAGGCTTTTCTGTTGCCAGGAAAGCAAACAGCGGATCAGCGGTTTCTCCGTTAACATCGATCTTGGCAAACTGGGGAAACTCAGTACCGAACTTTAGCGTGCAGAAATTGTGAATCTCCTCTACATCTCCAGGAGCCTGATTGGCAAACTGATTGCAGGGGAAATCCAGGATCTCAAAGCCCTGATCTTTCAATTCCTTATACATGGCTTCCAAAGGCTCGTAGTGCGGAGTAAACCCGCATCCAGTGGCCGTATTCACGATCAGGAGTACTTTTCCCTGATACTCGGAAAGACTGACCTCTTTCCCACTTCTGTCCTTTACCGCAAAATCATAAACTGTTTTCATACTGATTCTCCCTTCGCATTCTTTCTGTTCTGGTTTTCTAAAAGTTCATAAAGAAGATCGTAGAGCATTTTTGCCTTCTCCGGAGAAAGATCTAAGCAGGAAGAGACCTTCAGCGGAACATCCTTGGCTTTCTTCTGCAGTGCTTTTCCCGCTTCCGTAAGCGTGATCTCCACCACACGATCGTCACCGGCACTTCTCACCTTTCGGATATATCCGGCCTGCTGGAGTTTCTTCAGAAGCGGAGATACCGTGCCACTGTCCAGTTTCAGTTTTTCACAGATCTCACTGACCGTGATCCCGTCTTTCTCCCAGAGGACCAGAAACACAAGATACTGGGTGTAGGTCAGCCCCAATTCATTCAAATACGGGGTGTACAGGCCGATCACATTTCTCGAGGCCGCATACAGCGGAAAACAGAGTTGATTCTTAAGTTTCATCGCTTCATGATAATCGTACTTCATCTCGAGTCTCCTTTTGTTTGATACAATTATATTGTATGCAATTTAATACGGTTGTCAATACGGTTCTTCTTTATTCTCCTTCTTATTGAATGCTTTATGCACGCAAAAAAGGAAAACCCTGCAACCGGATAGATCCGGCTACAGGGCTTTTCGATACGCTAAAGAAAATAGAGGAACGCTTCTACTTCCGATTGGAAGCAGTCTTTTTTGATCCGGCTGCCTGATGACATGTGCCGCTCATGGCACAGTGTCCGCAGTTACAGCCGCAGGAGGACTTCCCTTTCTTCTTGTCCCGCCATATGCTCAGGATGATTCCTGCGACGATGGCAAGAAGAACGAGGGAAATAACGATCGTTCCTAAGTTTTCCGAAAGCCAGGTGATCATTTGGACAACACCTTCTCCTTAAGATCTTTGGTCGTAAGCTTGTCTGCTTCCTTATACTTCTTGAAGAACAGCATGTAGATCATGCCGGCCAGTGCCGCGATGGCGAAGATCAGGCCGATGACATTGACATCACCGGTAAACAGGAGACCGAACTGGTTGACCATAAGGGCGATCACATACGCGAATCCACACTGGTAACCGATGGCAAACCATGTCCACTTCGCATTGTTCATCTCACGCTTGATGGCACCGATCGCCGCAAAGCAAGGTGCGCAGAGGAGATTGAATACGAGGAAGGAGAAGCCGGCAACACTTGTAAATGCCGCAGCCAGAGCCTGCCATGTTGAGAGTTCTCCGCTTCCGTAGAGGATACCCATGGTACCAACGATGTTCTCCTTGGCCACCAGTCCTGTGATGGAGGCAACCGCCGCCTGCCAGTCACCCCAGCCCAGCGGGATAAAGATCCAGGCAATGGCATTACCGAGCTTCGCCAGGAGGGAGAACTCCAGTTCTTCTTCGGCGAGCATCTGGAAGTTGCCGTCAACAAATCCGAAACGAGAGGTGAACCATACCACGATCGTAGAAAGAAGGATGATGGTTCCGGCCTTCTTGATGAAGGACCAGCCACGCTCCCACATGGAACGGAGAACGTTTCCGAGAGTCGGCCAGTGGTAAGCCGGAAGCTCCATAACGAAGGGAGCCGGATTTCCTGCGAACATCTTGGTTTTCTTCAGCATGATACCGGAGATAATGATCGCGGCCATACCGATGAAGTAGGCGCCGGTGGAGACCCATGCGGACCCGCCGAACAGCGCACCTGCGATCATGGCGATGAAAGGTACCTTCGCTCCGCAGGGGATGAAAGTGGTGGTCATGATGGTCATTCTTCTGTCACGTTCATTTTCGATCGTACGGCTGGCCATGATTCCCGGCACACCGCATCCGACACCAACCAGCATCGGAATGAAGGATTTACCGGAAAGACCGAACTTTCTGAAGATACGGTCAAGGACGAAGGCGATACGGGCCATATAGCCGCATGCTTCGAGGAAAGCCAGAAGCAGGAACAATACCAGCATCTGGGGTACAAATCCGAGCACTGCACCGACACCGGCCACGATACCGTCCAGAACCAGGCCCTTGAGCCAATCTGCAGCACCGGCCTTATCCAGGCCCTCTTCTACCAGAGCCGGGATACTCGGAACGAATGTGCCGTAGTCCGCCGGATCCGGTTCTTCACCGATCTCTTCCAGAGTCTTTACTGCTTCTTCGTATTCTTCAATAGTTGCAGTTTCTTCGGAGATCTCAAGAGTTTCCTCATCCTCGACTTCGAAGGTATATTCACCTGCCGGAGCTTCACCGTGTTCTTCTACATAAGCATCGTGGCCGTCTACGATTGCAGAAGCATCACTCCATCTCTCAGCAAGTTCTCCATACCCGCCGTCCATACCGAAAAGATGGAAGCCTTCATCGAATATTTTATCATTAGTAAAATCAGTAGCAGGAGTACCGACTGCAACCATGGCGATCCAGTATACAAGGAACATGACCAGCGCGAAGATCGGAAGACCAAGCCAGCGGTTGGTAACGACCTTATCGATCTTATCGGAGGTGGTCAGCTTGCCTGCAGATTTCTTCTTGTAGCAGGACTTGATTACTTCCGCGATGTAGACATAACGCTCATTGGTGATGATGCTCTCGGCATCGTCGTCCAGCTCCTGTTCTGCTGCCTTGATATCGTTTTCGATATGGGACATGGTTCCTTCCGGAATGTGGAGCTGCTCCAGAACTTTGTCATCCCGCTCGAAGACCTTGATGGCGTACCATCTCTGCTGTTCTTCGGGCATATCGTGTACAACGGCCTCTTCGATATGTGCAAGTGCATGCTCAACCGGACCGGAGAAGCTGTGCTGCGGGATAGTCTTAGTGCTCTTTGCCGCGTTGATGGCCGCTTCTGCCGCATCCATGACACCGTCACCCTTGAGTGCGGAGATCACGACGACTTTGCAGCCGAGCTGGCGGGAGAGTTCCTCCACACGGATCTCATCACCGTTTTTCTTCACGATATCCATCATGTTGATGGCCATGACCACCGGAATACCCAGTTCGGTAAGCTGGGTCGTCAGGTAGAGGTTTCGCTCGAGGTTTGTACCGTCTACGATATTGAGGATCGCATCCGGACGCTCACCGATCAGGTAGTTTCTGGCTACCACTTCTTCCAATGTATACGGCGACAGGGAATAAATACCCGGCAGGTCCGTGATGACCACGTCGTCGTGCTTCTTCAATTTACCTTCTTTCTTTTCAACGGTTACGCCCGGCCAGTTACCCACAAACTGATTTGCGCCGGTCAACGCATTGAAAAGGGTTGTCTTACCACTATTCGGGTTACCTGCAAGTGCAATACGCAGACTCATTTTTCATCTTCCTTCCTGTAATACTCTACTTCGATCATTTCCGCATCCGCCTTACGAAGCGAAAGTTCGTAATTTCGAACTGTCACTTCCACCGGATCGCCAAGCGGTGCCACTTTACGGACATAAATGATCGCTCTCTTCGTGATCCCCATATCCATGATCCTGCGTTTTACTGCGCCTTCACCATGCAGTTTCACTACAGTAACTGTCTCACCGACTTTTGCATCTCTAAGTGTTCTCACAACAACATCCCCCCTTCTTTTCAGACCATGATTTTTCTTGCCAGTTCTTCACTGACGGCTACCCGGCTCTCCTTGACCTTGACGATCAGGTTTCCTCCGAGCATGCTGACGACACTGACTTCGCCGCCCACATTAAAGCCCAGATCTTCCAGGTGTTTCTTGACTTCCGGGTTTCCGCCGATCTTCTTGATGATCTGGGACTGCCCGGGTTCTGCAAAAACTAGAGGCATCATTCTTTCCTCCTGATATCTGGTTAGAGATTGCTAACCTCAACCTTAAATAAATGGTTAGTCTTATCTAACCATCACACATTATAGTAAGCATCTGCTAACCTGTCAAGGTATTTACCAGTCTGTAAAAAGTCCAGTATTAAGGGAAGAACGGCTTTTTTCTCTGTGCAATTTGCAACCTATAATTTTTTTCTTTACAGAGTGAAGAGAAAAGCTCTCTGCTTTATCGCCTACTTTTTCCACCGAATAACACATCTTCAGTCCGGCCAGGGCGCCGAATGCCACATCACTGAGGTAGTGATCACCGAGCACCATACGTGACAGCATGATCGGCACGGAAATCGCAATCGCCAGAATAATCAGCGACTTCTCTTTTTCTTTTACCTTGGGAAAAGCACCTGCAAACGCAGATATGATGGCCAGATTCAGCATCGCGTTCATGGCATGCCCGCTGAAAAAGGAACCGAGATCATCCGATACCAGATCGTAAAAACTCATGAGAAACTTGCTGTTTTTAAGAAGAGAATACCAGGGAACAAATTCCACCCCTTCGTAGCCGAGAAGGGTGATACGATAACGCGGCCGCATCACAGTGCTTTTCACAAAGGAGGACAGAAAAAATGCAAAACACATAAAAGCAAGAAGAACGATAAGTCTGCGGACTACGGTCTTGTCATAGCGGTCCTTGTTGGCAAGCATGCCAAGAGGAAAAAGCGGCACAAAGAGGATCAGGCCGGCAAGGAGATATTCCCAGAGAGAGCCTGTTTTCTCGGGGAAGAGGAATCCGCAGACCGAGTCGCTGATAAACCCGCCGCCGCCGAGAGCGGAGGTGGAGAGCGTCAGGTATACAAAAAGAAGAAGGATGAGCCATCGGATCCATCTTTTGCCATTCGCCCCCTTGCCGTTCTCCCCTTTGCTGTTCGCCACAAGAAGCTGTCGGCAAAGTACGCCCAGAAGAAATACATATGATCCGAAGAACAGGTACAGTCCGAGGACGCTGAAAATGACGGCTACGCGA
Source organism: Clostridiales bacterium (assembly GCA_017620475.1). Lineage (GTDB taxonomy): Bacteria > Bacillota > Clostridia > Saccharofermentanales > Saccharofermentanaceae > Scatonaster. Next base: position 20,455 of record JAFZQI010000013.1, on the reverse strand, counting down.
TTGTTTTCGGAATACAGCGCGCGGGCAACGGGAAGATCCCAGAAAGTCCCGGCAACAAAGGCAGCGGCAAAGAATACCGCAAGACAAATGTACAAACGAGTGCGTTTTGACTTTTCCAAATAGATTATCCCCTATCGTATTATTAAACACGTTTAATAATACGATAGCACTTTTTTTTCTTTTCTGCAATTGTCCTGGTATATCCGGTATTTGATCTTAGCGAAAATGAAAAGGCTTACTTGTCCTTTTCAAACAGATTGTCCAGCATCGGATACAGGGTCTTATCAACGGGGTTCGCGCCATTAGGTGCAAGCATGATGATGTAAAGATGTTTTCCGTTCCTCTCAATAACATAGTCGGCAGAGTGGAACGCTTCCGTAGCACCGGTATGGTGGGTCACGTCCTCGCCGATGTGTTTGCCATAGCCGTTCAGACCGCCCACGGACCAGCCGCATGCATACATATCGACCATTTCAAAGATCTTCGCCATCGATTGTTTATTCAGAAGATATCCTCCGAAAAGAGCGCGGTTATATTTCAGCATATCTACTACATTGGAATGAATGTCGCCTGCGCCAAAAGTATACATTGGAAGAAACGCAAAAGAATCTCCGACAGAAGCCGTTATATCACCTACTGCCATCGAGGATGTACCCGTCATTTTACACGGCGTGAAAATCACTTCGTTTACGTACTCCTCATACTTTTTGCCACTGACTTTCTCAATGATCATTGCAAGCGTTCTGTAATTCGTATTCGAGTATTCATAGGCCGTATCCGGTTCACTGTTCGGTTCGCAAGTAAAAAGCCTCGTCAGATACTTCTCCTCGTCTACCGTTTCAAAAACCGTTTCCAGTCTTTCCTGTACAGTCATATTCGGCTCATCCGGCCCGAGGATATCCATGACTTCCTTCTCGTCGAAGAACCGCTCGGGCTGATTCAGATAATCCGGGATACCGGAGCGCATGTGCAGCATTTGAAAGATCGTTACCTTAGATGTTTTCCCGTAATTTGGACAGGAGCTGTATTCCGGATAAAAATCCGCCAGAGTATTGTCCATCGACAGTTTGCCTTCTTCGATCAGTTTCAGGATGCAAACCGCGACGAAGGACTTTGTCAGGGAACCGATCTCGTATGTCGTATAGGGGGTGACTTCGTCCCCGTTGATATCTGAAAGTCTCGTTCCGGATACGAAGAGGACTTCATCGTCCGTTGCCACGATAAGCGAACCGCGAAGATTGGTCTCCTGCGCCGTATAAAGCAGATATTTCACAATAGATTCGTATATCGTGTTTTCATTGATCCAGATATTTCTTTCCACATTTTGAAGCTGCGCGATCTCCGCCTCGACATTGATCCGCGATTCAAGAGTGGCCTTCTTCGGCTTACAGGCCACAAGAGACAGCGCGATGGAAAGAATAATAGAGATGCTGATTAGTTTTTTCACCAGGAAACCTCCAAAAAGAGTATTGCAGGATCATGCCCATACACGAGCCATGGCCATACTATTTGCTACAGCGCCACGTCCATAGCCATCATGAGCACGAAGCCCAGGGCAAACCAGATCGTTCCTACATTGGAATGCTCCCCTTTTGCCATCTCCGGAACCAGTTCCTCGATGACCACATAGATCATGGCGCCGGCGGCAAAGCTCAGAAGATACGGCATGACCGGCGAGAAGACGCCGGCGGCATTCATCATCGCGAGAGCCGCGATCGGTTCGACGATTCCGGAAAGTGCGCCATACAGGAAGGTCCGATCCTTCGGCATTCCTTCGGCATGCAGCGGCATAGAAACAATGGCCCCTTCAGGGAAATTCTGGATGGCGATCCCGATGGAAAGCACAAGTGCTGCGGATAAGGAGATATTGTAACGGCCGCTGAACCAGCCGCCGACAACAACGCCGACCGCCATACCTTCCGGTATGTTATGGATCGTAATGGCAAGAAGCATCTTAGTCGTTCTTTTTAATTCCGTCGCCGGACCCTCTTCATCGCCTTGCGGATGAATGTGCGGGACGACCCGGTCAAGGAAAAGGAGGAAGAATATACCGAAAAGAAAACCCATGGAGGGCGGGAGAAAATCAAAATTCTCCAGATCCCGGCTCTCATCGATTGCCGGAAGCAGAAGGCTGAAGATCGATGCCGCGACCATGACGCCGGAAGCAAAGCCCAAAAGTGCCCGTTCGGTCTTCTCTTTTAGTTTATCCTTGAGTAGGAAAACACAGGCGGCACCGAGGACGGTTCCGACGAACGGTATCATTATTCCAATCAACGCATACACATAATCCATAAGTAGATAGTATCACAAATAGTTCTTTTCGCGAAGAAACGAAATGCCGTATTTTTTGAACCGAGAATATCGTGTTATTTCGTCCCTAAGAATACGCCGTCTTTTCCGTAGGTGTATTTGTAGATGATCTGTCCTGGCTTCATGGAAGCGGCATCGCCCGAGTCGAATCCGTCAAATCCGAGATACTGCCCGTAGCCCATCTCGCCTTTTTCATTGGTCTCACAGACGAGGAAATCCAGGCATCCGGGCCGGAAGGAGACCTGCTTTCTAAGGAGCACCACTTTTCTGACATCCTTAAAGTCGTGGTATTTGTTCTTGTTCTTCTTTCTGAAGATCATATCGCAGACGAGCAGCGAGATTTCCGTCAGGATAAGGATCGCCGGTATTCCCCAAACGAAGTAGTTCTTTTCGAGCTTTGTATACTGGAAGAAAAGTCCGTATGCCAGAAAGACAAGGAACGTCCACCCCATAAAGCCGAAGAACCCTGTGCCTAGCAGCGCCAGGGATTTTCTGTACCGGTTCGTATTCGGATAGACACTGTGGAACCGCTTTATCCTTTGCTGTGCCTCCGGAACGTGGTCGTCTGTGATCCGGAACTGGTTCGGATGGCCGATGATCTCGTTTTTTGCCTGCGGGATCTCGGTTTGAGACTGCGGCATTTCTGTCGAAGATTTTGGAATCAGCCCTGCCAGTTCACCTTCCGCGCTCATCATGAAGGTGGTATCGCCATTTATCACGATGATGTAACGTGTTTCATTCTGCGGGCGCACAAACAAGTCCGTCACGGCGATCTTGTAGGGATTTCCATTCTCGTCCAGATAATCGTCTTCGGTGTATGCCGTTACCCCGCTCTCTTCGTCCAGGATTATGGTGGCGCCGTTGATCTGCGTTTTCCCGACGACAAAGTACCGGTCGTGGATCCTTTTCGTGCCGATTACGGATGTAAGATACACCGTGATTGCGGCAACGCTGAGGGAGATTCCAAAGAAAGCGAGCATCGAGGGACCCTCATTCTCCATCCCGATGATGCCGAAGCCTACGATTGCACCCAGAATACACCCGATGGTCATGCCAATTGCAAGCGCCAGGAAACTGAACCCCTGCCTGCCGAAGATCGCAGTCGAGCAGATCCGCTCACTGTTCCTGTCCAGTATCTTTTTCTCTTCTTTAGTAATTACCCGTCTCATTCTTTGGAAAAAACCGTTCCTGATTATTCGGCTTGCCCCCTCAACCGGGACTGTCTGCTTATTCACACGAACATTATAACATTATTACAATTTGCACTCTTCAAAAAGCCCCCCGGAAGAAATATAATGGATGTGTACCCTGATTGGTATCAGGGACGCATTCTATTTGAAATCGAGGTGTTCACTATGGCAAATCCGAATCCGTATTCCGGCACACAGACCGAAAAGAACTTAGAGGCGGCTTTCGCGGGCGAGTCCCAGGCAAGAAATAAATACACCTACTTTGCTTCCGTTGCCAAGAAGGAAGGGTACGAACAGATGTCAGCGCTTTTCCTGAAAACCGCGGAGAATGAGAAAGAGCACGCCAAGATGTGGTTTAAGGAGCTCAAGGGCATCGGTGATACGAAAGCCAACCTTCTGGCCGCAGCGGAAGGCGAGAACTATGAGTGGACCGATATGTACGAAGGATTTGCCAAGACGGCCGAGGAAGAAGGATTCCCGGAACTGGCCAAGAAATTTCGTCTTGTCGCGGCCATCGAGAAGCACCACGAAGAGCGTTATCGTGCACTGCTTAAGAATATCGAGACCGCTGCCGTTTTTGAGAAGAGCGAAGTGAAGGTATGGGAGTGCAGAAATTGCGGTCATATCGTAGTCGGAACCGCGGCCCCGGATGTTTGCCCGACGTGCAATCACCCGCAGTCCTATTTCGAGATCAACGCCGAGAATTACTGATCGGGAGGAACGCTTATGTCAATATTGGGGTATCCTGCACATCTGGCAGATGCAGCCAGACGGACATTTATTCAGAACTGTATCGCATCCGATCAGCCACGTATGGATAGCGTCGTTTTTCCCGAAGGAGTGAAAGTCGAGTCGGATCTTCCTTACGCAGAAGGGCTCCCGCTGCCTGCACCTCTGGCACCGGATTCTGTTTCCGAAGGATCTGCGTTATGTTCTTCCGAACGCAATCTTGATATCTATACGCCGGACAATGCCAAGGAAAAAGAAGTATTCCTTCTCATCCACGGCGGTGCTTTTGTATATGGATGCAAAGAGCTCGACAAGGAGTTCGGTATGCATCTGGCACTTCGATCCGGAATCACGGTCGCCAACATGAACTACAGGCTCCTGCCGGGAACAGATCTGCAGGGGATCCTTCAGGATATATTCGCAGCTGTTTCTTTTCTAAACGAAAGAGGTTTTACGACCTTCCACACCATCGGCGATTCGGCCGGCGGATATCTCTGCGTGCTCACGGCGATCCTTATGAATAACAAGGAAGCCCGCGAGAAGTGCGGTATCACTGACTTTAACTGCAACGTTCGCTGTGAGTCCACCCACCCGATCTGCGGGGATTTCAGGGAGTCTCCGAGGAAGTTCGCGGGAATCTATTTTGATCCACAGAAGAAGATGCCCGCATTTATTTATAATTTGTTTGAAGCGGTCAAGGAATTCGGCTGCCCGTCTGTAGTCGTTACCACCGGAGATCAGGACATGATGTTCAAGCAGAATTACTGGTTCGTGGATAGACTGACAACAATGGATCACCCATTCAGATATTACTGCGCCACATCGACGGAGGACCGGCCGATGCACCATGTGTTTTCGATCGTGCATCCGACATGGCCGGAAAGTATCGCGAGCATGGATTTGACCTGCACTGTGATCAAAGAACTGGAAAAGCAAAGAGACTTGGACTGATTGATTAATGGAAAGCAAGGAGACGAAGACATCCATGACGGCATCGGGCGGAAACTCTAAACTTAAATGGGCTTTTATTTTCTTTTGCGAGGCCGCACTGATCATCACACTCATCATTCTGATCGTGCTTTTCAGTGTGCCTACGGAAAGAAAACTCATGGACACCGTATTAGAGCTTTACCATGCCAAAGAGGTCAAATACAGCCAGTACGAAAACCGGATGAATGTGTATTCACTGATGAATCTGGATGAGCGGAGAAAAGGAAACGGCGACATGAAGGATGACCTCCTCGATAATGTGGAGATGCGTTTCATGTATCACGATGGAAGTGCCGTGGAACAGTGGAATCTGACCATTATGTCGCTGCACTTTTCTTCTCATAACCAGGCGCGGGAATACTTCAATTCTTTTTCGACGGCTGATCCGGACGGCCAGCGTGACCGTGCGACCACCGATTGGTACGAGTATTCCGATTCCCGGGTCAAAGAACTGGCCACGAACGGGTTCCCCGTTAATCAGGATGGAAAGTCCTTCCCTGTTGCTTCGAACTACGAATGCTACATCATGTATCTGGAAGGAAAATCCGTAGTTCTGATACGCTTTTTCATGGCGCCGGGCATCGACGAAGAGCGAGAGAAAAAACTTTCAGATTTGTGCTATGAGCTTTCCCTTCCGAATCCGCTTGAGTTAGAGAACTCCCGGGCTCTGAATCAACAGGAAGAAGCCCGCCCGTCATCTTTTTAATTTCGCACGGAGAATCATTTTTGAGGAAGATTCACTGTGGGCGCCGCATACCGCACTCGCCGCAGTACATACCGGAGTTTTTCGTACCGCAAGAGCAGGTCCACGTGTCCCCTTCATCAGGTTTCTCAGAACCAAGTGTATCCGAGTTTTCGGGATCGGAGTTCGTACCGTCTCCGCCATCTGCTTCAGGAACAAGCGGATTCTTGCCGCCGGCCAGATTCATCATTCCCAGACCCATAGCTCCCGAAATGCCGGAACCTGTGTCTGCCCCCATGCCCATCATGCCGACGAACCCGCCCATGGTTGGCGCGCCGGAGTTCTGCGTATTGGACTTCTCATAGTTTGCGCGCTTCTCGGGATCTTCGATCTTCGCAAAAAGATCCTCCATCATCTTCAGATCCCCGTCCTTATTTGCCGCGAACACCGCGCGCCGGTCAAAATGCACCATTTCAAAGGGCTTTCCGCCGAGATCTCTATAATCAAGAAAGATCGAGCCGCCCGCGTGGGATGAATAATCGGTGCAGCGGAAGCGGGGGTCTTCTTCGTATTCGAGTTCGCCCCACGAAGCCATGTCTATTTTCTCTGCAGCCGCACGGATCTCCTCTGCCTGCTCGGGACTCAGGTTCCAGGTGGACTCTTCCTTCGTAAAACCGTTGATCTCAGTTCTTTTCAAGACGACCGAGCCGTCTTTTTGCCAAAGGACTTCTTCAGAAACGCTCTTGTTGCTGCCCATCATCATGCCGGAGGACGATGCCGAGAAGCTGATCCGGCTGATTTTGCTGTAGTTGTAGTCGCTCATAGTCAATGCTCCATTTTCCAGATTGCACACGAGTACGGAGGCAGGACCGATCCGCCGCCGAAGTCGTGGACCTCGCCGGTCAGAAGATCGATCGCCTGACCGCATCCCGCATCAAAATGCGCAGTAAATTCGTAGTCCGCCGCGTTGATTGCGACCAGGATCCTCTCGTAGTTCTTGCCTTCGCCCTCACATTTCCTTTCGAAAATGCACTGGTGGTTGGTGAGTAATACCGATCGAAAAGCACCGTAATTGAGGGCAGGGCTGTTTTTCTTGATTTCCGCAAGGCGCTCGATGTGGTCGGTTAAGTCCGTCCACCTGGGGGCGTCAAAACAGGGCCGCAGCGCCGGATCCCCCTCCTCTTTTCTTGCCTTCTCGCCCCATTCGGATCCGTAGTACACGCAAGGAAAACCCGGCATGCAGAACGAAAGCGTGTAAATGAGCGGGAGATGGGCGGGATTATTGAGATTCGACGCGATTCTGGTGACGTCGTGGTTGTCGACAAAACTCATGAGGTGAAGTCCCCGGAACCAGCTCCAGTTCTCGGGGCCGAACTGCTGGATCAATGTGTTGATGATCTCGAACATGTTCATGCAGTTGAAACTGCTGTAGAGTCCTTTGTAGCAGGCGTAATTGGTGCACGAGTGGCACATCTCGCCGTTGACCCACATTTTGTAGTCGCCGTGCAAAAGCTCGCCGAGCAGGAGGAATTCCGGCTTGAGAGTGTTCGTGAATCCGCGGAGTTTCTTGAGGAATTCGCGGTCCAGGCAGTATGCTACGTCGAGGCGAAGGCCGTCGATGTCGAAGTACTCGACCCAGTAGCGGATCTTGTCGAAAAGATGGTTTACGACGGCGTCGTTTCTAAGGTTCAGTTTCACGAGATCGAAGCAGCCTTCCCAGCCTTCGTACCAGAAGCCGTCGTTATAGTTGGAGTTGCCGTCAAAAGAGATGTGAAACCAGTCTTTGTAAGGCGAATCCCATTTCTTTTCCTGCACGTCGTGGAAAGCCCAGAAGCCGCGGCCGACGTGGTTGAAAACGCCGTCGAGGACAACGCGGATGCCGGCGTCGTGAAGGGCCTGCACCACTTCTTTGAAATCCGCGTTTGTGCCGAGACGGCGGTCGATCAGGCCGTAGTCTCGAGTGTTGTAGCCGTGTGTGTCCGATTCGAAAACCGGCGAGAAGTAAATGGCGTTCGCGCCAAGTTTCTGAATGTGCGGGATCCAATCGATAATCTTTTTGATCGGAGCCGCGGGAACAGGTTTTTCCTGCAACTCCGGGCCCGCCTGACTTTGCGAAGCAGCACCGGTCTCCTCGGGAACAGTGCTTTTCGCACAGGAGGATCCATTCTCTCCGCATGAAAACGCAGTGACCTTTACCCCCTGGTCATTGTACTCTGCCGGCGCGTTTTCAAAGGGCGCGCCACAGAAACCCAGGGGGTATATCTGGTAAAAAACTGATTCTTCAAACCACATGTTGATATGTCCTATTCGTCAAGTATTTCCTGTCGCGCAGGCAACACCGCCTGATCCGTTCATGCCGCGGTTTGCGGCGTCGCTTCAGGCAGCAACCTTGAAGCGCGCCGACTCTGACAGATGCTTTGCGGCGCGCTAATCAGGCCGCTGCCTTACGCGTGGCCGATCCAGGGATTAGAATGTCTCGATTTCCGGTGCCTGGGTAAAGGAGGAATAGGTCGCGGTGGCGTTCTTCATGTAGAAGACCTCGGTGTTGCCGTCGTCTTCGTTATACATGCCACGCAGATTCGGATATGCGTCAAGCATCGCGGTCTTGGCTTCGCGGCGATCGTCTTCGATCAGTTCGCAGGCAATGCGGATCCACGCGCCGTTCTTGAAGGCGCAGATCTCGGCCTTCGGATTCGCGTGGAGCTGTTTGGAACACGGCTTGATCTTGCCGGTCTGGATATAGAGTTTCCCTTCAAAAATGTTAGCCGTGCCAAACGGGCGGACTCTCGGCTGGTCACCTTCAACGGTTGCCAGGTAATATACTTCCGCGTCTTTGAGGAATTGCGCAGCTCTCTCGATACTTTCCATATTCATTCTCCTTGAAAAAGACTTGGCGGCGCGTGTTTTTGCTATCGGGGTTTTCTCCGGTTCATCCGTTTTCGGCAAAAGCACTGTCCGCCTTTACTATTTATGTTAGCTTTTTAGGACCGGTAAATCAAGAAAAGCGATATTCAATTTAGTGGCTTTCTTGCCGAAGGAGTGCGATGGCGTCTTCAAATGTCTCCGCTTTCGAGCATGAAAGCGCCTTTTTGACCTGATGCATGTGACTGCTGGTACGATATTCGGCCGGGATGATCCGGGCATCTGACATCAGTTTATTCTGCCTATCCGCTAATTCCACAAGTAATTCGGAATTCCTATTCCGCAGGGCATGAACCTTTTCTTCCCTTTTCCGGATCTCCATGTCGACGTTTTCATTGAAAGCGGCCATTTTACTCTTGGAACGGAAATACCCGAAAAGCTGAATACCGACAAACTCGGCGATCGTCATGAATATGATTGCGTAAATCATCCTGTTGATGGCTTTTAGCGGATAATCACCGGGGAAAAAAAGTGTCTCCGCAAAAGCAGAGATAAAATAGTTTACTATGGGCATAACAAAAACACATAGCAGGATTCCTGCCAGCAGATATCCGTTGTAAAACTCGCTCCACTCTTTCACTTTCCGGGGCGGTGCATAGGGATGGTCGAACATTTTGTTATTTTCATCGAGTTCCTTTTGGATCTTCTCTATCGCGGCATATTCTTTTCCAAGTCTATCTGCCAGCGCAATGCTCTCTTCTCTCGTCATTTGCCCGACCTCCTTTCTGCTTGGTATTATGATACCATCTTGTTTATTGTTTTTCAAGCCTTTTTTATTGTTTTTCGATAAATATTTTTCGTTTCACATGGTTCGCGCACGTGAACATCGTTCAGTGCTTCACATCCAGCAGAACAAAATCCACATATCGGTTTTTGGTTCTGCTGACCGCGATCGGGTAATCGCACTTGTATTGAGTTGTATGATTGACTCCGGTTTGCCCGCTGTTTTCTGCATCGGCCGCGTCTTATACCACTCGTCTACGTCGGGTGCGTGAAAGTCTGCTATCATAGAGTTGTAGTCAGGGGCCTCTTCTTGAGACTGTGAAGATGGAGGAAGGAACATGAAAGTCGGAATCATCGGATTTGGAAGCATGGGTAAGATGATGGCGGAGAAGTTTTTTGCTTCCGGCCTTCTCGAAAAGCACTGTCTCCTTTTGTCCAGCAGATCCCCGGAAAAACTGCGAGATGCCAAGAAATGGGCAGTGCTCTGTGGAAGCAATAGCGAACTTGCCACGGAAGCAGATATTGTATTTCTTTGCCTGCGGCCTTTCGACCTCAAGGGCGTGCTCGAAGAGATCCGCCCCGCGCTCAAGGAAAGCGCGCTGATCGTATCCCTGAATGGCAGTGTTTCCTTTGCCAATCTCGAGAAGTGCCTGGCCGCCGATGCGTCGGCAACGCCAAGTGCCGACTCAGATAAGAATAACGATCCTAAAGCTGTTAATGGCAGCGCATCCACTTCTCGCGCAGCATTCCGAATCGCAAAAGTTATCCCCAGCGTCACCGCCGAGATCAACCGCTCGCAGACACTGATTGCATACAACGAAAACATCACCACCGAGGACAAAGGCAATCTGAAACGTCTGCTTTCCTGCATGGGCGACATTATCGAACTCCCTGAAGCCGAGATGGGCATGGGATCCGAACTTGTAAGCTGCATGCCCGGATTTATCGCATCGATCTTCGATGTGATCGTAAAGTCCGCTGAGGAACATACCGAGATCCCGCACGACCAGGTCGTACGCATGGTGTTACAGACCATGATCGCCACCGGTGAACTGATGATCGAGAAAGACATGAGCTTTGAGGACGTAGTTGCACGCGTCGCCACCCCCGGTGGCATCACCGAAGAAGGCACGAAAGCCGTATACGAACAATTTCCGAAAACGGCACAAGTGCTTTTCGAAAAGACACTGGAAAAACGGGCGGCTACCGCGAAGAAAGCCGAAGCACAATTTGAGTAAACAATAAAGGAGCATGCCGATGGATACGTTTTACGATGAGAGAGACCTAAAAGCCCTGGAACAGGACCGCTACACCTTCGCCGTGATGCGCCGCGTCATCAAAGGGGAAAGCCACATCCTACTGACGGACCACGAGCGGCTGATCCTTCTGCACACCGGCGACCCGTACCCGGTATGGGTGTGGCTCCCGGACGACGCCACGCCCGAAGAAATGGAGAAGGCCTGGCTTCTTATCGAAAAGCACTGTCCGCCGGAGTCCGGTTTGAGCTATAACGTGAAATACGACTTTGCCAATTACATGATGGCCCGCGCTAGAGAAAACGGCCGGGAGCTGGTAATCGACATGAACATGCTTGCATATGACTGCCCGAAAGTCAACGCACCGGATACACCTACGGACGGCGCACTTCACATCGCAACAGAAGAAGACTTCGACGACCTGGTCAATTTTCTTGATGTCTTTCATAAAGAGGTCGCTCTCTATCAGCTAAGTCAAAAAGAGTACGAAGATGGTGCGCGCAACATACTGAAAAACGAGCGGATGTATTTCTGGCAGGACAAAAATGGCAGAAATGTCGCATGCTGCAAGTGCGTTCCGGACGGCAAGCTCGCCACGATCAACCTCGTGTTCACCCGAACGGACTGCCGCCGGCACCACTACGCCGAAAACGTGGTCTATGCAGCAACAAAGCAGGCTCTCGACGACGGATACCTGCCGATGCTGTACACCAATGCGGACTACATCGCGTCCAATGCCTGTTACGAAAAGCTCGGATATGTTTCGCGCGGCAAACTCTGCACGATCGTTATGAAGAAATGATTTCAATCTGCTCTGAAGGAACCGATCTGAAAAAGCTGTTTTGAATAATTGTTTTGAAAAAGGAGACTGTATGAAAAAAGCTGTTGTTTTCGATATGTTTGAGACCCTGATCACACTGTTTGTCGGGCGGACGTACTTTGGCGAGGACGCCGCCGCAGACGTGGGCATCGATCCCGCCACCTATCGAAAAGCATGGCACGAAAATGAGATCGACCGCACGACGGGAAAACTCACGATCGAAGAAGGCATCGCTAAAACCCTGCAGTCTTTGGGTGTCTACTCCGAAGAAAAGGTCAAAGAGATTTCGGGAAAACGCCTCGCCGCTCTGGGAGACACTTTCGCTGCGATCCCGGACGACACCTTCCGTCTCCTCGAAGAACTAAAGAAGCGCGGCATCAAGATCGGACTCATCACCAATACATTTTCCGATGAGCGCGACCTCATCCGCGGAAGTAAACTCTTCCCCTACTTCGATGCTGTGCGCATCTCCTATGAGGAAGGCATCCGTAAGCCGGATCCAAAGATGTATACATCCATCATGGAGGAGCTCGGCGTCACACCGGAAGAATGTCTCTTTGTCGGTGACGGCGGATCGCGCGAACTATTCGCAGCGCGCGATGCCGGCATGACCGCGCTTCAGGCTTCATGGTTCCGCGCCCTTGCCTTCGAACCGCACATTCCCTGCCAAGTTCTACCGGAATTTCCGCAACTTCAGAATCAGCTGGGCGTGCTGGATTATCTTGGATAAGCGCCCTTTCACACCCTATTTGTATCTTGGATAAGCGCCCCGGGCGCGTGTGCAGGCGCGATTCCGGGCGTCATACAGCAATCGTCTCATACTTTCAGCGTCCGCAGATACGTCTTCTGTTCGTCCGTGATACGGTAGCTCTCTACTGCCTTCTGAATCGATTTGTTCTGCACCCAGGAAGATAGAACCGCACCATCAGAGGGATCCTCAATCATCTTATCGCCGGAAGCCTTTTCATCACGCGGATTTCTTCCGAAACCCTTGCTTTCCCGCATCTGCCTACGCTTCCCCTTCTCCAGAACCGCGACGGCCGCATCGTACTGCTTCGCCAGTGCGGTCGCAAAAAACCAAGCGATCATCATGTTGATGTAATACTCCTCCGACCGGATCTTCGCAACCATCTGCAGGAACTTCGGGTCGAAGCTCTCATCCAGGAAATGGCACATCAGCATACGGATCCCGAACCTCACCTCGTATGTCTTCTTCGACTTCATCCATTTCTTCGTCTGCTCCAAAAGCACTGTCCGGTATTGTTTTTTGCCAAATACCTTGGGATTCATCTGGTCGCAGGTCGCCCAGTTATCCACATACGGTAGAAACCGGCATACCGCATCCATGCAGGAATCGAAATCCCGCATCTCCGAAATGATAAAAGCATGCAGCTGATTTTCATCAAAATACCGGTGTGGAAGCACATTCAGGAAATCCGAAACATCCGCCCGCTTAACCAGTTCTTTTGCCAAAGAACGAAGATCTGGCGTACGCACACCGATCATGGTATCGGAGCCCGTTCCCGGAATCAGTTTGGCCTGGAAATCCCTATACTCCACATCCTGCTTCGCAAAAAGGATTTCACGAACTTCATTTTCCGTCATAGTTTTCTATCTCTCCCTTCGAATACTCGTACCGATCCGTTGAATAAATGGCGAAGAACCGGAGCGTTTTGTTGGCTTCTGTCCCCGAAATATAGTAAAGCCCGCTGCCGGAAACCGAATTATACATTTTCTCCGTCACCGGAACTGAGCGGTTCTGACCGTTATCATCACTGATCAGGTAGTAATCCTCATATGAGCTTCCCTCCGAATCCGTGTAGGACGTGGATTTCTTGTCCAGGACAACGACCTGATACGTCTTGATGACCGCCTCCTCCGGCTTGGGCGCGGAAACATTGACCCCGCTGAAGATGAAGTTGATTGCAAAGAGCATGACCGGAATCGGAAGCAGGCTGGCCAGGATAATGATTGGATTAGGCGTTTTCGCATTATGCAGGGTTTTAAAAACATATGTGACGCAGGCAATCAAACTGAATGCGATGACCACCACGATAAAAAGTGTCTTGAATGTGCCAAATACCTTCAAACCTTCACTTAGATTGTTGTAATAGGCTTCGTAATCGGTCTTGATGTATTCATCCGTCAGGATGATTTTTCCGGTCTCGTCATTCACTTTCGTCTGCCGCTGAAGGTCCGCCTGACGCGTGCTCTCGATATTGCTTTGATTCTCCTTGGCCGTAGAAGACTGTTTTTTAATGTAGTAAGAGCCGACAAAGAAGAGCGTGAACACACCTACAAATGAAATAACGACCGCTAGTATTTTCACAAGTCCATTCTGTCTCATAAACTCCTCCGCTTCATGTCTCCCATAAAAAGCCGAATGCTGCTCTATGAATCTTCCATGGCAAATAACAAAACTCTTTTCCCGATTCATCGCGTTTTGTTAGGTACGTTTACATTATATCACGAGCAGTATGAAGCTATGCTTTTTTCACATCCTTCTACGGTCTCTCTATTTCCGCAATTTCGCGTTTTTCTTCATGTGCGGATTTGCTATAATGATGATGGATTGGCGTAATCGGTTTCGAAATGGGAAAGGGGTATTTCCGTATGAAAAACAAGACATGTGTCACCTGCGGCGGCGAGCTCAAATTCAACCGCAATCTGGGTTTCTTCGAGTGCACATTCTGCGGGAAGATCCATGCAATGACCGGCAAGGACACACCGCTGTCGCTCAAGCTCGTCGATCAGCACATGCACGCCCACCGCTTCAATCAGGCAAAGGAAGCTCTCGCCGAACTCATGCGGCTCGAACCGGATAACCCGCTCTTTGTTCTTCGCAAGATCCTCTGCAAGTTCGGCATGACCAGTGCGCCGCTCCTTCTTTCCTGTGCAAAGTCCAACCCCGCCCAGATCCGGAAGATCCTGGACTGCCCGGATTGGGACGATCTTGGTGCCTGCATTACGAACGGCCGCCGGAATATCGTCGATGCTATAAAGGAATACTGCACCGTTAGTTTAGAGCTTATAAATGTCTCGGAGCGGATCGATCAGAATCGCGATTTTCTGGATGACCAAACCGTAGCCGCCGGCTCGTTTTGGAAGATCGGCAGTGATCAGAAAAAGAACCGGTCCACAGAAGATAGATCCGTGGAAAAGAAGGCAGATGGGAAAAACGCAGGCGGGAAAGCCGCTGCGCCGGAAGCAGAAGGCAAATTCACTTCCCTCATCCGAAGCAAGCTTCCAAAGCCGTACTATCTTCAGATCAAGGAAAAAGAAGAGGAAGCGGCGGCAGTTATGCAGGCTGACCTCAAAACGAAAGCGGAACTTCAGGCGAAGCAGCAGGCTCTTCTTCAGACCGTAAAAGAACTGGAAGCGGAGCTCTGATTTTTCCCGAACGATCAAGGAGGATATTGAAATGGCAGACGAGACAAGATCCGATTTTGATATGGCTTCTAACGGGACAAAAACCGATTTGGATACGGTCTTTCAGCCGAACGGTGAAGTCTCTTTCTATCACGTCGATGACCGGCTCAGCCGCAAAGATTATACCAAGGCCAAAGAACTGCTCAACGAGATGAAGAGCACCGCCTCGAATAATCCCGGTTACTACGCGCGCGTCCTCATTTGGCGATATAAGTGTTCCTGTCTTTCCGATTACCTCTACAAGAATCGCGCCTATTCGAATGTTCTTTTGGATGTAACCGGAAGTGATGAGTGGGCACAGATCTGCGCACTCACTCCGGATAAAGAGGATTCATTTCCGAGCATGGTCCGCCTGTTCTGTTCCCTCTGCTCGCAGATAGCCGAGCTCAAAAGTAAGGGGCCGAGGACGGCAAAGGAGATCCTCGAGGATAAGGAATCCTCCTCCATGGACCAAAGTTTCGACGAACTGCAAAAAGAAGCCGAAGCGGAATACCGTCGGTCACTTCAAAGACTGGAGAAAAAGCAGTGGGATTTTTTCACGAAGATGAAGGAAGCGGAAAAGAAAGCCTTCCCGAGCGATACTACTCGCCCTTCGGATGGCAGGGAATCATCGATCAAGAAGGATGCTCTGATCGGGCTGACCTGTAACAGCTGTGGAGCCAACTTCACTTTCGAACGCGGAGCCAAGCTCCTGGTATGTCCATTCTGCGGCAAAACCCAGACCCTCGATGAAGCGAATATGCCGGCCTCCATTTCTGCAATCGATTTTTGCATCGCAGAGGGTATGTATGCCCGCGCCATGCAGATGATTGAAGAACTCCGCAAAGACACTCCGGATGATTACCGTCTCACACTCCGGGAACTGCGTTGCAGCCTCACTTCGAAGACCATTCATGAAGGACTGCACAAGATCCGGAAAGATGAACAGTCACTAAAGAAGGCACAGGATCTCGATTGGAATAAATTCCGCACTCAGCTCCCTTCGGAGAAGAAACAATTCGTCGGTGATGTGAAAATATATATCACTTCTTCTCTTTCTTTGATTCAGGCCAACCAAACCTACCGATCCAAAAACGAGAAGGTCCGTGGGGCAGAGAAGCTTACGGAATACAGCAGAGCACCTATTCTGTACGATACCGAACCCCAACCGGAAGATTTGAAGAAGACCGTCATCTATATCCTCTCCATGATCTTCCTGTTCCTCGGTATACTCATTTATGTAGCGCTACAAGATGACACCGAAGACCTAGGCCCCATCATCATGTTTCTGCTATTTGTGCTACCTTTCGCCGTCATTTGTATAGCCCCGTCCGTCGTGCCCGGCAACAGACCACAGCGCCTCATGTCGAAAGAAAAAGTGGACAGCATGAAGAAAGAAGCACAGATCCTTTCCGACAAACGGGACCGGGCCGCGAGCGAAGCGGAGAAATTCGAAAAGAAGATCCGCGATATGGAGAGGACCCTCTAAGCAATCAGATCTTTTCCGACACACTTCAAAAGCCATAAAGAAAACCCCCGGGCTCTTCGCTTCGGGGGCGTATTCTTTAGTCCTCATAAGACTTATTACAAACTCAATTTCTTAGAGAGCAACTCTAACTGATTCTTCACTCAAGCAACGGGAGGATTCAGAAGACCCGGTAACTTGAGTTGTGGTAAAGTACTGCATCGGTCTGTCCTCCTTAGTTCTTTTCTATGGTTTCATTCTAAAGAAGAAAAGTGGATGTACTATGGCGCATTTGTTAACAAATTAAGAAGATTACTTCTGATCTGTGTCCGCTTCCTTCTGCGCCCCATCTGCATTCTGCTGCGTCCCTTCCTCTTCCTGCTGAGTTGCATCCGCATCCAGCTGTGCTTCATAATATGCCTCAAGTGCCGGACGTGCCGCTTCATAATACTTCTGAAGCCCCGGATCGAACTGCGTCCCCATCCCCTCCAGGATGATCGCATTCGCCTTTTCAGGCGGCATCTTATTCTTATAGATACGCTTACTTACCAGCGCATCGTACACATCCGCTATCGCCATGATCCTCGCCTCCAGCGGGATCTGCTCACCGGCAAGCTGATCCGGATAACCCTTTCCGTCCCATCTCTCATGATGGAAATGCGCCACATTTTCTGCCACCTTACGGAAGTTCTCATCGTCCGTATCCTTCAGAATATTGTGAACGACTTTCGCGCCTTCCGCCGAATGCGACTTCATGATCTCATACTCCTCCGGCTCATACCGGCCCGGCTTAAGCAGCACTGCATCCGGAACGGCGATCTTACCCAGATCATGCATCGGCGCCGCCTTGATCACATGTTCACAGAAACCCTTATTCAGCGAAATCGAAGGATCCTTCTTCATCTCCTCGATCAAAAGCCGCACACCTTCACTGGTCCTCCTGATATGTCCGCCCGTAAACGGGTCACGGCTTTCAACCATGGCCGCCATACTATAAAGGAGATGGTCATTCATCTG
The DNA here is from genome assembly GCA_017620475.1 of Clostridiales bacterium. Lineage (GTDB taxonomy): Bacteria > Bacillota > Clostridia > Saccharofermentanales > Saccharofermentanaceae > Scatonaster. Next base: position 2,943 of record JAFZQI010000013.1, on the reverse strand, counting down.
CAGGATACGCGCCGTCTTCTGATCGACCTTATCCCGAAGCACCGCATTAAACTTCTCCTGAAATTCCATATACTTCACATCCGCCGTATCATCCGTGATGAACAGCTGATATCCGCGGCGGCGGCGCCCGTCGTAAAGGTAATTGACCTCCACATGATAGGTCTTGCTTCCATCCGCGCTCTTGTGGTGGAAATGCACATCTCCATCCGCATCGCCGTAAGGGTCCAGATCCTCTTCCGGCATCTTCCCCGTCTTCTCTTTCTCTCGAAAAGCTCTGATCCACCGAACAACGTTGTCCTGTAAAGCAGGAAGCTCACCCACCGGACGATCCACATGAAGTCCTTTGAGCGTAGGAATTGCCTCTTCCGCCGTATCGTTACAGCCCAGGAAACGAAGGTTATAGTCGAAGGACGCAAAACCTGTCTCCCCTTTTAGAAGCAAGGAATCCAGACCGGAATCATCAATGTCATAAAGTCCCAGCCGGTACGCGATCAGAATATAGAAGAACTGCGCCGTCACATAAGCCGCCGGCAGAAGCTCGATCTCCGTCGTGATCTTTCTTACCACGAAGAAGAGAAGCATTGAGATCACCACCGGTGCAAAAAGCATGAAGATGATCTTATGGGATACATTGTTTTTCCGGATCAGGCTGTAGACCAGTGCAGCCAGGCAGAAGAAAAAAAGGATGAACACCCACGCATATACAAACGTATGGCAGATGCCGTACTCTTTCCCGACCATCTGTGTGATCCCGTGACGCGTCTCGATCTGCACATCTTTATAGAAATAATCGTAACGTCCGATGGTCAGTACCGGAAGATATACCAGCATCGTAATGCCAACCAGGATGCCACGAAGAAGTTTTGGAATCTGGATATGACACAGGCCAAGGATCGTCAGCATGATGAAAAGCACGGCGAAAAGACCGGTTATATACGTGATCTTCGTGGCCAGTATCGCCTCCTCCAGCGTCTTTGATTTCGCAATCGCCACATACGCAAGATTTCCGATCGGCACCAGGAAAAAGATCAGCGTGATATTGTCATCAAAATGCTTATGCCACATAAAGGCATAGATTACCGAAAAGAGAACCGATAACCCCAAAAGGATCTCATAATACAAAAGCATGAACAGTCACCCCCTCGTGTTCATGCTTCGATTATAGCACAGATTATTGAAAGATCAGTCGATAAAGTCGAATTCCAGATCGTAGATCCGTACCGGATCGCCTTCCTTACATCCGGCCTTTTCCAACGCATCGATCACGCCGTTTTTACGAAGTGTTCTCTGAAAATACGCCAGCGACTCCGGATCGTCAAAATTCGTCGACTCCAGCACCACATGGATCCAATCGCCGAGCACACAGTACACGCCGTCCTGCACCTCGACCGTGAACTTCTCCTCGGGCTTGAACTCGTAGATAGTCTCCTCCTTCGCTTCTTCCATCAGGATCGTCGGCGGCAGCGACTGGATCTGCGCCGCCACATACTCAACCAGTTCTTTGGTCCCTTCGGCGATGGCCGCACTCATCAGGAACACCTTATACCCGCGTTTTTCCACTTCTTCCTGAAAAGCACTGACCACTTCGTCGTCTGCCTGGTCGATCTTGTTTCCGACCACCACCTGCGGACGCGTCTCAAGAAGCGGATTGAACTGACGCAGTTCCTCGTTGATCTGATCAAAGTCCGAAATCGGATCCCGGCCATCCTGCGCAGACACATCCACCACGTGGATCAGAAGTCTCGTGCGCTCAATATGGCGAAGGAAATCATGACCAAGGCCGTTACCTTCGGAAGCCCCCTCGATCAGTCCCGGAATATCCGCAACGACAAAGCTTGTATCGCCGCAGCTGACCACACCCAGCATCGGCTCAAGCGTCGTAAAAGGATAGTCCGCGATCTTCGGTTTTGCGGAGGTGATCACCGAAAGGAGCGTCGATTTACCTGCATTCGGGAAACCCACAAGGCCCACATCCGCAATCAGTTTCAGTTCGATCGACACATCCCGTTCCTCCCCCGGAATACCCGCGCGGGCAAACTTCGGTGCCTGACGGATCGCATTGCTGAAATGGATATTTCCCTGACCGCCGCGGCCGCCCTTACAGATGATCTCTTCCTGGCCGGGTTCGAGGAAGTCCGCGATCACTTTTCCCGTCTCCAGATCCTTCATGATCGTCCCGACCGGCACGGCAATACGCAGGTCCTCCCCGCCTTTACCGTACATCTTCCGGTTCATGCCGTTCTGTCCGTTTTCCGCCACGAACTTATGCTTGAAACGGAAATTCTGAAGTGTCGTCAGTTCTTCGGAGGCATAGAAGATCACATCGCCGCCCTTACCGCCGTCTCCGCCGTCAGGTCCGCCGTTGGTGATATATTTCTCCGTATGGAAAGACACCATTCCGTTTCCGCCGTCTCCGGCCTTGATATGGATCTTCGCATGATCAATAAACATATCTTTGCCTCCTTTTTCTCCTGTAACACTGTTACATACCGCGTACCTTCAGCCTTTCGCGGCATTTCACAAAAATAGCAAAGGGGCATCTCCAAAGTGATGACTCACTTGTGGGACGACCCCTTTTGAATCCTACATTTCTTTGACAAGGAACGTCTTAATGTATCTTGCCGTCAGAATTACTCTGCCGGATATACGCTGACCTTCTTCTTGTCACGACCCATACGCTCATACTTAACGTGGCCGTCAACGCGCGCATAAAGCGTGTCGTCGGAACCGATGCCTACGTTTGTACCCGGGTGGATCTTCGTGCCGCGCTGTCTTACGAGGATGTTGCCGGCCAGAACGAGCTGTCCGTCACCCTTCTTTGCGCCGAGACGCTTAGCTTCCGAGTCACGACCGTTCTTGGTCGAACCCATACCCTTTTTATGAGCGAAGAGTTGCAAATTCATCTTTAACATGGTCAAGCCCTCCATTTTCTCATTTTGTCTT
>JAFZQI010000012.1 GCA_017620475.1 Clostridiales bacterium | reverse complement strand
GTTACCAAACATGAGACCATCGTCCATAGCCTCGATTCTCTTTCTGGACTCATCGTCAGGAGTAACAGACATAACTGCTACTTTCTCAACGATCATACCACGGCCCTGGAGCCAATCCTCGTCCAGAACTTCGTTCATGTACTTAGCCAGCTTAACCTGCTGGGACTGAAGTCTGTTGTACTGAACATCTTCTCCGCCTGCACCCATCTTGTTGAGCGCTTCGCCGAGGTACATCAGGAACTCAGCCTTCGCCTGACCGGGCTGACCATTCTTGCCCATCAGTTCGTCACGACGGTAATCTCCGGAAACGTTACCGGCAATGTTCTTGAAGAATGTAACCGGGTCAACGATCTTGAAAGAGAAAGTACCGTTCATGCGGATATAGATACCACGATATGTCGGATCATCGTACGGGAGCGGAGCCGCTGTACCGAACTTATTGTCCACCATCTCGAGCATGTTGACGAAGTAAACTCTCTGCTGAGTGAGCGCCTCGCCACCTGCCTTAATACGGTTCCAGATGTCACCGCAGGACTTCTTCACGCCATCAAGGAATCCGGAACTACCGAAGCAAGACGGAGCCGAAGAGGTATCCCATGTGTACATACCGGCCTCAGTTGTAAAGTCAACTACGCGGCCATTGTCTACGAGGATCAATGCGGTTCCCTCCGGAACAGCGATCTTCGATCCGTTGGAAATGATCTCCGCGTCACCTTTGTTACTGCCGTTACGCATTACCTTGGCACCACGACGGAGCAATACTTCCTGACCCAGAGAGTCACATGTGAAGAACTCCAGGTACTGATCTCTTAAGTTTCCGCCAACAGCCTGAATTGCAGCTTTAATTAAGCCCATTTTAATCTCCTCCCTACAAGAAAAAATTTGTCAGATCTCGATCAACTTATCGACAAGCCAGATTCGCATATCCACTGTCTTGATCGCCGTACCACAGAACGAACATACATCATTTCCGAGATGTTTGACCGGGGCACCGCAATGCGGACAGGTGAAACCTACTCCCTTAATGTCTTCCCACGCAAACCGGTCCGCGTCAAGAATGTTAATTACTTTTACGTTATACCGGGTCTGTGTCGGAGTCGCTCGATTGCCTGATATAAATTTACCATTTCTTTCCTGGTATTGCAAACATTGTAACGAATATTGGAAGGTAATTTCCACTGTTGAAGAAGACTTTTGATATGCGTTAATTCCGCCTTTGTGGACAATTACATCACGATAAACCAGAGTTTTGCCTTCACTCCTTGCCGCTTCTACCCGATGCCACAGTTCTTCAGACAGAGATCTCGTTACTCCGATACCGCATCCGGCAAGCTGAGTCTGGATCCGGTCGATCGTATCTCCATTGCCTCCCATGGTCATCTGCATAAGCAGATCCAGGCTTTTCACCATTACCGCCTGCGCCGCGCTCTGCATCTGCGAAACATTTAGATCCGGGAAATCCCGGTTGATCTGCGGAACCAGAGCCGAAGAAAGATCAGAAACGGACTTCGGTGTGGCCAGTGCCTGATTCAGTTTAAAATCCTCCGGTCCGACCTTCCCTTCTTTCACCTCATTTTTGACGCCATCCATGATCTGACCGATAAGCGAGTTTTTCCAGGCTTTCCGGATGGCACGGACGATTCCGATCACCGTCAGGAGCACGATCAGCCCCCCCACCACGCAAATTGCGATCAAAAGCAGATTCTTATCCGGCATTTCGTTTTTCCTCCCTCATTCTCAGAGTCAAATTCTTTTTCTATGGCAAAAGCACTAAGCCCGTTCCCTTTTGGTTTCCAGTTCAAGTGCAGCCGCTCAATATTTGTAGAGTACTTTTCTATCCATCCGAAGGATCGGGATCCCGGAAGGCGTCACATCGCGCCAGCTATCCGGCAGCACATGATCCAGTCCCGTCTGATACACGACGGGAATGCCGGTCAGTTCCTGCGCCGAAAGAAGCACCTGCTCTCCCTCGATCAATTCATCCTCTGTAGTCTCCTCAAGAAGATTCGAGTTATTGATAAACCCGGAGATCGGAAGTCTCGCCGCCTCTGAAAGCTCCGCTGCCATCTGCCGGATACTCTCCGCATCCGATGTAAAAGGACGGAATGCATTGACCACCATGTACACACGATACTCGATGTTTTGGAAACGGCTCAGCATCGCCCCCAGAACTCTCGCGCCGAGATCCTCACCGCCGATGTCAAAAACGGCAACCGTGTCCGGCATATCAAAGGCCGAGTACACCTCACCCGAGAGCGCCGGCACATCCACATTGGTATTGGCATACTCCGGAACGATCACGCGGATCCCCTCCGCCTCGAGCGCGTCCTTCGCATCGGCCGAACGGTAATAAGGATTCACGATATCCAGATCCGCCAGCATCACCTTCGCCGAAGGATCCTCCTTCTTCAATTTATGTGCAAAATGCACGGACACCTCGGATTTACCGCTGCCGTAAGCACCTACGAAAACATATAATCTCACTTTTTCATTCGCCGATTCAGTCATCTTTCTTCCTCCTATCGCAGTTCCGCTATCGTGACGCCATCTTCGCCCTCGCCAAAAGTACCCAGACGGTATGAGCGGATGCGTTTGTCTTTCTTAAGGAACTGATCCACAGCCGAACGCAGCGCACCGGTGCCCTTGCCGTGCACGATGCGTACCTCCGGAATATTACTGATCACACAGTCATCCAGGTAACTATCCAGCGCATGCTGTGCCTCATCCACTGTCATGCCGAGAAGCTGGATCTCGGGCATCATCTGTGACTTCTTCGCAAGGCGTATCTGATCCGCATGAGAAACCCGGGTCTTCTTCGGTGTCCGTCCGGATTTGACGGCATTCTTGCTGACTTCCTCTTTCTTCGGATATCTCAGGGAATCAGCAGGCACCGTCAGTTTCAGTGCTCCGGAAGAAAGGATACAGTTATTCTTGCTGTCCGGTCCTTTGATCACGATACCGGTCACATCCAACGTCGGAGAATAGTAAAGTCCGCCTTCACGGATACGATCCGGTTTTTCACCCGGGACTTCCTTGACCTCTTCGTCATCATCCCGCTCCGCATCGATATCCGAGAGGCCAGCGCGGAGGTTATTTCTTATCGCGCGGAGTTTGCGCTCGGCCTCATGGGAATTCTCCAGTTTCTGCAGATCCTTGATTTCCTCCAGTACGGCATCCGCCTTCTCCAGAACTTCCTCAAGCATCTCCTGCTTCTCTTCCCTTGCCTGGGCAATAACTCTCTTTCTTTCCTTCTCGATGTTCTTCTTCTGCGCATCCATCTCATCCGACTTGCGCTTCAATTCATCCCGGAGATCCTCGATTTCTTTCTGAAGTTTCTCACTTTCCCGGTTGTGCCGTTCCGCAGAAGATAGCAGTTCTTCGACCTTCAGGCTCTCCTCGGAAAGGATGCTCTGCGCATTCTCTATGATCCTCGGAGACAATCCGAGTTTCCTGGAGATAATAAAAGCGTTACTGACACCGGGAAGACCGATCATCAGTCGGTACGTCGGAGACAGTGTCTCTGTATCGAATTCACAGCAGGCGTTCTCGACTCCTTCCTGTTCGACCGCATAGGCCTTGAGTTCTTTATAATGGGTGGTTGCCACCGTAACGGCCCCCTTCTTTCTGCACTCATCCAGGATTGCGATCGCCAGCGCCGCGCCCTCCGTCGGATCCGTGCCGGATCCGAGTTCGTCCACCAGAACCAGCGTGGTCGGTTTGGTAAGTTTAAGAATCTGGACCAGATTGGTCATATGCGCCGAGAAGGTCGACAGGCTCTGTTCGATACTCTGCTCATCACCGATATCAGCGAGGACCTTCGTAAAGGTCGACACTTCCGACCCTTCCCTGCAAGGAATAAAAAGGCCGGCCATGGCCATCAGCGTGATCAATCCGCAGGTCTTAAGAGACACTGTCTTTCCACCCGTATTGGGTCCCGTGATCACCAGCGTACGGTACTCTGTTCCTACGGCAAAATCGATGGGAACGACACGGTCCTTTTCAATCAGAGGATGTCTCGCCCGTTGAAGAACGATGCGTCCCTCCTGATTCATCGAAGGACGGAAAGCGTCCAGCTCCCTGGCATATTCCGCCTTCGCCTGCATAAAATCGATATGTCCGATCAAGGCAATGTCCGCAAGGAGGGAATCTTTCTCGATCGCGACCTTTCCGCTTAATACCTGGAGGATACGGTTGATCTCCTCCTGTTCGGCTGCCGTCCACTCGCGGATCTTATTATTCAGTTCCACGACAGCCATCGGCTCGATAAAGAGTGTCTGTCCGGAGGCAGAAGTATCGTGGACCACACCCGGCACTTCGCTCTTCTTCTCCGGTTTGACCGGCACACAGTAACGGCCGTCACGCATGGTTACAAGCTGGTCCTGAAGAGCCTGCGGATTTTTACGGATCAGCCGTTCAAGGATCTCACGGATACTGCTCTGGGCTTCCCGGATCTGCCGGCGGATCGAATAAAGTTCATTACTTGCACGATCATTCATCTCATTCTCGCCGGTGATCGCCATCGAGATCTCCTGCTCCAGATGCCGGATAGGAAGCAGTTGCCGGATATCGCGGAACAGCATATTGTCCTGCGGATCGTCCCGCAGCCACTCTACGCTCACTTTACTCAAGCGTTCCACCGCGCGCAGAAACTGTGCGATATGAAGCAGATGCTTCATCGAAAGCGTCGCACCGGTCCCCGAAAACTTCACGGCCTCGCGGATATCGTTCACACCGCCGAGGGGAAGTGCGCCCTCTTTAACAAGATATTCCAGCGCATCCCCGGTCTCCTTCTGCCATTCTTCAACCAGTTCCAGATCGGAAGTCGGAAGAAGGCCATAGCAAAGCTCACGCCCGTAGATAGTACGAGCGTGGGTAACCAGCCGATCAATGATCTTATCGTATTCTAAAATGGATAGAGAGCGGCCACGGACAAGTTTCCTTTTGGCCTCCTCTTCAAAAGTTGTGTACATAGTCTCCTCTTCTTGCGGATCACTCTCCGCATCTGTTTACGAGAGAAGCGCCGATCTTTCCACATCCTCCATGGAAATCGTTTTCGTCATAGCCAGACCTTCTTCGATATCCACATCCGTGATGGCCCCGTTCTTATAGACCACCAGACGGTTCAGTTTCTTCTCCTTGATGCATTCGATCGCACGAATACCCATAAGGCTGGCCATAGTGCGGTCACGGAGCGTCGGACTTCCGCCTCTTTGCAGATGTCCGAGTATTGTAGGACGGGATTCGATCTCAGTCGCCTCCTCGATCTGTTTCGCAATTTCAGTAGCATTGCCGGCGCCTTCGGCAACGATAACGATGTAATGGCGCTTGCCTCTGTTCCGGCAGTCCAGGATCTCCCGGACCACTTCGTTGATGTTCCAGGGCTGTTCCGGAAGCAATATCAGCTCGGCACCGGTAGCAATACCCACATTCAGGGCAATATATCCTGCATGGCGGCCCATGACCTCGATTACGCTGCAACGTTCGTGGGAAGAAGCCGTATCACGGAGTTTATCGATTGCTTCCATCGCCGTATTCATAGCGGTGTCGTATCCGATGGTATAGTCCGTGCACGCCACGTCATTATCGATCGTTCCGGGGATACCGATCACCGGGATACCGATACGGGCGAGATCTCTAGCTCCTCGGAAAGAACCGTCACCGCCGATGACGACCATACAGTCTACACCAAACACCTTGCACATCTTCGCACCCTGAAGCACGCCTGCCGGTGTCTCAAAACTCTTCGAACGGGCCGTCATCAGAAATGTACCTCCGCGCTGAAGTGTCTCCGACACATCACGATGGCCGAGTTCCTTGATCTCGCCCTTCCACAATCCGTGATAACCACGGGTCACGCCCATCATCTTATATCCGGCTTTCGTTCCTGCACGTACGACCGCACGGATCGTCGCATTCATTCCCGGTGCATCGCCGCCGCTGGTCAGAATACCGATTCCCCGCACTTCCGGTTCGGCATTCCGGTCGATCTTCTCATAATTCTTCGCCACCATCTCTTTCAGATTCGGCAGATTACCATTCGTATATTCTTCAAACATAGTCCTTCTCCCCCTTTTCGGGTCAATGGCATTTCCGTTTTAATGCCACTGCTTAATATTCTCCATTATACCAAAGCAATCAGTACAGGGAAATATTTTCTATTCTAAAGCCATTAGCACAGTAATATATCTTCGTCTGCAACATCAGAACAATGATATATTCTCGATTCCGAATTCCTTGACCAGGATCTCGCAGATATCCCGATTCCATTCGATATCATACTCCGTAGGAAGCCTCAAGCTCCTTTTCTCCTTGGGAAGCGCCACATATACAGGCGTGCTTCCATGGAAATAGGCACATGTCGCAAGAAGCCTCTTGTACCCTTCATCGTCAGAAGATCCGAAATACCGGATCGCAAGTTTCTGCGTGGAAACACGCGGTTTCTCCGATTTCTCCGAAGGATCCGCCGATTCTTGAGAAGAAGCGGGCTCCGCCGAAGCCGCCGGGGCGGGCGCCTGTCTTTGCCTGTCGTATTTCTGTTTTCTCGCATATCCGCCATTACGAGGGGATGGCGCCGGAAGCTGGCATAGTGGCTCATCGTCACGGCTTAACGCCACGCAATCTTCCATGATCAGTTTCACCTCATCGTCATCCACCTGTACCCGTCCCCGGATCAGCAGAGCTCTCGAGGAATTGATGATCGCGCCGCACTTACTGTAAGCATCCGGGAAAACGATGGTCTCATAGTCCCCGTACAGGTCTTCGATTCGGAGGAAGCACATGAATTTTCCCGTCTTCGTCGTCTTCTGGTTGCGCCCTGAAATCAGCCCGGCCATAATGACTTCTTCCTTATCCGTAAGAACGCGGCCGGAAGCCACATCCGGATCGATGGTTCTTAAGAAGGAGGTGCTGTCGGTGTTGGCCAGCGCCATCGCATTCGTATAACTATTCAGCGGATGCCCGGAAATATAAAGGCCGACCATTTCTTTTTCTTTTGCCAGTTTCTCCTCCATCGGAAATTCGCTGACATTGGGAAGCACAGGTTCATCTGCCGATGCCGTCGCTTCTTCCCCAAGAAGGCTGAAAATGGAGATCTGCCCCTCCATGGACTGGCGTTTCGATGCAGAAAGACGGTTCAGATACGGTTCGACTGCTCCGATCATCTGCGCTCTGGGGATTCCGAATTCATCCATTGCCGATGAAAGGATCAGGCTCTCGATCATTTTCTTGTTGATTTCAAGATTCTCACTTCTACGAAGGAAATCGCCGAAGGAGGTAAAATCGCCATTGACCTCGCGGTCGATCACCAGTTTTCGCACTGCGTTCTCGCCGACGTTCTTGACAGCCGTCAATCCGATCCGGATCGCCTTATCTCCTTCTGTCGAAAAACGAACGGAACTCTTGTTCACCGACGGCGGAAGGATCGATATCCCCATCTTCTTGGCCACCGAAGTATACCATGCAGACTGAGATTGGCTTCCGAGGAAGCTATTGAGCATAGCCGCCATGAATTCCGTCGGATAGTGATATTTCAGATACGCGGTAAAATATCCCACGACCGCATATGCCGCCGCATGGGATTTATTAAATGCATATCCCGCAAACTGGGTCACATCATCAAATATCTTACGCGCTACCGGTTCCGATACGCCATTGGCGATCGCTCCCGGAACATCTCTTCCCTTCTCATCCTTACCGCCGTAGATAAAGGTCTGGCGGTATTTCTCCATAAGGGAGGCTTTCTTCTTGGCCATGGCACGGCGTATATTATCCGACTGGCCCATGGAGAAGCCGGCCAAATCTCTTACGATCTGCATGACCTGCTCCTGATAGATCATACAGCCATAGGTCATATTCAGGATCGGTTCCAAAAGCGGATGGTCATACTTGATGGAAGAAGGATCATGCCTCGCCGCAACATACTTGGGAATCTGATCCATCGGGCCCGGACGGTAAAGAGAAATACCGGCGATGATATCTTCAAGCGAACTCGGCTTAAGGTCCATCATGAAGGACGTCATTCCCGAACTTTCAAGCTGGAACACGCCTTCCGTATCTCCGCGGCTGATCATGTCGAATACGGCAGGTTCATCCATGGGGATCCGATCAAAATCGATCTCCACGCCCTGGTTCTCCAGCACCATCTGAGCCGTATCCCGCATCACTGTCAGTGTACGAAGTCCCAGGAAGTCAAACTTCAGAAGTCCGATCTCTTCCGAATTGGCTTTCGCAAACTGCACCACCACAGACTCATCGTTCTTGGCAAGCGGAGCGATCTCCGTCAAAGGTTTAGCCGAGATGATCACGCCGGCAGCATGCGTCGAAGCATGACGCGGCATACCCTCAAACAGGAGAGCCGTATCAATGACCTGTTTAACGATATCCGAGTTCTCATATTCATTTTTCAGATCCGGAGAACTCTTGAGTGCATCGGATATGGTGATGCCCAGGTTATTCGGCACCATCTTGCAAATACGGTCGCTCTCCGTATACGACACATCGAGAGCGCGGGCGACATCCTTGATACATGCTTTCGCCGCCAGTGTACCGAAGGTGATCACCTGGGCCACCCGGTCCGCTCCGTATTTGCGCGTCACATAATCGATGACCTCCTGACGTCTTTCATAGCAGAAGTCCACGTCAAAGTCCGGCATACTCACACGCTCGTTATTCAAAAACCGTTCAAAGATCAGTCCGTATTTGATTGGGTCGATATTCGTGATCGTTAGCGCATACGCCACAAGAGAACCGGCACCGGAACCACGGCCCGGTCCGACCATGATGTGGTTTTCTTTGGCATAATGAATGAAGTCCCAAACAATAAGATAGTAGTCCGTATAACCCATGGATGTGATAACGGACATCTCGTATTCGGCGCGTTCCCGATACTTTGCGATCACCTCGTCATTATCACACCATTCCAGGCGCTTCTTCAACCCTTCATCACAAAGGTGCCGCAGATAATCCTCCGCATCCGCATACTCCAGCGGTACATCAAAGGCCGGAAGATGGATCTGGTTGAAAGTATATCCTGCATGACACATGCTGGCGATCTTCGTCGTGTTATCGATCGCGGACGGGACCGAATGAAAGTAGCTTCTCATCTCTTCTTCCGACTTAATGTAGAAATCATCCGTCGGCATCTTCATGCGGTCCGGATCGCTCATCTTCTTTCCGGTCTGCATGCAAAGAAGGACTTCATGGGCAGTCGCATCTTCACGGTTCATGTAATGGCAGTCATTCGTGGCCACAAGCGGTATGCCCGTCTCATTGGACAGAAGGATCATGTGCTGATTCACCTTCGCCTGTTCCGGCATCTGATTGCTCTGGATCTCCAGATAGAAATTCCCCCGGCCGAAGACGCCGTCATACCACAGCGCCGTCTCTTTTGCTTTCTCCGGTTCCTTCTTCAGAATATAGGTAGCCACTTCGCCGGAAACACAGGCCGACAGGGCGATCAGTCCTTCCGAATACTTCTCCAGAAGCTCATGGTCGATCCTCGGCTTGTAATAGAATCCTTCCGTGAAACCGGCAGATACCAGGCGGTTCAGATTCACCAGTCCCTCGTCGTTCTTCGCAAGCAGCACCAGGTGATAGTAATTCCGGTCCTCGTTTTCCTTCATGAAACGGCCTCGGGGAGCCACATACACTTCGCAGCCGATGATCGGATGGATCCCTTCTTCCTGCATGGCTTTATAGAAATCCACTGCGCCGTACATGACACCGTGATCCGTGATGGCACACGAAGTCATGCCCAGTTCCTTAAGCCGGGCCGCTAATTTCTTAATGCGGATCGCACCGTCAAGAAGACTATATTCCGTATGTAGATGCAGATGAACAAATCCCTGCGATGCCGTTTCTGCCATATCCGTTACCTCATTCTACCCGTTCCCAAGCTTACCTTTCACAATTACAAGAAGGTCTCTAAGCCGCGCCGCTTCCTCGAATGCCAATTCCTTGGCCGCCGCCTTCATCTCCTTGTCCAGTCTCGCCGCAAGTTTTTCAAGTTCCGCTCTCGACATATGCGTCTTCTTCGCATTGACCAGATCGGAAAGGTCCTTCATGTCGATCGTCTCCTCGCGGCTGACCTCTTCCATCGTCGCCAGCACATCCCGAACCTCTTTCGAGACGCTCTTCGGCGTGATGTGGTTATCCTTATTATACTGGATTTGGATCTCGCGGCGCCGGTTGGTTTCAGAAACCGCCGCAAACATCGAATCCGTCACATCATCGGCATAGAAAATCACTCGTCCGTTGACATTTCGGGCAGCTCGGCCGATCATCTGGATCAGAGATCTTGTCGATCTGAGGAATCCTTCCTTATCCGCATCCAATATCATCAGAAGCGAGACTTCCGGAATATCCAGACCCTCACGAAGAAGATTGATACCTACAAGCACATCGAAGTCGCCCTGACGGAGCTGGCGCAGAATCTTCATACGGTCCACCGTATCGATATCCGAATGCAGGTACTTCACCCGGATCTCTTCCTGTTTGAGATAACCTGTCAGATCCTCGGACATCTTCTTGGTCAGAGTCAGTATCAGCGCACGTTCGCCCTTGGCCGTCGTCTCTCTGATCTCGGAAAGAATATCCTCCATCTGTCCCTCGACCGGACGGATCGAGATCTCCGGATCCAGAAGACCTGTCGGACGGATGATCTGTTCGACCGTCTGCTCACTGTGTTCGGCTTCATATTTCGAAGGAGTAGCCGACACAAAGATCGTCTGCCCCATCTTCTTTTCAAACTCCTCAAACTTCAGCGGACGGTTATCAAAGGCAGATGGCAGGCGGAATCCATAGTCCACCAATGTCGTCTTTCTGGAACGGTCGCCGTTATACATGGCTCCGATCTGGGGCACGGTCACGTGCGATTCATCGATCATCAGCAGATAATCCTCCGGCATAAAATCCATCAGCGTAAACGGAGGCGATCCCGGCGCACGCTGGGTAAGATGCCGCGAATAATTCTCGATGCCCTTCACAAAGCCCGTCTCGGAAAGCATCTCCAGATCATATCTCGTCCGCTGTTCCAGACGATAGGCCTCGATGAGCTTGCCTTCCTCCCGAAGCTCCGTAAGCCTCTGATCCAATTCCTCCTCGATCGTCACCAATGCCCGTTCGAGTTTCTCCTTCGTCGTCGCATAGTGCGAAGCCGGAAAAATCACCGTATAATTCCTGTTCCAAACCACCTTACCGGTAAGATAGTGCACCTCCGCGATCTTCTCGATCTCGTCACCGAAGAATGTCACACGTGTCAGAAGCTCTTCGGAAGACGGCGGAAAGATATCCAGTGTATCTCCCTTTACACGAAAAGCACCTCGTGTGATCTCATAATCATTTCTTACATACTGAAGATCAATCAGCTGCCGGATCACTTCTTCTCTGGATTTGACCATTCCCTGACGCAGATTGATCATCAGGTCCCGGTAATCGGCCGGGTCACCCAATCCGTAAATACACGACACCGATGCCACCACAATGACATCCCTTCTCTCCAGAAGCGAACTGGTCGCACTGTGACGCATCCGGTCGATCTCGTCATTGATATCGCAGTCTTTCTCGATAAAAGTATCCGTGGAAGCAATGTAGGCTTCCGGCTGGTAGTAATCATAATAGGACACGAAAAACTCGACCGCATTATCAGGGAAGAACGCCTTGAACTCCGCTGCCAGCTGGGCCGCCAAAGTCTTATTCGGGGCAATGACCAGCGTCGGGCGCTGCGTCTGCTCGATGATATTGGCCATGGTAAATGTCTTTCCTGAACCGGTCACACCCAGAAGCGTCTGCCCCTTCATCCCGGAGCGAAGTCCCGCAACCAGTTTTTCTATGGCCTGAGGCTGATCACCCGTCGGCTTATAATCAGAATGTATCTTAAACGGTATCGTCATCTCACTCATAGCAAGTTGCCTTTTCGAACATATTTTCGTTTCGTTCAGTATAACACATCTCCTCTTAAAGAAAAACCCTTTCCTTTAAATATCTCTCTTATCTAAGATAAACCGATATCATACCCGAACAAAAAAGAAGCCGTCCCATCGAACTTGCCTGTCCGAATGCATCTCAGCCTTCGGACAGGCAAGTCTTCCAGAGACAGCCTTAACAATTATAGGAGGTACGAATTATTACGAATTAGTCCAGTGTATCTACTACCAGGATCCTCTCGATCGGTACCCGGAAAGTCAGTGACAGGACGACCAGATTGTCGATCGTCGGCATGCTCACTCCTCTCTGCCACTTGTAGATTGCCTGCGGAGTCGCAAAGCCGAATATATCCTGCAGATCCCGAACCGACAGACCTGCATCCTCACGAAGTCGTACGATGTTACTTCCTGTTTCTTCCATGTTGATGATTGGTAACATAAGGCATTCCCCCTTCTCTGTAAAAAAAACCGCTTTTCACCTAATCGCGGGAAAAGCGGCAACTTCAACTTGTTTCTTCTTGTGAAACCTTATATTTTCTCGTGTTTCACAAGTGCTCTTCCCTTTTTCAAAATCGTAATACGCTTAGCATCATGTACGGAATAACCGGACATTGCGGCGACGTCAATAATATTCGTTTTGGCTGTAATCGTAATGATCTTTTTCATCTGTGAAACACTCCTTTCGTCTGATTTCGTTCAGTTTCTCAACTGATATTTGTACTTTACCACTCTTAAAATCGTTTGTCAGTATACCGGCAGTATAATATTTGACTAAATTTTCCTGCCTGACAGTATTTAATCATTATAGTACATGTACATATAACAATAGTTCTGGCTTTCCTGGCAGACAAATACCACAAGCGTTCCCTGACCTGCTTTTCCGACAATGACCCAGGATGTCCCCGTGGGTTCCGGCATCAGTTTCTGATCGGCAAAAAGCGAATACTTCTCAATGTTATACTCTGCCAGCGGGATCTCGTGATAATCATCGCCCAACAGGCGGTTCATGTCTACGATCACATCTCCCATGTGCTCCGGGGTATCGATCTTGATCTTTGCCTCAAAACGGGGACGGTTAAAGATCGAACCATATGCTTCATACTTCTCGACAGTACAGTAATCCGGAATGGAATACCCTGTCTTTCTCGAAATCACGCTTTCTTTCCGGTCTCTGACCAGAAGGAAGATCATGATCGCACCAAGGATCAGAAGAAGAACGATAAGTATGGTATTTCTTTTGCCGCTGTCCATTATGTATCCTTTCCGAAAAGGCGCTGCGCATTTTCCGTGGTGATCCTTGCCATCTCTTCTGCCGGGATCTCCTTGATGCGGGCCATCTCCTCCACCACATATTTCACATAAGCCGGTTCATTTCTCTTTCCGCGGAACGGAACAGGTGTCATGTACGGCGAATCCGTCTCCACCAGAAGCCGGTCAAGCGGACACATCCGGATAACATCCGGTGCTTTTTTCGCATTCTTAAACGTGATCGGTCCATCAAAGCCAAGATAGAACCCCATATCCAGAACGATCTTTGCCGTCTCCTCCGATCCCGAGAAGCAGTGCAGTACACCCGGTGACTTCCTAAGAAGCTTCTGCTTCTGGAACGCCTTCAGGATATAAAGCGTATCCGCGCAGGCATCACGCTCATGGATCACGGCCGGCAGGTCATAGCGGTAAGCCAGGCCCATCTGATAGATAAAAGCCATCGCTTCAAACGCCGGAGAACAATCTTCGTAGTGGTAATCCATGCCGATCTCGCCGACCGCCACGATACCCAGTTCATCCTTCCTTTTGAGCCACTGTTCCAGCTGCCATTTCGCCTCGTCATTAAAAGACGTCGCCACTTCCGGATGCACACCCACCATACAGGAGAGCTTCACTCCGCAATCCTGCTTGGCTTTACGAAGTTCAAGAGAGATCTCACTGTCGGTGATATCGGAACTGGCCAGCATGATATGCGTCACGCCGGCCAATTTCGCGTTCTCTAATACCTCATCTATGTCATCTTTATACTCTTCACGCCAGTTCAGGTGTGCGTGCGTGTCGAAGATCTCCATCGATCAGGAAACCTCCGCACCCGGCTCAACGCCTTCCGGTACCGAAAGGAGTGCGTAGGATCCGTCCGGCTTTTCCGCACAGAGGATCATACCGTGGGACTCAAATCCGCGGAGCGTTCTCGGCGCCAGATTAGCCACCCATACGACCATCTTCCCGACCATCTCTTCCGGAGTATAGTACTGCGCAATACCCGACAGCACCTGCATCTTTCTGTCGCCGACATCCAGCTGCATACGGAGAAGTTTATCTGCCTTCGGGACCTTCTCGCACTCGAGGACCTTCGCCGCACGAAGCTCAAGTTTGGCAAAATCGTCATAAACGATCTCGTCTTTATGCTCAAGGACCTTACCCTGTGCGGCAGCCAGAGCCGCCTCAGAGATCTTTCCGAGTTCTT
Organism: Clostridiales bacterium; assembly: GCA_017620475.1. Lineage (GTDB taxonomy): Bacteria > Bacillota > Clostridia > Saccharofermentanales > Saccharofermentanaceae > Scatonaster. The sequence continues at coordinate 18,291 of JAFZQI010000012.1, read as the reverse complement.
CCATTTCCTTATCCATATCCAGCCTCGGGAAAAGCACTTCCCCTTTCTGTACGGTGACATCCGCAGCCAGTGCACCCACCTTATCGGAAGCATCCCATACGCACGCTTCTTCGGAAGCGCCGATCTGCTTCCAGATCTCCGGGCAGGTATTCGGCATAACCGGATTTAAGAGGATCGAGCACATACGGATCGTATCCAGCAGATTGTAAAGAACTGTCGCCAGACGGATCTTCTTGCTTTCATCCTTGGCAAGTACCCACGGCGCATTCTCATCGATATACTTGTTTGCACGGGCGATGACCTTGAATATCTCCGCCAGTGCCGCAGAGATATGCAGCGTCTCGTAATTCTCTTCTACGAACGGACGCAGTGCTTTTACCATAGTAAGAAGTTCATCATCGAGCGGATCTGTCTCACGCTCTGTCGGAAGCGTTCCGTCGAAATACTTGATCGCCATCGCCACGGTTCTTGAAACGAGGTTTCCGAGGTCGTTGGCAAGGTCGGTGTTGATACGCTGTACCATCTGCTCATTGCTGAACGGGCAGTCTGCGCCGAAAGGCATCTCACGGAGGAGATGGTAGCGGACGGCATCTACACCGTAGCGGTCGGCCAGGATAAACGGATCGATGACGTTACCGGTGGATTTACCCATCTTCGCGCCGCCAAAGGTGATCCAGCCGTGTCCGTAGATATGTTTCGGCAGAGGCAGATCCAGCGCCATCAGCATGGCCGGCCAGATCAGGGAGTGGAATCGGATGATCTCTTTGGCCATGACATGAATGTCCGCCGGCCAGTATTTCTCGAAATCGTTATATGTCGAGTTGCCGTATCCCAGTGCCGTGATATAGTTACTGAGCGCGTCGATCCATACATAGACCACGTGCTTCTCATCGAAGGTTACCGGGATGCCCCACGTAAAGCTCGTACGGGATACGCAAAGATCCTCCAGGCCCGGCTTGATGAAATTGTTGATCATCTCGTTGACACGGGACTTCGGCTCCAGGAAATTTCTCTCCTCGTCAAGAAGGAGTGCTTCGAGTTTGTCGGAGAACTCGGAAAGCTTGAAGAAATAGGCTTCCTCTTCTGCATCGACCACTTCACGTCCGCAGTCCGGGCACTTGCCGTCCTTCAGCTGGCTCTCGGTCCAGAAAGACTCGCACGGTGTGCAGTACTTGCCGACATACTTACTCTTATAGATGTAACCCTTATCGTAGAGATCCTTGAAGATCTTCTGCACGGATTCCACGTGATACGGATCGGTCGTTCTGATGAAACGGTCATAGGTAATGTCGAGGCGTTCCCAGAGTTTCTTGAAGTTTGCGACGATATCGTCCACATACTGTTGCGGAGTAACTCCCGCTTCCTGCGCCTTCTTCTCGATCTTCTGTCCATGCTCATCCGTTCCGGTCAGGAACATGACATCAAAACCCTGCATTCGCTTATATCTGGAAACCACGTCACAGGCAAGTGTTGTGTAGCAGTGCCCGACATGCGGGTTGCCCGACGGGTAATAGATCGGTGTAGTGATGTAATACTTTTGCTTTTCAGCCATAAAAGCATGCCCCCTTTGAAACTTTTGCTAATGCATTTTGTTATTATAGCAATGTTAGGATAATAAAATCAATGAATTATACAAACAAGACAAAAACACTTCTTTGCGTCAACAAAAGCGGCTATCTCTTCTCATTCTCCTCCAAAGACCGATCTAAATTGCATAATCCGAAAATTGTATGATCGAAAAAGTATGATAAAATTGATAAGGAGCCGACCGGATCGAACAGGCCCAAGTGCTTTTCGATCGGCGGCGAAATCAAAGCGGGGAGCAGAAAGAATGCCTGAAATCACTTCTACACCTGTATCGTTAAAGTGCAAAGTTTGCGGCGGCGATCTTCGGAACGATTATCTTTCCGGGGCCTGTGTGTGCGCCCATTGCGGTAACAAATGGTCTCTTTCGGATCTGGTTCCGGATTACGGGAAGTATTCTCATGTACTCGAGAAGATCAACCAGGCCAAAGATCTTCTTGCCGGCAAAGCCCAGGTCACCTCTGCTGAACAGGCGAAGCTGCTTTATAAGAGCGCATCGATCGAATGCGCAAAATATACGGATGTTATCGGTTCCGATCTTGCCAAAGTCTGTCAGGAAGGGATCGCGAATGCCGAGAAGAACCGTCATTACGCGATGGGTGTGACTCACTTCGAGAAGAAGAATTATAAGCGCGCCCTGTCGGAGTTTGAGAAGCTCCGCGGATATAAAGATGTCGACGAGCTGATTGAACAGGCAAAGGTAGGCGCGATTGCGGAAAGAAAGAAGACGATCCCGCTGGCGATCATTGTCGGCATGGTCATCCCCGCGATCCTGTCTATTCTTCTCAAAGAAAAGGCCGGATTCCCTGTCCCTGCCGTGATCCCCGTATTTATCGTACTCACCGCGGCGATCTCCTATGCCGTGTATCTTCAGGGAACGCTTGCCACCGTCATTATCGTTCTTTCCGTCGTTTCCGCCGTACCGCTCATTCTTTTCATGATCCTGGCGTACGGATTCCATATGAACACAGGTGCCGCGGCCGTCACATCCGTGGTTGCACCGATAGCAGTAATCATCTTATTGGCCCTAAAGCCGGAAAGGAAGGACTAAATGGAAATTATCAGTGTCATTAAGTACGAAGGCAGTAACGAGGTATTCGCTTACAAGCATCCGAAGGAAGACATCACGATCGGATCACAGCTGATCGTTCATGAATCCCAGGAAGCGCTTTTCTTTAGAGACGGAAAAGCACTGGATCTTTTTACCGCCGGAAGACATACCCTGACGACCTACAACATTCCGCTTCTGCGCGACCTCATGAAGCTCGGCACCGGCGGTGAGAATGTCTTCCACGCAGAGGTCTACTTCATCAACATGACCACGCAGATGGGTATTCTGTGGGGCACCGACAGCAAGGTAAGACTCTTTGATCCGGCATCCGGCCTGCACGTGGAGATCGGCGCAAGCGGAAGCTTCAACCTCAAGGTCACCGATTCCAGAAAGCTGATCCTGAAGATCGTCGGAACGACAGACGGACTTCTCCAGAGCGACATCGTCGGCGGAGAAGGCGTCGGCTACGGCACCAGCAAATTCAGATCCCTGGTCATCAACAAGGTCAAGGCCATCCTTGCCCGCGTGATTAAGGAAGAAAACCTCAATATCCTGGAGATCGATGCATATCTCGACGTTCTTTCCGAGCGCTTGAGAAAAGAGATCAACGAAGAGTTCTTCGAGTATGGTCTTTTCATGCCGGAGTTCTATGTCACGACGATCATGACGCCGGATGATGATCCGAACTTCCAGCGTCTGAAGCAGCAGTTCGCAGACAAGACCTTGAAGGTCCGTGAAGAGGAAGTCAGACGTGCCGAGGCCGAGGCCGCTCAGGGAAGAAAGATCGTAGAAGCCCAGACCGAAGCCCAGCTCAAAATGGTCGGTGCCCAGGGAGAAGCCGAAGCGCTTCGTATCAAGGCTCAGGCGGAAGCGGATGCTTATCGCATGAAAGCTGAAGCGGAAGCTCAGGAAATGAAGATGAAGGGTTACTCCTATCAGGACGAGACCGCAAGAAAGGTCGGTATGGAAGCCATGCAGAACGGTATCACCGGTGGCGGCAGCGGCGGTGGAGCCGCCGGAACCATTGGCGATGTGGCCGGTCTCGGTGTGGCCCTCGGTGCCATGGGCGGCGTGATCAACATGACCAAAGATGCCCTCAACCCGATCATGGGTCAGTCAACACAGCTCGGCCAGGGATTTGGCGGAGTCGTTTCCGGGAACCCCTCTGCCCAGCAGCAGGTAGCTCCTGCAGCTCCGGTTGATGCATCCCAGCCTTCCGCACCTGCGGCTCCCGTAGCTCCTGCTCCGGCGGCGCCTGCTGATCCGACATCTGCAGCACCTTCTGTACCTGTTGCCGGTGCGTGGACCTGCCCGTCCTGCGGCAAGGGCCTCACCTCCAAGTTCTGCCCGGATTGCGGAACGACCAGACCGGAATAAGACGGAATTCTCTTTACATCCGGAGATAGTCTCAAAATAAATCGAAACCCCGAAGTAACAAAGACTTCGGGGTTTTCTTCATCCAATACCGTGCTTCCCTCCGGACCTCTTCCGATCAGAAGCCGTTCTCAACGGGCGCCTTCCGGATCGTTCACAAAGTGATCCATCATCTTGGCCGACTGACCGAGAAGGATAAACTGCCGGACTCCAAGAACAACATCGGCCACCACCAGCGCGACAAGAAGGATAGACGCGACTGCAGAAAGGACCGGTACGATCAGAAGCACGACGCATACGATCGTGGCAACGTTGACCGTAACGAAGATCTTTTTATACGATTCCCACTTATCAGCCATTTCGGCATTGACCATGCTGAAGCTGTCCTCCATGGCCGAAGCCAGTTTAACCACGTACAGCACACCGAAGAAGGAAGAGATAAGCATGAATACCGGGCCGGCTCCACCCGACAGCATATTTCCGAGCAATGTACAGAGCTGATAGAGAACAAACAGGATCCCCGCCGACTTAAAATCGTCATAGTACTTCCCCAGCGAAAAGATGATGGCACAAAAAGCTATGCTCAGAGCGATCGTGATCACAGTCATTACTCCTATCATCGTCATGAGCCCCTTCAAAGACGCACCCGTTTCCCGCGCCATACGCATCACGGTACAAACAGCCAAAATGGCCACCTGCGCAATCACGATCAGAAACATGGAACGGAATTTTCTCCCCATCTCCAGGCAGCGGCTGCTCAATTCCATCTGAAGTTCTTTTTCATAGTTAACTGTTACACTGCGGATCATATTCGTCACCTCCGGCAAATCCGATACATCCATCTGTTCTTCTCAAGAACCTTCGATGCATCCATCTGATATAATGAAGTGTAGCAAAAAGATGTGTAATCTTTATGTACACGTCAATACACATTCCAAGGAGCTTTCATGATCTTCATTGTCTGTGCACTTGCCGCCGAAGCCAAACCGCTGATCGAGACCATGTCTCTTCGCAAAGATACCCGCTCGTGCCCATACGAGACATTCTTTGCCGAGGACAGTTCCGTTGTGCTCGCTTTGTCCGGCATGGGAACAGTTGCCGCCGCATCTGCAACGACTTATCTTCTGACCCGTTTCGGATTCCGAAAGGAGAAAGACTTCCTTTTGAATTTCGGATCTTGCGCCGGCAAAGAAGAAGGACTCTTTCTGATCAACAAGATCACTGACGAAGCCACAGGGCGTTCGTTCTATCCCGACATGATCTACGATCTTTCTTCCTTCGGTCTTCCCTTCTCTTCGGAAAAAGCACTGGTCACGGTCAGTAAGGTGGTCGATTCTCTTTCGGATCCTAACCTTCTTTATGAGATGGAAGCATCCGCCATTTTCCAGGCGGGGGCCCGCTTCGTCCCTCCCCACCGGATACTTTTCATAAAGTATGTATCCGATTCCGGAACAGATGACCCCAAGAAGATCACTGCGGCACTTCTGACTTCGCGTGCCCGGAAATACACATCTACGGTTCTTGCCGTTCTTAATCATCTCGGGGATGTTTCCGAGCCGGAAATCAATATCGACGAGGAACTCTTTATCTCAACTGCACTTGCACTTCGATTAAGCGAGACCATGCGATGTGAACTAAGGCAGTTCTTCGCTTATGCGCAGGCGGCAGATATCGATATGGAAAAGATCCTTTTCGGTCTTCACGACGAAGGACGCATCCCTGTCCGATCCAAGCGCGAGGGAAAGGAGGTCCTTGATGTCATCCGCGAAAGGCTTATATAATTTCCCTTTCTCACATATCTATGTGGAAGAAAAAGCAGCCGATCACGATCTGACGAAGAAGATCCTTTCCAGGTATTCCAAATCGGCAATCATTCCCATCGCGCACTATAAGGATGTATTCAACCGTCCGCGCCAGAGCTTTTCGATCCAGAAAGGATCTCCGTCCCTGATCCTTGCGAAAAACACCGGGAACTCGGTATTTAAAGGCGCACCGGTCTGTCAGGATTTCGGTTATGACCACTTTTACTATACGTCCTGCGTCAGAAACTGCATCTACGACTGTGAATACTGCTTTTTACGCGGTATGTATGGTTCAGGGAATGTAGTCGTATTCGTTAATCAGGAAGATTCCTTCTCTGAAGTGGAAGCTCTTCTAAAAAATCATCCCGTGTACCTCTGCGTTTCCTACGATACAGATCTCATCGCGCTGGAGAACCTGACGGGGTTTGTCAGAAGCTGGACAGAATTTACAATGGCTCATCCGGACCTTACGATCGAGATCCGAACCAAATCCTTCCGAAAAGATATATACGAGAAGATCCCATATTGTGACCGGGTGATCTTTGCCTACACCATCTCCCCGCAGGAGATCATCGACCGCTATGAAAAAAAGACGGCTTCTCTTTCCGAAAGGCTATCCGCCGCATCCTGTGCCATGGAAAAAGGATTCCCTGTAAGGCTTTGTTTCGACCCGCTCATTTACATTCCAAACTGGAAAGATATATACACATCGATGTGTTCCGACGTCAAAAAACACATTGACACACATCAATTAAAGGATATCAGCGTCGGTTCTTTTCGCATATCGGCGGAATATTTTAAGAAGCTCCGTAAAGACTTCCCGATCTCCCCTCTGTGCCAGTTCCCGTATGAGAACCACGGCGGCGTGATGGAATACCCGGAACCCGTCCGCAATGATATGGAAAACACCCTTATAACACTGTTACAAAACCTGATATCTAAGGATAAGATCTACCAAACGGATTTCTGACGGATGAAAGCGGAAATCCGACGAGAAACGGGGTTTTCACCCCGAAACAGGTACCGAAAGGAGAGAAAATGACATGACCAGAACCGCCATCATTACCGGTGCATCTTCCGGAATCGGAAGAGCGATCTGCAAAGAATTACTCGATATGGATTACGAGGTCTACGGCATCGGAAGAGATTTTACCAAGGCAGAAAATATCACTTCACATAAATCTTTCCATAAACTGGAACTGGACCTTCTGGATACAGTGAAGATGGAATCCGGAATACGCGCTTTATGCAAAGGGAAAGAGATCGCTCTTCTCATTAACTGTGCCGGTGTCGGCTACTACGGGCTTCACGAAGAGCTTTCTACGAAGAGCATCTCGGAGATGATCCGCATCGATCTGGAAGTCCCCCTTCTTCTTACCAACATTCTTCTTCGCAAATTGAAGGAGTCAAAAGGAACGATCCTGAATATCGCTTCGGTCACATCCACGCAGAGCAACCCTCACGGTGCCGCATATGGTGCGGCCAAAGCAGGGCTTCTTTCCTTCGGCAAAAGCCTTTATGACGAAGCCCGCAAATACGGGGTGAAGGTCACCACGATCATGCCGGACATGACGGATACCAATCTTTACCGGAATGCGGATTTTGAAGCGGACAAAGAAGAAAACGCACGGCTTCTCCCCGAAGATATTGCGGGGGCCGTGCGCTATATTCTTTCATGTGATCCGCACATGACGATTACGGAATTTACGATCCGTCCGCAGTTTCACCGTATCGCCAGAAAGTAAGCGGACAACAATATTGACCCGATTGCAAAGAATGGATCCTGCATGTCATACGATATTCCGGATCCCTTCGCAGATCCTTCTGGCCACAACGGGATTATTCATCGTATAAAGATGGATCCCCGGAATGTCACTGACCAGAAGATCGATGATCTGGCTTAGCGCATACGACATTCCCGCGTCGAAAAGCGCCTCTTTGTTGTCTTCATATCTTCTGATGATCCTTTGAAAACGCTCCGGGAACGCCGCATTACACATAGAGATCATACGCGTGATCGATGATGCATTAATGACCGGCATTACCCCAGGGATGATCGGCACATCGATATCGGCGATCTGACACTCCTCATAGAACCGGAAGAATTTCTCATTGTCGAAGAAAAGCTGGGACAGCAGCACTTCCGCCCCTGCATCGACTTTCTTCTTTAACGCACGGATCTCACTGACCGGGCCGGAAGATTCCGGATGGCATTCGGGATAACACGCCCCCAGAAAACAGAAATCGTGCTCAGGTTTGAGAAACGAGATCAGATCGGATGAATGCTTGAAGTCATTCTTCTCCGGAATACGGGGGTTCCGATCCCCGCGCAGTGCGAGTACGTTCTGGATATCTTCCTGCGCCAGAACGCGGGCGAATTCCTCCATCTCGGTACGGTCGTAGTGCAGGCAAGTCAGGTGCACGACCGGCTCGATCTTATACTCGTTCTTGATTTTTTTTGCAAGCTCGATCGTACGGTTACAGTTACTGGAGCCACCTGCTCCGAACGTCACGCTGATAAAATCCGGATGCAGTTCCGACAGCACCGACAGCGTCTCGTCAATATTCTGAAGCTCCGTATCTTTCTTAGGCGGAAAGATCTCAAACGACAAACTCTTCTTTTTCTTTTTGTATATCTCGGAAACCTTCACGATCCTACCTCACCACGATCATTTCACCTGTACTCTTACGATCTTCGCCGCTGCCACCAGATTCAGAAGGCTCGCCTTCGTCTCCTCATTCCCACGGGTCTTCAAACCGCAATCCGGATTGACCCAAAGCTTTCTGTCATCGATCTTTTCACGCATCTTCGAAAGTGCCGCCACGATCTCATCCACAGACGGCACGCGCGGGCTGTGAATATCGTAAACACCCGGACCGACTTCCGTCTTAAAGTGATTTTCCACAAGAGCATCCAGGATCAGAAGATCCGAACGGGATGCTTCAAAGGTGATGACATCGGCATCCATCGCGTCGATGGCCGGGATGATATCCGTAAACTCACTGTAGCACATATGCGTATGGATCTGCGTTTCCGCTTTCACGCCGCTATGCACGAGACGGAAGGCCGGGATCGCCCAATCGAGATACTCGGAATACCAGTCGGACTTACGAAGCGGGAGTTTTTCACGAAGCGCCGCTTCGTCGATCTGAATTATATCGATTCCATTCGCTTCAAGATCGAGGACCTCATCGCGGATCGAAAGCGCGATCTGAAGTGTACTTTCTTTAATGGAAATATCTTCTCTGGGGAACGACCAGTTGAGTATGGTGACCGGCCCTGTCAGCATACCCTTTACAGGCTTATCCGTACAGGATTTCGCATATTTCGACCACTCGACCGTAATCGGATCCTTACGTGAAACATCTCCCCAGATGATCGGCGGCTTCACACATCTTGTGCCATAAGACTGCACCCACGCCTGTCTCGTAAAGACATATCCGCATAAATGCTCGCCGAAATATTCCACCATATCGTTGCGCTCGAATTCACCATGGACAAGCACATCCAGACCGATCTCCTCCTGAAGGGCAATACACTCCTTGATTTTCTCCCGGTTAAAAGCAATATACTGCTCTTCGGAAATCTCGCCTTTTCTAAACGCCGTACGGTTTTTCCGGACTTCCCCAGTCTGCGGGAAGGACCCGATCGTCGTTGTCGGAAACAGCGGGAGCTGCTGCTTTTCCTTCTGGATCTTCTCTCTTTCAGAAAACTCCGGAAGTCTGATGTAGTCCTTCTCCGAGATCGCCTTTACTCGCTTCTGAACCGCCTCATCTACACAATCCGCACGCTTTGTGAAAAGCACTTCGTTCTCTTTGAGTATTTCGCTTTCCGATCCTGCTTTTTCATCCGCGATATGTGCAATATCAATCAGTTCCTGCAGTTTTTCCTCAGCAAAAGCAAAGTGCCGGGTATACTCCTTCGGAAGGCCGCTTTCTCCGGAAAGGCTATACGGCACATGAAGAAGTGAACAGGAAGTGGACAGTACGATATTCTCCCCTGCAGATTTTTGAAGATCACAAAGAGAAGAAAGTGTCTTACTGTAGTGATTCTTCCAGATATTCTTACCGTTCACCAATCCCGCGAAAAGAAGCGTCTCCTTCGGAAAACCATTCTTGGAAACCAGCTCTGCCGTCTTTCTTCCCTCCAGGAAATCCAGACCGATACCATCAAATCCCAATGCACATACCTCTTCGTAGATATCGCGGATATCCCCGAAATAGGTCTGAAGAAGGATCTTCAGTGAGTGCTTTTCCAAAAGGAGCGACGTATAGATTGCTTTAAAAAGCAGGATATCCTTCTTCAGCAGATCCCGGACAAGATACGGCTCATCGAACTGGATCCACTCTGCTCCCGAAGCGGCTAGCTCCGAAAGAAGCTCATCATACGCGGAAACCAGCGGCAAAGCGAAATCCTCTGCGGTCTTTTTCCCTGTATAACGGGCAAGTTTAAGTAAAGTAAAAGGCCCGGTCAGAACGACCTTCGTCTTCACCCCCTGGTTTTTTGCCTCCAGTAATTCTTCCACCGGTTTTTTACCGGAGAGGCATATCTTTGTATCATCATCGATTTCCGGTACGATATAGTGATAATTAGTATTGAACCATTTCTTCATGGCCAGGGCCTTGACGTTTCCCTTCTCTCCCTGATAACCGCGGGCCATAGCAAAATATGTCTCCAGATCCGACAGGCCGAGTTCCTGATACCTATTTGGAATCGCATGGAAAAGAACTGCCGTATCCAAAATACCGTCATAGAAAGAAAAATCATTCGAAGGAATATAATCGATCCCCGCGTTTTTCTGTGCAAGCCAGTTGTCCCGGCGGATCTCTTTTGCGACGGAAAGCAGTTCAGCCTCACTGATTTCCCTTCCGAAGAACTTCTCCGATGCAAACTTCAGTTCACGATTCTTACCGATCCTCGGATACCCGATAACAGATGTTTTCATATGTGCTTCACTCCTTGTTTCATTCTCATCTTTTGAGCGAAGTATAAACCTAGCATCACACTGGGTAAAATATGAAAAATCGGTTCTTTTTCATAGATTTTATCTATGGTTGTGTTACAATATTAGTCGAAACCTATATCAGGCAACCTCAAAAGGAGATCCGTTTATGACTTTAAAACAATTGCAATATGTGACTGAAGTTGCAGAGACCGGGAACATTACGGAAGCGGCAAAGCGCCTCTATATCGCCCAGCCGAGTCTGACCGCCTCCATTCAGGAACTGGAGAAAGAATACGGGATCACGATCTTTCACCGTTCCAGAAAAGGCATCGAGATCACAAGAGAAGGAGAAGAATTCTTAGGCTATGCCAGGCAGGTCCTCGAACAGGCCAATCTCATCAACGAACGCTATAGCGGAAAGCAGACCGGTAAACACCGTTTCTCTGTTTCCTCACAGCACTATTCCTTTGTCGTGGAATCCTTTGTAGAACTGCTTCGCAAATATGGTGGTGAGAAATACGAATTCCATATGCGCGAGACCGAGACCTACGACATTATTAAGGACGTCTCGGAGCTTCGAAGCGAGATCGGCGTGCTATACAAAAACCGTTTCAACGAGACCGTCATCGAGAAGACGCTTCGCGATAACGATCTGACTTTTACCACGCTTTTTTCTGCCAAACCGCACGTCTTTGTCGGACGCCATTCCCCCTTAGCCGGGAAAAAGAAACTATCCCTTGAAGATCTGCGCGCCTTCCCGAGACTATCCTATGAACAGGGAACGCACAATTCTTTCTATTTTTCGGAGGAGATTTTAAGTACCGTCGACGCGGATAAAGAAATCATCGTCCGTGACCGTGCGACACTTTTTAATATGCTCATCGGTATGGACGGCTACACGATCTGCAGCGGCGTGATCTCGGAAGAACTAAATGGGCCGGGCATCGTAGCCAGGCCCTTGAAAGTAGATGATTACATGGAGATCGGATATATCCTTCCCAAGGCGATCACTCCCTCTTCCCTCACTACAGAGTACATAAAGATACTGAAGGCGACATGCCAGAAGAAATAAAACAAAATGGCCGGGAATATCATCCCGGCCATCTTCATTTCTACCAAGGCGGAAAGGCGTTTAGTCTTTCCCGTTCGCTCCGGTACCTCTCATCGCATCGAACACTTCCTTATCCGCAAAGGAAACCTTGACTGAACGGATGAAGTGGTCGTTGGAATTGGTACGCAGAAGCAGGTTGATGATCGTCTCGGTGACCGGCGCCGTCTCCATCTGCGAGAAGGCTTTGCGAATCGTCCATACCGCATCCAGTTCTTCCTGGGACATCAGCAGATCTTCTCTTCTTGTACCGGACTTATTGATATCGATTGCCGGGAAGATACGCTTCTCGGAGAGTTTCCTGTCAAGGTACACTTCCATGTTACCGGTTCCCTTGAACTCCTCGAAAATAACTTCGTCCATACGTGATCCGGTCTCGATGAGAGAGGTTGCCACGATCGTCAGACTTCCGCCGTTCTCGATATTTCTCGCTGCACCGAAGAAACGCTTCGGACCATAAAGAGATCCCGGATCCAGACCACCGGAAAGCGTTCTTCCTGTAGGAGTGATCGTTAAGTTGTAGGCACGGGCCAGACGGGTCATGGAGTCAAGAAGAATGACGACATCCTCACCCATCTCAACAAGGCGCATGGCACGCTCGAGGACAAGCTCGGTGACACGGGTATGATTCTCCGGCTTCTTGTCGAATGTGGAGTACACGACTTCACCTTTGATGGAGCGCTGCATATCGGTAACTTCCTCCGGACGCTCATCGATCAGAAGTACGATCAGTTTGGTCTTCGGGCTGTTCTGTGTGATTGCATTGGCGATCTTCTGCAGCAATATCGTTTTACCTGCTTTCGGCGGAGAAACGATCATACCACGCTGGCCTTTACCAATCGGAGAAACCAGATCGATGATACGTGTACTGAGTTCCTGTTTTCCGGTCTCCAGACGGAATCTCTCGTCCGGATAGATCGGCGTCAATCTTTCAAAATGCGGGCGTCTTCCGAGTTTATCCAGTTCCACATCGTTGACCATCGTGATATAGCTCAGCGCCAGGTTCTTCTCCTGTCCACGCTTCGGAAGTGCAAAACCACGGATCTGGTCACCGATACGAAGACCGAAACGGCGGATCAGGTTCGTCGGTACGAAAACATCCTGCGGAGACGGCAGATAATTCTCACGGCGTACAAATCCATATCCGCCATCGGAAACGATCTCCAATACTCCGACAAATTCGATCGGCTCGATCTGCGGTTTCGCATTCTCTCCGTTATTCTCAGAAGCCTTCTCTTCCGATGTACTATCCTCTGTATCGGAAGGAACAGAAGCCTCTCCGGCCGGACGGATCTCCACACTTCTGTGGCGTCCCTTTTGCTTTTTATTCTTTCCCTGATTACGGGACACATTATCCGCTGCACCATCATTCTTTACAGATGCTTCGGAGGATTCTTCGGAAGAAACTTCGGACGTATTCTCCGTGTCTTCCTTCTTTTCCTCTTTCGCCGCGTCTTCGGACTGCGCGTCCTCCTTCGTTTTTACCTCAGAAGTGTCCTCATTCTTTGCTTTCTTCTTTCCGCGGGAATTCTTCTTTGAAGACTTTTGATCTTTTGATGCATCATCCTTCTTTTCATTTGAAGCATCATCTTTTGCATCATTTGATAGCCCTTCTTGAGGCTCAATAGATAGCTCTTCTTTTGACTCGTTTGATACCTCGATCTTCCGGTCATTAGATAGCTCTTCTTTTTGCGTTTCGGGTGTTATTTCTTTAGTCTTCGTCTTCTTTTTGGACGAACGGTCCGAAGACTTTCCGGAAGCTTTCTTCTCTTCCGCTTTTATTTCCGTACCGTCTTGCTGAGACTCGTTTGAAACAGAAGGAGTTTCCTCTTTATTCTCTTTGGTCTCCTCTTTCGATTTCGTCTTACGGCTGCGTTTAGGAGCTTCCGCCTTTTCCTCTTTTACAGGGCTCTCCGAAGCTGTTTCCTCACTCGGTTTCTCATCCGTTTTTTTCTCTTCGGTCTTCTTTTTCGGAGCACTTCGCTTCGCTTTGGTCTTTGGCTCGGTCTTGGAATCACTCATGACCACTTCGCTTTTGCCCCGTGCCTCATCGGCATCGGCTTTCCGCTGCGTCTCAGCCATCATGGATGCCAGTTCCGCCTGACTCATCTTTTCAGCCTGTTCGGGAGTGACAAGATTAAACGCGACGGCGATGGCAGATAATGACTCCTTACTTTTTGAATAAAAATCTTCTTGACCCACAGATATACCTCTCTTTAGTTAAAATCTGTATATGCCGCATAAAGGTACGCAAAGGCACACCAAAGCACGGCAGACATATTCAATTATCAATTGCGAAAAATCATTACACCTCATCTGTATTGCGTCTCCCGTTTCCTATGGGAGAAATACGTTGCAATACAATTCATTCAACGTTGACATTATAATTGTTGCATCCCGTAATTGTCAACACATCCGGTACTCTCCGATCTTCGATCACGCTCAGGGAATCCGATTCCCCGTGCTCCATCAGCAAAACAAAAACCGGTGTCGCTTATCATCGGGATCAGTCCCTCTGAAACGCTCCACCGGCTATTCTCTGTTTTAGACTACCAAATAAGGATCAGGTATCTTCTTTTGGTAATGAAATGCGGATCACGTATCTCCAAGAGCCGCGAACTTATCCATCATGCCAAGGGCTTTACCAGTTCCGATGGCTACGCAGGAAACCGTATCTTCCGCTACGCATACATCGATACCGATCTTGGTTGCGAGCATTCTGTCGAGACCGTAAAGAAGTGCACCGCCACCGGTCATGACGATACCACGCTGGGAGATATCCGCCATCAGCTCCGGCGGAGTTCTCTCGAGTACGGAGTGTACCGCATCAAAGATCGCCGCTACCGGCTCTTCAAGAGCTTCGAGCATCTCCGTGGAGGAAACGGTAACCGTTGCCGGAAGACCGGTGATCAGGTTACGTCCACGGACATCCATCGTCATTTCTTCTTCTCTCGGATACGCACATCCGATGTTGATCTTCAGTTCTTCAGCTGTCTTCTCACCGATAAGAACATTGTGCTTACGGCGAACATGCTTTACGATCGCTTCGTCGAACTTGTCGCCCGCGACCTTCAATGAGAAGTCAACGACCGGTTCACAAAGAGAGATAACGGCGATATCTGTCGTACCACCTCCGATATCTACGATCATGGAACCGCAGGCCTTGGTAATATCGATACCGGCACCGATAGCAGCAGCGATCGGCTCACGGATCAAAAATACATCCTTCGCACCGGCATGGCGGCAGGCATCCTCAACCGCCTTCTGCTCAACCGGAGTAATGACCGACGGAACACATACAACGATCGTCGGACGGAAATATGTCGCACGGATACCCTGGCATACACGGCCGATAAAAGCCTTGAGCATAACCTCGGTAACCTTAAAGTCAGAAATAACACCATCACGAAGAGGACGGATCGCCTCAACAACACCCGGCGTACGGCCAAGCATCAGGCTGGCACTCTCACCTACTGCCAGAACGGTTCCCGTCTTCGTATTTACGGCAACTACAGAAGGCTCCTTGAGCACAACGCCTTTACCGCGCACATAAATAAGGACACTGCTTGTGCCCAGATCGATACCGATATCTAATCCTAAACCCATGATCAACACCTCATAATATATAGAAAAATACGCTTATGCGTATTGTGAATGCACAATTAAGCACGTTAATGATACAATAAATGTGCATATCTTTCAACGCTACTTAATTGCATTCATTTTACAAATTGGGGTGAAATTGTGAAGAAGATATTGGCATATCTGTTCATGATCTTCGGGACGGCCGCCTTCTTTTTTGACGGAATACTGCCTTCCTCAGTGCTTTTCGCGATGACGATCATCGGCTATGCTTCCATGCCCTTCTTTGCCCAGGCCCTGGTCGACGGATTCTTCCTGACAAGAAACACATATAAGTACTTTCTGCGCCTGGCTTTTACTGCCTATCTATCACAGGCCGTACTGCTTCTCACCTATCTTCTCTGGGACAAATCCCCGCGTCCGGAACGCTTCAATATCGTATTTTCCTGGCTGATCGCCTTCGGTGTTATTTTCGGTGCCGAACTTCTTTTATCTCTGCCCAGAGACCGTATCGCCTCCATGAACCTTCTTCAGCCCAGCCAGACCACGAGATCAACACGCTATGATGTCGTGGTTCCCGGTTCGGAAGCCAACAATCTTCCTAAAGGCATGAAGGTTCCGGCATGGCCCCGGTCCTCGCTTCACGGACTGGCGATCGTGCTTTTCGCCATTTGTATGACCCTGATCACCTTTCTTCCGCTGACAATGTCAGTCATGTCGATCACATCCGTTCTGATCTTTTACTTTCTGCACCGTTGGAAGATCGATTCCCGGATCCTTGTCGCCACCATATTTTACAGTGCTTTTGCCGCATGCTACACATATATCTACTTCCGCATGACCGGCACGATCACTTGGGAATGGACATCGCTTGTCGGATTTCTTCTTTGTCTGATCATACCGGGCAAAAGACGGAAGAAAGACGCCCGTTTCTATCGGGCACTGTACCTTTTCTATCCCCTTGTCATCGGAGTTTGCGCCATCATCGCCGCACTCGTTTCGTAAAATACAAAATCAGATCGTATACTCGACGATATTGCTTCTTCGGACATACCCTCCAAAAGAAGGATCGTATTCGATTAGATAGGCCTGATATGTACCCGGCATGTCACCGAAATACTTATACTCCAATTCATCATCCGCACCACGTTCCAGAACGATCGTCCCGTTACAGATGATGCGCCAGCACAGGTTCCAGGGCTCATACGAAGGATCATCACGCACGATGGTGTAGTCATCCTTGAGAGTGAGTGTATAGATCTCTTCGGCGTACTCATCTGCATGGGATTCATTCTCCTGCGTATAAGAGAAGAATTCCGCCGGTTCCCCGTTGATCGAAACGTCCATGGAACAGCCTTCGTAAGTCATCGAAGGGCTGCAGCGGCCCACCAGGGCACCAACATAATTGCCATTGGACTCGATCGTTCCGCTTCCGAATACATTTACAAGGTTGATCATGTATCCCTGGGCAACGAAGAGCCCGATATAATCTCCGTCTTTCACCTGCGCATCCACGATGCTCAAGTCGAAAACACCTATTAATCCGCCATTACAGCCGATGAGGCCATTGTGTCCTTCGATGGGTGAATTGAGGTGAATATTCCTGATCGTATGATTCTTCCCGTAAATGTTTCCGGCGAAATCCTGTAGAGGCTGCCATTCGTAAGCATCCAGATCTAAATCGCAGGTGATCTCGATTTCCACGAAAACCCCGTCATCATATCCGCATCCGTTTTTGTTCAGATACGCCACGGTACCGGCGAGTTGTTCAGGTGTAGATACCCGAAAATACGGGTAGTTCCGGCTCGCCCAATCGGTATCGGCAATGTCCACCATATCGATCCTTGCGGATGCATTGGTCGTTGGCGCCGACGTATCAATGGTGTGATTTGACGGATCGGAGGCTGTTCCTTCCGGATCAAAAGGGTCTTCAGATGGTTTTTCAGACGGTTCTTCTACCGTTTCCTCTACCGCCGATGTTTTCTTGATCTTCTTCACTTTTTTCTTGGTCGTTTCCTCTTTGACCTGACACGAACAAAGAAGGATCATCGCCGCAAGAATAACGGCCAGTGACTTATTATGTTGAGAAAACTTCATGAGGTAACCTCCGGTATGCAAGTACGATAATTATAGCACTCGCTTTCCCGAGTATCCAAATCAAGGAGACAGAATACTATCACTTATCGAACGCATATAAAAACATCTAAAGACGCGCGCGCGAAAATCTGTTATAATGTTTGTTCGTAAGTTTCTAATGAAAAGAGGTATCCATATGGCCTATTCAACCGATATCGATCGCAAATGGCAAAAGAAATGGGAAGAAACCAAGCTTTACAAATATGACCCGAACAAGAAGGGCGAAAAGCTGTACGTACTGGAGATGTTCTCCTATCCATCTGCGGCAAACCTTCACCTCGGTCACTGGTATAACTATTCACTTACCGATTCCTGGTCCCGCATGAAGAGAATGCAGGGCTATAACGTATTCCATCCGATGGGATTCGATTCCTTCGGTCTTCCGGCGGAAAACTACGCCATCAAGACCGGCATCCACCCCAAGGACAGCACGCTCCACAACATTGAGATCATGGAGCAGCAGCTGAAGAACATGGGTGCGACTTATGACTGGGATTACGAGATTGCCACCTGTAAGCCCGAGTATTACAAGTGGAACCAGTGGATCTTCTTAAGACTTCTCGAAAAGGGCCTGGCCTATAGAAAGAATGCACCGGTAAACTGGTGCCCCCAGTGTAATACGGTTCTTGCGAATGAGCAGGTCATCGATGGTGCCTGTGAGCGCTGCCACACCGAAGTGGAACACAAGAACATGACCCAGTGGTTCTT
>JAFZQI010000011.1 GCA_017620475.1 Clostridiales bacterium | reverse complement strand
CCTGGCGACCAGGCGGCTGCATATGCGTGCCATCGCGGAGACGGGATTTGCGTGCGCGGACGAGATGCTGTATCCGGAGAATTATCAGTATCTGGATGATGTTCTGGCATATGTTGCCGTGGGCGCGAGAAGCGTGGAGGATCAGCAGCACCGCCTAACCGCGAGCCTGATCGATTCGCCGGTCGGGATGAAGAATCCGACCAGCGGTGACTATGCCGTGATGCTCAATGCGATCGTGGCGGCATCGCATCCGCACACATTTATATACCGTGGCTGGGAAGTCGAGTCGAACGGAAATGAATATGTGCATGCGGTGCTTCGAGGATATACGAATAAGCACGGTGAATCCCAGCCGAACTATCACTTCGAGGATCTTCTTCGTTTGAGCGAGATGTACGGCGCGAAAAATCTGAAGCATCCGGCGGCGATCATCGATACGAATCACGCGAACTCGAATAAGAATCCGTTCGCACAGCCAAGGATCATCAAGGAAGTACTCAATTCCATGAAACTGAGCGAGGATGTGTATAAACTTGTGAAGGGCTTCATGATCGAAAGCTATATCGAGGACGGAAATCAGGATGTCAGCGGGAATGTTTACGGCAAGTCGATCACGGATGCGTGTCTCGGGTGGGAAAAAAGTGAAAGGCTGATCTATGAGGCCGCGGATCTTTTCTATTCGATATGAGAAGCGGGTCCCCGTTGTGGGCTCGGAGGATGCGTTTGCTGCGCGGATGAGTGAAAGGACGAAAGAGGCGGAGGCAACGCCGAAGGACGAAAGAGGCGGAGATAGCATTGCGAAAAAAACTGTTGACCTTTGGTTTTCTTAATGCTATCATGCACCTAAATAAATCAAACCGTTGACGCGGAGATAACGGTGATGATGCTCCTACAGAGAGCCGGCGAGGATGAGAATCCGGCGGAAAACAAGTCATCAAATGGACCGCTGAGGGTGCAGTCAAATGCCGAGGGAAAGTGCTTTTCGAGAAGAAAAGAGATTTCCGGAAGCAAAGTATTCTGCAACGTGAAGGCATACGTTACTTGCCGGGGATATGATGGTATCTCGCTAAGTGCACGGCACAAGTGGCCGTGAATCAAGGTGGCACCGCGATGTAATTCGTCCTTGACAGAAATCATGTGTTCTGTCGAGGATTTTTTGTTTCCTCCCGGAACGAGAATAAGCCGAAGATGTAAGCGTGAAATGGCGAAGATTTTGCCGAAGACGCGAGCGTGGACGGCGGGTGAAGAAGGAGGAAAGAAGATGAAGATTGTTCCTGCATTTTCGGAAGTGCAGAAGATCGCGCAGGAGGGCCGCTTCAGTGTTGTTCCCTTAAGCTGCGAACTTCTGTCGGATGTTAGGACGCCGATCGAGACCATGAAGGTCCTTAAGACCGTGTCGACGCATTGCTATATGCTGGAGTCGGTGGCGGAGAATGAGAAATGGGGAAGATATACATTTCTCGGATTTGAGCCGAAGGTGTCCGTGACCTGCAGCGACGGGAAGATGCGGATCGGTGACGTGTGTATCGAGACGCGTGAGCCGAATAAGTATTTAAGGCAGATCCTGGGTGAGTATAAGAGCCCGAGGTTTTCGTACCTGCCGCCTTTTACCGGGGGACTGGTGGGGTATTTTTCCTACGATTATCTTTATTACAGCGAGCCGACTGCGCGGGTGGAGACCGAGGACGAAGAGGGCTTTCAGGACATCGACCTGATGCTTTTTGACAAGGTCATCGCTTTCGATAATTATGCGCAGAAGATCATCCTGATCGCCAACATGTTCCTTAAGGACGGTGAGGTTGGCTACAACAAGGCGGTCCTGGAACTTGAGCAGATGAGAGAACTGATCTTTCACGGCAAGGCGGACGGAGAGCATAAGGGACGGCTTTTGGCGGAGCCGGCGCCGCTCTTCGGCAAAGAGCAGTTCATGGAGATGGTGGAAAAAGGAAAGCATTATATCCATGAGGGGGATATTTTCCAGGTGGTGCTGAGCAACCGTTTGTCGGCGCCGTTTGAGGGAAGCCTTCTGGACACGTACCGCTATCTTCGGACGATCAACCCGTCTCCGTATATGTTTTATTTTTCGGGTACCGATGTTGAGGTGGCCGGGGCGTCACCGGAGACGCTGGTGAATCTTAAGGATGGCGTGCTGCATACGTTCCCCTTAGCCGGGACGCGGCCACGCGGCGCTACAGACGAGGAGGATCTGGCTTTGGAGGCTGACCTTCTTTCGGATGCAAAAGAACTGGCTGAGCATAATATGCTTGTGGATCTGGGGAGAAATGACCTCGGAAGGATCAGTGATTTTGGAACAGTAGAGGTCGAGAAACTGCATTCCATCGAGCGGTTCTCGCATGTGATGCATATCGGCTCGACCGTGCGCGGGCGGATCCGTGAGGATAAGGATGCGCTGGATGCGGTGGAGGCGGTGCTGCCGGCAGGAACACTGTCAGGTGCGCCAAAGATCCGGGCGTGCCAGATCATCGGTGAACTGGAGAATAATAAGCGCGGGATCTACGGCGGGGCGATCGGATATATCGATTTTGCCGGGAATATGGATACGTGTATTGCGATCCGTATTGCGTATAAGAAGAACGGGAAAGTCTTCGTGAGAAGCGGCGCTGGGATCGTGGCGGATTCGGATCCGGAGAAGGAATATCAGGAGTGCATCAATAAGGCCAAGGCTGTGGTGCGGGCGCTTCAGGCGGCGCAGGAGGAAGAGGATGGCGCGCGTGCAGAAACTGCGTGTCGCGCAGCCGGAGCGCGCGGCGGAAAGGAGGAAGAATTATGATTTTGCTGATTGATAATTACGATAGTTTTTCCTACAACCTTTTTCAGATGATCGGTGCAATCGATCCGGATATCCGGGTGGTGCGTAATGATGAACTTTCTATCGAAGAGATCGAGGCGCTTTCACCTTCGCACATCGTTCTGTCGCCTGGCCCGGGAAGACCGGAGAATGCG
Organism: Clostridiales bacterium; assembly: GCA_017620475.1. Taxonomy (GTDB): domain Bacteria; phylum Bacillota; class Clostridia; order Saccharofermentanales; family Saccharofermentanaceae; genus Scatonaster. The sequence goes on along the minus strand of JAFZQI010000011.1, from coordinate 31,632 downwards.
GGGGTCGTGCCGGAAGTGATCCGTTCCCTTAAGGGGAAGTTTCCGATACTCGGGGTCTGCCTGGGGCATCAGGCGATCTGCATGGTATTCGGGGCGACGGTGACCTATGCGCCGCGGCTGATGCACGGGAAACAATCGGTGGTCACGGCCGACACGGAAACAGTGCTTTTCCGTGGGATGGAGAAGAGATTTCCGGTGGCGAGGTACCACTCACTGATTGCGGATCCTGCGACGTTACCGGAGGAACTGAAGGTGACGGCGGTGACGGATGAGGGTGAAGTGATGGCGGTGGAGCATCGGGACTATCCGATCTATGGCGTGCAGTTTCATCCGGAGTCGATCCTGACGCCGGATGGGGAGCAGATCCTAAGGAACTTTCTTTCGTCGTGAGAAAGTGGGCCGGATGTCTGGCGAGCGGAAGTTTCGCTCAGGATTCGCTTTTTTTGACATTTGAGCGAAACTGGAGCGAACCCAGGAAAAAGTAAAGAAGAAAACGAAAGGCAGACAGTGCTTTTCGAGAAGAATAATTAATTTGTAAGGAGATTTGAAAAATGATTAAGGAAGCAATTGTTAAGATCGTGAACAAAGAGGACCTGACGTACGATGAGGCGTACACCGTGATGAATGAGATCATGAACGGGGAGACGACGCCGACGCAGAACGCGGCTTTCCTGGCGGCGCTTTCGACGAAGAGTGCGAAGGCGGAGACGACCGATGAGATCGCGGGATGCGCGAAAGCGATGCGTGACCATGCGACGCAGGTGGATACGGGGATGGATGTTCTGGAGATCGTGGGTACCGGCGGTGACGGAGCGCACAGCTTTAATATTTCGACGATTTCGGCGCTGGTGTGCGCGGCGGGCGGCGTGAAGGTGGCCAAGCATGGTAACCGTGCGGCGTCTTCGAAGTGCGGAACGGCGGATTGCCTCGAGGCTTTGGGTGTGAATATCGATCAGAGCCCGGAGATGTGCGTGAAGCTTCTTAAAGAAGTGGGCATGTGCTTCTTCTTTGCGCAGAAGTACCATACTTCCATGAAGTTTGTCGGTGCGATCCGCCGGGAGCTGGGTTTCCGTACTGTGTTTAATATCCTCGGGCCTTTGACGAATCCGGCGAGCCCGAAGATGCAGCTTCTGGGCGTGTATGATGAGTATCTGATCGAGCCGCTGGCGCGGGTCCTGATTTCGCTGGGCGTGAAGCGCGGTATGGTCGTATACGGGAAGGACAAGCTTGATGAGATTTCGCTTTCTGCGCCGACGAAGGTTTGTGAGTTCCAGGATGGCTGGTATAAAGTGTATACGATCACGCCGGAGCAGTTTGGTTTTGAGCGTTGCACGAAGGAGGATCTTAAGGGCGGTGCGCCGGAGGAGAATGCGCAGATCGTGCGGGATATTCTGGGCGGTGCCAAGGGGCATAAGAGAAATACGGTTCTGCTGAATGCGGGCGCGGCGCTGTATATTGCCGGGAAGGCGGAGTCTTTCGAGGCTGGCGTAGCGCTGGCCGGCGAGCTGATCGATAGCGGCAAGGCAGCGGCGACGCTGGAGCGTTTTATTGAAGTGAGCAACAGCGAGGTTTGAGTTCGGATGACGCTGAAGGGATTCGAGGCAGCGGGAGATACGGGACGCTGAAGGGATTCGAGACACCAGGAGATACGGGACGCTGAAGGGATTCGAGACACCAGGAGATACGGGACGCTGAAGGGACGACGATTATGACGATTTTGGATGAACTGGCGGCTTATGCCAGAGAGAGAACCGAAATGAGGAAGGCACAGGTGCCGCTGGCGGAGATGCGTGCGCGGGCGGAGGAGATCTGCCGGCTTCAGGCGAAGGCGGATCCGCTTAGTGTGGATTCACGGAGTGCAGATTCGCTTAGTGGAGAGGTGATGAATCGGAAAGGGGAAAGTGCTTTTGCATCGGCAAAAGCAACCGGCCCCAAGGCTTTTGCTTTCGAGGAGGCGCTTCGCCGGGATGGCATGTCCTTCATCTGCGAGTGCAAAAAGGCTTCGCCGAGCAAAGGCGTGATTGCGGAGGATTTTCCGTATCTTCAGATCGCGCGGGACTACGAGGCGGCGGGCGCGGATTGCATTTCGGTGCTGACGGAACCCCGGTGGTTCCTGGGATCGGACGCGTACCTTGAGGAGATCGCGGCGGCGGTGAATGTGCCGTGCCTTCGAAAGGACTTTACGGTGGATGAATACATGATCTACGAGGCCAAAGTTCTGGGCGCGGGGGCGGTCCTGCTGATCTGTTCGATCCTGGAGCCGTCGCAGCTATCGGAGTATGCGGCCATATGCAACAGCCTCGGGCTGACAGCGCTTTTCGAGACGCATAATGAAGGCGAAGTGTACGATGCCGTTGTGGCGGGGGCGCGGGTGATCGGCGTCAACAACCGGAATCTTGCGGATTTTTCCGTCGATACGGGCAACAGCGCGAAACTGCGGAAACTTGTGCCGCCGGGAGTTATTTTCGTGGCGGAGAGCGGGATCCGGACGGCCGCGGATGTGCGAGCGCTTGAGGCAATCGGCGTGGATGCGGTGCTCGTGGGCGAGACGCTCATGCGGGCAGCGGACAAGAAGACGACGCTGGCTGAGCTTCGGGGCAAGCGGTGATGATTTGAACCTGGTCCGGACGGAACCTTCACCGCAGATGCCACCAGATTTGATATTTTGGTGACAGATTTGGTGAAGGTTTGAGAAGGAAATTGAAGTAATCAGAAAAATCACCGTAGATGTCACCAGATTTGACATTTTGGTGACAGATTTGGTGAAGGTTTGGGATGGAATTGGATTTTGTTGATTGAACCGGATGATGAGTGGACCAGATGTTGCGTGAGGTGGAGCTTTGATCGTTAAGTTTTGTGGAATCAGAAGACCGGAGGATGTGGCGGCGGTGAACCGCTGTAAGCCTGATTTGGCAGGGTTTGTGATCGTGCCGGGACGGAAACGTTATGTTTCGCCGGCTGAAGTTGCTTCTTTGCGAAAAGCACTGGATCCCGGGGTCAGGGCGGTCGGTGTTTTTGTCGATGAAGAGATTTCGGTAGTCGCGGAACTTCTGACCGGTGGTATTATAGATATCGCGCAGCTTCATGGGAATGAGTCGGAAGAGTACATCCGCGATCTGCGGGCGGCCATAAAGAAAGCAAATGACGTGCGGGCGGCTGCGGCGGACGGTTGCAGTAATCGTGCTAAGCAAACGAAAAAGGATCTTCGTAAGTGTGAAGAACCACAGGATGTTGGAAAGGTGCGGATCATCAAGGCTTTTGGGATCCGTAATGAAGAGGATGTGGAGAGAGCGGAGAAGTCGTCTGCGGATCTGATCCTTCTGGACACACCCGGCGGCGGAAGCGGAAGTGCTTTTGACTGGGAAGTATTGAAAAAGGTGCAAAGACCGTATATCCTTGCGGGGGGATTGAACTGCAGCAACGTTGGCGAGGCGGTCACGTGGCTTCGGCCATATGGTGTGGATGTGAGTTCCGGGATCGAGACGGACGGCGTGAAAGATGAAGTGAAGATGCGCGAATTCATTTTGAATGTTCGCGGCGAATGAGAATCGATATATGGGAAAGGATTTGACGATGGAAAAGGTTGGAAGATTTGGTGTGCATGGCGGGCAGTATATTCCTGAGACGCTGATGCATGCGATTCATGAACTGGAACAGGCGTATGAGCACTATAAGAACGACCCGGAATTTCAGGCCGAGCTGACGGAACTTTTCAACGAGTATGCGAATCGTCCGTCGAGACTGTATTTTGCTAAGAAAATGACGGAGGATCTTGGCGGTGCGAAGATCTACCTGAAAAGAGAGGACCTGAACCATACGGGTGCACATAAGGTAAACAATGTTTTGGGACAGGCGCTGCTGGCGAAGAAGATGGGTAAGACCCGTCTGATCGCGGAGACCGGCGCCGGACAGCATGGCGTTGCAACCGCCACGGCCGCAGCGCTTTTCGGGATGGAATGCGTGGTGTTTATGGGCGAAGAAGATACCAAACGCCAGGCGCTGAATGTGTACCGCATGAAGCTTCTGGGTGCATCGGTGGTGCCGGTCATGACGGGTACGAGGACGCTGAAGGATGCGGTGTCCGAGGCGATGCGCGAATGGACGACGCGTGTGGACGATACGCATTACTGTCTGGGATCGGTCATGGGGCCGCACCCGTTCCCGACGATCGTCCGGGATTTTCAGGCGGTCATCAGTAAGGAGACCAAGCAGCAGATGCTCGAAAAAGAAGGGCGCCTGCCGGATGTGGTGATGGCCTGTGTCGGTGGCGGCAGTAACGCCATCGGGTCTTTTTACCATTTCATCGAGGATAAGAGTGTTCAGCTGATCGGCTGTGAGGCGGCCGGACGCGGAATCGATACATTTGAGACGGCGGCAACGGTCAGCACTGGAAAACTTGGTATTTTCCACGGTATGAAGTCGTATTTCTGCCAGGATGAGTTCGGCCAGATCGCGCCGGTTTACTCGATTTCGGCAGGCCTGGATTATCCGGGTGTCGGTCCGGAGCATGCGTACCTCCACGATATTGGACGCGCTTCCTATGTGCCGGTGACAGATGACGAAGCGGTCGAGGCATTCGAGTACTTGTCCCGTACGGAGGGGATCATTCCGGCGATCGAGTCATCGCATGCGATTGCTCACGCGATGAAGATCGCGCCGAAGATGGACAAGGATAAGATCATCGTGGTGACGGTTTCGGGCCGCGGCGACAAGGATTGCGCAGCGATCGCGAGATACAGAGGAGAAGATATTCACGAGTGAGATCGCGAGACGCGTGATCCGATTATTCTGTTGAAGTGAATTAAAGATATCCACGAGTGACGTGGGCAGATACGAAGGAGAGAAGATATGAGTAAAATAGCCAGTGCTTTTGCAAATGGAAAAGCATTTATTCCGTTTATTACCTGCGGTGATCCGGATGTGGAGACGACTTTGCACGCGGTCGTGGAGGCGGTGCAAAACGGGGCGGATCTGATTGAATTGGGGATCCCGTTTTCGGATCCGACGGCGGAGGGCCCGGTGATCCAGGGTGCCAATATCCGCGCGCTCGCGGGCGGTATCACGACGGACAAGGTGTTCGATCTGGTGCGCAAGATCCGCCGGGAAGTGTCGATCCCGCTGGTGTTCATGACCTACGCCAACGTTGTGTTTTCGTACGGCGCAGAGCGTTTCATCGGGACATGTAAGGAAATCGGCATCGACGGGCTGATCATTCCGGACATCCCGTACGAGGAGAAAGACGAGTTCGAGCCGATCTGTGAAAAATACGATGTGGACCTGATTTCGATGGTGGCGCCGACTTCCGAGGAACGCGTGACCATGATTGCCAAAGAGGCGAAAGGCTTCATTTATATCGTTTCGAGCATGGGCGTGACGGGGATGCGGTCGTCGATTGCGACCGGGCTTTCCGATGTTGTGTCCAGGATCCGCGAGGTGACAGACGTGCCGTGCGCGATCGGATTCGGGATCTCGACGCCCGAGCAGGCTGCGGAGATGGCAAAGGCGGCGGATGGCGTGATCGTGGGCTCGGCGATCGTGAAGATCCTGGAGGAGAAAGGGACGCAGGCACCCGAGAGCATCGGTTCTTTTGTTAAGTCGATGAAGGACGCGATCCGCTGAGCCGTTGCGAAAAGCACTGTTCCTTGCGAAAAGCACTGAGACCTTGGCTTTTGGCCGGCTTTGGCGGCGTTTGCAAAAAAGTGTCTTGACATGTTCGCCCTTGGATGTATATAATCGTGCCAAACCGTAGAGAAAGAGTGAGTAAGAACAGAGCTCCTTCCGTACAGAGAGTTGCCGGTGGTGAGAGTGCAGCACGAAGAAACTGTTCCGAATGGACTTTCGAGGGCAAGGGGAAAGTTCCTTGTTTTGCATAAGAATCGAAAAGCCGGGTCACAGTGCTTTTCGAGAAGCAAAGGAAGAAACAAGTATCTGCGCCGGGGCAAGGTTCCCCGTCATCAAAAACCAGCATATGTCGGTATGCGTGAGAGGATCGGCGACGCGGAAGCGGAGCGATCAAGCCGGGTGGCACCGCAGGAAAGAATATCGTTCCTGTCCCAGCAGAACTTAAGAAGCTGGGGCGGGATTTTTGTTTTTCCGGCAGAAAAGAGAAGTCAGCCCCAAGGACCAAAAACCACCGGCGACAAGTGCTTTTGCCGAGGAAAAGGTCCAAAGGAGATTCGGGCAAACGCCCATATTACGAAAGGAGACACATTATGTCTGAGAGAATTCCTTACAAAACCTACCTTGATGAAAAGGAGATCCCGACCGCTTGGTACAATATGCGCGCGGACATGAAGAATAAGCCGGCGCCGCTTCTGAACCCGGGTACGCATGAGCCGATGAAGGCTGAAGAGCTGAACGGCGTTTTCTGCGAAGAACTCGTTAAGCAGGAGCTCGATAATGATACCGCTTATTTCCCGATCCCGGATGAGATCCTGGATTTCTATAAGATGTATCGTCCGTCTCCGCTGGTACGTGCTTACTTCCTTGAGAAGAAACTCGGTACTCCGGCGAAGATCTACTACAAGTTCGAGGGTAACAACACAAGCGGATCCCATAAGCTGAATTCCGCGATTGCTCAGGCTTATTACGCGAAGAAGCAGGGGCTGAAGGGCGTGACTACCGAGACCGGTGCCGGCCAGTGGGGTACGGCTTTGTCGATGGCTTGCTCGTATTTCGATCTTGATTGTAAAGTGTACATGGTTAAGGTTTCTTATGAGCAGAAGCCGTTCCGCCGTGAGGTGATGAGAACGTATGGTGCTTCTGTTACGCCTTCTCCGTCGGATACGACAAATGTTGGCCGCGCGATCCTCGAAAAGCACCCGGGTACGACAGGCTCTCTGGGTTGTGCGATTTCCGAGGCGGTGGAAGTGGCTGTTGGTACGCCGGGTTACCGTTATGTGCTCGGTTCTGTTCTGAATCAGGTTCTGCTCCATCAGTCCGTGATCGGTCTGGAGACCAAGGCGGCGCTCGATAAGCTCGGCGTGAAGCCGGATATCATTATCGGCTGCGCAGGCGGCGGATCGAACCTCGGCGGTCTGATTGCTCCGTTTATGGGTGAGAAGCTCCGTGGCGAAGCAGATTATCGCATCATCGCTGTTGAGCCGGCATCCTGCCCGAGCTTCACACGTGGTCAGTTCGCATATGACTTCTGCGATACCGGTATGGTATGTCCTCTTGCGAAGATGTACACGCTTGGTTCCGACTTTATTCCGGCTCCGAACCACGCCGGCGGCCTGCGTTATCACGGCATGAGCTCAACGCTGTCCCAGCTCTATCATGATGGTTTCATGGAGGCTAGATCCGTTAAGCAGACGGATGTATTCGAGGCGGCGGAGATGTTTGCCCGTGTTGAAGGTATCCTCCCGGCACCGGAAAGCTCTCACGCGATCCGTGCGGCGATCGATGAGGCGATGAAGTGTAAGGAGACCGGCGAGGAGAAGACCATCGTATTCGGTCTTACAGGTACAGGTTACTTCGACCTCGTTGCTTATGAGAAGTTCCATGACGGAAAGATGGATGATTACATCCCGACAGATGAGGAACTGGCTAAGTACGCGGAGAATCTGCCGAAGATCTGATTCTTAGGATCAGGATTGCTGAGAAACTAAGCAGAACCGGATTGGTAAGATCCAGACTACTAAAAAAGGATCTGGAACTTGGATCCGTATCCCTGAAATGGGAAAAACCTCTTGATATTGTTTTATGAGCCTCCCGGCGGAGCGGTGCTACAAGGTGCTGCAGACCACGCCGGGAGGTTTTTCTTTATCTTTATGGGTTCGAGAAGCGGGGGGATGTGAGGGACGTTTTCAGCTTTTGAGATGTGACTCGGCTCTGCTCGGATTCTGCTCTCTCATTTTCACTCTTATTTTGTGGTTTAAGAGAGCGAATAAGAGAGCAAGAACCTGCTCTCTCGTTTTCACTCTTATTTCTTATTTTGAGAGAGACAATGAGAGAGCTTTCACACCTATTCGGGTAAAAAACTGTTTTTTGAGAGAGCAACATCGTATCTCGAGGATCCTGCCACATGCTGCTCTCTAAAATGCTCTCTTTTTCGTGCAGAAATAGAGCAAATTAGAGAGCGGTATCCTTTGCTTGGCAAAACATGAACAACACTACTCCGCACAGTGCTTTTCGAGCAGAGATAGCGCATCCTGCTTGGCTCGTTCGTCAGCAGATCGCGACGCCAGGATCAGTTTGATTTCGTATTCCGATAGCTCAGCTTCGTCCGCAAAAGCACTGAGTCCCGATACTTCGTGTGCCTCAGTTCCGGATGCGTCACCTTCGTTGGCTGAGGCTTCGTTCCCAGCTGGACCCGCCAATTCTTCGGGCAGATTGTCTCGATCGGGCAGGTCGCTTCGGTTGAGCAGGTAGTCGGTCGAGACTCCGTACATGTCGGCGATCTGCACGAGAAGGTCGACGGGAATCTGGATCCGCCCCAGTTCGTAGCGCGAGTACGAAGCCTGGGAACAGCCGAGCGCACAGGCGACCTGCGCCTGTGTCATGTTGTGCCGAGTTCGGACAACTCGAAAACGACTCACCGTGTACAAGCGCTCCACCCCCCGTTGTTGCTTGCTTAAGGACTACTCGTTCTCTTTATTTTTCCCGTTATTCCCGCTACTTCCTATATTTGTACTGTTCCCGTTGTTTCCTTTGCCGGATTCTTCTCCAAACCGCTCGACGGCGAGAAGGATTCTGAACAGTTCTTCCTGCTCTTTGATAGATTTGCTGCAGATGATCTCGTAACAACGCAGCGGAATGTCATCTGATAAAGAAGACTCGTGGCTGCCTATTTTGGCAAAGAGTTGAGAGATGGGGATCTGCAGAGCATCACAGATCTTTTCGAGTGAATTCAGCGTCGGATTTTTCTCCCCACGTTCCAGACACCCGATGTAGGTCGGGTGATTGTCGCTCAGAGATGCTAAAGACTCCTGACTAAGTCCAAGAAGCTTGCGATAGTTTCGAATTCTTTGCCCGATGATCGTATTGATTTCACTCATGGAGTACACCTTCCCTAAAAATTTTATAAAGATACTCCATCAAAAACCACAGACTAAAGATACAGTTTTTGGAAAAAACAGACTGTTAGAGTAGATTGTGCGAAAAGTTTATTGGCTGAACTATACTGTTTCAGGCGTCGGAACCGGACTCCGGCGTTTTGAGTTCGAACACGATCCGGGAGAGGGCGCAGTCGTTGTCAAAATCGTATTCTGACAAAAGAATCTGCCAGTCTTTCTCGGTCCCGTCTTCCTCGTATACACAGATCGGCGCGGCGATGACGAATTCCCCGTCAAGGTAGATCCCGCAAAGAGGCACGTAGTGAAGCGCGATATCATTATCAAGATACATATTCTGCACCATTGTGCGGGCACGATCAACAGCCCTGTCGCCGATAAGTGCGATTGGTTCAAGGAAATCGCGGTATTCGGAGGGATAGGTGTCGAAATCATATTCATCATCACATATGCACGAAAGGATATAGCAGAAAACCGCATCGTCCTGATAACTTCCGTCCATGTTTTTCTCATATAACCGGATAAGCACATCTTCCGGCCGCAGCGGCTCGGACGGCGGATTCAGGTGATAAGCCATCGAATCCATCGTGCGGTAGAAACGGCGGATCTCCTCAACAGTAAAGCCGTTGTTAAGCATCTGTTCCGCCAGAAGATAGGCGCTGTCGTGCGCAAAAACCAGGTCCTCGAGCCACCGGCTTCCGAAGATCAGTTCCAATCCGGTGAGAAACTGGGTCGGCGCGATGTATGTCTCAAGCGCGAAGGTGCAGTATTTGGCGGTAAAAAGCTCGGCCCCGCCTTCCATGAGAAAATCGGCCGTATCACTGTCGATAAGGGACACTTTGGTATCGCTTGGAATGTCGAACTGCGGGTAGACCGCATTTTCGGAAAAACTCGCGTTCTCAAGATCACCATCGATGTTGGAGTCGACAAAATGCATGAGCTCGTGACAAAGTGATGAGTAGAAAGAGACTTGGTCGGAATCGCGATACTGCCCGTTGATGACGATCGCGTTGTTGGAACAATCGTACTCGCCGGCATGATTGGCTGTGATGTTGCGGCAGGCAATGGAGAGCGTGCCGACCCGGGCCAGAAAGTGCGTTTCCTGATCCGGCTTGAGGTTTTCGGCGATGACCGGGAAGATCAGGTACAAATACTCCTTGAACTCGTCAAGTTTGCTGTTTCCTTCCACGGTTTCGGAATAGCGAAGAAACAGGTCGTAGCGGCCCTGCATCGCGTCTTCGTTGACATGGTGGAGATTGGCGAGTTGAAGGGCTTCTTCGCGCGCCGCCTCGTCGGGGTCAGGTGCGGTGGTCAGGGTTTCTTCAGAAAACGAAGTCACACCGGAGTCTGCGCCGGAGCCGTTACTGCCGGAATCGCCGGAGCTGTTGCTTCCGGAATCGCCGGAGCTGTTGCTGCCGGAATCGCCGGAGCTGTTGCTGCCGGAATCGCCGGAGCTGTTGCTGCCGGAACTTGTGTCGCTGTTATCTGAGCCCGGGATGCCGGAGGCTTGTCCGTTAATTTTTCCTCCGCCCGAAAAGGACTGTGCCGCGGCTTGTGATTGTCTGTTTTCCGTGTCAGAACGGGAAAAGATGCTGCTGCAGCCGGTAGCGGACAGGCAGATGGAGAGCGAGAGAAGAACGGACGCCGCAAAACTGACGCGCCTGGATAAGAGCCGTGCGGGAAGGCGCTCGCACCAGAATAAGTGCTGTGAGTGAAGGGACTCGCGTCGGAAGCGGGGGAGGGAGCGGCCAATAATGCTTCTTTTGATGCAGTTTGGTTCAATTTTATGCTGTTGCGTTGAAGCCATGGGCTTTTCTCCTATTGCTGTCATTACCGGGCCGATTCTATCCGCTTCGACTGATTGCAGACCGGCGGGCCGCGAGACGCTTCTATCCGCAGCGATCGCTTGTATTCCGGCGTGCCGCGCCTCGTGCAGGCCCGTGTGCTTTTTCTATTTTATCATGACGGTCTTGTGTTATGAATGAAAAGTATCTGTAAATGATTTTGTTTTTTGTTGCGAGTCATCGGGGGTTGATTTAGAATAATCATATGGGAAAGACGGGCCGTAAAAGAATCGCTGTCCTGCTCGGACAGCCAGAAGAATACTACCACGAGCGGTTCCTGAAAGGCTTCCTGAAGGAGGCTTTTGACAGGGACTATGACGTTTGTGTGTTTGCGATGTTCATCAAGTACCAGAACACTCCGGCAAGATGTATCGGCGAGTCGTCGATCTTCAATCTGGTGAATTTCGAAAGTTTCGATGCCGTTGTCGTGATGGCGGATACCATTCAGACCGAGGGCGTCGTGGCCAAAATCGAGCAGCAATTACGAGAAAAGTACCGGGGCCCGGTGCTTTTCGTAGATAAAGACAGCGCGTATTATCCTTCCATCCATATCGATAACTACAACCCGGAGAAAGCGGTCATTTCGCACTTGATCGAGAAACACGGCAAACGGGACATTGCTTTCCTGACGGGGAAGTCCTGGCATCCGCATTCGCAGATCCGCCTGAACGCATATAAGGATGCGCTTACTGAACATGGGATTGAAGTCAACGAGGACCGGATCTTCTTCGGTGATTTCTGGTATACCAGCGGAGAGAGCCTGGCAGACAGCCTGATGAGCGGGGACAGCAATCTTCCGGAAGCGGTGGCCTGTGCGAACGATTATATGGCGATGGGCCTGTCGAAGCGCCTTTCGGAGAAGGGACTTGCGGTTCCGGACGATATTGCCGTTGTAGGATGTGACTGTAACGAAGAGGGCCGGCATGCACCGGTACCGATCACATCCTCGGAGCTTTCTTCATATATCCTCGGGCAGAATGCCGCGAGGAGGACCCATACGCTCATTACAGGCGAGGAAACAGAAACGATCGAGAGCGATACGGGTGTATTTGTCGGAATGAGCTGCGGCTGCGCAGGCGACAGCATCAAGCCCTCCTACTATCTAAGAAACGAATGGGATACGGACCAATCGCTGCGTTCAATGTTTTCGCCGCTCAACCTAATGGATGAGGATCTCCTTGCCCAGTCGAGCTTTACGGGACTTCTCAGCACGATCTTCGTGTCGATCCAGTATATCAGTGGATTTAAGAGTTTCAGCCTATGTCTGAATCCCTCCCTCGGTGAAGCCGGAGAAGGTTTTGAAGACCGGATCATGCAGGTGATCCGCTGCGGGTTTGACGAAAACGATAAGATCCTCAGTAATACCTATTTCCCGAAAGAGGAGATGCTGCCGGAACTGGATGCACCACGCGAGAAACCCTCGTGCTTCTGCTTCATGCCGCTTTACTACGAAGAGAGCGTTTTCGGTTATGCGGTAGTCAGCTATGGCGACCAGGGGAAAGTAATCACGCCGGAATACCGTGCATGGCTTCGTAGTGTGAGCCGCGGTATCGAGTGCTATAAGCGGTCCGATGAGTTGATCGGCAGTAATACGATCGCGAAGAAAGGCATCACGACGGACAGCCTGACCGGACTTCCGAACTATCTGGGCTTCCTGGAGCAGTCAGAGACGCTTCTGCACCTGATGCGGAATAATGGCGGATATATGGGTGTCCTGGCCATTGATGCCAAGGGCCTTTCGAGGATCAACGATCAGTATGGACGTAAAGAAGGCGACAATGTCATTATGATGATGGCAGGTGCTTTGGAGAAGGTATTCTCTTCCCGTAACTGTATGTGCATTCGTGTCGGTAACGATGAACTCGTGGCGCTCCGCATCACGAGAAGTCCGGACGACGGCGAGATGCTGGCCGAGAAGGATAAGCTCATGCGTATCATCGAAGAGAGCATCAGCGAGACAAAAGCCCCTTACAATATAGAGCTTTTCTACGGGGTGCAAAGCGGAAGCCCCGAAACTTCCGAGGAACTGGAAAGACTGGTGAACGTCGCGATCAGTCGTAAGAGCGCAGATAAGGACAATGCGAAGAAACTTCTCGAGAAGCGCGAACTCACGGAGGAGGAACTCCGGGAAGCCAGAGTGGTCAGCTCGATCCTGGATGACAACAAGCTGACATATCACTTCCAGCCGATCGTCGAGGTAAGGACAGGGAAGATCTACGGCTACGAAGCCCTGATGCGTGCGGATGTGACACCGTATGTGTCACCGATGACGATCCTTAGGTATGCGGAGTATTATGACCGCCTGTACGATGTGGAGCGGGCCACTTTCACGAATGTGATCAAGATCATGGAGAAGAATGCAGCCAAGCTTTCGAACGGAAAGAAGATCTTCATTAACTCGATCCCGGGCCATCTCCTCAACGACGATGACATCAAGGGCCTCGAGGAATATGTCGGTAAACATCCCGACTCCGTTGTCGTGGAACTGACGGAGCACTCCGAGGTGCCGGACGAGACGATCCAGAACATGAAGAAGACGTATGAACGGATCGGGATAAAGACGGCGGTCGATGACTATGGAGCAGGCTATTCCAATGTCTCCAACCTCCTTCGCTACCAGCCGGATTACGTAAAGATCGACCGATCTTTGATCGCCATGATCGAGGATAGTCCGCAGAAACAGCATTTCGTCAAGGATATCATCGATTTTGCCCACGATAACGGGATCCTGGCACTTGCAGAAGGCGTGGAGACGGAATCGGAACTGATGACGGTCATTCTTCTCGGTGCGGACCTGATCCAGGGCTATTTCACGGCCCGGCCGGAGAAAGATATGCTCCAGTCGATCCTTTACCGGGTGGCGGATACGATCCGTATGTATGCAGCAATCAAATATCAGGAATGATTGCAAATCTCTTTCGGGTGACATATCATTAATAATATAGAAAATCCATTTTAGAAAAGGAGAATTCGTGTATGGCAAAGTATGTATGCTCAGTTTGTGGTTATGTTTATGAGGGCGATGAAGCACCGGATGAGTGCCCGGTCTGCAAAGCAAAGAAAGAAGCATTTAAGAAAATGGAAGCTGAGATGGGCCTGGCTGCCGAGCACAAGTTCGGTGTATATGCCGAGACGGTAAAGAATAATCCGGACATCTCCGAGGAAGATAAGAAGTATATTTTCGAACAGCTCAAGGCGAACTTCACCGGCGAGTGCAGCGAGGTCGGCATGTACCTCTGCATGGCCCGTATCGCATACCGCGAGGGGTATCCGGAGATCGGACTTTACTGGGAGAAGGCCGCTTTTGAAGAGGCGGAGCATGCAGCGAAGTTTGCAGAACTTTTGGGCGAGGATCTCGAACCGAACATGAAGGCTTCCACGAAGGCGAACCTGGCATGGCGTGTAGACTGCGAATTCGGCGCGACAGCCGGTAAGACGGAGCTTGCTACCTGCGCGAAGAAGAATAACCTCGACGCGATCCATGACACCGTTCATGAGATGGCACGTGACGAAGCCCGTCATGGAAAAGCACTGAAGGGCCTGCTGGACAGATATTTCGGCTGATCACCGTTTTTTCGGCCGGGAAAAGAACTTCCAAACAATAATCGACGAAAGCCTCTGATGCCGGTAAGGCACCCGAGGCTTTTTAATCCCATGTGTTTCTAGTACAATATAAAAATACAGGACAAAGGCGGCGTAAACGGCTCAAATGCGGGTGTATCGTACGCCAAATGTTTGATGAAATGAGGAAAAAGAAATGCGCGTGAGAAAGTGGATTTTCTTGATGGTGACGGTTGCCGTGGTTTTGTCGAGCCTGACTTTCGGGGCTTGGGCGGATAAAGCGGGGAATGATCCGGTTACTTCTGAAGATATTCCGGACCTGTATTTCGAAGAGATCTATATCGATGGATTTCAGTCCAAAGACAAGCCTTCTCTGAAAATCGAATTCTGGTTCTCGTATGATATGGAAGAACTTATTAAGAAAGCAAAATCGGCAGATGCCCGCCTCAGCGTGGAGACAGAAATACGCGTGAGGGATGGCGGAGACTGGGTCGATATCAGCAACACAGAATACGAATTCAGAGACGAATCAATGAAGTGCTCGCTACTTCCGTTTATAGAGGAATGCGGGCCTTTCTCCGAGGATCCTTTTGTACAGATCCGGTGTCGTATCGTATGCACTCAGGAGGGTCAGGAGGATCTGTACTCGGAGTATTGCCTGGAGGATTTTACGATTTATGATTCCGTGACTGTGCCATGCACCAATCCGTCGAATCGGGCAAGGGGAAGAGCGAGCGAAAAAGAGAAGAAGGGGAAGAATGCGAAGAAGGAAGAAAAGTGCGCAGTTTGCGGCTTCTGTGCCCATCCTCTGGGGATCTGCCTTTTCATCTGGATCGGCGTGCCGCTCGTTATCCTGGCTGCTGCGCTGATCATCTTTTTGGTTGTGAAGAAGCACTCATCTGGTGCATAATATGAGAAGTAACTTGACTTGTGGCGCGCGGGATGCGCGGGAAAGGAATGGTTTATGTTTATAAGTAATGAAATTAAGTATGTGGGCGTAAATGATCACCAGATCGACCTTTTCGAAGGACAGTATGTGGTGCCGAACGGCATGGCGTATAACTCCTATGTGATCAGCGATTATAAGGTCGCGGTTATGGATACGGTGGATAAGAATTTCACCCATGAATGGCTCGATAATCTGGAAAAAGCACTGGATGGGAAGGCTCCGGATTATCTGGTCGTCCAGCACATGGAACCGGACCATTCCGCCAATATCGTGAATTTCATGAAGAATTATCCCCAGGCGCAGATCGTCTCTTCGCAGAAAGCCTTCACCATGATGAAGAACTTCTTCGGAACCGAGTTCGAAGACCGCCGCATCGTGGTGGGTGAGGGCGATGAGCTCCCGCTGGGAAAACACGTCCTGAAATTCGTCGGTGCACCGATGGTCCACTGGCCGGAAGTCCTCATGACCTACGACACCTTCGACAAAGTGCTTTTCAGTGCGGACGGATTCGGAAAATTCGGCGCCCTCGATGTTGAAGAGGATTGGGCTTGTGAGGCAAGACGCTATTACATCGGTATCGTCGGAAAATACGGCGCACAGGTGCAGCAGGTCCTCAAGAAGGCGGCGGGCCTTGAGATCAAGACGATCTGCCCGCTCCACGGTCCCGTTCTGACCGGCGATCTTTCCCCGTACCTCAAGCTTTATGACACCTGGTCTTCCTATGGCGTCGAGACTGAGGGCATCGCCATTTTCTACACCTCCGTATACGGCCACACCAAGGCGGCAGTGGAGCTTCTGGCGAATAAGCTCAAGGAGAACGGATGCCCGAAGGTCGTTGTGAACGACCTGGCAAGAGAAGACATGGCCGAGTGTGTGGAGGACGCCTTCCGCTACGGCAGAATTGTACTCGCGACCACGACATACAACGCGGATGTGTTCCCGTTCATGAGAGAATTCATCCATCACCTGACGGAGCGCCAGTTCCAGAATAAGACCGTTGCCATGATCGAGAACGGTTCCTGGGCGCCGCAGGCCATCCGCACCATGAAGGCCATGCTCGAAAAGAGCAAGAATATCACCTATACCGAGAACAACGTCAAGATCATGTCGGCTCTTTATGACGAGTCGAAGGCGCAGGTCGATGCTTTGGCAAAAGAACTGTGTCAGGACTATCTTGCGCAGAAGGAAGATACTGCGAATAAGAACGATCTGACCGCGCTGTTTAATATCGGATACGGCCTTTATGTGGTCACTTCCAATGACGGGAAGAAGGACAACGGCCTCATCGTCAACACCGTAACTCAGGTGACTAACACGCCGAACCGTATCGCCGTAACGATCAACAAGCAGAACTATTCGCACCACGTCATCAAGCAGACGGGGGTCATGAACGTCAACTGCCTTTCCGTTGAAGCTCCGTTCAAGGTCTTCGAGACCTTCGGTTTCCAAAGCGGAAGAAATGTCGATAAGTTTGCGGGATGCGAAAAGCTCCTGCGTTCCGATAACGGCCTGATCTTCCTGCCGAAGTACATCAACTCCTTCATGTCGCTGAAGGTCGAGGATTACGTTGACCTTGACACCCACGGCATGTTCATCTGCTCCGTGACCGAGGCCCGTGTGCTGTCCGATAAGGAGACGATGACCTACACCTATTACCAGAAGAATGTTAAGCCGAAGCCGGAGACGGAAGGCAAGAAGGGCTACGTATGTAAGGTCTGCGGATATGTCTACGAAGGCGACGAGCTTCCGGAAGACTTCGTATGTCCGCTCTGTAAACACGGCGCTGCCGATTTCGAGCCGATCAGCTGATCCGTATTAGAATCCGAAGAAGGAGAGGGGCATCGCTCTCGCGACTCAAACAGTTTGCTTCGCAAAACTCGTCGCTCAAGGGATGCCCCTCTCCGGTTTTTTATGTATACTTACGAAAGAAAGAAAAATGGATCGGAAGGCTATTCCTATGAATACAGTTGAACCATATGTGCACAAGGTGCAGTACTATGAAACGGATAAGATGAGCATCACCCATCACTCGAACTATGTACGGTGGATGGAGGAGGCGAGAGTCGATTATCTCAGCAAGATCGGCTGGGATTTCGATAAACTTGAAGCAACAGGCGTCGCTTCACCGGTCGTCTCGATTGAAGTGCACTACAAAGGCACAACGACTTTTCCGGACGAGGTCACGATCAGGGTCAAGATACTGGCGTGCAAGGGTGTGCGCCTGACACTCGGATATGAGATGGAAAACGCCGCCGGGAAAGTGGTCTGCCAGGCCCGGTCCGAGCACTGTTTCCTTAACCTCGAAGGCCGCCCGATCCGTCTTGAAAAGGACTGTCCGGAGTTCTTCGCTGCCCTTTCCGAACGGATATCGGAAGCCTGATCGAGTATACCCACCCCCTTTAATTGTCATTTATTCTTTACAAGAAGCAGGGGCTGTGCGAAAATAAACTGGGATTTTGGTTAGTAGAGAGGATAGCGTTATGAAAAAGGAAACGAAGCTCAGAAGGTTTCTTTCAGTGATCATGTGCGTCGCGATGCTCGGCTCGATCATGACATCGAGTGTTCTGGCAGAGGACGATGACGAAGATCCGGAAATCATCGAAGAATTCCAGAACGTAGAGTATATCGGCCGGGACGGAGAGACCCATGTCACACCTGACGGGGTGATCGTAAGGAGACTGGCCGAGCCGGAAACCGAGGAAGAAAGCGCGACGATTTCGTCCGGCTGGTATTATGTACTCGAAAGTGATTCGCACAATTATTATCAGCGTATCAATATTGAGGGCGATGTGAAACTGATCCTTGAAGGTGCCGCAAGTATTTGGGCGGATCAGGGCATCCATGTCAATAACCAGTCATCACTTACTGTCTATGCAACTGATATCAGCAAATACGCTTCGATTTATTGCAATTCGAATGTTCCTGCTTACTGTGCCGGTATCGGCGGAGATGCGGATGAGCAGAACGGCTATATTGAGATCAACAACTGTAAAGTTGATGCAAAAGGCGGAAAGGGCGCAGCCGGTATCGGAACCGGCGGTGCATGGAAAAGCCTTGAAATTCCTGCGTTTACTGATGACAGTATCAAAATCGTGATCAACGCATATTCCACTTACTTTAATTCGGTTGTTTTATGTGATGGCGGTCCCGGAGGTGCCGGAATCGGTGGCGGTGCGAACGCATCCAACTGTCCGATCTTTATCGAGTCCGGCCATGTTTCTGCCTACGGTTATGATGGCGGTGCCGGAATCGGTGCCGGATACGGAAAAGCGTGCGGGTATATTGAAATCAGCGGTGGACATGTTATCGGATATGCGTCCTATAAGAATGAAGAATATTACGGAGCCGGTATTGGTGATGGCTATGGCGGTTCATACGCCGGCGGATGCGTAATCAATATCAAAGGCGGAGAAGTGGATGCCTATTCAGATTATGGCGGCGCGCTTCTTTTCTCACGGTCGGAGATCGAAGCGGACATTCCCGCTGATGCGGTAAGAGTATTTGCGGGCTCCAAAGCATTCGTGGAGGATCCGAATGACCTATCGGACAAAATCGCACAGGATGTTTCTCAATGTCTGATCAGTCACCATGCGTATATAACCAAGTGTGATCATGAGAACGGCTATTATCAGATCGACGAGGATAGCCATACGATGGTTTGCCCGGATTGCATGGTGCCGCTCCCGACGGAACCGCATGTGAATGATGCCAACGGCATATGTACAGTATGCGCCAGGGGTGCGGAGGCGACGATACGATCGGCAACAGTGCTTTTCGACGGGAAGCTTCAGATGCGTTTTTCCATGTCTTTCTCCCAGAGTATTCTGGCCGATGACGATGCCTATGTATCTATCGTAAATGAGGATATGGAAGAGACGAAGGTTCTGGTAAAAGATGGTGCTGTGAATGGAGATGTTGTACAGTTCTTCTATCCGTTCATCATCACGGATTTCCAGGATGAGGTAACGCTCAGAGTCTTCCGCGGAGGCGAAAACCCGGCTCCGGTTTCTCTACGGTCTGCTAAGGGTACGGATTATACGGACACCGGCTTCGTGTATTCCCCGGAGATTTACGCGCAACACATCAAGCAGACATCCTCGGGTGGACCGATGTATCAATTTGCATATGATTTCTATCTCTATGCAGTAAACGTAAAAGAGTACTTCTATCCGGGTGACTGGTCAAACGATATCTATGATTATCCTGATAGGAACTGGGATCTTGATGATTATAAGATTTCGGCAGATGGGAACCGGCCGGATGGATATAAAAAGTCAACGATCCGTATGTATTTCGAAGAAGACCACACGCTTCGGGTAACGTTCTATCTTCAGGACGGATATAATGTTTCCGATTATGAATTCTATCGCGATGGCGTGAAGGTCAGCCCGCGTATCATCTCGGATACTTGCGCAGCGGTTGATGTCAGAGAAATCGCCGCGCCGAATCTGGGAGCGTACCATACATTTGGCATCAAAGTGAAGGGATCAACGCAGGATCCTTATACGATCAACGCCTGCGCACTCTGTTATGCGAGACTGCTGACGAACGATTATGCAGATGCAGGCCTGAGAGCGAACGTTGGCTGGAGCATATATAACTACTATCTGAGTGCATGTGAGTACTTCAACTGGCCGGTTCAGCCGCCGCCGGGTTCCGAGGGATGATCACGGGTGGAACAGGAATTGTCAGACACGGAAGATTAGCAGGAGATGAATAATGAAAATGGAATACGAAAAGATTGAGTTACAGATCATTGCTTTTGACACAGAAGATGTGATTACGATCAGCGATCCGGAAAACGGCGGACCGGAAGAGGATACAGGCGTCTAAGGTCGAAGGTTTTTCTCGGGAGACTGAACTCCGAACTCGTAATATGGCGATCAACCCGCAAAACTGTTTTTTCGGTTTTGCGGGTTTGCTGCGTTTATGAAACCGATTCAGAGTAAATTTGACAAAGATTTTTTAGGGAAAAGATGGACGAAAGCCTCTTTATGAAATACAATATACTTGGTTGACTGTAGGCGTTGGGGAAGTTTCAGTTCGACTTAAGGTTTTTGGAAACATGGAGGGTTTGCATATGAAACATAACAAGGGTTTCGTGCGTTTTCTTTCGATTCTTACGAGCGTGACGATGCTGGTCGGGCTCCTGCCGATGACGGTATTTGCCGATCCGGAGGAGGGCGAGACTTCGGAAGAAGCAATAGAATATGCCAAGTATGAGCAGGTCATAACGTGTACCGAATACACGAAGCTTAGTGAAGTTACTACGAACGAATTGTCTGATGGATGGTACTATCTTGATCGGAATTGCTCTTTCTCTGAAACACTCGTTGTTAGTGGTGATGAGGTTAGCCTGATTCTTGGAACCGGGTATACTCTTTCTGCAAACGATGGCATTAAAGTTACGGCGAGCAAGTTCACTGTCTATCCGGAGGTGGGTAATGGCGGTAAGATCTATGCTGCTTCTTCAACGAATCCCGGTATCGAATTAGAAGAGGGATTGTTTGAATTCTACGGTGGCACCCTCGAAGCTCATGGAGGTTCGTATGCTGCCGGAATCGGAACAGGAAATGGTGTTGATTGCAATGGCCGGATGAATTTCTATAGTGGAACGGTTAAAGCGTACGGTGGCGACAAGGGCGCAGGTATCGGAAGCGGTAGCGAAGCGGACCAGTTGGCTGCGTTTACTTTTTTAGGTGGATCGGTCACCGCAGAAGGCGGATGGAACGGAGCCGGTATTGGTGGAGGCTGGCATGGAAATGCCGGTAGTATTTTCCTTTATGGTGGAACAATCAAGGCGACAGGAAAAGGTGTCGGCCCCGGAATCGGCGGATATCAGTCCGCAGACCTGATTTACCTGCAAGAAAGCCGGAAAGACGAGATGGTCTATGTAACCGCAGAAGGCGGAGCAGATGGCGGTGCAGGACTCGGCTCGGCTGCAAGTGCAGGAACATTTACCGGTGCGATCAACTTGTTTAGTTCTGATTTTACCGTTAAAGGAAAGACGGGAGCAGCCGGAATCGGTGGAGGCTACGGTGTAACGGCAAATCTGGATGTTACGATCAATCCCAATCTCGATTCTTCAATTCGTGGTACTGTCATAGCCGGTGAATACTATGGCCAATACGGAGAAGCGATTGGTGATGGGCTTGATGCGGCAGATGCCGGTAATCACATTATCCGCGACAATAGCTGGATGGTTTGTGTTCTTGATGGATATGGTAATCCGGTCAAATATGAGGATTGGGATGTTGCTTTCGCCCAGAATAAAGTTCATCTTGCAATGTGTGAACATCCTGACAAGGATCAATATGAAGGCAATCACTACGATGAGAACGGATATGCAAAGCATTTGTATATCTCGCACTGTGATTACTGCAAAACTTATCAGTACACTAATTCTTACCTGGATTTCCATTCTTTTGATCCTGATACACATGAATGTGTATGTGGACAAGTGGGACATAAACTCAGCGTTATCGGAGTGGATAGTTCGACTGTAGAGTATTTCTATTTCTACCAGGACGGATATGTACCAGATGGGACGACTCATGTTTATGTTGACGCGGATCGTGCGGATCGGGACTTTCATGTTACTGCAACATATGTTGACCCCGTAAGCCAGCAGGTATGTTCGATTGATGATGTTCTATACGCTGTTATAGGTAGTGGTTCTTATCGTTTGTCGATTAAGTTTGATATGCCGGATACTGATGTGATTCTTGAAGTACATCCGGTAATGGTCGTTTCGTTTGAAGCAAACGGCGGTGATGAGCCGGTTGCGATTGCTCCGGTGAAGCTTGAATATGGTTCAACGTACACATTACCGCAGTGCGATTATACTGCCCCGGAAGGACAGCACTTTGCCGGCTGGACGATTAACGGCAGCGAGACGATCTATGTTCCGGGATACAGTGTTGTAGTTGATAGCGATTTGACGCTGACTGCTCAGTGGGCAGATACGATTTGCGAACATAATGGCGAGTTCACATATACACCTACGGCGACAGGTCATATGAAAATCTGCGCTCAGTGCCATTGTGCTGTTGCAGAAGAGAATCATGTAGATAACATTACGAACGAGACCAATTCGGGTTATAAAGATTATAAGTGTGATCTTTGTGGCGCGGATGTCAGTCATGTATACTTCTATCTTAATGAAAGTGATCTAAATCCATATATTCATGAAGTCATTTCCAAGGGAAGTAAGGTTTCCCGTCCGGTTCCTGATCCGTTTATGGGCGGGAAAAACTTCTATGGATGGCAGACAACATCCGGAGATTTCTTTGACTTTGATACGCCGATAACCGATGATAATTTCGGTCTTTTGGCGACATGGGATCTGGAAGCGGTAACGATTAACTCGGCTTCGGCAGTGTTTACATCGGGAATGCAGCTGCAGTTTACATTGGGAATCTCCCCGCAATTGTCGACTGATGATCAGGCGTACATTGTTTTTGAAAAAGAAGGCAAAGAGATTGGAAGAAAACTGCTTTCGAATCCGGACGGAACATCTAAGACGGGTGCGCCGCAATTCCGTGTTGAGGTTCCGATCCTCGATTATACAAAGGTGGTCACAGTCAAGGTCTTTGATGGCGACGGAGATCCCGTGTACTTGCTCCATCCGGATGGAAAAACACTCTTCGATGGTAATGCTTGTGAGTATTCATTGAAGCAGTATGCTGTGAATGTAATCACGAATCCGGATTCCAGTCAGGAGATGAGAGATCTTGCGCTTTATCTGTCAGGCTATTATGAATTTGCCAAAATTTATTTCGCTGATGATGGAACGGACCCGGGTTACTATCCGAATATTTACAACTTCACCGTGACTGATGAGGTGTATGCGAAGAATGGCGCGGTTATGGAAGGTAATGCTCCCGGTGTTACCGGCGCATCTCTTAATGTGAACTTCCAGACAAAGAATACGCTTCGTGTGACATTCAAACTGGATGGAACAATTAACCCAAGTGAATATGATTTCTATTTCTACGATGGGATCAGTAATAGCAAGGTGGAGCCGGATAGTGTCAGCAGCACCCGCTGTACATTCTACGTAGAAGATATCTCTGCTCCGAACCTGGCGTTTAAGTATCGTTTTGCCATTGTACACAGAGCGTCCGGAGCGCAGATGACGGTTGAAGCGAGTGTCCTTTCATACTGTATTCTTGCAGTCGAGAAAGGCAGCCCGGATATGCGTTCTCTTGCCAAGGCTCTTTATTGTTATGGTGAAGCGGCGAAGAATTACTTTGATTCGATCAGTGACTAATTCATGAAAGATCCTTTTTCGAATCGCTGATATATGAGAGAATCTTATTGAAAATAAAGGAGATTAGAGAAAATGGAAAGATATGAGGCTTTGGATCTGGAGGTCATCCTCTTTGATGTGGCTGATGTAGTGAATGATAAGAGTGAAGATTTCAATGGTAATAATCCCGGTGAGGATCTTGACATCTGATTCCTATGAAAAAGTCGTTAGTTATTATTCTTTCAATAAGTTTGATTCTCGCTACTGCCTGTCATGACAAGGCGGGGAGTGAGACGAGTGTGTCGGGCGCTCCTCTTGACGAGAAGACGAATCAGCAGGCGGTGATCTCGGATCCTGACCTGATTGGCGGCGGTGAATCCTCGGGAGGTGCGAGAAGCAGCACCTCTGCGACAACGAGCGGTGATCCTTCTGATGAAAACGGATCTGGTGCTGCCCAGAGCAGCTCAGCTGCTGCATCCTCGGGCGCGGTGACCACTTCGGTTTCTGAACCTTCTGAGAACGGCAATACAGGTTCTTCTGAAAGCGGAAAAACGGAAACAACAGAACCTGCTTCCACGACAAGCACACCGGCGGAAAAGCAGACTTCACCTTCGTGGGAAGATTTAGAACCCGGCGAGTATATTATCGACAATGGTGATTCCGGTTCTTCCGGCAAGACACCGTCTTCCAATGACAATGGTGCGGGAGATCAAAAGGAAGATCCGACAGATCCTTCTTCTAACAATAACTCTGATCCGTCAGATGGTTCGAATCAGAATACCGATCCTTCCGATGTGCAGGGAGGGTCTTCAGGAAGTCAGTCAGGCTCTTCGGGAAGCGGCCAATCCGGTTCATCGGGTAATCAGTCCGGGTCATCGGATCAGCAGACCGATCCTTCGGGGAAGCAGTCCGGATCTTCCGGCGGACAGTCAGGTTCTTCCGGAAGCCAGTCCGGTTCTTCCGGAAGCCAGTCCGGTTCTTCGGGTAATCAGACTGATCATTCAAACGGCCAGCAGGGTCCTTCCGAGACAGCGGGACCTTCGGACAAGCAATCGGGCGAACCGTCGGTTTCAAGAGTAGAACAGACACTTTATACCGGCGATCTGGCAGGTGAAGAAGATACCAATTTCTGAGGCGGACAAAATCCGCCTCAGTGCTTTTCTAAGGAAAAACGGTCTCAGCGGTTTTCGAAAAGAATAAACATCAGTGCTTTTCTAAAGGGCGCGTCCTGTTTATGGCGTAAGGTGTCCGCTGTTCCTGTCGCGGTACTGCTTGGGCGTAAGGCCGGTGTCGCGTTTAAGAAGGTTGGTGAAGTAGCTCTGGCTGGGGAAGGCGAGCGAGGCGGAGATCTCGGCGATGGAGTAATCGGACGAGGTGAGCATCGATTTAGCGGTCTCAAGCTTTTTGAGCTGGATGTAGCGGCTGATGGAATAGCCGGTCTCTTTCTTGAAAAGTCTCGAGAGGTAGGGGGCGGATAGCCGAGTAACGCGGGAAAGCGTTTCGACGGTGATCCGTGTGTGCAGATGCTCGAAGATGTAGTTGATGCAGGTGCTCACGGCTTTGGACGTGACGGCGCTTCTTTTTAGGCTCTGCATACGCTGGGCATAATTTCTGCACATGTCGTCGTGGATCTCGGAGATCTCTTCGGGACTTTGGGCCTCGTCGGCAAGACGGATGTAGTAATCACTGAGACTGTAGGCTTCCGCAAGACTCATCCCGCCGGACATGCAGTAGCGTGCGACCATGGCGGTCGTGATCGTCAGGTGATATTTCAGATTCGATAGCGGATTCTTCGACAGGATGCCTAATCCTTCTTTCTTGTGAAAGGGCTCTTTGAGGAGGGCTTGCAGCTTCTTCGTGTCGCCGGAGCGGATGGTCTCGTAAAAGTCCATCTCAGGCTCAAATGGCGCGTGATGGAGCTCATATTCGCGATGAAGGAATTCCTGATAGGAGATCTTTTTCCGGGGCATGGGGCCTCCTTTATTTCTTTCGCTCCGCCTTCTTTGGCAAAAGAACTGTGACGCGGCGGACGCGGCTCCGACGCATGAAAACGAGTATCAAAAAAACACAAACACACAGTGCTTTTCACAAGGTATTATAGCATGAAAAAGTAAAAAAAGATATGAAAAGGCAATAACGGGAGGCGCTTTCTTGTTATGTTGGAAGCAGTGAGAAATCTTTTCTTAGATGGAGGAGGGTAACATGAAGAAAACGAGAGTTTTGGGCATTCTTCTGACCATGGCGATGGTGCTGCCGATGGCGGCCTGCTCGAAGAAGGAAGAAACGACGCCGCTGACGTCTCATCCGGAGAACGGGCAGATCGCAACGGAACCGGAAGTTTCGAAGACGGAGACCCCGGCGATCGAGGGATACAATCTTCTTTGGTCGGATGAATTTGACGGCGATGTGCTGGATGACAGCAAGTGGAGCTACGATCCCCATGAGCCGGGCTGGACGAATAATGAGCTTCAGGAGTATACGACTTCGACGGATAATGTTTTCGTCAAAGACGGTAAGCTCATCCTGAAGGCGATCAAGACGGAAAAGAACGGTTCGGATTACTACACGTCCGGTAAGATCAAGGGTCAGAACAAGTCCGATTTCCTGTATGGTAAGGTCGTGGTTTCGGCGAAGGTTCCGGAAGGACAGGGTCTGTGGCCGGCGATCTGGATGATGCCGACGGATGAGGGACACTATGGTCAGTGGCCGAAGTGCGGTGAGATCGACATCATGGAATCCCTTGGTAACGATACTTCGATCTCCTATTCGACGATCCACTACGGTGAGCCTCATGGCGAGCAGCAGGGTACGATCGAGAAGTCCGGCGCGGATTCTTTTTCTGCGAAGTTCCACGAGTATTCCGTGGAGTGGGAGCCGGGCGAAATGCGTTTCTATACCGACGGCGAACTTGTGCTGACGGTCAATGATTGGTTCACGGCCGTACAGGGCGAAGACGATAAGCCGTATCCGGCGCCTTTTGACCAGCCGTTCTATATCCAGCTGAACCTGGCGGTCGGCGGAGACTGGCCGGGCAATCCGGACGCAACCACCGATTTTTCCAAGGCGGAATTTGAGATCGATTATGTCCGCGTGTATCAGAAGCCGGAGTACGATACCAATGTAAGTAAGCCCGAGAAGCCTTTCCGTGAGGCATTGGCGGACGGTAACTTCATCCGTAACGGCAACTTCGCCGAAGCTGAGGATCTGACGGATGATGTAGACTGGAAGTTCCTGCTGTTTAACGGCGGTGAAGGTGCGGCAGAGATCAAGGATGGAATGATGATCATTTCTTCCACCAACTGCGGTACCGAGGAGTATTCCGTACAGCTCGTGCATCCGGATCTTCCGATGCGTAAGGGCCATAAGTATAAGATCACTTTCGACATTAAAGCGGATGAAGATCGTAAATGCATCGTTTGTGTGTCTGCGCCGAACGCGGGCTGGATCCGTTACTTCCCGGATACGTCGATCGATGTGCCGACGGACTGGAAAACTTACGAATTTGAATTCGATATGACGGAGAAGGACGATAACAACGGCCGTCTCGAGTTCAATATGGGTAAGCACGGGGATACCGCGACGATCTACATCACGAATGTTCGTGTGGAGGAGATCACAGGCTAAATCATTCTGACTTCTCGAGAAAAACTTGTCTACCTCGTAAGTTGAAACAAGAATCCTTTCTTCATCGTCTATAATGTAGATGATGAAGGAAGGATTTTTGTATTGATGAGAAATTCGGGTTTAACAGGGATTGCTCGTAGGAGATGCGATGCAGGCATGAAGATTGCCGCTGAGGTGTCAGGGCAATCGGGAGGCAAAAGCGTGGCGGCTGTTCTGCTGGTTCTGGCGATGATCCTTTCCCTTGCGGGTTGCGGGAAAGAAGAATTCTCGGAAAAGAAAGGGAAGAATTCCCGTAAGGAGCCGGTGAAGACGAATTCTACCGCATCCGATTCCGATAGAAAAGCACTGTCTGATGCGGATCCGGTGGATGGTTCAATTGCCGGAACGGCTGACGGTTCGGATTTCGGGGACCTGGAACTGAGTGATATATATCTTGTCGGATACGATTACAGCACGTATTCGATCTATGATAACGATCCGGTCTGCGTCTTGCGGGTGCGGTACGATAAGCGGATCGAGGCGGATTTCAACCATAGTCTGTCTAATGGCACAACACGAAAAGAAACAGTGCTTTTCGAGCTGACGGATGAGCAATTCGAAAATATGAGAAACGGGATCGATTTGGAGGAATTGTATGAGCTGGATCCGGAGGAATTGGACCCGGATGAGGTCTACGATGGTGGCAGCTGCTGGCTTTTTATCTATGGAAAAGACGATCAGATCTTGAAAGACTGCGGCGGTTTCTGCCCGCAGAATAAGCGCTTTTCCGAGATGCGGCAAGTTGTGCGTGAGAATCTGCCGCAGGAGTTTTTCGATGCATACTGCTCGTTCCGGGACAAGGAACATTTCTGCAGGGACTACGGGCGCGATTATGAGGTGCTTCTGAGTGTGGAGGATCTTTCGCAGTTTGATTTCGGGTACGGCCAGACAGTGGTCATCGATGCGCAGAATTTTCCCGAGGAAGAGATTTGGAAACTGAAGAATCAGGAAGTCTATGTTCTTTCTTATCTGAATATCGGGTCGATCGAGGATTTCCGGCCGTACTATGAGGAGTATGCGGATCTTGCCCTTGGGGATTACGAGCATTGGGATGAGGAGAAGTGGGTGGATGTGACTTCTGCGCGCTGGCAGAGCTTCATCCTGGAAGAGCTTGTGCCGGAGATGATTGCGAAGGGCTGCGACGGGTTCTTCGTAGATAATTGCGACGTTTATTATGTGTATCCGTCAGATGCGATGCTGGATGCTGTGGCGGCCATCATGCGCGGATTGGTGGCGACAGGGAAGGTTGTCATCATGAACGGCGGCGATTCATTTATCGATGCGTATACGGAGATGCGCGGCGACTGGTGGGATGTGATTACGGGCATCAACCAGGAGACGGTGTTTACCAAGATCGATTGGGATGCGGGGGAGCTTCGTGCCCGGAAGACGGATGATGAGGATTTCCTGTTCTTCACCGATTATGTCGAGCGGTATGCCGAAATGGGCGTGTATATCTATCTTTTGGAGTATACGCAGAATGCGGGGATCGAGCAGAAGATCCGGGATTATTGTCTCGATCATGATTTTGTGTACTACATATCCGATTCAATCGAACTGGATGGGTGACGTTCGGAGGAGAAGACGAGCAGAGGAGATGACGAGCATAGAAGATAAAATGCGAGATGGACGGATGGTCGGGCCAGGCTTCACCAAAACTGTCACCAGATTTGATATTTCAGTGACAGATTTGGTGAATTTTTGAGGGTGAGTGTAATTAGGCACTAAAGATTCACCGTAACTGTCACCAGATTTGACATTTTGGTGACAGTTTTGGTGACGGACAGTGAAGATGATGAACGAAGATGGTGAAACACGGAGAAGGGAACGAACGGAGAAGGTGAAACGAGAAGAAGGTGACGAGAAGAAAAGGTGACGCTCGTTAGTGAGTGGGGGGCTCGAAGCGGACTTCAAAAGAAACTGTATCTTTTTCTTTTCTGATGTGCGAAAATATAAAAGAATGTGACATTTTTACTGAAGATCGAATTGATAAGTGATTTCGCATTAGTTATATGCCGGGAGCCGGGTTAAGACAGATTTCGGGACCGGTGCAATGCGAAGGTAGTGAAACAAAAAAAGAGGAAGAATTGGAGGAAATGTGTTATGGGAAGAAAGAGCATGAGCGGTAGGATCATGAGCGGAAAGATTATGATGAGGGTCGTATCGATGGGGCTCGCCGGAGTGCTGGGTGTCAGTGCTTTTTCCATGGTTATGGGAACAAAAAAGGTGAATGCGACTCCGTACAAAAGTATTGATAATACAGAACTTGGCGTGAAAGGAATGGCAAAACCAGTTACGCCGGATGCTTATGAAGATAACTATTGGAAGGGAAGCTATGTGAGTTATGGTGATTATAATGATGCGCCGATAATTTTCCGCGTTCTGGATCCTGAAACAACGATATTCGGCGGGCGCACGATGTTCCTGGATTGTAACAATATACTTTATAAATCCACTTTCTCCAAGACAGGCACCGATGAAGATAATTTGAATGACTGGTCCTATAGTAAGATCAGAGAAGAACTTAATGATACTGCCTTCCTTAGCGAAGTATTTACTCCGATGGAACAAAATGCGATTTGGCAAAGTTCTATTTCCGGTCATGAGCTCAGTGTAGGTACTGCGAACGGCCAGGTCGATAGCATTTACAAGGATATTTTCGAAAATTACGTTGGTCTTTCCGGAGATAAACTCTTCCTTTTGGATGTTGAGGAGGCGCACAATCCGGCATACGGTTATCGGCATTCAACCAGTTATATGCAGTGCAGTGAAAGAATAAAATATAACAGCGGCAGTGAATATACAGCTTCATATGGTGAGACCGATCATGGTTGCGCCACCTGGTGGCTGCGCTCGGGCAGTGCTTTGAGCACGGAGATTGTGGGTATGATAACCGTCGCAGGAGACGTCGCGCCGAATGATAGTGATTTCGACTTCGGCGTTTCGCCGGCTATGAACATAGATCTATCCAAAGTTCTCTTCTCAACTGCAATAGAAGGCTGGTATGGAGAGGTCGGAACCTTGTATTCGCTGACTCTGATCCTTCCCATTCTGACCTATCAGTATGAACCATCCTCTGATTTTATCGTCTCCGGAAGAAATGTTTCGGTTCCGGTGACTATCCATTCCACGGAAGCAGATTCACTCAATGCACTGGTATACTTCATTACGGATAAAGAATACACGGATCCGGACGCAAGTCTTCTCTACTACAGTACGGTAGACGATATCACAGACCTCGGGGAGAATAAAATCATCGAGAACTTCGAGATTCCGAGCAGCTTAGATCAATCGAGATGGGGCGTGGATTATCATGTTTACGTTACGGCAGAGCTCCGTTGCGAAGAGGGAAAGACGGATTTTTCGAGTGAACCTTTCGAACTGGTCTTCTCCGGTCCGACGATCACGAAGGCCGAACCGACAGATAACGGTGTGCAGATCAGGTGGAGTAGCGTCAATGGCTTTACCCGATACAATGTCTACCGTTCGGATAGTAAGAACGGAACCTATAGTTATCTGGCAAGTGTCACGGATGGTTCTTATAAGTATGTCGATAAGACGGCGCAGGGCGGAAAGACATATTACTATAAGGTCCGCCCATACAGTAAGTCAGGCGGAATAACAACAAACGGGGACTGGTCCGAAGCGAAGAAGGTGACGATTCTTCCGGATACGAAGCTTACCGCCGAGCCGAAGAGCGGTGTGACGATGAGGCTGTCATGGACGGAGGTAAGCGGCGCCGGATCCTATGAGATCTACCGGGCAACTTCTGCGTCCGGCCCGTACACCTATGTTAAAGCAACGACCGGAACTTCGACTTCCGATACGGGACTTAAGGCGGGAACACGTTACTACTACATGATCCGCGCCAAAAAGACCGTGAGCGGGGAGACCTCGTATAGTAAATATGCTTCTTCCGTTGCTGTAGCTCTGGCGACTCCGACATTGGAAAGTGCGACGTTTAAGTCCGGCAAGGGTGTGACCTTAACCTGGACCAAGGCCAGCGGCGCCGACCGGTATAACGTGTATAGATACAACACTTCCACCGGGAAATACGACTATGTGGCCAGTGTCCTCGGCGGTACGCTGACTTATACCGACCCGAACGGCAAGAAGGGCGACTACTACAAAGTGCGTGCCTATAAGAGAGTCGACGGCGTCGTGTACTACGGCGGCTGGAGCAATGCCAAGGCAGGAAAATAACGATCCGGCTCCACGCAACTTTTTCTTTCCTTTTCAGTCCCTTTGTGCGAAAATGTAAGGGATTTTTGGGAAAATAGTGTAAACGCGTTCTAAAGAGCGTGAGAAGAAGCATTTGGGGAAATAAGGAATGATGGAGTTGGATTATGT
>JAFZQI010000010.1 GCA_017620475.1 Clostridiales bacterium | reverse complement strand
GCCCGATCGGTAAGGTTTCCTTTGGTCAGGAGAAGCTCGAAGAGAACTTCAAGACCATCATGGATGCGATCATCAAGGCGAAGCCGTCCGCTGCTAAGGGTCAGTATCTGAAGAACGTTTCCATCTGCTCCACCATGGGTCCCGGTATCCGTGTGAACCCTGCAAAGCTGTAAGGAACAAGAACGTTCAGGGGGCGTATCCACTCCCCACCCGGAAAGTGCTTTTCGGGATGGATATCCTAACTTAATAAAATATCCACTGCTGAAGACAGCGGGAGAGCGATCGTAAACGTTAAGTCGTCCCGCCGAGGTGAGGAATCAACCGTATTGAGTACTTTGATACCCCTCGCGAAACAGCGTGGGGTATTTTAGTAATCAATATAAGGAGGTAAAAAGATCATGCCAAGTGAAAAGATTTTGGAAGCGAAGAAGAAGATCGTTGCGGATCTCGTTGCAGATTACAAGGACGCTCTTTCCTTCACTTTCGTTGATGCTCGTGGTCTGACTGTTGAGCAGGACACCAAACTTCGTAATGAAATGCGCAAGAACGGTGTTGTGTACAAAGTCGTTAAGAACACGACTCTGAATCTTGTCTTCAAGGAGCTCGGTATCGAAGGTCTGGACGAAATGTTCAAGGGCCCGACTGCTGTGGCTTATTCCAAGGAAGACATGATGGCGCCGGCAAAGGTAGCCAAGAAGTTTGCTGATGATTTCGAGAAGCTCGACATCAAGGGCGGTATCATCGAAGGCAAAGTCGCAACTGTCGCAGAGGTCGAAGCTCTTGCAGCTGTTCCGTCCAAGGAAGTACTGCTCAGCCAGATCGTCTATGGGTTGCTCTTCCCTGTTACCAAGCTGGCTATGCTCACCAAGGCCGTTGCCGAAAAGCTCGAGTCTGAAGGTGGCGTAGCTGCTGAGGCTCCGGCGGAAGAAGCACCTGCTGCAGAAGCACCTGCTGAAGAAGCAGCCGCTCCGGCAGAGGAAGCTGCTCCGGCAGAAGAGGCTGCTCCGGCAGAAGAGCCGGTAGCTGTTGCTGCTGAAGCTACAGAAACACCTGCTGAGTAATCTCATCCGTCGGGATGATCCGTCAGGGATCAGATTCCGGCAAATTACTAGTTAAGCCGTAAGGCGATGAAGAAAAAAACAAATGGAGGAAAAATATCATGGCTAGTGAAAAAATTACTAAGCTTCTCGAAGAGATCAAGACACTGTCCGTAATGGAACTGTTCGAGCTCGAGAAGGGTATCGAAGAAGAATTTGGCGTATCCGCAGCTGCTGTTGCAGTTGCTGCTCCTGCTGCCGGTGGTGACGCTGGTGCCGCTGCTGCTGCTCAGACTGAGTTCACCGTTAACCTCAAGAGTGCCGGTGCTCAGAAGATCGCTGTTATCAAGGTTGTTCGTGAACTCACAGGTCTCGGCCTGAAGGAAGCAAAGGAACTCGTTGATACCGCTCCGAAGCCGGTTAAAGAGAACGTTTCCAAGGAAGAGGCGGATGCCGCTGCGGCTAAGCTTCAGGAAGCTGGCGCTGAGGTTGAGATCAAGTAATCTTACCTTACGTGTAAACCGTATTGAAAAGATACCCGCCGCGGATCCGTTACGGATCGCGGCGGTTTCTTTTTGCCCGGATTTGACGATAGGGGACAATCGATATATCCTGTAAATACTCTAGAATGTCAGTCGGGGCTTTTCCCGAAGACGAGGAGGGGAAAGAAATGCGAAAACGCCTTTTGGTACTGAATCTGGCTCTCATGTTCCTTTTTTCTTCCTGCGAAGGAAAAGGGACGATATCCGATTCCTCTGCCTTCTTGTCCTCGGAACAAAGTGCGTCTGAAACCATGAGCGGTCAGGATGTCTCCACGTCCGAAGACACCAGCCAGGAAAGCAGCGGCGGATCCGGAGAAAGCGGGGAACCGGAGACCTCTTCCGATCCGGATCCGATGCTTCAGCGGGAAAACCCGCTTGTGGATCTGATCGATGCCTTTCTGGACCACTATGGCGAAAAAGGCGACCCGTTCAATAAAATGGCCTCCGCACAGATCGCCCCGGAGATGACGGACGTGCCGAAATTCCCGGAGTGTAATCTCCCGGACGAAGCCACGGTCCTTCAGAAGATGTATCTTCTTATCACGGAGACGAAGCTCCCCTTTCTGATCGCCGGAAAAAGCCGGCTGCATAGGACAAATGATTCACACAACCACCTTGCCTGGCAGTCGGAAAGAACAGTATTTGACAGTTTCAGCGAAGAGGCGGACGCGATTTCCGAAGATTCCCCGGATCTTTATGCCGGCGTCCGGTATATCGAGTTCGAGGACGGGTCTTTTCTATATAACGGAGATCCCGCCGCACAGGAATGGCTCGACGATACTCATGAATGGGTCATGACCGGAATGGAAGGGGAAGGCGACAGCTATCACAAATGGAATAAGATCGGCGAAGAGACGCGCTATGAGATGGTCTATACCGTCTTGCCGCAAAGCCTTAAGAGAAGGCTTCAATGCACCGTCTATAACTACGATCGGGACGAAAAGAAATACTATGAGATCTCCCTGTCTTTCTCCTTTTCCGAAGATGCTTCGCCGGAAAAAGAACTGGCCTGGATGGAAGGGTGGCTTCGGTATTTCGGCTATGAAGTCCCGCTTCAGGAATTTCTACAGACTGATTTTTCCAAATGGACAGGAAATGCTTGACATCGGGCACTTCTGCTGATAAGATTTAATGGCGTCAAAAAACGCGAGGAATATGGCGGCATAGCTCAGTTGGCCAGAGCGTCCGGTTCATACCCGGCAGGTCGTAGGTTCAAATCCCACTGCCGCTACCATTTCCTTGGCCCGTTGGTCAAGCGGCTAAGACAACGCCCTTTCACGGCGTAGACAGGAGTTCGATTCTCCTACGGGTCACCATCAAGAGAGGCTGTCTCATGAAGACAGCCTCTCTTGTTTTATGCATTTCTGAATTTACACATAAGTAGAAGTAGTTTCCGTCAGAGAAGCCCTGTCGAACGAACAGAAAAAGGACTGTCCCAAGGATACATATCCTCGGGACAGTCCTTTTTTACTGTTGCCTGTTCAGAATCGATCCCTATCAGCCGGGATGGAAGTATTCGAATTCATACGCGCCTTTTGCCTCGCTGTATCCGCCATAATAGACCTTTCCGTCCACCTTCTTGTAGGCTCTTATCTTATAGTAATTCTCAGCATTTAAAGCTTTATGTTTATAGCTCTCCGCCCCAACTACACTTACGAGATACTGGAACGTGCCATTTTCGTCCCCTACACATAGGTAGATGTTGTATCCGTCGGCACCGCTTGCCTTGCTCCATGTCAGCTGTTCATATCCTTTGCTCCACTCTATATAAACATCCGTTATCGATGGTGTCGCGAGCGTTACCGCACAGACCTCCGTGGATTCCGAAAGGTAATTTCCATCCGTGTCTTTGATAACAAGCTTGTAGTAATGCATGGTTCCGGCTTTTAGTCCCGTATGGGAAGTACTTGTCTGGCTTCTTCCGGCCGTCTTAATGTATTCGTATTCCGAATTATCGGTACGGTGCCATATCTCATAGGATCCGGCTCCCGGAACCGTCGTCCAGGAAAGGTTCATGGTGACTCCGCTCTTCGGGGACACTTTTAACCCTTCATACTTGGCCTTCATTGGCTTGGCCGCTTCACTGTAACCGCCATAATACACTTTCCCGTCGATTTCTTTGTACGCTCTTACCTTGTAATAATATGTCTTTCCGGTTTCTGCAGATTTGTCCTGATAAGTCAAAACATTCTGCACGCTTTGAATATACTGGTAAGGACCATTCTCACTCTCACTTCTATAGATCTCATACCCGTCCGTTCGGGAAGCCTTCGACCAAGCGACCGTAACCTCCCCTTTATCCGATATATGAGCATCCAGAGAAGGCGTCGCAATGGCTACGGCTTCGATCTCAACAGATTTTCCAATATAAAATAGATGCAATGATTCTCGGCGAAAAGCTTGAATCCTGAAATAGTATTTAGTACCTGCTGTTAGTCCTGTAACGGAAGTGTTTGTCTGGTTGCCTTGACAAGTCTTCACCACAGAATAAGTGTCTGAACCGTCAGTTTTCATTACAATCTTATAGTAAGTGCTTCCGGGAAACGGCTCCCAGGATAACCGCATCGTAACGCCGCTCTTGGGCTCTGCGTAAAAGTATTTCATTTCTTTAAGAGTTCCGATAGTATGTATTGTCCCAAGAATGTCGGTAAAATCACTGTAGTACACAACTCCGTTGACTTCCCGATACGCACGTACTTGATACTTGTAATACTTGTAACTAATCGTAGTGTCATCTGTATATGTTTCAACGCCTTGTACACTTGCTAAAAACGTGTAGGCTGTAAAAGAAGAGTTTTCGGATTCTCTCTCGCTACGGAATAACTCATACCCGTCAACCGAATCGACAGTTGCCCAAGAAAGCACCACAACCGATCCATTGCCAATTTCACTTCCAATGTTGGGTAATTCACTATACGAAGCAGAGGCGGGTGCCTCTACAATTACTTCTTCTTCTTCGGCAAACAAAACAGTGGGTATAACACATACCAAAGTTAACAACATAGATATTGTAAAAGCTAATAATCTCTTCCTCACATAATCACCTCCTCCTAGAATTCGGAATTTTTCTGGCAATAATATCACAATTTTGCACTTGCGGTATACTTCTTAATCGTATTATACAACGTAATACACATGATTTTAGAGCCTATCCGATGTGTTTTCAATTCTTTTACTTTTTGCTCTCCAGGTTATGCATAGTACCTATCGTTTGCGACTTTATGTGAATCGTTAAATCTACCTGAGTAAAATGCGGGAAAACGAACGTATCGATTTGGTCCGGCTCCAAAATCGCTACTTCCACAAAGTAACCACGAGTGTATATCACAATCTGCGTATCCCGGAGTACCATCGGCACAATGTACTGCCGCGGTTACATCTACGTTGTAATTTACTCAGTAGAAGAAGGCGGGGTAAGTGAAGGCGGGTCTCCGTGAAGTACTAAATAGTTGCCATATGAAAGACTTTTCATTTGTCGTACATCCACTTATAATGTAAAAAGTGGACATGGTCCCGTGGATCAAAGATGCGGAATTCCGGCGTACAGACGCGGGAAGACCTGATTTTTCTCGGGGCTGTGGGGTAGCAATTGTATAAATGGAGGAGAAAACGTATGAAAAAGATCGTAGCTTTGCTGCTTTCTGTGTCGATGCTTTCCGGCCTTGCGGCCTGTAAGAAATCAGAGACCACAACAGAAGGCACGACAGAGGCTTCTGCTTCCCAGCAGTCGAGCGAGACTCCGGCACCGACCGAGAGTGAGACCGAGCCGACTGAATCAGAAGTCGTAGACGATTCCCAGACACCTGGCCACCGCGAGACAAAAGACCTGTTCGACGGCGCCTATGCTCTGGACTACACATTTGAAGACCCGGGTGATTTCCCATGGTTCACCTATTCGGAATCCGGTGGCGTGTTTACACTTGCCTGTGAAGACGGGAAAATGGTAGCCAAGATCGAGGATCCGGGCACGAAGAAGCATTCCTGCCAGGTGTACCATGACGGTTTCGCGATGCACCAGAACGCCGAATACCAGGTCGAATTCGATATCTGGGGCGACGTCGAGA
Organism: Clostridiales bacterium; assembly: GCA_017620475.1. Classification (GTDB taxonomy): domain Bacteria; phylum Bacillota; class Clostridia; order Saccharofermentanales; family Saccharofermentanaceae; genus Scatonaster. Next base: position 52,932 of record JAFZQI010000010.1, on the reverse strand, counting down.
GAGATTTCGAATGGCGTATCCAGTTAAATGGCGGCGACTACCACGCGTACTATGTAGAAGAAGCGGCCCATATGGGTACGGAGCCGACCCATATCTCGGCGATCTTTACCATGTATGAGCCCAGCGATCCGGCTCCGCGTTTTGCCTTTAACCTTGGTGTCGAGGGCGGCGGTGCCCATAACGTATATTTTGACAACCTGACCATGGTCGTCCTCAACAGCTCCAATGCGGTAGAGATCGAACCTCTGACAGCGGCGAATCCGGTAGCGGTCAACCAGGTCGGTTATCGGCCTTCTGATCCGAAGTCCGTATTTGTGGATGAGCCACAGGATACGACTTTTGATATCGTGAATGTGGAAAGCGGTGAAGTCGTATATACCGGCGAGTTCTCTGATCCTTTCATCTGCCGTGGTGCTTCTACGACAGTTGCGGAAGGTATCTTTACTGACTTTACTGAGCCCGGTACGTATGTGATCCGTACGGCGAGCAGCGGTGATTCCTATCAGTTCACGATTGCTGATGACGTGTATAACGATGCGCTCCGTGCATCTGTCCTGATGCTCTATACCCAGCGCTGCGGCTGTGAAGTGACTGACGCGATCGGCGAGGAGTATAAGGATTTCGCCCATCCGGAATGCCATATGGATGAGGCTTTGATCTATGGTACCGATACGAAGATCGACGTCAGCGGCGGCTGGCACGATGCCGGTGACTATGGACGTTATGTGGTTCCGGGCGCAAAGGCGGTAGCGGATCTTCTCATGACATACACCGATACAGGTTACAAGGCAGACGATCTGGGTATCCCGGAGAGCGGTAACGGTATTCCGGATATCCTGGATGAAGCCCGTTATGAGCTGGAATGGATGTTCAAGATGCAGGCGGAAAATGGCGGCGTATATCATAAGGTCACATGTGGTAACTTCCCGGCGACCGTGATGCCGCAGGAAGAGACCGATCAGCTTCTCGTGCTGCCGGTATCGACGACCGCGACTGGTGACTTTGCAGCGGTAATGGCGAAGGCATATAAAGTCTATTCTTCCATCGATAAGGAATTCGCGGACAAGTGCCTCGAGGCAGCAAAGAAAGCATATGCTTACATGGAGGCCAATGCCGCTTCCGATACCGAAGGTTTCAAGAACCCGTCCGATGTAGCAACGGGTGAGTATCCGGATTCCGGAAACAAGGATGAGTTCTTCTGGGCGGCGATCGAGCTTTACATCGCAACCGGCGAGCAGTCCTACCTGGATAAGGCGAAAGAGATCTACTCCGCGAAGATGGAGATGGGTCTCGGCTGGATCGAGATGGGCCTTTACGGTATTTACTCGTATCTGCGCTCGGATGTTACCGGAAACGATGCCGAGTTTACGGAAGAACTGAAGACCCGTGTTCTCGAGGAAGTGGACAAGGCCCTGATGCTTTCTAAGCGTGAGGGTTACTACAATAAAATGGTTTCCTTCCCGTGGGGCAGTAACCTGACGATCTGCAACAACGGTATCCTTTACTATCTGGGTTACCTGCTCTCTGACAATACCGAGTACAGAGACCTGGCTTACTATCAGGTCGACTATATCCTCGGAATGAATGTCTGCGGTTACAGCTTCCTGACCGGCTTCGGCGAGCATGCTGCGGAGAACCCGCACCATAGACCTTCCCAGTTCAATGGCCATGCGGTGCCGGGCATGGTGGTCGGCGGTCCGAACGGAAAACCGGAAGATCCGTATGCCATCAGCGTTCTTTATGGTATGCCGGCAGCCCGCTGCTACGTGGATAACGATACGGCATATTCCATTAACGAAGTGGCGATCTATTGGAACTCTCCGTTTGTCTATATCCTTTCTGCGAAGGCGAACGGCTGACCCGAAAAGCGCGTACCGACACCTGTAATCAAGGCAGGTTAGGAAATGTAATAATATTTGAATGAAAACGGAGTCCCTCGGTCATCTGGTTGTGATCGAGGGACTTCGTGATATAATGAGGGCGAGGGGTGTTGAAGTCTTACCAAGGGATCGATGTAATCGATATGGAGGAGAGAGGGTATGACTGAGAATATATTGAGGCGAGGGAAGATCGGAACCAGACAGGTAATCGAGATCATCGTCCTTTGCGTGATCGGTATTGCTGTCAATATCGGATTGTCTACCTTGAGCGGGAACCTCGGGCTTCCGTTTTATCTGGATGCCGTCGGTACGGTATTTGCCGCAGCGATCGGTGGTCCTTTTCCCGGCGTCATCGTCGGATTGATTACCAACCTGCTTAAATCCATATCGGATTGGCCGTCGATCTACTATGGCACGCTCAATGTCATGATTGCGGTTGCTACGGCGATTTTTACCCGCGACGGATTCAAAAAACGATATATCCTCCCCATGATATTCGTCCTGGCCGCAATTGGCGGTCTTTTGGGATCGATCATGACATGGTTCCTCTTCGGGTTTGCCGGAGAGGGGATCAGCGCGGACCTGGCTACCTGGATCCATGCGCATATGTTTAAAAACACGTTTGTCGCCCAAATGTCTGCGGATTTCTGTATTGATCTGGGAGATAAAGCCATCTCGGTGATCCTGGCTTTCCTGGGTATGTTGCTGGTGCCGAAATCCGTCGTGGAAGAATTACGTATTCACGGCTGGCGGCAGAGACCTCTGGATTTTTCCGAGCTTCGGACGATCAACAGGACGCATGTCCGGCAGATGTCGCTTCGTACCAAGCTCCTGTTCCTGGTGTCAACGGCCGTTACGATCATTGCGGTCGTGTCGATTGCCATCGGTTATTATCTGTTCCGCGAGACGACCATCAAAGACCATACCGAGTTTGCTCGCGGAATCGTTGAGTATCAGCGGGAACGTATCGATCCGGAGATGATCGATACCTATCTGGTTTACGGCAGGGCGGCCCCCGGATATACGGATATTGAAGAGCATTTGAAGGAGACCTTTGAATGCTCGGACAACATCCAGTTTATGTATGTGTATGCGATCCGGGAAGACGGCTGCCACGTTGTATTCGATATGGATACGGAAGAAGTCAAAGCCAATGATCCGGGAATCGTCATTCACTATCCGGAGGATATTGCGAAAAATATCGATATTTTCCTTGCCGGACAGGAAGTTGAGCCGACCATCAGTAATGATACGAGATTCGGGTGGGTACTGTCGATCTATGAACCGGTATATAACAAGGAAGGGAAATGTGTCTGCTATTCCTGCGTGGATATTTCCATGAACCAGCTCAATGACATCTCCCACGCTTATCTTGCCAAGGAGATCTCACTGTTCCTCGGAATATTCATCATGGTACTTTGTGTAGGTGTGTGGCTCGCGGATTATCACATCATCTATCCGCTGAACTCGATGTCCCACGGTGCGAGCGTTTTTGCATTCAACTCGACAGCTGAAAGAAACGCCAGCGTGGAGAGGATCAAGTCTTTGGATATCCGGACCGGTGACGAGATCGAGAACCTCTATTTTGCCTACTCGCAGACGACGGAAGAGAGTATGCAGTACCTGACCGATATTCGTAGAAAATCCAAGCAGATCGATAAGATGCAAGGCGGCCTCCTTATGGTTCTGGCGGATATCATCGAGAGCCGTGATCAGTGTACGGGTGACCATATCCGTAAGACCGCCGCGTATACCAAGATCATACTGGATCAGCTTCGGGCGAAGGGTGAATTCAAAGAACTGCTGACGGATGAATATATCTCAAATGTCGTCCGTGCAGCTCCGCTTCACGATATCGGAAAGATCAATGTTCCGGATGCGATCCTCAATAAAGAGACCAAACTGGATGATCAGGAATATGAGATCATGAAAGGGCATGCGAAAGCCGGCTACGAGATAATCGAAAAAGCGATCACGAATATGGATGAGTCGGGTTATCTTTATCATGCCAAGATCATGGCGCGTTACCATCATGAGAAATGGGACGGTTCGGGATATCCGGATCATCTTAAGGGCGAGGAGATCCCGCTGTCGGCAAGAGCCATGGCGGTGGCGGATGTTTTCGATGCGCTGACATCCAGACGTAGCTATAAGGAGCCTTTTACCGTAGAAAAGGCCATGAGCATTATTACTGAGGGTGCGGGCAAGCATTTCGATCCGAAGATCGTGGAGGCATTTGCTTCAGCACAAGACGAAGTGCGGAAGATCTGTGAGCAGTTCGGCGATACCACCCAGATCAAAGAGACCGTGGAAAACAAGTGTGCCGAACCCGCAAAGACGGAGCAAAAGGAAGATTCCCCCGAGGATACGCCGCCTAAAGCCGAATGATGAAAAGGCAGTTTTACGGCAAACCGTACCGCTGATGCGGCGATTTATGTGCAGATAAACCAGTATGCAAACCGTGTTTTGATACCCGGTCTTAGGGTATAGTATTTGTGTGCCTAAAAAGCGTATGCGCTTTTTTTGCACAAACGAGTTTCATATTTATGTGTATCCGAAAGGAGAAGAAAAATGAAAAAGAAGATTGGTGCTGTACTGATGGCACTGGCACTGTCCGTGTCTGTGTGCGCATGCAGCAAGGAAAAGGAAACAGAGAAAGAAAAGGAAAAGACGAAGAAGACAACAGCAGAGGAAACTGAAGAGGATCCGACGGAAGAAAGTACTGAAGATACGACTGAAGTAACAACGGAGGAATCCACAGAGGAGACTACTACTGAGACAACTAAGGAAACGACGGAAGAGACGACGGAAGAGACCCAGGATGCCGGTCAGAAGAAACAGAAGCCGGCGACCGTCGGTGTTGATGAAGTAAAGAAGGATCTGGAAAAAGAAGGATTCCAGATTACGGACGATCTTAAGAGCGTTTCCGTAAAGCAGTTCCAGGAAGCAAGTAGCGGTTTCTCCGCTTCGAACGATAAAGAATTCTACTGCTACTGTGTATTTGATACAGAGGATCAGGTTTTGGCAATTGAGGAGGAAGGCCTCCCGATGCCGGCAGATGGAAAGACCCGTATTTCGATGGGTGACGTTACCTGGCTTTATGTGTCCGAGGATGGACAGAATGATTTCCAGTACATGGTACTTAATCCGACTACCAAGAAGGTCCTCTATTATACCGGCCCGGAAGATAAGGGCGCACGTTCCAATGCATATGCCATCGAACTGGGTATTTTCACCAGAGAAAACGGCTGGGCATCCTTCGAGGAAGATCCGAACTATCCGGATGGAGAGGGTCTGACGAAGGAATCGTCTGCCTCTGTGGATGTGGAACTGAAGAATGAGAAGGCCAAGGCGCTCATGGATGATATGGTAAGTGAAGGCGTCATGATCCTCCCGCTGCCGATGGAAGGTGTGAGCGTTAATGATGTCGATGGCGAAGGCGTTGGCTTCATGGCAATGGGCGGTGCAGGCAAGTACGAAGATATCGCGGCTCTGATCTATATGGAGTATGACCTGGCCACACTGAAGACTTCCCTGGAAGATCTCGAAGCACAGGCCTCTGAAATACCGGGCGTTGAGATCGTCGATAAGGACGGCGTCAAGTATGTTTCTGCTGAAGAGCAGGGTACATGTATCTACATCGTAGCGGACACGAATACCGGAATCATGTACGAGTATATGGGTTCTTCTATGGAGAATGGCAAGGCGATGGCTGCAAAGATCGGTTATGAGGGTTAAGCGACATCGAAGCCGCTCGCTTTAAGAGATTTGTGCAAATCAGCGAAAACCGCTCCCATTGTAAATGGGGGCGGTTTTTGTATAATATGGGTGTGCCATCGGTGCCTTGTAACAGAGGAGAATAGGGAATGCGGTGAAGATCCGCAGCAGCCCCCACTACTGTAACCCGGTACGAAGTTCGAATAAAGTCATTGGCTTCTTTTTGAGGCTGAGAAGGCGAAGAACGGAGGGGAAACGGGTAAGCCAGGAGACCTGCCGATGAGTCTTTTTTGTTTTTAGTTCTTCTCGGGGACGGGAGAGGGACGGAAATGGAGTTCTATATGAAAAAAGCATTGAGAGCGGTGGCTCTTGGGCTGACGCTGTCTTTGTGCATGGTCATGATGAGTGCATGCCAAGGCAAGAAGGAGACCGAGAAGAGCTGGACACCGCCGTCCGGTACGACTACGGAGGAAGTTCCGGAGGAGTCTACGGAGGAACCGGAGACATCTGAGACCGAAGAGACCTTCGAGGAAGGTTATCCTGTTGAACTGACGGACATCTACGGCAATAAGTCGGTGATCAAGGCGAAGCCGCAGAAGGTCGTATCCTGCAGCCCGGCCTGCACGGAGATCATCTATTCCATCGGTCAGGGTTCTACTCTTGTCGGCCGCACCACTGTGTGCAACTACCCGGCAGAGGCGGAGTCTGTAGAGTCGATCGGTGATATGTATGACCCGGACATCGAGAAGATCGTAAGCCTCGAGCCGGACCTCGTTATCGCTGACTCGTCGATCCTTCCGGAAGCAGCCTACAATAAGATGGTTGAGCTCGGATTGAATGTGGTTATCGTTAATGAAGGTACGACACTTGATGGCGTATACACCAAGATCGAGACATTCGGTAAGATCTTCCATGCGGATGCGGAAGCCGCTCAGGTCGTTGAGGACATGAAGGCGAAGATCGCGTCCGTTCAGGAGGCAATCAAAGATGTACGTCTCCATCCGTCAGTATACTATGTTGTCGGCTTCGGCGATGGCGGAGACTGGACCGCAACCGGAGATACTTTCATAAGTGATATCATCGAGGCTGCCGGCGGCGATAACATCGCCAAGGATGGCCAGTACTATATGTACAATGTCGAGGATCTGGTTTCCCAGGATCCGAACATCATCATCCTTCCGTCATGGGCGGATGGTACTTTCCAGACCACAGCTCCTTATTCGGAACTGACAGCGGTTAAGGAAGGCAACGTGATCGTGCTTCCGAGCACCGATACGCTGGACCGCCAGTGTGCTAGAAACGCAGATGCTCTTGAGATGCTGGCAAAACTCTTCTATCCGGAGTGCTTCGAGGAAGAGCAGGCAGCATAAGAAGCCGATGGATACGGCGTAAAGGTAACCGATGTTGCCATGCCGTGACGTCAAATAAGAAAGCAGTTTATGAAAAAAGAACCGCTCAAAACATCGACATTGACAATGACCGGAGGGGGCTTACTGCTCCTTCTGGTCATTGTTGTTGTTTGGGCAGCTGCAGTGGGCTCCGTTTCCGTGCCTTTTTCGCAGAGCGCACGGATCGTATGCTCCAGGCTTCCCTTCGTCAATAAGGAAAAATTACTCGAGGGAGTTTCGAAGTCCAATAAACTCATTATCTGGAATATCCGTCTTCCCCGTGTCATCCTTGCCGGTCTGGTGGGAGGCGGACTTGCTGCTGCAGGTGTAGTCATGCAGGCGCTGTTCCGCAATCCGCTTGCGGATCCGCAGGTCCTCGGTATCTCGTCGGGGGCCGCTTTCGGCGCGGCGGTCGCCATTGCTTTCGGCATTACTTTTACGGTGTCGGGCATCAGCAGTATATGGATGTTTGCCTTCGTCGGTGCGATGCTGACGATGGCTCTGGTATTCCGTGTGGCCAGGATCGCTACATCCCGATCATTGACGGGTATCCTTCTTGCCGGCATCGCCTGTTCTTCTATGCTGACGGCGGCGATCACGCTTCTGATGATGTGGAACAAAGAAAAACTGGAACAGATCTATCTTTGGATGCTCGGGAGCTTCTCTTCGGCATCCTGGGTCAAAGTCGGCTTCATGGCGATAGTTCTTGCCGGAGCGATGGTGTGCTTCGTGATCCTCGGAAGGGATCTGGACCTTCTTTCGTTTGGAGACCAGGAGGCTCAAAGTATGGGCGTTTCCGTCCGTAAGACCAGAACGGTCTCCGTGCTTGCGACTTCGCTTTTAGTCGCGGCGGCGGTATCTGTCAGCGGAATCATCGGATTTGTCAGCCTGATCATCCCGCACATAATGCGTATGCTGGTCGGGCCGAAGAACAGAAGATTGATTCCGCTTTCTTTCCTTGGCGGAGCGATCTTCATGATCCTTTGTGACATGATCAGCCGAACGGCGGCACCGCCGACGGAGATTGCGGTCGGTGCGATCACGCAGGTGACGGGTGCGCCTTTCTTCCTCTATCTTCTGTGGAAGGAAAGAAGAAAGGAGGAACGCAATTGAGCCGGAATATCGATGTCCATGGATTAACATATCAGCCATCAACAGCAGGGAATCCCATTCTTTCTGATGTTTCCTATTCTTTTTCTGAGGGGCATATGACAGCGCTCCTGGGACCGAACGGGTCCGGAAAGACGACACTTCTTAGGCATTTTCTCGCGCAGATCAAATGCCCGGAGGGTGCCGTGCTCATCGATGGGAAAGATGTGATGGCGTATGCACCGAAGGAGAGAAGCCGAACGATCGCCTGGGTCCCGCAGAACAGCAGCGGAGACAGTGCTTTTACCGTAGAAGACGTCGTATTGATGGCCCGATACCCATACAAAAGCACTTGGGAGGGCGATACGCCAGAGGATCTGAGTGTGGCGCAGGAGGCGATGCAGACCGTGGGCGTGCTGGATCTTCGGAAGAGAAACTTCGCCTCCCTGTCGGGAGGCGAGCGTCAGAGGACGCTGATCGCCAGAGCGCTGGCCCAGACGACGCCGTGGATCCTTCTGGATGAGCCGACCTCGAATCTGGATATCAAGCATCAGATGGGGATTCTGGACCTTCTGAAGAAGCGGGTCGATGAAGGAGCGGCAAGCGTCATTGTCGTTATGCACGATTTCAATATGGTCGAGCGTTTCTGCGACCGGGCGATCCTTCTTAATGGCGGTAAAGTGGTGGCAAGAGGCGAAATCGGCGAGGTCCTTGTGCCGGAGATCATGCGGGATGTGTACGAAGTTGAGTTTGAGGTGGTGAAGAAAGGAGAAAAACGTCTTTTCTTCCCTGTGCGCGAAATCCCGAAAGAGTGATCTGTTTTTCAGTGAAGGCGCGAATGTGCTACAATAGGGTCTGCGTACCACGAAAGAACGGCATCGCGTGAATCTACGAAGACACCTGTTGGAGAAAACAGGGCGAGAGGCGTTACATGGATTTCTTTACCAAAGCAGAGAACTTCGAGGAATATCTCGAGGTCAGTGAATATATCAACCACAATCATATCAAGGTCGTCTATATTGCCAACTACCTGATGGAACTGGTCATGAAGGATCTTTCCGAAGGAAAGGCGATGGAGTATCTGGATCCTGAGATCGAATTCGCATCCAGAGCTTTTGCCTTCGTGCGGGATGAGATCTCGCACAGTAACGATGCCGGACGTCGTGAACTGTGCCTTCGGGCTTCCGATGTGCTCGATAAGAGGACCGGGCTCTGCTTCGGTAAATCCCACCTTCTGTGTGCGATCCTGCGTGCGGCGGGGATCCCGTGCGGCTTGTGCTATCAGTATTTGCGGCTGGATGAGAACGACGATTCTTCGCCGCTGATCCTTCACGGATTGAATGCGATCTACTTTGAATCTTTGGGCAAATGGGTCCGTGTGGATGCGCGCGGGAATAAGCCCGGGGTCGATGCGCAGTTCTCCATAGAGGAAGAGAAACTGGCTTTCCCGGTACGGCCGGGACTTGGTGAAACGGATATTCCGTTTATTTTTCCGCGGCCGGACATCGGAGTGATCGGAAAACTTCTGCTTTGTAAGACAGCGCAGGAAGCCATGGCGAATCTGCCGGACAAGATCGCGGGCAAATGCTGAGAAATACTTGACGGAACATAGCTTTAGGTGTTATTATTTCATTCGCTGATTATATGAATGGCGCCATAGCCAAGTGGTAAGGCAGAGGTCTGCAAAACCTTTATCCCCGGTTCAAATCCGGGTGGTGCCTCCAGATCGAAGGAGTTGTCGGAAGACAGCTCCTTTTTCTATGCCAGAGATATTTAGGCAAAATAACCCGGCCTGACATGCCCGGCTTCTGTAATTAAGGTGGAGCGAAGCGGTCAGGCCGGTGTTTTTGCGGCCGGGGAACGGTGATATACTTTAGATAAGATCGGGGGGATGGATAATGAAGAAAAGGATAAATCTGCTGTTGATCGTACTTGTTGCGATCTCGATCTGCCTGAGCGGATGCCGGTACACCGTTACCAAAAATACAGAAGACAATAATACGGAAAAGCAGGAGACCGCGGCGAGCGAGGAATCGGAGTCGGCAAGCGATGCGGTGGATGTGACCGCGTCTGCAACTGAAGAAGTGAAGGAAAGCACTGCCGAAGCTGTGACAGAAAGCACTGCCGAAGTTTCTACGGAGACAACTGAAACGACCACAGAGGCGAAGCCCGAAACGACTACGGAGACAACGACTGAGGCGGCCACGGAAGCAACGACCGAAGCTACAACGGAAACTACTACTGAAGCGACGACCGAGACCACCGCGGCGGACCCTTCGGAGAAGCCTCAGGGAAGCCCGTGCCAGGTGCTTTTCGATATTACTTATAACGAGAATATTGCGCTGGCCAAGTATTCTGTTGTGCTTTATCTTGACGGCGAGAAAGTCGACACGATTGAGCATGGAAAGTTCTATCTGAACGCGGTTTCTACGACTGCAGGCGAACATGAAGTCCGGCTGGAGAAGAGGGGGGACGATTCGTGTGCGACCACGTTGAAATTGACGATTTCCGGCGATTGCACGCTGATCCTTGAAATTACGTCCCATCTCAGCGAAATCGAGATCAATAATTCCCGCAAGGTCGACTCGCTGATGGAGACGGATGTGGAAATGCCGGATGTGACGGAGATGCGCCTGGATAAAGCCATTGAGACACTGACGGAGGCCGGATTCCGGAACATTTCGACGGAGTCGGAAAAGATCATTATCATCAGGAGCAACTGGGTCGTTATCTCCCAGAATGCGAAAGCCGGGCAGATGACCAATCGCGCGACAGAAATCGTTCTTACCTGCGAAAAAGATGCCTGATGTAATTCAAGTGCTAAGTGAAAAGGACCCGATCCCGAGATGGGATCGGGTCCTTTTGTATGGGAAGGGAAAAGATTTACATTTTGATTAAAATGCGTCAATAATCGTTCTTTACAATGAAGACATCCGATGAGTTTATAAGGGAGCAAGGAGGAGTCGCTATGAAGATCGAATCGTTGACCTGTCCGAATTGTGCGAAAACTTTACAGATCGAAGACCTCAGCGGGAATCCTGTGTTTGCGAGATGCCCGGCGTGCGGTGCGCAGCTCCATATCGACTATGGAAGAGGTGCGGATGCGGCGTCAGGCGGTGCGTCGAAGGATCCGCGTACGGCGATCAAGGATGATGCGACAGGAGAAGTGGTCGCGAGGATGGTGATCCCGGACGGATGGGAAGCGCGAGGCATTACGCTGAACATTTTCCAGGGCATCGATAAGCCGTTTCTTGTGCAGGTCCTGGCCAAGTCGAAGGACGGGTCTTCCAGCGTGATGATCCGGACCGGCGAGATGTTCCTGGATGTGCTCGAACAGTTTGACCGCCTGATGGGTTCGGACAGATTTGTTGACGGGCAGATCTCCAAGACTCTGCCGCTGATGATGAGAAGACAGCTTCCGTATTCCAACTACCTTAATGCATTTACCGGCACGGCGCTCAAAGGCACTTCCATCGAGCCTGTGGCGGATGCAAAGCTTCCAAGCGTTTTGGGGCTTCACCCCGAGATATCCAAACGGCAGCTCTTTTCGAAATTCCAGTTCCAGAGATCCTGGGACATGTCGTATCCGAATCCGATTGCAGAGCCGTTTCTGCTGTCAACGCGGGCGGAGTCACTGCTTAGAAAGTTTAAGAGCAGCGACAAGATCTATATGGTGGGAATGGATCTGACTTCGATGGAGTGGGAAGCAAAGATTACACAGTATGCGGCTGCCTACGGTATGGCGGGCATGATGGCTATGGCCAGAAAGTGCCATGGCCACTATGTGGTGTGGGGCAGCGAGAATATCTACTTCTGCACGACGGACGAAGCGCATGAGCAGGAGACCACGGCGGCTTTCATGCAGATGGTTTCGACATTTACTTTTGCTGATTCGGTCTACCAGAGAAAATTTGACCGAGCTTCTGATTTCAACCGTGGAGAGCTTATGAAGAATCAGGCACTGCAGGCGCAGAATGCGGCGCTTCAACAGCAGCTTCGGATGAACCAGGCGCGGCTTCAGCAGACGCTTGCGGACAACAGCCGGGCGATGAGCGACATGATCATGGATTCTTGGAATAAGAAGATGGCATCCGACTCGAGGATCAGCCAGGCCAGACATGAAGCCATCATGGGCGTGGATACCTATGTGCGCACGGATGGCACGACTGTCGAGCATTCGGTGGTTGCGGATCATGTGTACCAGAATCAGTACGGCGATACGGTCGGTGTTTCCGGACCTGCGATCGATCCTTCGTATATACCGGATTGGACGGAGATCTCAAAGCTCTAGTGCTTTTCAAGCGGAGTCGGCTATTCCTTGGGAAAAGATGGTATAATGCAGGGGTAAGATTTCGCGGAGGTGCTGACATGGAGCGCACGACAAAGTTATTTACCGAATTTAATCAGAGACTATCGAAGGTCTGCGAGGCGTTTGCCGATCAGGTGAGCTCGGAGGACGGGCCGACCGAAGGCGAGATGGCGGAGCACTTCAAGAATTTCCGTGGATATATTGAACAGGAGACGGCCCCTTTCTGGAAAGAGAAGAAGAGCTATCTGGATGACGTGACCGGCGAGGAGTTCCTCTCCGCAATGGACATGGACACGGCGCTGGCGGCTTTCTGTGAGTCGGCGAAGCTGATCGATGACGAAGCGACACCGTATCCGCTGGTGGAGCGTTTGAAGAGCTTCGGGGATCCGGCCTGTGAGTGGCTTCTTAAGATGGTGCTGGACAATTCCTGGGAACCGGCGGAGGGCGAAGACGAGAACGAATTCTTCGTCAAGTTCCAGCCGTGCGTAGCGGCGATCCGTTTCTTCGGAGCGGCGAAGTACGAGCCGGCGATGGAACCGGTGCTGACCCGCTTCTGCAGTTTCGCAAGCACACAGGAATATATTGCGGACTCCGTAAAGGTCATGATGCTCGGTCTTGAGGACAAGGCGGTGCCGGTACTGATCGACTTCATGCTCGAACGCTCCGACGAGGACATCACGGGTCCTTACGAGGACATGATGATCATGCTGACCTCGGTGGGGATCAAGAATCAGCAAAACGAGATCTACCAGGCACTTCGCGCGGGATTCCGCCGGATGAAAAACAAGGTGATCGCGGTGATCTGTATCGGTGATTACGGTGATCCTAGAGGAATCGCCCTTCTGAAGGGATACCTTGACAGGACGGTGCATACGATCGATAGAGAGACCTTCTACGAGGCGCTTTCGGCAATCAGAAGATTGGGCGGCGAGATCAACGATATTCAGGACCCGTTCCATGATTTTACGAAACGGGTACCCAAGAAAGATGACGGGAAAAAGTAATGGAGTTTCGGCCCTGTATCGATATCCATAACGGAAAAGTGAAACAGATCGTGGGTGGGACCCTTAGTGATTCCGGCGCGAAAGAAAACTTCGTGTCTGAAAAAGGCGCGGGGTACTTTGCGCAGTATTACCGCGAAATGGGGATCACCGGCGGACACATCATCATGCTGAATAAATCGGGAACGCCCGAATATGAAGCTTCGCGCGCGGCGGCGATGGAGGCCCTTGCGGCGTATCCGGGAGGCCTTCAGGTCGGAGGCGGCATCAATGCCGATAACGCGGGCGCATTTATCGATGCGGGCGCGAGCCATGTCATCGTAACCTCGTATGTATTCTCGGACGGGAAGATCAACTACGACAATCTCGGGAAACTGGTGGCCGCAGTAGGGTGCGGGCATGTGGTGCTGGATCTGAGCTGCAGGAAGAAAAACGGCGAGTACTATATCGTGACGGACCGCTGGCAGAAGTTTACGAGAACGAAATTAACGGCGTCTCTTCTTCGTCGTCTCGAAAAGTACTGTGACGAGTTTCTTGTGCACGCGGTGGATGTAGAGGGCAAGGCCGCCGGCCCGGATCAGGCGCTGTTTGAAATATTCAAAGAGTATCTCGATGATGCGGAAGGCGAAACGGGAAATCGCGTGTGCCCTGTCACTTACGCGGGCGGGATCCATTCCTATGATGACATCCGCGCACTCAAGGAAGTTTCGGACGGGAAAGTCAACATCACGGTGGGGTCCGCACTGGATCTTTTCGGCGGTGACTTGTCTTGTGAGGAGATCCTTCGTATCTGCGCCGAGTAGCCGCAATTTATATCTATTGGAGGAAACTATGATTCGATTTATTACAGATAAAAAAGAAAAACAGGCAATCACGCGGGCGATCCTCGAGGCGCTCCCGGAGTGGTTCGAGGTTGAGGAGAGCCGGGAAGGCTACATCCGTGATTCGGCGGAACAGCCTTTCTTCGCTGCATTTGAAGATGCCTCCTCCACTAAAGCCGTCGGATTTCTGGCGTTAAAGCAGACGGGTGCCGAAACGGTGGAACTGGCCGTGATGGGCGTTCTGAAGGATCATCACCGTTCAGGCATCGGGAGAAAACTCTTTACCGCGGCCAGAGATTATGCCATACAGCAGGGGTATTCTTTCATGCAGGTCAAGACCGTTCGGACCGGGATGTACGAAGATTACGATATCACCAATGCCTTCTATAAGAGCGTGGGATTCAAGGAGCTTGAAGTGATCGAGGTGCTGTGGGGACCCGAGAATCCATGCCAGATCTATGTGATGAACCTTAAGTCGATGCAGAACATCATCGCGGCAAGACACAGCTACCGCGGTGCTTTTGCCGATGAAAAAGTACCGAGAGAAGACCTGACTGCGATCGCGTCTGCGGGAATGGATGCGCCGTCGGGCTGTAACAAGCAGACGACCAGCGTCATCGTTGTCGACGACCCGAAGACCCTCGGAAAGATTAAGGAAACCCTCGATCCGCCTGTCGCACAGACTGCTCCGGCCATGATCGTGGTTCTGACGAAACGCATCAATGCCTACCGCGACAGATGTTTCGCCGTGCAGGATTATTCTGCGGCGATCGAGAATATGCTTCTTGCTATAGTAGAACTCGGGTACCAAAGCTGCTGGTACGAGGGTCATATTACGGATGAAGACCGGATCTGCGACAAGATCGGGGAGATCCTCTCGGTGCCGGACGATATGGATGTGGTGTGCCTCCTGCCGGTCGGGAAGGCCGCCGATGAATTCCACGGACCGAGCAAGAAATCCTTCAGCGAACGGGTGAAATACAACACCTGGGGCTAAGTGCTTTTCGAGAAGAATAAGTGGTAAAACAAAAAAGCCGTCTCGATTGAGACGGCTTTTCATGTGGAGCGGGATACGAGATTCGAACTCGCGACTTTCACCTTGGCAAGGTGACACTCTACCACTGAGTTAATCCCGCGTCTGAAGTCAACATACGATATTATATGCGCGGCAGGGGCTTCTGTCAACACTTTTTTGAAAGTGATGTTGACAATAATGTATTTAAGGGATATATTTTGATTATAAAATAGTTTGAAAGGCAAAATAATTTCATGAGTAGATCAATTTCTTCCTATGGCCGGGTGATCGGCATCGGAAGTTACCTGCCGAAGAATATAATGACGAACGACGATCTGGCGAAGATCGTAGAGACCAGTGACGAGTGGATCACGGAGCGCACCGGCATCAAGCAGCGCCACATCTCCGAAGCACTCGTAGATACAACAGAGAGTATGGCGGTGGAAGCGGCAAAAAAGGCGGTTGCCGATGCCGGAATTGACCCGCTGAAGATCGGTCTGATCGTGGTGGCCAGCACCACACCGAATGTACTTTTCCCGGTTCTGAGCGCGACGGTGCAGGCCGCAGTTAATGCGGACAATGCGATGTGCTTCGATGTGAATGCCGCATGTCCGGGATTTGTTACCGCGTTTGTCACCGCCCAGAATTATCTTAAGTCGGGAATGGTCGACTATGCGCTGGTCGTCGGTGCTGAGAATCTTTCCAATTACACGGATTTTACAGATCGCGGAACATGCATCCTTTTCGGTGATGGCGCCGGCGCCTGCGTTCTTCAGGCGGATCCGGAACTTCGGTACGACGCGATCATGCGGGCTGCCGGCAAGAGAAGAGAGTGCCTGCGCTGCGAGACCTATATGCAAAAGGGCGTAGAGAAGACCGAAGAATTCCTGAAATCCAACTACATCAACATGGACGGCCAGACGGTTTTCAAGTTTGCGGTCACGGAAGTACCGAGGATCATTGAAGATCTACTTAATAAGGCGGGAGTATCCGCAGATGAAGTCGACTATTTCATTCTTCATCAGGCGAACCGCCGCATCATCGAATCGGTCGCAAAACGCCTCAAGCAGCCGCTTGAAAAGTTCCCGATGAATATTGAGAAGACCGGTAACACGTCATCAGCGAGCATCCCGATCCTTCTTGACGAGATGAAAAAAGACGGCCGGATCGGCGACGGGAAGAAGAAGGCAGTCATGAGTAGCTTCGGCGCAGGCCTTCTTTGGAATGCGGTACTGACCGATATCTGAATATCCGAAAAGCACTGTGCCGTGCAGGCCGGTGCGAACATGAATCATCACCGCGCTTTCGCGGTATAAAGGAGAAAACGAATGAAAACGAGATTGACAGAACTTCTGAATATAGAATATCCGATCATTCAAGGCGGTATGGCCTGGGTAGCGGATTATCACCTGGCTGCAGCGGTCAGTAATGCCGGCGGACTGGGCATCATCGGTTCCGGCGGAGCGGATTCGGAATGGGTCAGAAATCAGGTGAAGTCCTGCCGTGAACTGACAGACAAACCCTTCGGAGTAAATGTCATGCTTATGAATCCGCACGCTCCTGAAATCGCGGATGTGCTTGCTGAGGAGAAGGTTGCGGTCATTACGACCGGTGCCGGTTCCCCGGAGAGATACCTTAAGAAGTGGCAGGAAGCCGGCATCAAGATCATCCCGGTCATTGCTTCGGTCGGTCTGGCTAAGAGAATGGAAAAACTTGGTGTAGATGCAGTTGTGGCGGAGGGCACCGAGTCCGGCGGCCACATCGGAGAACTGACCACCATGACGCTTGTTCCGCAGGTCGTCGATGCGCTGTCGATCCCTGTCGTAGCGGCAGGCGGAATTGCTGATGGCAGAGGAATCGCGGCGGCCTTTATGCTGGGTGCCGAGGGCGTGCAGTGCGGCACATGCTTCATCCCCTGTGATGAGACCAATATCCACCAGAACTATAAAGACCTTGTGCTCAAGGCCTCCGATATCGATACCAAAGTGACGGGGCGTTCCACCGGGCATCCGGTAAGAACGATCCGCAACCAGCTGACGAAACTGTACCTCAAAATGGAAGCCGAAGGTGCCACCCTTGATGAACTCGAACAGCTGTCTCTCGGATCTCTCCGTAAGGCTGTACTGGATGGCGACAAGGATATGGGCTCCTTCATGGCCGGTCAGATCTCCGGCCTTCTCAAGGAGCAGACCACCGTCAAGGAAAGGATCGTTTCCATGATGGATCAGGCAGAAAAACTGATGAACCGCGAATAAGAGCGAGAAGAAAGAGAGGAACAAACATGAAGATCGCATTTATGTACCCGGGTCAGGGTGCTCAGAAAAACGGAATGATGCAGGATTTCTATGAACAGTGCGCAGAGGCCAGAGACCTTTTCGATAAGGCAAGCAAAATCAGCGGATACAATATCCCGGATCTTTGCTTCAATGAAAAAGAAGAACTGAACCAGACAAAATACACACAGGTTTGCCTGCTGACTGCCTGCATGGCGGCTACGGAGACACTTCGTGCAGAGGGTGTCGAGCCGGATGCAACATGCGGATTGTCTCTCGGAGAATACACCGCGCTGGTTGCGGCAGGTGCCATGTCTTTCGATGATGCGATCAAGCTTGTAACCGAGAGAGGCAAGATCATGGAAGAGGCGGCGCCGGATATCGGCGGAATGAGCGCGGTCATCGGCATGAACGAAGAAGACCTGCGCGCGGCCATCGATGGCATCGAAGGCGTATATGTCGCCAACTTCAACTGCCCCGGCCAGATCGTCATCACCGGCTATAAGGAGGCGGTCGAAAAGGCGGGCGAAGTCCTCAAAGAAAAGGGTGCGAAAAGAGTCATTCCCCTCAAGTGCAGCGGTCCGTTCCATTCGCCGATTATGGAAAAGGCGGGAAAAGAACTGCGCTCCGTTATTGATGAGGTCGACTTTAATGAACTGGAGACCCCTTATGCTGCCAATCTGACGGGCGGCCTGGTTTCGGACTATAAAGAGATCCCGGAACTCCTTGAAAAGCAGGTCAGCGGTTCCGTTCGTATGCAGCAGGATATCGAAGCGCTGGCAAAAGCCGGTGTAGATACGTTTATCGAGATCGGTCCCGGAAAAACCATCTCCGGATTTGAGAAGAAGACATTGTCGGATGTGGAGATCCTTAATGTGGAAACGCTCGAAGACGTCAAAGCCGTCGCCGCGCGTATTAAAGAAAAGGCGGAGGAAGAAGCATGAGCAAGACGGCGATCGTAACGGGGGGCTCACGCGGTATCGGCAGAGCCGCAGCGATTGAACTGAGTAAGATGGGCATGAATGTGGCCGTCATTTACCACGGCAACCAGGAGAAGGCGGAAGAGACCGTAGCCATCTGTAAGGAAAACGGGGTGGAAGCCATCGCGATCAGGTGTGATGTTAAAGTCAAGGAAGAAGTGGATGTGGCCATTGAGAATGCTTGCGAGACATTCGGCTCGGTAGATGTTCTGGTCAACAATGCCGGTATCACGAAGGACGGACTGCTTCTTAGAATGAGTGAAGAAGACTTCGATGCAGTCCTCGATACCAACCTCAAGGGATGCTTCCTCTTCAGTAAGGCCTGTGCATCGATCATGATGAAGCAGCGCAGCGGAAGGATCATTAACATTGCATCCATTGTCGGCATCCAGGGCAACGCCGGTCAGGCAAACTATGCGGCATCGAAGGCCGGTATCATCGGATTTACCAAGTCCCTGGCCAAGGAACTCGGTTCTCGCGGGATCACCGTAAACGCAGTTGCACCGGGATTCGTGGAGACCGATATGACCGATGTACTGAGCGATAAAGTCAAAGAGTCGCTGATGAGCCTGATTCCACTCAAGCGTACGGCGAAACCGGAGGACATTGCCAATGCCATCGGTTTCCTGGCATCGGATAAAGCGAGCTATATCACCGGACAGGTACTGACGGTCGACGGCGGAATGTGCATGTAACAGTGCTTTTCGAGCGGCGCGAAAAGAACTCGCGTTGTGAAATAACCTCAAATAAGGAAGGTAGAAAACATGAAAAGAGTTGTAGTAACAGGTATGGGCGCGGTAACACCGCTGGGCAACACCGTAGAGGAATTCTGGGCGAATATCAAGGCCGGCAAGGTCGGCATCGGCCCCATTACGAAATTCGATACGACCGAGTATAAGGCCAAGGTTGCCGGTGAGGTCCGCGATTTCAAACCGGATGAGTATATGGACTTCAAAACGGCAAAGAGAATGGAACCGTTCTCCCAGTATGCTGCAGCTTCTGCGCTCATGGCCGTCAAAGATGCAGGAATCGAGATCGAGAAGGAAGATGCCTACCGCTGCGGCGTAATCGTAGGCTCCGGCGTCGGATCCATGCAGGCGACCGAGCGTGAACATAAAAGACTTATGGAGTTCGGCCCGAATAAGATCGGCCCGCTCTATATCCCGCTCATGATCGGTAATATGGCGGCCGGAAACATCGCCATCGTGACCGGCTTTAAAGGCAAGAACGTCGATGTCGTAACGGCTTGCGCGTCCGGTACTAACTCCATTGGTGAAGCTTTCCGAACGATTCAGTGCGGAGAGGCGGATGTGGTCCTTGCCGGCGGTACGGAAGCGGCGATCTGCCCGATGGGTGTTGCGGGCTTCTGTGCACTCAAGGCGCTGTCCACAAGTGAGGATCCGATGAAGGCTTCGATCCCCTTTGATAAGAACCGTGACGGCTTTGTTCTCGGTGAGGGTGCAGGTGTTATCGTGCTCGAGGAATACGAACATGCTAAAGCGCGCGGTGCGAAGATCTATGCCGAGATGGTCGGATACGGCGCATCCTGCGATGCTTACCATATTACTTCTCCGGAAGAATCCGGAATCGGTGCCGCACACGCCATGATGGCGGCCATTAAGGATGCCGGTATCGAGCCGTCCGAGCTGGATTACATCAATGCACACGGCACATCCACACATCACAACGACCTTTTCGAGACAAGAGCGATCAAGACAGCTCTTGGAGAAAGCGCGTATAATGTAAAGATCAACTCCACCAAGTCGATGACCGGTCATCTTCTGGGGGCTGCGGGTGCGATCGAAGCGATCGTCCTTGCCAAATCCTGCCAGGAGGGCTTCATTCACCAGACCATGGGCTCGCAGGAGACAGAAGAAGAAATGGATCTGAACTACTGCTTCGGAAGATCCTACGAGCAGGAAGTCAAGTATGCGATGAGTAACTCTTTGGGATTCGGCGGACACAATGCGTCGATCATTATGAAAAAGTTCGAAGAGTAAGAGCCGGGCGGACAAGTGACGCCGACGCAGCAAAATGTGAGGTTTTATGATATGGCAAAAGCACTGACAACGAAAGAGATCATGGATATTCTGCCGCATCGCTCCCCGTTCCTTCTGGTGGATGCGATCGAGGATTATAAGGAAGGCGAGTATGCCGTAGGCAGAAAGTGCATCACATACGATGAGCCGTATTTCCAGGGGCATTTTCCGGACATGCCCATCATGCCCGGTGTTCTTCAGGTGGAAGCTCTGGCGCAGACCGGTGCAGTGGCCATCCTCTGTAAAGAAGAATTCAAAGGCCGGATCGCCGTTTTCGCCGGTATCGACAAGTGCAAATTCAAGCGCCCGGTCGTTCCGGGAGATGTGCTGACACTTCGGACGGAGATCACCGCTCTGCGAGGTCCGGTCGGTATGGGACACGGCGTAGCAATGGTCGGTGACGAGGTCGCTTGCGATTGCATTATCAAGTTTGCGATCCTGCCGGAAAAGACTGTTTAATCAAACACTTAAACGGTTTTGGTTTTTGTCAAGCAACTTATAAAACATTTTTGTTTCAATTCAGTGAGTTGTAAACTTGTTTATCTGCCGGTTTTTACTCTTAATAGGAATAATATATTATAATATATATCATTAATGTTATAGCGTTCTGAAATCGGTTTCGAAGAAAGATTTAGTTCATGTTTGACTGATATATTCCAAAGATGGGAAAAAGAACGGGCGCCGACTTTGCAGGTCGGCGCTTTTCTGCTATCATAGCCATGGACTTGCGGTATACCTGACCGCGAGGAGAGAATGATGGAATGAAAGGGATGCAGATATGCCGGATCCGAGTCTGGAGAAGAAGAAACTGAATATCAAAGAAGTCGGGATCAAAGGGGCGATCGTGCATTTCTGGACATACTATAAATGGTGGGTGATCATTCCCGTTATCGTTATCGGTGTGATCGTGTCCATGCTTCACTCTTATTTATCTGCCACAAAGAAAGCGTATCTGAACATCGTGCTGGTCAACGCAAGATATGAATCGGCGGATGTTCTTTTCGAGGAGTATTCCCAATCCATCGGGGAGAAGCTTATCGTGGACAGTACTTTTCACGCACCGGGAAACGAAGACTCCATCAACATGACTCAGGATATGACGGCCAGTGTAATGAAACTCGATGCCTTGATCTCCGGAGGCGTGGTGGATATCGTCATTACCAATTCCAGATCGATCAAGGAATACGGACCGAACGGTGTCCGCGATCTCCGTGAAGTATTGACTTCCGAACAGCTCAAGACGCTTGAAGAGAAAGAGATGATCTTCTACCTGAGCCCGGAAGACGGGGAGAAGTATCCTGCTGCGATCAACATCACGGGCATGCCGTTCTTCGAGCCGGCATATGAAGGCTCAGAGGAGAAGCACTATCTGATGCTCTCGAAGCTGTCCGATAAAACAGAAGAAGAGAGACTCCTGATCGAGTATCTCTTCTTCTCGTAAATTCATCCGATTTCATCATCTTCAGAAACTTCTTCAGAAACTTCTTCAGATTTATCATCATCAGTGGCTTCGCTGCCGTCGGAATCGGTTTCGTCTTCATCATCATAAGTTTCTTCAAGAACAGAGCCGTCTTTGAGGACTTTGATCTTCTTTAGTCCGAAGGCTTTATGCAGGAAGAAGGAACAGATCAGAACGCGGAGCGCGGCATTAAAGAAAAGCTCGAATCCCAGAAGTCCATACAGGAAATCGGGAACGGTATTATAAAACAGCGGCGTGAAGAGCCATACGGCGATCAGGAACAAGGTGATGCTGAAATTCTTGATGCTGAGAAGGATCGAATTAATGATCGTCTTCTTCAGTGTGTTTTCAAACGTAGCAAGAAGTGCAAATCCGTAAAGGAAGACCTGAACGACCAGGAATACCATGATCCATACGGGGTACTGAAGGAAAGAATAGTCCGGATTGAAAAGGTCTTCGCGGAAATAGATGATGTAAAGTTCGACTCCGAACAGGGTTCCCAGTACGAGAACGATCAGCCAGAGGAGAGTGCCTTTTTTGAAACTGTCCTTGAATTCGCGGAAGTATGTAGTGTAGACTTCCGGATCCTCGCCGCTGACGATTTTAATGCATACTTTATATAATGCGCAAAGAGAAGGCCCGATCGTAATGATCGGAAGGCAAGTAAAAAGGAAGAGGATGTTCACCCAGAAAATGTTGAAAATATTAGAAAGAACACGCATTGCGGGGTTATTTGAATTGAAAGTTCCGTTCATAAAAACATACCTCAAAAGGGGAATTTCGTGGTTTCAAACCATGCATGGAAAGATTATACCAACATGGGAAATAAAAATACAGCGCGTAACGTTTCGCTCTCGAAAAAGCAATAAATGGAGGTGTTGTAAACGTTTTATCGCAAGAATTGTAAAGAAAGATGTCAAAGCAATGGGTATTATGTACATGTAGTTACAAGAAACGGGCGACTTGTTCGTCAAAAATCTACAAATATCAGGAGGACGATATGAAAAAAATTATTGCAAGTGTTCTTTGCTTCACAATGTGCGCTGCAATGTTCGCGGGCTGCTCATCCGACAGCACAACAACATCAGGTACAACAGCCGGTGGTAACGGCGGTGAAACCACAACCGAAGGCACAACAGAAAACACCACTTCTCAGGTAGAAGTTGGTACCGGTAGCATTGTTATCAACGTATATGCAATGTCTAACGAAGTTCCTGGCATGATCGAGGAGTTCTTCAAGAGAAATCCGGATTACGGCGCCAAGTACAAGGTAGAAGCTATGGTTTCTAACAACGACAACCAGGCCTATGAGACAAAGCTGAACGCGGCTCTTACCGCTGGCGGCGACATCGCTCCGGACCTCTACGTTGCTGAGGCTGACTACATTCTGCCTTATACACAGGGTGATTTCGCTTCCTTCGCAGCTCCTTACTCTGATTTCATCGACGATGTTGATGGCAAGATCAAGGCTGCTGATATCGCTGGTTACACTGTTGACCTCGGTACAAACACAGACGGCAAGCTGGTAGCTCTCTGCTATCAGTGCACAGGTGGTGCTCTGATCTACAGACGTTCTATCGCTAAGGACGTTTTCGGAACAGATGATCCGGATGCTGTTGGTAAGGAACTCGGTGCTGGTTCTCAGAGCTGGGATAAGTTCCTCGAGGCTGCACAGAAGATGAAGGACAAGGGCTATGCAATCGTTTCCGGTCTTGGTGACGTTTGGAACGTTTGTGAGAAGGCTGCTGAAAAGCCGTGGGTTGTAGACGGTAAGCTCTACATCGATCCGCAGAGAGAGGCTTATCTTGACCTCGCTAAGACACTCATCGACAACGACTACTGCAACAAGACAGATGCTTGGCAGGAAGCTTGGTTCGCTGATATGCGTGACGCTTCTGACCGTAAGGTATTTGCTTGGTTTGGTCCGGCTTGGCTCATCAACTACACCATCGGCGGGCAGGTTGACGGTAAGGCAGAGCAGGGCTATGGTGACTACGCTGTAGCAGTTCCGCCGGTAGGTTTCTGGTGGGGCGGTTCCTGGCTCCTTGTTAACAAGGCTGCTATCGAGAACGCTGACAAGAAGGAAGTTATCTCCAAGATCGTTGAGTGGATCACACTCGATGCTACAGAAGATGGTCTGCAGTGGGCTTGGGCTAACGGTAAGCTGAACGAGAATGGTACTAAGGATACTGTTTCCTCTGGCGTAGTTATGAATATGTCCAGCGTTGATGGTTCCATGGATATCCTCGGCGGTCAGAACCCGTTCCCGATCTTCGTAGACGCTACTTCCTATGCTTCTTCTAAGTGCAAGAGTACTTATGACTCCACATTCAACGGCACATGGCAGGAGCAGGTTAAGCAGTACGCTATGGGTGAGAAGGAAAAGGATGCTGCTCTCAACGAGTTCAAGGATGTTGTTGAGAAGGCTGGCATTACAGTAGAGTAATTCTTACTTACTAGTTGCTAACTTAAACTAAAAGATTTGGGGGCGGACGAAAGGAATTTCGCCCGCCCCTTTTCTTTATTAAATGAGTGAACGGTGGTGTTATTTTTGAAACGAAAGAAGCTCGTTAATTATTCAAAATTCGGATACCTGTTTGCCATCCCGTTTATTCTTGCATTCACAGTCTTTACATTGTATCCAGTCTGCTATACGCTGCTCATTGGTTTTACCAACCATGAAGGTGCTATACCGCCGAAGCTTAAATTCCTCAAGGATCCTCTCGAGAACTTTAAGTATCTCTTTAAGAAGAGACGTTCCGGCCAGATGAGTTACTTCTTATTGGCTTTGATTACTACAGCAAGAATCTGGGTGATCAACTTTATTCCGCAGCTTTCTCTGGCGCTTCTGTTGTCTGCGTGGTTTACTGATAACCGCGTTAAGGTTAAAGGCCAGGGTTTCTATAAGGTAGTATTCTATCTCCCGAACATTATCACAGCTGCTACGATCGCTATCTTGTTCCGTGCTTTGTTCAGTTACCCGATCGGCCCGGTCAATGATATTCTTAAGACGTTGCATCTTGTGAAAGAGCCGTTCTTCTTCTTGAATAAGAAGACTCCGACTCGCGCAATTGTTGAATTTGTTCAGTGCTGGCAATGGTACGGCTCTACGATGATCACTTTGATTGCTGCCGTTATCGGTATCAATCCTGAGATCTTCGAGGCGGCTGAAATCGATGGCGCCAGCAGAACCCAGAAATTCTGGAAAATCACGATCCCGAGTGTCCGTCCGATCATGTTGTTCACACTCGTTACCAGCTTGATTGGTGGTTTGAGTATGTTCGATATCCCGATGCTTCTTGCACAGGGTGGTCCGGATAATGCGACACAGACCGTGGCTATCTTTATTTACAACGAATCCTTCAGACAGCCTTACAAGTACAATCGTTCCGCTGCTGCAAGTATCGTACTCTGCATCATCATTATCGGTTGCTCTGCTGCCCTCTTCTACATCATGAGAGATAAGGACGCTGCTAAGCTGGCCAAGTTGAAGAAGCAAGAAATGAAACGTCTTAAGGGAAGGGGGGTGTAATGTATGGCAACAAATGAAGTAGCAATGAAGTCTAAGACGAAAGACTCCGTTATTTTCAAAACCGTTATTTACATCGTCTGTACAATTCTGGCAATTCTGAGTATCGCTCCTTTCTGGGTCATGCTTATGAACGCAACGAGAAGCACAGAGAACATCATGGCACATGCTGTCAGTCTGATCCCGGGCAAGAATCTTGGTAAGAATATCAAGAAGCTCAGCACGCTGAAGACATTTAATGCTGCTGTCGGTATGAAGAACTCTGCCATCATTTCCGTATCGGTTACATGCCTTTCCGTATACTTCTCCTGCCTTACCGCTTATGCTATTCATGCATATGACTGGAAGCTGAAGAAAGCATTCTTCGGATTGGTAATCGGTATCATGACTCTTCCGGGTACAGTTACCATGATCGGTTTCTACAGAATCTGCTATCAGTTGCATCTTGTAAATAACCGTCTCATGCTCATCCTCCCGGCGATCGCTGCTCCGATGACAGTATTCTTTATGAAACAGTATCTGGAGGGTGCGCTCTCCATGGAGATCGTAGAATCCGCTCGTATTGACGGCGCCGGAGAGTTCCGTACATTCAATACGATCGTACTTCCGATCATGAAACCGGCTATGGCTACTCAGGCGATCTTCTCCTTCGTAGGTTCCTGGAACAACTACTTCCTGCCTATGATCCTTTTGAACAAGCCTTCGAGCTACACAATGCCTATCATGGTTTCCTTGCTCAACGGTGATATTTATAAGACAGAGTTTGGATGCGTGTATCTTGGTCTTTCCATGACAGCACTTCCGCTGATCATCATCTACCTGCTCCTGTCGAAGTACATCGTCAGCGGTGTTGCACTCGGTTCCGTTAAGGGTTAATTTCCAAAGCAGACCGAATCACATCGATTCAGGCAAACAAAAGAAAGACTGCTCTCACAGAGAGCAGTCTTTTTTGTTTACTTGTTTTAGTATGTCACTTCCGGGTAGTCTGTATTACTCTTTGTTGGCGTGCACGACCCGATAACGTGAGGGTGTCATTCCAGTTGAGTTTTTGAAAGAACGGGTGAAACTGGTCAGGTTATTGAATCCGGACTGAAAAGCGATCTCCGTGATGGACTTATCCGTATCGGTCAGAAGAACTCTTGCCGCCTGCATACGGCGATGCTGCAGGAAATCATAGAAGGTAACATCCGTGTATTCCTTGAAGAGTCTGGCGAAATGGTACTTGGAAAAACCGACGAAGTCCGCAGCCCATTCCAGCGTGATTTCATCCATGAAATGCGCGTTGATATGATTGATTAAAGATTTGAATTTCTCATATTTACTCGCGCTCCGGCTGTCTTCCAGGCGAACCGGATTAAACTGAGGATTCGTCGTGACCAGAAGAGAGAAGATATTCAGAAGACGGGAATAGATCGGCATCTCCAGAACCATATTTTCATAAAGGAAATACTGATCATTGATCCCCATAAAGATCTCGTAGATCTTCCCGTACACCGTCGGATAAGTAGCTTCGTTTACGACACGGGGCTCTTTAAAGAATTCGGTCAGGAAAGTAAAGTCATACAGTCCTTTTAGAAAATCGATACCGAATAGATAGATAAAGCGGCAGCCTTCATTTTCGCATTCGATCTCATGCGTCATCTCCGGAGGCAGAAAGAAGATATCCCCGGGGATGAGGTTATAGGATTTGCCTCCTACCACATACTTGTATTCATTTTCGATTGGAATACAGATCTCCAATGCCGGATGGTTATGAGGCGCATAGCTGCGGAACTGGTTGTTGTAGCGGATACGCATACTGGTTTCGGGAACGAAATCCGCATCTTCGTTTTCCCCGTCAAGAGCACGCTTGGAGAATTGCTTGACCGGCTGACTGTAAATGATGGGCGTAGTATCGTCGTAGGTCGGAGTTAAAGGCAGGGTGACTTTGATTTCTTCATCCATGGCAATAACTCCTTTCCGATAGTGGTTTCAACTTCCGTGGTGATGGATCGATCGCCACACATCGTCATATCTATCGGCCACATCATCACAAGTATAGCAAATATCCGAGAAAAACCATACAGCCAAATCAACCGCCTGAGGTGAACACGGATCGGGCGCAGAGACGTTTCTACTGAAAGTCGGGTATAAAACTGCTGCTGACGGTGCCGCCCTCCTGCGTGTATGCATTCTCCTGACCGAGTATGGAAAGATAATTGACCATAGAGTCATAGTGCTTCGGTGAAAGCGGAGACGCGAGTTCAGCAGGGGCGTCAGGCATGGGGGTATATTGATTCATCAGACTGATGGTGATCCGGTTCCCGTAGGCCTCACAAAGATAGTCGAGGATGTGTTTGGTATCGAAAAGAAGCCCAGGCAGCATGAGATGACGGACGATCACCCCCCTTTTCATCATACCTTCCTGATCCATGATCTGCTCCGGACATTGACGGACCATCTCTTCCAGAGCGTCTTTCGCTTTTTCGAAATAGTCGGTAACATTTGCAAACTTTTTGCTGATCTCACCGGAGAAGAATTTCATGTCCGGAAGATAGATGTCGATGGTGCCTTCCAGAGCGCGCATGGTATCTACTGACTCATAGCCGCCACAGTTATAAAGCGTCGGGATCGTAAGACCGGAAGCCCGCGCAAGACGGACGCCCTCAATAATGTGGGGAACGTAGTGTGTTCCGGTAACGAAATTAATGTTATGTGCGCCTTTCTCCTGAAGGTCCAGCATGGCTTGCACCAGCTCGGAAATCGAAAAGACACGCCCGGGAAGAATGCGCCGGCTGATATCGTGATTCTGGCAGAATCGGCATCCGAGATTACATCCCGTAAAGAAAATCGTTCCGGATCCGCGCGTTCCGGAAAGACAAGGTTCTTCCCACATGTGAAGACCGACACGGGCAATACGGAGTTCGCTTGTCATGCCGCAGAAGCCCCGTTTCCCGGAAAGACGGTCCGCACCGCAAGCACGGGGACAGAGAACGCATCGTTCATAGAAAGAACGATCAGATAAACCGCATCCATTGTCAGATAGGGAAGGTTCCACGAAAAGAAGCCTCATTTCATTCATTTCTTATAAGTATATCGCATTGACAGAAAATTTAGGTATCAAATACAATGTTCTCGAAATAGAAAGCAGGTGATGTCGCTTGATCGGTTCACGCCATGAAGAATGCGGAGTTTTCGGGATTTTCGACCGCGAAGGAATGAAGATCGCTCCTCTGATGTACTACGGTCTTTTTGCACTGCAGCATAGAGGACAGGAAAGCTGCGGCATCGCAATCAATAATGACGGATGGATCCGCTGCCAGAAGAATATGGGGCTGGTCAGTGAAGTATTCACACACGATGTCATCGATTCCCTGGAAGGCACGATCGCGATCGGCCATGTCCGCTACTCCACCACCGGTGCCAGTGTTCTCAGCAACACCCAGCCGCTGGTCACACAGTATGTCAAAGGAACCCTCTCTCTTGCCCATAACGGAAACCTTACTAATGCGATTTCCCTTCGAAAAGAACTGGAAGAGCAGGGTGCATTCTTCCAGACGACAGTCGACTCTGAAATCATAGCCTATCTTGTCGCGAAAGAGCGCACACGCACTCCTTCGGTCGAAGCGGCAGTTGAGGAGACCATGAAACAGATCCAGGGCGGATATGCGCTTCTGGTCATGAGCCCGAAGAAACTGATCGCGGCCCGCGATCCATATGGATTTAAACCACTTTGCATGGGCCGGATCGGAGAGTCCTATGTGTTTGCCTCCGAGACCTGTGCACTCGACGCCGTCGGCGCGAAGTTTGAAAGAGATGTGGAACCAGGTGAGATCATCGTCTGCGATGAGAAGGGCGTTCGTTCTATCAAAACCCATTGCCGCGGCATCTGCAAGATGTGCATATTCGAATATATCTACTTTGCCCGTCCGGACAGCTTCATCGATGGAAAGAGCGTCTATGAAGCACGGCTTCAGGCGGGACGGCTCCTTTGCCGCCAGCACCCGGTTGAAGCAGATGTGGTCATAGGCGTTCCGGAATCCGGACTCGACGCTGCCAGTGGATTTGGAGAAG
Organism: Clostridiales bacterium; assembly: GCA_017620475.1. Lineage (GTDB taxonomy): Bacteria > Bacillota > Clostridia > Saccharofermentanales > Saccharofermentanaceae > Scatonaster. The sequence continues at coordinate 23,379 of JAFZQI010000010.1, read as the reverse complement.
AAGCGGGACTTCCGGTTGTTCGCGGGTTCATGAAAAACACCTATGTAGGACGGACCTTTATCAAACCCCAGCAGGATCAGCGACAGGAAGCAGTTCGCATCAAGCTGAATCCCGTCTCCACGGCAGTCAAGGGAAAGCGTGTCGTATTGATCGATGATTCGATCGTGCGGGGCACGACTATGGCGAAGATCGTAAGAATGCTGAGAGAATCCGGCGCGACGGAAGTCCATGTACGAATCAGTTCCCCGCCTTTTATTTCGCCATGTTATTATGGAACAGACGTACCCAGCTGTGACATGCTGATCGCCTGCCAGCATACGATCCCGGAGATCTGTGAGATCCTGGGTGCGGATTCGCTCGGGTATCTTGAAGTGGATTCACTGGGAGATCTGATCGGCGATACGACCCATGCATTCTGTGATGCATGTTTCACAGGAAATTATCCGAATGCAGAGACCGGCATCGACATGATGCAGCCGTAAAAAGGAGAAGGACATGATATCTGCAGTGATTTTCGATATGGACGGCGTGCTTTTTGACAGCGAACCGTACCACGATCTAACGACGACTTCGATCCTTGAAAGCTATGGTGCCAAGGGAGCTTACGAAGCCATTCGTCCTTTCGTCGGACGAAGCCCCAAAGATATGTGGACGGCCATGAAGGCCAAGTATGATATCGCGGCCTCGGTTGAAGATCTGATCGAACTGCAGTGGAAAAAGAATGTCGCCGGACTTGCGGACTCGGGACTGGAGAGATCCGAGGGTCTGACGGAACTTCTGGAATTCTGCCATGAGAAAGGCATCCATATTGCGGTGGCTTCCTCTTCGAGACAGGACTTCGTTGAGGCAGTCTTTGACCATCTGAATCTCTGGCCCTATGTGGAAGTCTTTGCAACCGCCGATGAAGTGCAAAACGGCAAACCCATGCCGGACATCTTCCTTCTGGCCGCGACGCGTCTGGATATCGATCCGGAAAGATGTCTTGTCATCGAAGATAGTACGGCCGGAGTTCAGGCAGGACGCATGGCCGGGATGTATACGATCGGCTACGACAATCCCACTTCCGGAGGGCAGAATGTCAGCGCCGCGGACGTCGTGGTCAAGTCACTCTCGGAAGTGCCGAAGATCATTACGCAGCTTTCGGAAGTCAAACTCCTTCCTGTTACCAACCCCACAAGAAAAATGGCGGTTGCTTCACTTGCGGAGATCATCTGGAATGAACATTTCCCGAAGATCATCACGCAGGAACAGATCAACTACATGGTCAACAAATACCAGAGCCTCCAGGCGATCGATAAAGCGATCGTGGAGCAGCACTACCAATATTTCCTTCTGGTCCTCGGTGACACGCCGATCGGCTATATGGGCGTTGTCCCGGAAGATGACGATGCGCTTCTTCTGTCTAAGCTTTATCTCATGAAACCGTTCCGCGGACAAAGACGAAGCGTAGTGCTTTTCGATGAGGCGGAACGTGTGGCCCGTGATCTCGGCAAGAAGAAGCTTCGCCTCTACGTCAATAAGCGCAACTATGTGCCGTTGCGTGTGTATCTCCGACGCGGATTCCGTATCATCGAAGAGAAGAAGACCGATATCGGAGAGGGCTTCATCTGCGATGATTTTATGATGGAAAAAGAACTGTAACGCGGGTGCCCTACAGGCACGGGACACAAGTTCTTTTCGGAAGGAAGCGCCGGCAAAGTTAATTCCCGGCAAAGATAAGCCGAAAGGGGCAGAAATGGGATCACTACTTATTGCGGTCATCTACCTGATATTCATCAGCCTCGGGCTTCCGGATTCGCTTCTTGGATCCGGCTGGCCGACCATGCAGGTCGTCTTCGGTGTGCCCTCTTCCTACGCGGGATATGTTTCCATGACCATCTGTTTCATGACGATCCTTTCGGCACTTTTTAGCCCGTCTCTGATCCGGCGATTTCATGTCAAATGGATCGTGGCGGTGTCGATTTTCCTGACGATCCTCGGGCTTTTCGGATTCTCGGTGTCGGGGAGTTATGCCATGCTCTTTGTTTTTGCCGTACCATATGGACTCGGCGCGGGCTCGATCGATTCGGCAGTCAATCATTATGTGGCGAATCATTATTCCGGCTCGGTCATGAATTTCCTGCACTGTTTTTACGGCGTCGGCGCGGTCATCAGTCCCTACATCATGTCGCTTGCGCTTCGGATGGCGCGGTGGAATGAGGGCTACCGCTGGACGGCGTATATCCAGGCGGGGATCCTGCTTGTGGTATTTCTTTCCTTCCCGTTATGGACGCACGCGGAGAATGAAAACACTTCGGGTGCAGGTTCTTCGGACACGGTTTCGGTGTCGGGTGATCCTGACTCAAAGGGGGAGAGACAGGGCGTAGGTGATTCGGCGGGTCTTCTCGAAGCACTTCGTGTTCCGGGCGTGGTTCTGACCCTGGTTGCATTTTATGCTTACTGCGCCGGTGAGGCGACATGTTTTTTATGGACGCCGAGCTATTTTGCCGGGACTAAGTCCGGTCTGAGTGAAGAGACGATTGCTTCGTTCGGCTCACTGATCTTTTTTGGCCTTATGCTCGGCAGAGTGATTGCCGGTTTTGTTTCCAACCGTCTCGGCGACCGGCTCCTTATCCGCTTAGGTATTGCGGTCGAACTTCTGGGCATTGTGCTTCTTCTGCTTCCGATCCCGCATTACGCGGTGGCGGTCGCGGGTTTCATTGTTGTCGGTACAGGCATGGGTCCCGTGTACCCTGCGATCCAGCATATGGCGCCGGAGAATTTCGGAAAGCGGTTCAGTGCACCGGTGATCGGTCTGCAGATGGCTTCTGCTTATGTGGGCAGCACCTTCATGCCGATGGTGTTTGGTCTTCTCCAGCAGGCTCTCGGAATCGCGATCATGCCGTTTTATCTGCTTTTGTTTGCCAGCCTCAACATCGGGCTTCTGGAACTTTCATATCAGAAGGTCAGTAAGAGGGCCTGTAATAAGTAACGACAATATCCACACAGACAAATAAGAATACGAAGTAATTGACACCATGCTTTTCGCGGAGTAAAATATATCAAAATGATATATCAAATTGATATAAATGCGAGGACAGGATATGACGACTAGACAGAAAATCAGAAGAACGGCGCTTTTTATTTCTTTCCTTCTTTTCCCGATCACGATGTGGTATTTTTCCCCGTACCTGATCATCATGGCGGCTTCGCAGCACGTGATCAACGGGAGCTTCATCGTGTTCTGCGCGATGCTTCTGTTCTCCATATTCTTCGGGCGTGCCTGGTGCGGGTATCTCTGCCCGGCCGGAGGCCTACAGGAATGCGCGATGCGTATCAAAGACACGCCGGCGAAGCAGGGGTGGCGGAATAACATCAAGTATGTGATCTGGGTGCTGTGGATCGCCGGGGTGTTTACCGCCTTTGTCCTCGGCAAAAACGGCGTGACAGTGAATCCCTTTTATATGACCGACCACGGGATCTCGATCGCAGAAATCGGTGCGTACATCATTTACTACGGCGTCATGCTCCTTCTGGTGCTGCCGGCACTTCTTCACGGACGCCGCGCGGCCTGCCATTATATCTGCTGGATGGCGCCGTTCATGGTGATCGGCGGTACGCTCGGAAGGATCCTTCATCTGCCGCAGCTGCATATTGCATCCGACAAGACGAACTGTGTATCCTGTAAGAAGTGCAGTCAAGCCTGTCCGATGGGACTGGATGTGCTGAAGATGGTGCAGGCGGGAAAGACGGGAACATGCACCGAGTGCATTAACTGCGGCGCGTGCGTGGACGGATGTCCGAAGGGTGCAGTGAAATATGCATTTCTCTGGCGTCGCGAAAAGCACTGAACGTCGAGAGCGTGTGCGATATGGAAATAACGTGAGACGGCGCGCGGTGCTCAGAAAGGAGCGGGAAAAATGGCAAAAGATAGAAAAATCGATATGGTGATACTGGGACTTCTTTCCCATGAAGATTTGTCGGGATACGACATCAAGAAGAAGATCGATGAACAGATCCGTTTCTTCTGGAAGGGGAGCTTCGGTAGCATCTACCCGGCGCTGGCCGCCATGGAGGAAGCCGGGATGGTGAAGCGGATTTCCGCAGCCTCTGCGGCGAAAGATATGTCAACAGAGAAACGCGATGCCGAAGAACCGTCCCTGCCCGGAATCGCGAGAGGCGGGCGGGAGAAGATCTTCTACCGCATCACCGATGCCGGGAAGAAGGAACTTCGCGAATGGCTCGAAGACAGTATGGCTGTGAACGATCTAAAATACGAGACATTGCTGAAACTCTTTTTCGGCGGGAACGTGGAAAAAGAGATCACCGTAAAAAGCATCAGTGCTTTTGAAGCGGAAATAAAAGAAAGCCTGGCACTTCTTAAGCTATATAAGGCGAATCTGGAAAAAGTACTGCACGAGAAAGATCACGTGTACTTCTATCTGACCGTATCCTTCGGGGTCGCGTCCTACGAGGCGTATCTGAAGTGGTGCAAAGAGGCCAAAACGATGCTTCTTAGGGTATAATGGATTCCAAGTGAAAAGCACAGGTAAAGATAAAAAGTGCTTTTCGAACGGTAAATAGAAGAGAAAAACGGCGAAAAACGACGAATTTTGCAAAATCGTTGAGATTTTTCTCGAAAAAGTGTTGACAAGAGACCTTCCTGCATCTATTATAGTGAAGCGCCCTGAAAACAGGGGTATTTATGCGTGATACTTTTAGGAGGAAGAAGTCCAACATGAAGACATTTGTTGCTACACCATCAAATATCGAGAGAAAATGGTACGTAGTTGATGCTTCCGGTAAGACGCTCGGCCGTCTGGCTACCGAAGTGGCAACTGTTCTGCGCGGCAAGAATAAGCCGACTTACACACCTTTCATCGATACAGGAGATTATGTAATCGTCATCAACGCCAGCAAGCTCGTTCTCACGGGTAACAAACTGGACAAGAAGATGTACCGTTATCACACAGGCTATGCCGGCGGACTGAAGGAGACATCCTACAGAAAGCTTATGGGAACGAAGCCGGAGAAGGCTTTCGAGTTGGCAGTGAAGGGTATGCTCCCGAAGAATGCTCTCGGACGTCAGATGTTCAAGAAGCTGAAGGTTTATGCAGGTGCCGAGCATGAGCACGCTGCTCAGAAGCCGGAAGTACTGAACTTCGAAAGCTAATATAGGGAGGAATAAGATACATGGCTAAGAAAGCTACCAAAGTTTACTTCTATGGCACAGGTCGTCGTAAGAATGCTGTAGCATGCGTACGTCTTCTTCCTGGCACAGGTAAGATCACCATCAACGATAAGGACATGGACGATTACTTCGGTCTGGATACACTGAAGCTCATCGTTCGTCAGCCGCTCGTAGCTACCGCTACAGAAGGCAAGTTCGATATCATCTGCAAGGCTATCGGCGGCGGTATTGCCGGTCAGGCCGGTGCGATCCGTCACGGTATCTCCCGTGCTCTGGTTCAGGCAGATGAAGAAGCATACAAGGCAATCCTGAAGAAGGCCGGTTTCCTCACACGTGACGCACGTATGAAGGAAAGAAAGAAGCCGGGTCTCAAGAAAGCCCGTAAGGCATCTCAGTTCAGTAAGCGTTAATCGGAGGTCACCTTCGGTTATCGTTCCCGGTACCGCTTCGGCGGCCGTGTGGACAAAGACAAGCTTTATCAGGAAGAGCTGTCCCATTTGGGACGGCTCTTTTTTCATGTGACGCCACTGTCACGCAAGCGAAAGAAGCATTTGCTAGATTATAGACAGGGAGAAATCATAAGAAATTGATTTTGGGACAAAAGGAGCGCTCTGGGAGGTCAATTTTCATGAAGAGAAGTCAATTTGTACGTCGCTTGGCCGCGGCAGGTCTGTGTCTGGCGGTCCTTACGGGATCTTCTGCCTGCAAGAAGAAAGAAAAAGGCAGAAGGAGAGAAGTAAAAAAATCCGATCCCTACTTCGAGACCGAAGTGATCGAACTGAAGATCCCCGTCGATGCGAGCAGAGAAGTGGAAGGCGCGTTTTTTGAATCCGTAAAATACCAGGCCGGACAGGTCATGATCTACTATGCCGTGAACTATAAGGTCCCGGAAGGCGTGACGGATTATAACTGGGATGATTACTACGTGGCAGGCCTGGCGGTCTATGACGTAAGCGGCAGTCTTCTAAGTGATGAGAAGAACGAGGTCGGGCAGAACACTCTGGTCGACGCGTCTACGATCGATCAGGACGGTAACCGGGTCTACCTTACCGCCGAGTTAAATCAAAATACGTATTCGTATGACACCTACGTCGTGTTTAAAAACGCATCCGGAGAGGAGATCAAAAAGACCAGACTGGAAACGCCCTGGAGTTATGGAGACATGTATTTCTCCAGTGTCCGGATCCTGCCGGACGGGAAGATCATATTGCGCTATGCGGATATGACGTCCAGCGGATGCTATGCCTTTGATGAGAAGGGAAAATATCTTTTTCAGATTTCTTCCCTCGACCGTGAGGTGTACGGAGAAATCTTCGTAGAGAACGGAAAATACTACGCGCTGACACAGCCTTCCGGCAATGCTGATGAATTCTCCTTTATGATCAACGAGATCGATATGGGGACCGGCGAGATCAAGCCCGGTAAGGAAGTCGCCGGCCTTTCGTTCAAGTCGTTTATGGTCGCAGGTGACGGTGCTTACTCGGCTACGCCCAACGGCCTTTCGAAGCTGAATACGCAGACCCTGGAACTGGAAGAGATCCTCAACTGGAATCAGACAGATGTCGATCACAGCCTTTTGAAAAGCATCAAGTGTTACCCGGAAAGCGCAGATGAGATCCATGCGATCGCCAGAAAAGAGAATAATATGGTCGATGAGAAGTATTATCTGGTGAACTTAAAGCGTGCGGAGAAGAATCCGCACGCCGGGCAGAAGATCCTTTATGTGGGCGGAATCGATATCCCCGATTCTTTCTACGCATATATGTATCAGTATAATGCCGACCCGCAAAACAAACTTCGGATCGAAAGCGTGGACTACGGATACGCGGATTATGAACTGAAAAATGAAGAGAAGAGCAGTTCCGATGTCTTCGACAAGGTATATCTGGATATTCTAGCCGGAGAGGCACCGGATATCCTTCTGAATTTTGCCGGGTATGCGCAGTTTTCTAACGAGGAGCTGCTTGTGGATCTGAATACATATATGAATGGAAAAGACCCGCTGGACAAGACGGCGTATTTTGAGAATATCTTTCAGGCGATGGAAACGGACGGGAAACTCTATCACGCACCGGTCACGCTCTCGCTTTCGGGATTCATGGTGAATACGGATCTCATCGATCCGGACAGGAACTGGAACAGCGACGATTTCGATCAGGCGGCCGCGTCTCTTCCTGAGGATGTCCAGCTGTCGGAAAAGATCCCCTACAACAACATGCTGGAATACTTCATGGGACCGAATATGTCGCAGTTCATGGACTATAACAAGAAAAAGGTCTGCTTCTCGTCGGAGAAAATGGTCAAAGCACTGGAAGAGGCGAAAAAATACGGAAGTGCGGAAGTAAGGACCATTTCGCTGAATCTCATCATGAGCATCGGCGTGGACCCGAAGTATGAAAAAGTGTACGGGCTTATGCTGGGGGATGCGAACATGGGTTTCGATACCCGAGACGTCGAGCGGCTCTATACGGGCGTCACGGCACTCCATCCGGTCCGTCTCCAAAGTGTATCGGACTACAATTTCTTCAAGCATCTGCTCGGTGGAAAAGGAAAACTCGTCGGATATCCGACGATCGACGGAGACGGTGTCGTGGCCGAAGCCGAGATATCTCTTTCGATCGTGGCCTCCTCCCAATATAAGGACGAGGCATGGGAAGTCATCCGCAGCTTCTACAGTGAAGATGCACAGCGCACACTGACCTCAGATAGTCTCACCACGGCGGTCGGATTCCCGATGATGGAAAAAGTCCTGCGCGAAGAAGGCGGAAAGACTGTAGAGAAACTCAACCGTGTCTATCAGGTGGCCCAGAAGGAAATAAGCGAGGGGAAAGACCTCGGTACCATCCTGTTCCCAGCTGAAGAGAATACGATGGATGAGATTCTGGAGATCATCCACGGCATCCGTTTCTGCCGGGCCAACGATACTTCGGTATGGTCCATCATCAGTGAAGAAGCGGGCGGATACTACGCGGATTCCAGAACGGCGGAAGATGTTCTTAAGAATATCGATAACCGTGCCACACAGCTCGTGCAGGAGAGATGACATGAAAAAAAGAAGAATCGGGGAAAGTGCTTGCGCCGTGGTCATCGCGGCCTCGGTCATTCTCGGCGGGGCTTCGTGTAAGAAGAACACAAAGGGCGAGATAAGAAGAACGATCCTGGAGACCGATCCGTTCTTTACTTCCGAGATCCATGAACTGAATATTCCTATTGATACGGAAAGAAAAGTCGGCTTTCTGACTATCATGTCAGCCGAGATATCCGGCGATGAGGTCGTGGTCTCGTATGAGGTCGACTATGCGCTTCCGGAGGGCGTCGGCGACGGCGGATACTTCCCGGCGGACTACGACTATAACGATTATTTCCAAAACTGGACAGCCACCTTTGACATGGAGGGAAATCTTCTCCGTGTCGAAAACTCAGCAGAGGAAGAGGGACTCTACCAGTGCTATACCACAGACAAGGCCGGCAGGAGCGTGAGCCTGATGGAGAAGGAGTCTCCCGAAACGGGGGAGGCGCAGGATGTGGTCGTATTCCGAGATAAGGAAGGAAAAATCGAGAAGGAAGTCGTACTGGAGAGCCAGTGGGATACACTGATAAATAAGATCCGCATCCTCGAAGACGACCGGATCCTCGTGCAGCAGTATGAGAGTCCCAGAGCACCTATGTATGTCTTCGACAGTAACGGCAAGTATCAGTTCAAGATCACATCTCTGGATCGCGGTGTGGAGGGAGACCTCTTTATGCAGGACGGAAAGTACTACGCCATTACTTCGTCGTTTGATCCCGATGAAGGACTCGACTTCATGCTCAACGAGATCGACATGACGACCGGTGAGATCAAGCCTGGAAAGGCCATGGAAGCCGTGGACGGCCTGATGCTGATGCAGGCGGTATTTGCGGAGGACGGACTCTATTCTTCGACGGCAAACGGCCTGGTGAAGTACGATTTTTCGTCCGATAAGATGGTCGAAGTGATCAACTGGAATCAGACCGATCTGAACCGTACGTTGCTCGATTCGATCAGGTGCTATCCGAAGAATCAGGATGAATACCGTGCGATCGTCTATGATTATTCGGATATTAAACACGAGAAACTCTCACTTCTTACGTTGAAACGGGCCGAGAAGAATCCGCATGCCGGACAGAAGATCCTGTATGTGGGAGGCTTAGGGATCCCGTCGAATTTCTACGAATATGCATATGAGTACAACGCGGACCTCAGCCACGATCTGCGTATCGAGACGGTCGACTATTACTACTCGAACGAAGAAACCGACGATACGGGTAAGAATGATTATAGCGGACTTGCGGACAGCATCTATCTGAAGCTTCTTAGCGGAGACGGACCGGATATTCTTCTGAACTTCGATGAGTTCAGCCAGTTTGAAAACTCGGATCTGTTCGTCGATCTGAATCCGTATATCGATGGGAAGAACGGTCTCGAGCGGTCGGAATACTTCGATTCGATATTCCGGGCGAGTGAGAAGAACGGTAAGCTCTTCCATGCGCCGATCACCTTTGATCTCGTCGGACTAATGGTCAATTCGGAACGGATGGATGTCAGCAGGAACTGGAATCTCGACGATTTCGACCGGGCCGTGTCGGCACTTCCTTCGGATGTTTCTCTCGTTCCTCAGCCTATCTGCGGGATGCTTCTTTCCTGGTTTATGGGGGCGGATATTTCGGAGTACGTGGACTACGACAAGAGGCAGACACACTTTCAGTCCGAGAGTATGGTGCGGGCGATGGAAGAAGCCGGGAAGTACGGTAGCGCCGATCAACCGCCTGCATATACGTATATCGGATCGAGCATCTACATGAAACCCGGCTTCGAGTCGGTCACAGGACTAACGCTGGAAGATGATTTGCCGGAAGAAGGAATGGAGAGCATCAACGTCGGCGCGATGCTCTATACCGGTCAGTGTGCGATGTACGAAGTCAATCTTTGCTGTATGGATGACTATTGCTTCTACCATGGTGTGGTCGGCGGATGCGGAAGATTCGTCGGGTATCCGACGATCAGCGGCGCGGGCGTGGCCGCGAGTGCGAATATGTCGCTTGCGATCCTGTCTTCTTCGAAATATCAGGATGAATCGTGGGAGATCATCAAGAGTTTCTACAGTGAAGAAGCCCAGATCAAGATGTGCGAGCAATCGCAGTATGAAGGGAACGGATTCCCGATGCGAAGGAGCATATTCGAAAAGACGAGCCGGGAGACGGTCGAGAGAGTAAACAACACATATGATTGCTACCTCAAGGATCTGAATAAGGGAAACGATGCCGGAAACTGCATCTATTTCCAAGCGGACGAAGCCATGGTCGACGAGGTGCGGGAGATCATCGAGTCAGTCCGGATCAGCGATCACTACGATAGTGCTGTAATGTCGATCATCGAGGAAGAGACAGCCGGGTATTTCCAGGATTCGCGCTCGGCAGAAGACGTGCTGAAGACGATCGACAACCGCGCCCGGCAGATCATCGCGGAGAGATAGGCCTGTCATTGTATTTTGTGCATCTTTTTGGCACAATAGTGGCAGAAAAACCGACGGCGCGAAGAGGACATGCAAGTTTCGGCCAATACGTACACTTCGCGCCGGAGAAAGAGGCAGCCATGATCATCTACAATGCGGAAATTTATACGATGGATACAGACGAGCCGATCAAGAACGGCTACGTAATCTTTGACAGAAAGAAGATCCTGGAGGTGGGCTCCGGTGACGGCTGGCAGGCATGGATGGAGAAGACGGGAAAAGAAAACCCGGGTCTCTATGTGCGGCGCGACTTTGCTGAGAATGATGAGAGCACGGAGCTCCTCAATACGATCGACGCCAAAGGTGCCAGACTGTATCCCGGATTCATCGATGCACACTCCCATCTCGGACTTTTTGACGATAGCCTGACGGATGAGGGCAGTGACGGAAACGAGATCGTTTCCCCGATCTCTCCGGACCTTCGTGCAATCGACGGCATCCATAACGCCGACCCGTGTTTCCGCGAGGCAAAAGAAGCGGGAGTGACGCTGGTCGCGGCAGGCCCCGGATCGGCGAACATCATCGGCGGACAGTTCGCACTTCTCACCACTTACGAGAAGACCGTGGACCGCGCGCTGGTCGATCCTTACATCGCCATGAAAGCCGCTCTGGGCGAGAACCCCAAGATGTGCTACGGCAAGGAGAACAAGGCGCCCCAGACGCGCATGGGCAACGCCGCCCTTCTGCGCGGTGTGCTCTCGGAAGCCATCGAATACTTCGAAAAGAAGACCCAGTCCGAAGAAAAATGGGAAGAGTATAATAACGCGGATAAGCACGATTCGGACGACAAACCCGAGCGGCCCGATGTCTTCGAAAAAGACCTGGAGCTCGAGGCGATGATCCCCGTGATCAGAGGCGAGAAGCCCTTGAAGATCCATGCGCACAGGCAGGACGATATCCTGACGGCGATCCGCATCTGTAATGAATTCAATCTCAAGTATACCCTCGACCACTGCACCGAGGGACATCTCATCGCGGATGTTCTGAAGGACGAATATGATGCGGGACAGAAGGAAAACCGCGGCCTCGGCATCCTGACCGATAAAGAAAAGTCGGGAGGCGGAAAGCTCCTGGGCATCATCGTCGGACCCGTGATCGGCGAAAGAAGCAAGCCGGAGCTCAGCCACATGCAGCTCTCGACAGCCGGGATCCTCAGTAAAGCGGGACTTCCGGTCGCGATCATGACGGATCACCCCTGCATTCCGGAGCCTTATCTCCCGCTTTCGGCTGCGCTGGCCCGTAAAGGCGGCATGCCGAAGGAAGACGCGCTCAAGGCCATTACGATCACGGCGGCCCGGATCCTCGGTGTGGAAGACCGCTATGGAACGATATCGGAGGGAAAAGCGTCTGATCTGGTCTTAAGCGACGGTGATCCTCTGAGCCTTGAAAGCGAAGTGCTTCTGGTCATTGGTGCCGGACGTATAGTGGTGGATAAGAGAAACGCAAAGTAAGCGTCGCGGCCTGTCCGGCGCTGCCAATAATAGAACGAAGAAGGAAGACGAAATAAGTGAACTGGAAGACGATCAGCACATCGGTAGAGATGACGGAGAAACTGGGTGAGACGCTGGGTGAAGGCGTAGCCCCCGGAGATGTGATCACGCTCGACGGAGACCTCGGTGCGGGAAAGACCGCGTTTACCCGCGGCCTGGCGCGCGGAATGGGACTTCGGTCCCGGGTGACCAGCCCCACATTTACCATCGTCAACGAATATAACGACCGGGACGGCGTGCCGAGGCTTTTCCACTTCGACACATACAGGCTGTCCAGCAGCGATGATTTCTACGATGCCGGGCTGGACGAGTATTTCGGAAGAGACGGGGTCTGCGCCATTGAGTGGAGTACCGTCATCGAAGATGCCCTTCCGGAGGAACGTATCGCGCTTCAGATCTCCGGTAACGGCGACGAAAGAACGATCACGATTACTTTCCCGGACCGCTACATCCCTGTGATGCAGGCCGTGCGGGAGAAAATGGAAAAGGAGGGCATGCGCTTTGAAGATCCTTGCTTGTGATACATCTAACCGTGCCTGTTCATGCTGCTTATGGGCCGACGGCCGGGCAGTGGATAAGAGATTCCGTAATGACGGACTGACACATTCGCAGACATTCATGCCGCAGGTGCATGACCTGATGGAGAAGAATTCCGTCTCCTATGAAGAGCTGGACATTCTGGCCTGCACCGTGGGCCCCGGTTCTTTTACCGGTATCCGCATCGGCGTGGCCGCGGTCAAGACGATGGCCATGGTGCTCGATAAACCGGCAGTCCCGGTTTCCTCCCTGGAAGCGATGGCCTATCCGTTTCGGGATGAAGATGCCCTGGTGGTGGCACTGATTGACTGCCGGAATCATCGTGCGTGGGCAGCCGGCTATTATATGGGCGAGCTTGTGATCCCCGAGATGGCGGACGATGCGGATGAGATCCGTAGCAAGTGTGTGGAATGGAGAGATAAGAACTATCCCGGAAAGAAGATCCTTCTGATCGGAAACGGCGCGAAGCTTTTCCTTCCCGACGCCAAAAGCACTGTCGACGCCTCAAATGCAGTCGACGCGAAAAGCACTGACGCCGCAGCCGCGGTTGGACGGATGACATCTGATCTTGAACCGGTGGAATATCGCGAAGGATGGGATGAGATCCTTCCGGAAAGTGTGGCGGCGGTAGCCGAACTCGTTGCGGCAAGAGCATTAAGCGGTGACTCCCAATCAGGCGGCGCCGATCCTTCGGATGGCGCGAACAGGGAAGAGGCGGATCCCCTTCTTCAGAAGTTCCCGGCAGCGGCACTTATGCCGGTTTATCTCAGTAAGACGCAAGCGGAACGAAACAGAAGTGCCGAGGGTAAGGAAACGAAAGAGATCCCAATCCGTTACTACAGTACAAACGACTGACAGAAGCGGGATACGGGCGAGCCGCGATGATATAGGAAAAAGAAAACCGCCGCAAGTGCGACGTGATGATATGGGAAACAGGAAGCCGGCGGCATAGAGAAATGCTGCCATAGGGAAAAGGAGGCCGCCGATGACAGTTCTTTTCGAAAGGGCAAAGAAGGAAGACCTGGAGGAGATCCATGACATCGAGATCGCGTCTTTTCCGGATCCGTGGAGTATCGATTCTCTGTGGGCATTCGCCTCGAATGAGACAGTGCGTACGCTGGTGTGTGCCAGGGATGAAGAAAGCGGGGAGCTTGTAGGATATTATGCCCTGCAGTATGTCCTGGATGAGGCGGAGATCGCCATCATTGCCGTCAAGAGAAAGTTCAGAAGACAAGGTCTCGGGAAGCTGCTTCTCGAGGAGATCAGGAACTTCTGTAAAGAAAGGGACATCAAGGTGATCCATCTGGAAGTCCGCTCCGAAAACGAGGCGGCAGTACACCTGTACCGCACCTTCGGATTCGATGAGGTCGGGCGGAGGAAGAACTACTATGAGGCCCCGAAAGACGATGCTTTGTTGTTCCGTTATTCTATTTGACAGATTGACAAGAAAATTCCCCCGATACGGGTGTTTTTGACGCAAAAACACGAAAATCACACGGCGCCCCCGGCAAACGATTGACATTAAACTTAAGTGTTCCTATACTTTCCTTGTAGGCTAAAAAGCGGAGTTTGCGCGATTTGCAGACAGAATATATATGAACCTCGAGGAGGAAGAAACATGGTTTCTCAGACAGTTACTTTTCAGTGCGATGAAGCACTTCAGATGAAGGCAGTTGCGATCCTTATTCAGAAGGCTTCTGCTTTCAAGAGCAGCATCTATCTGACCAGAAGCGGAAGACGTGCCAATGCGAAGAGCCTTCTTGGCGTGATGTCTCTCGGTATCGAGAATGACGCGGAGATCGAGATCACTGCTGACGGTATCGATCAGGATGAGGCAATCGATGCGTTGGTTGGATATCTGAGTGACCCGAAGATCCAATGATCGGAGACGGCACATCCACATTTGACGCGAGATTAGATATAGTACCTACGGATCCGGGAGTGTACCTGATGAAGGACGCCTCGGATTCTGTTATTTATGTCGGAAAAGCGAAGAATCTGCGTAACCGTCTGCGCTCCTATTTCGGCAAGAATCCGCAGGGTAATGCCAAGGTCCTGGCTATGATCTCCCATGTGGCGGACTTCGAGTATGTCGTCGTCGGCTCGGAACTGGAGGCCCTGCTTCTCGAATGTAATCTCATTAAGCGCTACCAGCCGCACTACAACATCCTCCTTCGTGACGATAAGGGTTTTCCCTACGTGTGCATTACGATGCAGGAAGAGTACCCGCGCATCATGAAGGTATTCCGTCCCGACAAGAATATGGCGGGGGCGAAGTATTACGGACCGTTTCTCAGTGGTGATCTGTTCCGCGCCCTGCAGGCGCTTCGCGATATTTTCCCGACGAAGACCTGCCGAAAAGTACTGCCCCGTGATATCGGGAAAGAGAGGGCGTGCCTGAATTATCATATCGGACGGTGTGTCGGCCCGTGCCGTGGCGATGTTCCCGCTGCGGAATACCGGAAAGTCATGGAGGATATGTGCCGTTTCTTCGAGGGAAAATACGATGGCATCCTTCGGGATCTGGAAGAGCAGATGAATGAGGCGTCGGAAGCGCTGGACTTTGAAAAAGCGGCGGTATACCGTGACCGGCTTACGGCGCTTAGAAATGTCATGGCCAACCAGAATGTGTCTTTCCCGCGCGAGTCCGATCGTGACGCCGTGGGGTTCTTCCGCGATGCCGGCGAGATGTGCTTCAGAAAACTTGAACTTCGCGGCGGGCGTATCATCGGATCCTCTACTTATTTTCTAAAAGATGAAGGTGAGCCGGAAGAGAGCCTGGTGGAGGCTTTCCTCATGCAGTATTATCCGACTGCCGCCGAGATCCCGAAAGAGGTGCTGGTCTCCATTGAACTCGAGGATCAGGAGGCAGTACAGCAGGCGCTGTCGGATATGGCTGGGCACAAGGTTTCACTCCACGTTCCACAAAGAGGAGACGGAGCCAGACTTCTGGAGATGGCGAATTCCAATGCAAAAGAAGCGCTCAGAAGACGTATCCTGCGGGTGGGAAGTTCCAACCAGAGTGTCGATACGGCGTTGAGGCTTTTGTCTGAAAAACTGGGCCTTCCGGATATCCCGCACCGCATCGAATCCTACGATATCAGTAACCTCGGTAACGATGACCGCTGCGGCGGCATGGTGGTATTTACCGATGGGCGTCCGGATAAGCAGGCGTATCGGCTGTTCAAGATCAAGACCGTAGAAGGACAGGATGACTACGCCTCCATGAGAGAGGTACTGACGCGCCGGTTTGCTCACGCAGGAGATGAGAAATTCGGTAAGCTCCCGGATCTGATCCTGGCCGATGGAGGCCTGGGGCAGGTCAATGCCATCTTCGAAGTCCTGGAGGAGATGCATCTTTCGGATAAGATCCCGCTGGCCGGTATGGTCAAGGACCGCCGTCACCGCACGCACGGCTTGGTTACGCGGGACGGACTGTCGATCGACCTGGCCGAAGATGCCAGAGAGGACGAGGAGATGATGGTGCTTTTCCGCCTGATCACCGGCGTCCAGAACGAGGTGCACCGGTATGCTATTACCTATCAGAGGAAGCTCAGTAAGAAGCGGAATCTCACCTATACGCTGGAAACGATCCCGGGTATCGGACAGGCGAAAAGGAAGAGCCTCATGAAACACTTCGGTTCGATTAAAGCGATATCTCAGGCCGATGTGGAGACGCTTTCCGGTGCGGAACGCATCTCGAAACAAGATGCCGAAGCCATCTACCGCCACTTCCACGAAGAGACCGAGTAGCAATGGAATTACAATGTGGGGTATGGTATCATTGTCCTGTGTGAATGGAAGGTAAGGGCGGAATCATGAAGGTCGTTTCCAATTTGTCCAAAGAGAAAAAGACGGATTTTTCCCAATTGTCCACAGGGAAGAAACGCATCCTCACATTGCTGGTTTTATCGGCAGTGCTTCTAGCCGTCTACCTCTTTATGACGATGATCATGCCGGGCATGAAACTGTTCTCGGATAATGCGATGATGTCCGGTGAGGCTTCCGGAACCATTGCCCTTGATCAGGGTGTCGTTGTGGAACAGTCATTTTCCATGCCTTTCGAAAAGCTCTCGGGAGTCGTTCCCAAGATCGCCACGGATAAGCAGGATAACCGCTCCCGGATCATTATTGAGATCATGAACGAAAGCGGGGAGGTGATCCTTTCGGAGGAGTACTCCAAGGGATACATGATCCATATTTTTGAAAAGGTCGAGCCGAAAAAGATCCTTGATGTCTCGGAAGGCGCCATGTACAAGCTCCGCATCCATGCCGATGGAGAGGAAAAGAGCGGAATGGCTGTCGTTACCTCCTCGGAAGGACCGAAGGACAGTCAGCTGCTGGTAAACGGACAAAGTCAGACGGGAACAGTCTTTTTCGATATTGAAGGAAGAAATGCCGGTCGGGAGGACAAGACATTCTTCCCGGTATTCTATGCGCTGTTTGCCATCATTTTCCTTCTTTGCGTGGATTCTCTTGTCAGCGGATCCGTGTCCCTGGATTATAAGCAGACCGAGCTGATCGACAAAGTGGTCGTAGGCGGAATGCTGCTCTACTGTATGCTTTGCATTTCGGAAGCCGATGATCTTCAGGTCATCGTGCGTGGAGGATTCCGGTTCATCGATGCCATCGGAAAAGGGAAGTTCCGCGATTTCTATAACTATGCGTACGCACAGGAAGTCATCGACGGTAACTTCGGCGCGTGGGCGTATAACTACAATATCCTCCAGTATCTCTTTGCGGCGATCTGTGTTCTGCCTTTCCGCTTTATTATTTCGGTGGAGGCGAGTTTCTATCTGTATTACATGCAGGGTATCGTGGCCGGACTTATGGTCTATAGCGGTTATTTACTTAAGAAAGCGGCGAAGGATTTCGGTTTCTCCGAGCAGGATCAAAGAAAGATGTCTTTCCTTTTCCTGACTTCCGGAATGGCCATTTTCTCCGCAGTCGGATTCGGCCAGATCGATATCGTTTTCATCGTATGTACCCTATGGGCGCTTCGGTTCTACGCCAAAAAGAAGTATTACCGCTTCTCACTGATCATGTCCGTAGCGATTGCCTTCAAGACGTTCCCCATCCTGATTTTTATCCCCATGATCCTTCTTGCTACAAAGAAGATCCGGGAGATCCTGAAGCACTTAATTACCGGACTTTCCCTCATGCTGGTCACGGCATTGATCTTCAATGGTACGGAAGGCTATAAGGTCATGACCAAGATCGCCGAGAATGAACAGAATTTCATCGGGAAACTGTCGTTGTCGCGGATCGAAAACGGAGGCATGTTCGGCATAGCCCTCTTTATCCTTTTCTTCGTGATCATTTGCGCTTACGCCTATATGAAGGAGATCCCTGCAGAGAATACCAGGGAGTGTTTTTTGAATATCGCGCTTATGGGCTTCCTGGTTTATGTGGACATTTTCTGCTTCCTGATCTGGCATATTCCGTGGCTGATGCCCATGGCGCTGTTTACCGCAATGCTGATTCCGTTTTACCCCAAGGCGGGACGGCTCCTTTGCCTGGAGCTGGTGATGGAACTCATGGCGCTGCTCGTCGCCGAGATCTGGAATATCCCGAATATCGGAATGCTTCAGTACGGGGTTCAGTCGGCGATCTGGCCGGCAACGGAATACCACGGTATCCAGTTTGGCGGAATCGTTGCCGGTATCTCTCCGGTGATGAGTGACCTTTTCTTCGCGGGAATGGTCGGTGTGCTTCTTTATATGACCGTGTATTTTGTTAAAGAAGCGCCGAAAACTATTGCGGTATCCGAAGAGAATGATCTTGAACAGATCCCCAGAGGAATGGCCTGGGGAAGAATCGGTGTAGTGGCCCTCTACAGCGTATTCTGCATATGGGCATATAACTACATCGGCTAGTGGAGGTAGAAGAATAATGGAATCAGGAATCAGTGTAGTCCTTCTGGCTTACAAAGAAGCAGAGAACTTGAATGTTCTCATCCCGAAGATCATGGAAGAGGTCGAAAAGACAAACGAGAAATATGAGATCGTTGTCATCGATACCAAGACGCCTATGGATAACACCAGCGAGGTCTGCGAAAAATACGGAGCCAGATACACCAATCAGGAACTTCCGGGATTTGGCGGTGCTTACTGTAAGGCTATCTCGGAAGCGCGCTACGATAAGATTCTGGCACTTGACAGTGACGGCTCGCATAAGCCCGAACACATTCCGGCGATGTATCAGCTTTTTACCCAGGGATACGATGTAGTGATCGGCTCCCGTTACGTTAAGGGCGGATCCACAAGCGACGCGAAAAGCTCTCAGGTCATGAGCAAGATCCTGAATACGGTCTTCCGTATCTGTCTGGGGCTTAAGGCCAAAGATCTGTCCACGAATTACAGATTCTACCGTACCGAGGTCGTCAAGCAGATCCATCTTGATGGCGTCAACTACGATGTGCTCGAGGAGATCCTTCTTAAGATGAAACTCCTTGTCGGCAAGAACTTCCGTATTGGCGAAGTCCCGATCCAATTTGTGAAGAGAAACTTCGGTGAATCGAAGCGGCGTCTGCTGCCTTTCATCTGGAGCTACATCAAGACCTTGTTCAGACTCATCTTCATCCGCATCCGGGGAAAAGCCTGAGATGAGTATTTTTGGCATTGCAGATCTGCATCTGTCGTTTTCGACGGATAAGCCCATGGATGTCTTCGGACCATCCTGGGAAAACCATGCGGCACGTATCGAGGAGAACTGGCGCGGAAAGATCACGCCTTCCGATACCGTTTTGATCCCGGGCGATATTTCCTGGGGGATCTCTCTGGATGAAGCTCTGGCGGATCTGAAGTTTATCGACTCGCTTCCCGGTACGAAGATCCTCAGCAAAGGAAATCACGATTATTGGTGGGGAACCACGAAGAAGGTCGAGGATTTCCTTGCGTCGAATGATCTGCGATCGATCCGCATTTTGAAAAACAACGGGTACTGTGTAGAAGATACGCTGATCGCCGGGGCGAGGGGCTGGCTGGTTCCGGAAAATCCGGAGTACGGCACAGATGATGAGAGGATCTATCTTCGCGAAGTCGGTCGTCTGGAGCGCTCACTGAAGGATTCCGAAGCCGCTTTTATTCAGGTGCAGGAGGCGCTCGGAAAAGATACAAGTCCGAAAAGAAGGATCGCGATGCTTCATTATCCGCCCATCTATGATCCCAAGCGGGATAACGAGCTTACAAGCGCGCTTGAAAAGCATGGCGTGGACATCTGTCTTTACGGGCATCTGCATGGAAGAGCCCATAAGAACGCCTTCGAAGGAGTCCGAAACGGCGTGGAATACCGATTGATTTCCGCCGATTATCTGAAATTCGACCCGGTCGAGATTTGAATATCGAACGGATCAATATTCGAAAAACGACCTGAAAATTTTTTGTAACGCCTGCGGCTGTAAGGGAAAATCCGATTTTGACACTTGCGCGATTTTGAGTCCTGTACTATAATCTTATGTACCAAATTTGCGCCCTGTTTTAGGCGTTTGGGTATGTATCTTAAGGATCGGAGATAGTTTCATGGCATTAAGCATGACAGGCTATGGCCGCGGTGAAGCGACATATACGACACGACGTTACCTGGTAGAGATCAAATCAGTCAACAATCGGTTCTGTGATATATCTGTGCGTATGCCCAGAGGATATGCCGCTTTAGAAACGAAGATCCGTGAGAAGATCACCGACAAACTGCTCCGAGGAAAGATCGATGTTTTCATTACGATCGAAGACGTCGGAGATGGTAATTCCACAGTAGAAATGAATACCGGACTGGCCAAGGCCTATTCCGAGGCGGTGGCGAAGATCTCTGAGATCACCGGCCGTCCGGATGAGTCAGATGCGTATCAGATCGCCAGATTCCCGGATGTGCTTCTGGCAAGAGCCAACAGTCTGACTCCGGAAGAAGCGGGAGCAGAGCTTCTGCCTGTTCTGGATGCGGCAATCGAAGATATTCTCCGTATGCGGAGCATTGAAGGTGAGAAACTCAAGAGTGATCTTCTTGAGAAGGTCAGTGTTTTCGAGAGCCTGCACGCAGCGGTCAAACTCCGTGCACCGCAGGTTCCCGGTGAGTACCGTGAGCGCCTTATGGCCCGGGTGGATGAACTGCTCGATGATAAGGCGAAGATCGTATACGACGAGACGAGAAGAGAAGCGGAGGTAGCGCTTTTCGCGGATAAGTGTGCCATCGATGAAGAACTGACAAGACTTTCGAGCCATATCAATCAGCTTCGTGAGACCTTGATGGGCAATGGCAGCATTGGCAAGCGTCTTGACTTCATTCTTCAGGAGATGAACCGTGAGGTCAACACGATCGGGTCGAAGGCTAATGATCTGACGATCACCAATTACGTGCTGGATATGAAGACGGAACTGGAGAAGATCCGCGAACAGATCCAGAACCTGGCATAAGGAGACGGGGCAGAGGGTATGGCTTTTATCGATATCGGGTTCGGGAATATGGTTTCAAGCAGCAGACTGGTCTGCGTCGCCGGTGCGGAATCGGCACCTATCCGAAGACTCGTACAGGATGCCAGAGACCGCGGTGCGCTGGTGGACTGCTCTTCCGGAAAGAAGAGTAAGGCTGTACTGGTGACCGATAGCGGCCACGTGATACTGTCGTCGATTACTCCGGAGGAGATCTCGGCAATTCTTGCCGAGAGCGAAGGAGGCGGGAAATGAGCAATGGTCTGATCGTTTCCATATCCGGACCGTCCGGTGTGGGAAAGGGTACCGTAATCGGGAAACTCCGGGAGATGCTTCCGGATAGCAGAAGTTCGATCTCCGTCACTTCGCGTGCACCGCGGGGAACGGAGCAGGACGGGGTGGAATATTACTTCCGCTCGAGAGAAGAATTTGAAAGACTCATCGCCGAGGGCGAGATCATTGAATATGATGAGTATGTCGGGAATTACTACGGTACGCCGCTGACTCCGCTTCTTCGGATGTCGAGAGGAGGACAGAATGTCCTTCTGGATCTGACGGTTGCCGGAAGCCTGGCGCTGAAGGAGAAGTTTGATGAGACCGTAACCATCTTCCTTCTTCCGCCCTCGATGGAAGAACTGAGGAATCGTCTGGAAGGACGAGGTACGGAGACCGGTGAGGTCATAGATAAACGAATGGCACAGGCTCAAGGCGAGATCGCCGATGCACCGAAGTTCGACTACGTGGTCACGAACCGCCAGGTCGAACAGGCCGCAGAAGAAATCGCCGCCATCATGCTGGCAGAGGCCTGCCGTTATAAAAGAAGAAGTGAAGCGGTAACCACGCTGCTTGAAGAATGAAAACTTAAGGGAGGAAAGAAGAATGTTAGTTGATCCGTCTGTAGAAGAATTATTGCCAAAGGCCGAGTGCCGCTACTCGCTTTGTATGCTGGTAGCCAAGCGCGCCCGTCAGCTTGTTGATGGTGCACAGCCGATGGTAGACGACCCGACTCCGAGCTATGTCACACTGGCTTGCAAGGAAGTGGCCGCCGATAAGGTAGTAGGCGTTGAAGGCCGTCACGAACCGTATGTTCCGCTTCGTCCGGAAGTGGAAGAGGCTCGCCGTCTGGCGAAAGAAGCGGCAGAGAAGAACCGTTTGGATGCTGAGGGTGTGATGGATCCGGAGACGGTTGCTGAAGAAGGCGCAGAGCCGGCGGATGCAATCGCTGAGGAAGCTGCTGAAGAGACCTCTGAAGAAGTATTTGTCGAGACCGAAGAATCGGGCGACGCTGAGGAGGAATCCTGATGCCTGTAAAGAAATCCATGGAGCGCATCGTCGCTCTCGCTAAAACAAGAGGCTTCGTTTATCCGGGATCCGATATCTATGGCGGTCTTGCAAACGCATGGGATTTCGGACCTTTGGGTGTACAGCTCAAGAATAATGTCAAGGCGGCCTGGTGGAAGAAATTCGTCCAGGAAAGCCCGTATAACGTAGGTGTGGATTGCGCGATCCTCATGAATCCGCAGGTTTGGGTCGCTTCCGGTCATGTAGGCGGTTTCTCCGATCCGCTCATCGACTGCAAACAGTGCAAGGCCCGTGCCCGCGCCGACAAACTTGTCGAAGACTTTAATGCCGAGAACGGCATCACGGATGTGGTTGTCGAAGGTATGAATGATGAGGAGCTGGTTGCCTATATCAAGGAAAAGAACATTCCCTGTCCGACATGCGGCGGCCACAATTTCACCGATGTAAGAAAATTCAACCTGATGTTCAAGACATTTATGGGTGTAACCGAGGACAGCAAGAGTGAGGTATATCTCCGTCCGGAGACCGCTCAGGGTATCTTCGTTAACTTCCTGAATGTGCAGCGTTCTTCCAGAAAGAAGATCCCGTTCGGTATCTGCCAGATCGGTAAGAGCTTCCGAAACGAGATCACACCGGGTAACTTCATCTTCAGAACACGTGAGTTCGAACAGATGGAACTCGAGTTCTTCTGCGAGCCCGGAACCGACCTCGAGTGGTTCAAGTACTGGAAAGAGTACTGCTATAACTGGCTGACCGGTCTGGGACTTAAGGAAGATGAGCTCAGAACAAGAGATCACGATCCGAAGGAACTCGCATTCTATTCCAACGCGACCACAGACTTCGAGTTCTGGTTCCCCTTCAAGGACGAAGGCGAATGGGGCGAGCTCTGGGGCGTTGCCGACCGAACCGACTATGACCTCAAG
>JAFZQI010000009.1 GCA_017620475.1 Clostridiales bacterium | reverse complement strand
TCGAGGCGCGATCGATTATTCCAAGATCAGTTTTCTGCATAAGAAGATGATGGGATTGCTCTGCAAAAAAGCGGCAAACCTTCCGGAAGAAAAGAAGAATGCCGAGGTCAGAGCTATGCTGGAAACATATAACAAGCAAGTCGACTTTATCGATTTTGATACACTGCAGCCCATTTCCAATGCGCTTTGAGAAAGCATTATACTTGTGTTCTAAATGATCCATTTCGTCAGAACGACATGATATGATATATATGTTGAAACAGTATCCAATGGAGTAATGTCAGGAGAGCGCAGAAGGCTTTACCGAACAGTGCTTTTCGGAAGGATGAATATGATTTATTTGGAAACAGACAGACTGATATTGAGAGATTATTCTGCGGATGATATTGACGCATACTACCGTCTGAAGACGGACGAGCAGACGATGTATTATATGCAGGATATTAAGCTTGATTCCTTCGATGCGGCGAAAGAAGAGATGGCGGACGTGCTGGCGGATATGGCGAAGGATGACCGCAAATTCTACTTCCTTCACATGGAGCTGAAAGATACGCATGAGCAGGTGGGAAGCATCGGATACACGGTTGTGGACAGAACGCCGGTCGGAAAGATCGTTCACATGGGGTACTTTACTTACCCGAAATACTGGGGAAACGGATACACTTCCGAAGCGTTAAGAAGCGTACTTGAATATGCATTCACGAAGGATGATGTATATCGCGTGACGACGGGCTGCCTTGCGGAAAACAAAGGCTCGGAGCGTGTCATGCAGAAGAACGGAATGATCAAAGAAGCCGAGCACAAAGACTATGAGTGGCACGACGGAAAAATGAAGGATCGTCTGGAGTACAGATTGCTGAAATCCGAGTGGGAGAATCTGAACCGGTAGGAGTTGTTATGGAAACACAGGATATTTATGAGGTCTGGAATAAGGAGGGTAGCGGTGTTCTTTCGGTAGAGCCGCTGATCCTTACAGCATGCAAAGAAGGAAAACTCGGGTCGGTCTTTTCGTATCCGGGCGGCGCGATCTATAAGACGGTATTTACGTATTTGTGCGGAAACCCGGACGAGAAGATCATCGCGGAAAACCCGGAACTGATCTATAACTCGAGACTCGTGTGCATGAGTTCTGAATGGGAAGAATACATCCGAAAACTTCCGATCAAGTTCATCCTTCGAAGAGAGCTTATGAAGCCGCTCTGTGCTGCATCTGAGAAGAATTTGAAGCCTCTTCCAGGGGGGTACAGCATCGGTGCATTTACGGAAGAGATATTCGAAAAGCACCCGTTCGATCACGGAAGAGGATACGCGGATTATCAGGACTTTTCTAATAGAGCAACAGGAGCGGTCATACTGTTTGAAGGTAAGGTCGTATCTGCGTCATCGAGTTTTCTGACGTGCGAAGATCACGTGGAACTGGATGTATTTACGGATGAGGAACACAGGGGAAAAGGACTTGCCGATCACTGTGTTTTTGAGATGCTCAGACAGAGTCACTATAAAGGATTTACTGTGCATTGGGACGCGCAGAATCCGATGTCATCGAAGATGGCGATCGGACACGGATTTATACCGGAAACAGAATACGCTGTGTACTGGCTGGAGAAGTAGTTGGTGGTATAGTAATGATTCTGATATTCGATTATTTTGAGACGCTTCTGAACACGAAGAGCATGGATTTTAACCGTGGTCTTTATGTGTTTTGGAAAAATCACTATCAGGATAAATGCCCGTTTGAGGATATGAAGAAATACGGCGAGGATCTTTTTCAGGTGCTGCTGGAGAAGCATAGAAGCGGGGAGGAGTATCCTTTCGTAAAAGTGGAACTGCCGCTTTTCGCAAAGAAGTTCGGCGGAGAAAAAGTGGATATGAGTGCAGAGGAAGAAGCGGATTTCCTGATGCGCTGTAATGAATTCGAACTGGATCCGGAGATCGAGAGATTCCTTCAGACATGCAGCCGGAAGAATATACCGATGTATCTACTGTCGAACAGTGGTTTTCGCGCGGAAGCACTTATGGAAGTGCTGAACAGATTCGGGATCGGGAACTACTTCCATCACCTCTGGTCCAGCGCGGATTTCGGCAAGATCAAGCCCAGCAGGGAATTCTTCGAACTAGCGATAGAAACAGCGCTTCAGGAAAACCCGAATGAGGTCAGAGAGAACATCGTTTTTGTCGGAGATATCTACGAGACCGATGTGGTCGGAGCGTATACCGCCGGAATAAAGTCTGCGTGGCTCAACAAGAAAAACGAGCGTGATGAGAGCGGATGGTCGACGTACAATATTGTTTCAACGGACAGATTATTTGAGATAATAGATCTGGAAAACGAATGAAGTGTGGTTAGTATGAAAAACGAAGAGATAAAAATCTGCGAGGAACGTATCTCGGCAGAAGAATATATCGAGTTTCTGAAGAGGACGGATCTGGGATCACAGTATCCGAAGGAGCGTTTCTACGAAAGGATCCCGAAGCTTGTGAACACGGTGACGATCAGCCTGGTGGCGAGAAACGAAGAAGGGCTCGTCGTGGGAGTGCTTTTCGCGCTGACGGATTACTGCTACTGGCTCTATATCACGGACCTCGGCGTAGATAGAGACTATGAGCGTCAGGGGATCGCGACGAAGATGATGAAAATGGCGCATGAAC
>JAFZQI010000050.1 GCA_017620475.1 Clostridiales bacterium | reverse complement strand
TAATTCAGTGCTAGGAGATTTGTAGGCGCGCCTACAAAATGCCTATAAAACCCTGCAAAAACTCGTAGAATATGAAGAACCTCTAGGTTTTCGCTACTACATGTCGTGTTTCAAAAATGATATATACTCAATATATAGGCGCAAGCCTTGAGTGGGAGTAATCGAAAAGTCTTTTTTCTTGGCGCGAGTCCTCCGCGCTACGCTTGTGCGGAGGCGCCTATAAAAATGCTTTTCGATCTACGTAGTGCTTCGCGATATTGATTATAAGAAGGGGTTGCCTCTCAGTGATTTAAATCACTTTTGAGACAACCTCTTTTTATTTCACGATCTCCATGATCTTCTGATTGATCTCGTCCGCCAGTTCGTGATTCAAGCCGTGACCGGCGCCTTCATAGAATGTCGCGTTCATGTGGTATTGCTGAAGTAAAGCCTTGCCGCCGATCTTCTCGAAAGGATCTTCTTCCCCGACCAGATAAGTAATTTTATCCCGGATCTGATCGATTTCTTCCGAAGAGAATCCGATCACTTTGTGATACCCCATAGCCATGTTGTTGAATCCTTTGATGAGGCTCTTATAATGGGCCATGATCAAGTCATTATCCGTAAACACGGAATAGTATTTTCCACTTAATTTTCTGATCAACTTATTCACATTCTTATCCGTCGGCAGAAGTGCTTCCGGCAGGAATATCTTCATCATGGCGCTCATTGTCGATTTCTTTCCTGCAGCGGCGACCGACCCGGAAATACTGATGCCACGGAGAACTTTTTCCGGTCTTCGAAGCGTATAAAGCTGCGTCAGGTATGCTCCCATGGACACACCGACGATCGTGGCTTTCTCGATCTTTATGGCATCCATCACCTCATCGATCCACAAGACGTCGTCGAAATCTATTTTGTAGTTTTCATTCGGTCGGCTCTTCCCGGGACCACCAATCGTATCGATCGCAAATAGATGGTAGTTCTGCCCAAGCGCTCTGGCATTAAATATCCACATCAGTGCTGAGTCGTCTCCGACCCCATGAAAAAGCACCATCGGCATGCCTTCTTTGTTTCCCGTCTCGATGATATGCGTCGTGCCGTATGTCGTGGGAATGTCTCGTTCTTCGATCTCGCAGTCCCACTTCGTCAGGAGCTGGTCGTACGTTTGCAGTATCTTCTCTCCGGCTTTTTTCGATCTATATACCTTCACCATACGCCACCTCAGAAGTATCTCTTGTAAAAGGCCGAAAGTGAATCTTCCAGCCGGGCAATATCTCCGGTGAAATAGCCCATCACGATGATGCCCTGGTATTCCGAGGCAATCCTGGTCGAATCTTTCTCCTTGATCAGGCCACGCTTATACATTTCCTGAAAAGTCAGTGTATGGTTCTCGATCGGCTCCGTGAAAAGCATCTTCTTCCACATCTCATCCGCCTTGTGATCATGGAAGCGTTCACTCTCCAGCATCTGAAGAAGCGGCTCGATCTTTTCACTTTGCAGATAGCCCGTCATGAAGAGTTTTCCGACCCGGACAAAATCCTCTTTCTCCACCTTTTTTGTGTCACCAAGTGCTTTTGCAAAATCTTCTTTGATACCAGCCTTCAGCAACTCGGTCTGTTCGATCAGGGCATCGAAAATGTCCTGCTTCCCTTTGAAATAGTAGTAGATCGAACTGGTCCGGATCCCTACCGCGCCCGAGATATCCCGCACGGATACGGCAGAATAGCCCTTCTCCGAAAACATCTGCAATGCCGTTTTCAATATCCGTTCCTTGGTTCCTTCTGCTGTCATAGTATCTCCCCTTTTCTACCGAACGCTCGTTAGATAAACTGTAACACGAATATCAGAGGAAGTCCATACCCTGAAAGAAAAACTATTATCCGTTCTTGTAACAGAGGATCCGTTCTTTCTTCATATCGTTGCACAGACGAAGATCCGTCTCCGAGACATCGTAGACACGGATGATGTCCGATAGTTCCTCCGCCTTCGGGTCGAAATTCGATAGAAGATTCGACAGGCACAATCGAGTGGGAATAATTCGTGAATGCTTTTTCTCCGCGCGGATGCTGACGCAAAGGCGCGTCGAAAAAGATTCACTCCTGCGTCACCTCCGGAAGTGAGAGAACGATCGTGTAATCGCCATCGCCGAGGATCTCACGGAGTTCGTCTTCCGTGACTGAATTGATCCGCCCGATCAGGTGATGCTCCATGTCTGTTTCTTCTGTTAAGATCGCGATCTTATTCGTCCAATGAAACGTGATGATGTCTCCCGCGAAGCCTTCGTATGTGTCTGGTTCCGCGATGGTAAACACCTCCGGAGTCTCGCCCAGGATCATGTCTTCTCCGTATTCGAAATCCGGATCCGCCTTCATCTCGATCGCCAGCGGGCCGTTCATCAGCATCGCATAGAGTTCCCATCCATGTGCCTCATAGGCCAGCGTCGCGGTAAGCTTCGTTCCGTTTACCTCGATGAGCAGATCATCTCTGTCCCAGTTACGATTGTTCTTCATCGCGAGCAGGTTTCCATATCTGGAAACATATAGTACGACTGGTCCTTTTTCCGCGTCTTCCGTCGTCGTATATGTATACGAATAGAAGAAATCGTAGGAGTATTCTTCGAACCCGGGATTCATGCAGATATCATCCGGAAGAGTATCGATCTTCTCTATCTCCGCGGAACATAAATTGGTGATCGTATCCAGAAGGTCCGGGTACATAGAGAGAAACGCCCGGCATGAGATGGATAGGTCAGGGTAAAAATATGACCAAGCGCGATCTTCGATATCCTGCAGCACATCGAGCTGGTAGCAGTAGCCGCCGAAGATATTATGCCTGGTCCCGCTCTCGTCGTAATAGGTGAAGTACAGCATCGATCCGTCGCAGACGTCTTCGTGATGTCCTGCAAAAGCACTGCCGTCTTCATACTCCACACAGAAGAGATAAAAATCGACAAGATCTTTATCCGGGATCACGACACTCTGCTCCTCCGGGTCACTTTCAGAATGGTAGGTCGTCCTTATCATCGTACCGTCATAGTGCAGTTCAAAATAGCTGTCCCGAACCTCATCATTCCCCCAGTCATAGGGTCCCAGGTTTTCCACTCCGATCGTCAGCATGATCCCGTCGATACTCTTGAGTTTAGCGAGGAACCCTTCGTCCCACTGCGTAGGTTCGGGTGTGGGGGTGATTTCGGTTCCCGTAGACGTAGTTTTTTTATTCCCGGAAGTTCTCTTTTTCTTTGTAGTCTCTTTCGCTGTCCCGCAGGATGCAAGGACCAGCACCAGCGCCATGATCAGTGCCACGATCTGATGGCGCTTCGAGGATTTTCCTGATTCTTTTATGTTACGCATACTCTCTTCCTCCGTACCTCTTCAGAGATGTGCCTGATGAGGCCTTTTCACAACGATCTCTGAATATATGACGAAAAGAAGAGAAGATCTGTCCCATGATTTATACGCCATTAGGCCTTTTTCGTCGACAGGCACGATTGAGAGCGAGAGTTTTCCGGGTCCGATCATGGTAAATCTGGCCACATACGTGGGATATGAAAAAGGCGGTATCCCGGGTGCTCTTATGGTGTGTAACACAGGAAGAGAGCCGCTGAAAAGTGGCTCTCTTTTTTCATCTCTTCTTCGAGTAGTAAATGAATTCTCTGTCCCGACGGACTTCCGTGTACCCGAGTTTCGTGTAAAAAGCATTCGTTCTTCTGTTCCAGATCGGGGTATCAAGTACGAGTTCTTTTGCATCGGAAAACATCGACTCGATGCTTTCCATCATGAAGATCCCGTACCCTTTACGGAAGTGTTCCGGAGATACGAAGATCCTTCCGACATTAAGCCTGTCCTGCTCCGGGAAAAGCACCGCTCCGCCCACGATCAAGCCATGGTCATCCACCAGTTTGTAAAGGTTACCCGTCCGGGCCATCTTCATGTGGAACGGAGTGGACTTGTATCCGGGAGGACCTCCCGCCGAGGGCGATCCTACCTCGACATCGCTGTCAAAAGCATGCTTCGAGATCGCGACCAGGATCACGGCATCAGAAGTGCCGGCTTTCATCAACTTCATACTCAGCACCCCGCAATCGCCATAAAGATATCCATGTAGTGTATACCGCCCTGCGTCATCGTTTTCTGTTTTCGTAGATAACTGTTATTCGTTCCTAAACTCATGGTCTTACCTCTGATCAAGTTTTATTCCATCGGCCATTTGGTAAGACCATTCTTCCACACATTACGTGTCAATTCCATCAACTGTTACGTGCTTTTTCTTTATTCTCTGCAACACATCATGTTGCATTTCCCGCTAGATCTTCCGCCATATACATACAGAAAGATCTTCTTATACGATTCCCAAGTAACAGACATATTCGGCGCAACGTTATCGAAACTGTTACTCATCGCTGAACTTGCACCACGTTCTTCTCTCATAATGTGTACTATATTATAATACTATCATTAGATAATTCCGTCATGATTCGCGGTCAGCTAAAGAGGACCGGCAGGAACGGATCTCCGATTATCTTGGTGTATTCGCTGACTCCCAGTTTTTCCGATAAACTCTCGTCCGTCACATCGATCCATTCACCATCCACCAGAACAAAGGATGTGTTAGGTTCAGTATGCGTCACATACTCAAGTTCACCTTCGACGGCGCCGCTATGAAAGAAGCGTTTCGTCGGAACGGTCATGGATTCTCCTTCAAAATAGACAGTTCCCGTTTTCCTTATAACGACAGTACACTCCTGGACAGAAAGAGGTGTATCAAGTACGACCAGGTGATAGCCGGCATGCTCCATCTTCCCGCTGACCTTGGCAAGTGACTGTCCGAATTTACCGTCTAGGATCTCCACCTCATAGGTGCAGGACTCTTCTTCCGAGAAGATCCCGACTGCAGAGAGTTCCCCTTCGTGACGGATAATGCTGGCATAAGTGCTTTCACCGGAGCCAAGGCTCAGATCGACATTGCCGATCATGGCACTTCCGTGGTTTTCACCGGAAGAATAGGAATTGGTCATCTGATACGAAATCGCCAAGGGAAACTGCACGTCGTAGGAGACCCAGTAATAGGCAGGAATGTTAAGGGGCGTGATGGTATTCTGCACCAGCCATGCTCCGTTTCGGGAGGCTTTCGTGAAGAAGGCGTCTGCCGGAAAATCGTCATCCCAGCCGATCACACACAGGAAGTGATTCGTTTCCGTGCCCTTATAGTTCTGCGTCGGATATCCGTGGCTTCTGTAGTATCCCGATTCTAAGCTGATTGCTACAACAGGCGCCCCATATTCGCGGATCCATTCTTTCAGTTCGTCGATCTTAGGATTCAAGAGCCGTTTTGCATCCGAAAGCACATATCCGTGCAGCGGATCGGAACAAAGCACATCGAATACATGGAGCGGGTTTCCGCCATATTCGGTCTTATCTCCAATGGTGGCATACATGCCATCTTTTCCGGAAGACAGCTCCTCCCTGGCACAGTACATGCGGTCAACGATTTCTTCGCCGGTCGCCTCCCAGTTCCCTATCTTATTCTTCTGAAGATAGGCCTGCACAGATGTGACCGCGGAAAAAGCAACGCATCCGCTCATACCCTGCGTATATACGGGAAGGTCTAATCCTTCATCCAGCGAGCAGTAACTGGTCTTCTCATTCTGAAAGGGGGTGAAGTATTCCGTATCTGCCTTCGGAAAAAGATCATTGTGATTCGTTTTCTTTTTTTCTTTCTTGCATCCGGCAAAAGAAGTTGTGGAAAGAATGAGAAGCATGGCGATCCCCCTTCTCATCAGGCTATTTCTATTCATATATCTATCTCCTGAATTATTTTTCTGATCTTCTCTGCACCGGAAGCCAGATCTCGTTATAGTATTCTTTTCCGTCTTCGCTCGGAAGGTTATAACATTCGATATTGTACTCGGCAATAAGATCGTATTCGTCCGTATCCAGAAGCCATTCTCCGAAGATGAATCTGCGCATCTTCTGGATCTCTTCTGCGGAATTATCCTTACAGCGGAACTTCGCCCAGAGCGTCTCCGGGATCTCGATACAGGTCATATCTTCCGGGATCTCCCCGCCCTTATATTCAGATCCGGCAAGGAACAGGAAGCGCTCTGCAAAGGTGATCTTTTTGACTTCCTCTTCATCAAAATCCGAAAGCCAGGGTGTTCCCTGATTATTCAGAACACTCTCACATTCTCCGACACTGACTCCGTAGAAAGGTCCGTAGTTTTTGCTTTCGAGCTGTTTCTTGACAAAATCGGTCACAAATCCGGGGATCTTCTGAAAGCAAGTCTCATTTTCAAAAACATCGGCTTTCCCGAAGAGAAAGAACGGCGCGGTCGTATCGATCACTACATCCACCGTATCGGCGCCTTTGACCGAGAAAGAAAGCTTCAGCGGAAGAAATGTCCGAACCGGTTTTTTCTTCTTTTTGATCTCATTGGGAGTCGCATCGTGAAAACGGCTGAAGGCTTTTGTGAAGCTTTCCGGCGTCTCGTATCCGTATTTAGCCGCAATATCGATGACTTTGACATCCTCTCCCAGA
This sequence comes from Clostridiales bacterium, assembly GCA_017620475.1. GTDB lineage: Bacteria > Bacillota > Clostridia > Saccharofermentanales > Saccharofermentanaceae > Scatonaster. The sequence continues at coordinate 7,691 of JAFZQI010000050.1, read as the reverse complement.
AGATCCATTGCAGCCAGATACAGTTTTCTGTTACGGACATATTCACTGATCGAATATCCGGTGATCATCTGAAAACTTGTCTGAAGATAACTTGCCGAAACATGTACCATAAGGGCTACCTCCTTCGGACCTTGCACTGTCAGAAGATTCTTCTCCAGATATCGGAGCGTCTCGGTAATGACATTGACCCAGTCCATCTTGTGATTTCTCCCTTACTTTATCCTGTTTCAGAAGACAAATCCTGTCTTTTCATTCGAAGATTTGTCTCATTATAGCATATGGATATATCGACAGGAACGATTGAATGGGAGTAATTGAAAAGTCATTTTTCGCGGCGCGGCTCCTCCGCGCTGCGCTTGTGCGGAGGAGCCTTTAAAATGCTTTTCAATTACTTGAGAGGCGCTGTTGAAAAAGATTCACTCCTTCAAGAAAAATCCGACCATGAATACGAAAGTTCCTTCAGGAACTCTCTTTTGCTCTCATTCGGTAAAGAGGTAACTGTATCTTCTTTTCATTTCCATCACTACATCGATCACTCTGCGCCTGATCTCTTCCGAGTAGATAACGGCCTTTTCCACAACCGTCTCCACCTCGTTATATCCGAACGAAAAGTGGAGATTCTCTCCATACAGTTTCTCTGCAATCTCCATCTGTTCTTGAAAGGAATCGCAGAACGTCTTCGGTTTCACTTTCGGGATCCACTCCAGCGGATCTCTGGTCAAAGGATACTCCATGTTTGTATCCGAAAGAAGGCCTGCCCCGTTGTCAAAGATCGGTGCGATGCGAAAATCACCTGTTCCATTAGTGAGTACGGCAATATTGTGTGTATGCCTGTCCTCGTTCAAAAACAACGCATCCACCGTCAGAAGCTTGCTCATATATATTCCGAAGTCCTGTCGTTCTTTCCACTTGCTCCACAAGGATCTTTAGGCGCTCCACGTGATCCGGCGTGCTGTATATGATCTTGTTCAGTCCCACGCCGTATGTATCTTTAAACAGCCGTTCCAGCGTGATCAGATTCCAGCCGTCTGTGAAGTCCTTGCTTTTGCATGCGCGAAAAGCACTGTCGTTATATTCGATCTCTTCTAACTCATACTCCACATACTCGTCGGGACGAAGGTCGGAGAAAGCAAGAAGTTTAGAGACCACATATTCAGCCAGGCCCTCGCATCCAAGGTAATCTGCCTTGTACCAGGTCTCCCGCTGACAGAACTTCAGCTGATTTCCTTTCGACGACTGCCTGTTAAAATCCTGCATATCAGAATCCAAAAGATGTATCAATCCTCTCACCTCTCAATTCTTATCCAGAACTTATCGTCAGCCATCCGCCCTTCTGTTTTCTCGATAATCAGGATCGGATCATAAAACGGAATCCCTAGGCGTTTCAATTCCAGTTTGATCTTGTCCCGGCTTTCCGGGAAACAGCGCGATTTCAGGAATTCCTCATAGTCTTCAAAACCCGGTTCCGTGTTTTTACCGAAGGCACGGAACAGCGGATCGTCGATATAATTTCTGATCTTTACGATCCTCTTCAACTCATCCACGTCAATGACCGTGCATACCATGTCTTCATACATGTACCACAACCGAAGTTTTAGCCGGGTTTTCGGGACTTTCAGTTTTTCGGCAATTTCAGGGTGTCTACGGAGGATCTCAACCAGAGTCACGATCGGTCCCTTTATCGGCTCATCCTTGCCCTCCCAGTTCTCGACAGTTCTTTTCGAGGCATTCGCAAAAACAGCAAACTCCTTCTGTGTCATGTGCAGAAGCTGCCGGACCTGTCTCAGATCCTCACCGGTAACCGAATCATTTAGAACATAATCATGTGCCATGAGTATCCCTCCTGGCTACAATAAACCACATATTTTGTGGCTAATCAACCGATTTTCACCACCAATTTTGCGGTTTCAGTTCCAATGCATGAGAAATGTTATAATATTTCCGAATCATGATAGGAAAACAAAATGGAAGAGAAATTCTTAGAGATTGATGAATCGTATCTCGATGAGATGGCAGACCTGTATAAAGCGGACTGGCAGGGATCTTCCTCCAGACGGATTCAGACAAGCCGTCCTACTAGTTCTACCTGAAGAACGGCTTCCACGATCTCAACATGCATGTGAGCCTATATAAGAGCGTCCGGGAGAATCCGTAATCCTTCCTCGTTTACTCCAGCTCCTGCAGCACTCTCGACGCACGGTCCTGGATCGTCTTGCTGACCTCTTCCGCCGTCTTATCCCCCTCGAAATACGCCGGGGCCTCTTCCTTGATGATCTCCACGATCGATGGATTCTTCATGATGCGGTGCGTGATGCTTCCGATCAGGCGCTCATACGTATCAACCACACTCTGGTTGATGGTACCCTGATCCTGCATGCCTCCCAAAGCATCGATCTCGTGCTGAATCGCGAGTTTCTGACTTTCCTTACAGATAGAGAATCCCCAGCTGTCATAATACTTGAATATTGCATTCTGTGCCTCCGGAGACACGAAAAACTTCACGAAGTCCCAAGCCTCATCGGGCGCCTCGGAAAAAGCAGAGATACCTATTGTAGTGATTGCTTCGGCAGCAAGTCCCGGGTTCTCTGATGTCGGGAAGCCGATAAGAAGCGGATGATTATGACATAGCCCGGCCATCACACTCACATCGTATAAAGAACGGATATGGAGCGTGGAACACGCACAGAGCCCGTCCTGTACCATAAGAAAGATCGGTTCTGTTCTGGTCATCTCCCCGTAGCGCGATTTCATACCTTCAAGCGTTTCTGAAGTCAAATGCGAATCCGATCTTTTTGCAATCTCCAGAAGCTTACGGAAATCATCACTGTCAAATCTTACTTCATAACTGCCGTAATCGACATAATGTCCCATATCGCAGTATAGGAGATTCAGCAGGATCCCCAATCCGTCCGGTTCCTCCGGATAGGCCTCGGTCGAATTAAAGAGTATCGGGAAAACGCCGTCCGGAAGCCCGTTGATCTTCTGAAGATATTCATCACATGTCCAGCCCGAAATCTCTCCCAGCAGATCCGGATTTCCTACAATACCGCTTGGCAATACGGTAAGCGGAAGCTGGTAGAGTTTCCCGTCCGTTTCAAAAGCGCGGAATACATTGTCATAGTAGAGGCTTCTATCGATGCCCTGATTCCCGTCAATATAGGGATTCAGATCAACAAGCACCGTGTCGTTATCAAATTGACCGAATTCCGAATAATTGATCAAGATATCCGGTCCATCACCGGAGCGCATATCCAGAAGAAGCTTATCCGCCGCAGTAGCTTTGTCTGCCAGATCCGTGATTGTCCTGTCCGAGTTCGGATAATAGACATACACCCGGGCCAGACTCTCCGGCCGCTTGTTATACTCGGCGATCTGCCTGTAATAATAGTAATCGATATTATTGACACCAACACGGATGATACGCTTTCCCGCATGAGGATTGGTTGCTTCCTTCTTCAAGTGGATCATGGTCGCATCCTTTAGTTGGAATATATAGATATCTTCCGAAGAAACCGCTTTCATGGCATCGATGCGATTGATGTACACATCCGTGTCTCCCCACAAAAGAAGTCTTTCTTTCTCCCCCGTTAACAGGTCGATTGAACACAATCCCTCTCCATCGTCTGTAAAAACCTTATCACCATCCGGATAAAGATAGAATTCATCCGGAACATTCGGAGCCAGAGGCTGCTCCGCAGAAAGCGTCCAAGACGAAACATCCAGTTCCCGGCATATATAACCGCTCTCCTCACTTGCAATCGGATCCCAATCAAAAAACTTCACACGGTAATACTTGCCGTTCATTCGGTAAATCACACCATCTCCATCCAGTTTTTTGAGCGGATTAAACTCCTGATCCAAAACCCAAGCTGCATAGCCGTCACTGCGGCTGTTTCCGTAAAAAAGGTAATTCCCGTCAGGCATCGCCATCATCTCGATATTGTACATATCGGCAATGAGCGGATTTATAGGTGTATCACTTACGACCTCACCTTTCTCATTAATGATCTCGATAAATATGTTATGCGCGAATGAATTCATGTCTCGGTTCATCCGCTCCACTACCGCACCGTATCGGCCATCGGTCATCTGAAAGATCCCAAGGCAGCTATATGCCCGAAGATCCACATTCATAATCATATCTCCGGAAAGCGTCGTCACCATAAAACCGCTCTCGTTCTGCTGCTCCTGAAGATCGTAATACCGGTCAAGCTGTTCCGGATCGTTAAAATCGAGGTGACGGATCTCTTCCTGTTCCGCCTCAGTCAGCTTATAGGATCGTTGATATGCAAACACCATATTCTGATCGTTGAAAAACGCCTTGTAGATCTCTGTTACATCCGGCTGTCTTCCCTCTTTCTCCGGGATAGCAAAATGCCATTCCTCCGCCGAGTAATATGTGTCCGTCTCGAGAATATAGTCCCCGTGTTCCGAGCCGTCCGGTGTTGTCGGTCCGGCCATAGGCGCGCTCTGCCCGCCGTTGCTGCCGTTGCCGCCGTTCCCATTTGCGCCGCCCGCATCCGAGCCAGACGCACTCTTCTTACACGCCGAAAGCGACGCCATCGGAAGGAGCATCGCCGCACTTAATGCCAACGCCAGAATCCGTTTGTTCATATTTCTCAACATCTTTTCCGTCCTCCGTTTCTTACTGCATCCTGTCAATCGCAAGTCACTTACTTCGTCCTGTCGATGATAATGCCTGTGATGCCGTCTTTTCCCGAATCGCCTGTTCCGATCAGGCCTTTGCTCTCGTGATACATATCGATGTATGATTTCAGTTCGTCATCCGAAACGGAGATGACAAACAGAAATCCCATCTCTTCTTCCTCGACCGGATTGTCCATCGGAGACCTGAGGATGTCCACGACCCAGCAGTTTCCCACATTCGGCTGATCGTACTTGTCCTTTCCGATGTGGTCGACGGTATATCCGCACGTATCGTTCTTATCCACATGCACATAAACCACGACGAGGGAATTGTTCGAGAAGAATTCGTCGTCAAACTTTTCTGTTGCTTCAGAAAAAGCAGGAAGCCCGTGCTTTTCCGTATCGAGCTGCAGCACTTCCTGGTAATTCGAGATAAACCCGTCCAGTTCCTTTTTCGTATCCAGCCGGAATGTCGGTGCGCACCAGACGACACTGAAGGACAGGAACCCGCGATTGCATGCACCTTCATAGAGCGTTTGAAAAGACGCGCCTTCTTTCAGGCCCGCCCAGGTCTTCACGACCTCGTAGTCATCGGCATTTGATCCCGCCGCATCCGTGTGTTCTCCCTCAGCGGTACTTCCATCCGCCACGGAATCTGCATCGCTGGCATCCGTGCCGGAAATGCCATCGAGATCGTTGCTGCCCCCATTCCCACCACTTCCTTTCGCGGCGCCGTCGGAACCGTGGACAGTGCTTTTCGAGCAGGAAGAAAAAAGCATGGCGAAGGCAAGCACCAGAGACGCTATGGAAAATGCATTCTTTCTTCTCATACGCGCCTCCGTCAGTTCGTCATCTCGGGATCCGGCTTCTCGAGCCTCTCATCATAAAGAGAATACTCTTTGGAATAAAGGCATTTTCCTGTCGTCGCATCCACGGTCAGGCAGAATCCCGGGGCGGGCTGTCCGTCGACATAAAGATACAGATTCCAGACCGGGATCAGGTAGGTCCGCTCGTCTGTGTAGTCGTAGGTCGTAATATCGTAGTTCGTAAACGGAAGATAGCTCAGCTCCGCGCAGTAGAAGGTCATCCGGTCCAGCGTCCAGTTATTGGGTGGATTATTAAAATACTCCGCGGCTTCTTTGATACCCTCCACACACTCCGAAAGAGGCAGAACATGAAGATTCTGTTTCAAAACATTTTTCACGGTGAAGTCGCCTGTCCGCACCATCTGCACCACCGTGTCCTTATCCTGATAGGTGCAGGTAATAGTCGTGATCAGGTTCGTTCCCCGCGCCGTATGAAGAATATCTTCGTAATCGTAGACGCCCCACGGCTCCGCGATGCAATAAAGCGAGCCGTAGACCGGGACGTTGTCGATGTACTTGTCAGTCAGGCTGATGAAGTGCAGGGTATCGTAGTCCTCCGGAAAAAGCGCCGGCTCTCCCCGTGCGGAGGTAGCCTCCCTCGGAAAAACGCTTCCGTCGAGATCGAGTACCAATATATGGTTGTCTGGGTTCACGCGGCCGACAGATGTGCGGAACGGCAGTTCCATCCAGTTGGGGATACTGCTGATCGTCGATACATGCATCCCTTCTATTACACCGGCAAAAACGTTGTCAGGCGGGGTGTAGGTGTTTTGCTCGACCCACTCTCCCGGGCGGCTTTCGTAGTCTGCCGGTTTGGTTGACTCGTTGATACTTTTTCCCATGAACCACCAGAGTACCCAGATCCGATCGTATTCGTATGTCCAGTTGGTGGACTCGATGAAGGTCATGTTCGCATCTGCACGCGGATGGTCTCTGTTCCATTCCTTCGTGAGATGCATCGGGATCTCCGGTTCGATCTCATACACATTCACATATCCACTGTTATTATCGAGGACGACGAAGTTGTCTGTGCAGTACTGCTCCAGTTCTGTTCCCTTCAGTGGATTCTCGATCGGGAAGATCGGTTCGTAGGGCGAGGTGGCGGAGGATGCATTTGCGTACTTAGGTGCATCAGGATCTGCACCTGCAGGTATACCGGTGTCGGAAATGCCTGCAGAACTAATCGAGTCTTTTGAGGAATCGGAAGAATTCTTGGACGCACCGCTGCAAGACGTCAGAATCGACGCCGCAAGAAATAGCGCGATGATTTTCCCGAAGCTCCTGTCCTTCATTCCCCTTACTCCTCACCATCCGGTGGAAACAGTTATCCATATTCTTATAGTAAAACCGAAAGGTAACAGTGGAATGACGCTTCTGTCACAATTGTAGGGAACATTCCAGAACGAAAACGTGCAAAAAGTTCCCTACATCATACAAGGGACTGTTCGCAAAGTGATATAATCATTTCGAAAGTGAGGACGTGGAAATGGTTATTGAGACAAAGAGCTCAAATGATAAGGCGACGGCAAAAGAATGTACGAATATTATGATCCAGGGCAACGACCTTCTGAAGAACCCGGAGAAGAAACTCCGCGACTTTTTCAGATTTGTTCCGATCAGTTCTGCGTTCGTGCTAGTGGTACTGGTGCTGTGCATCGTGTGGATCCTCCTGGGTAGCGCATCGACGTTGACTTATGTATGTCTGGGACTGATAGGTGCAGCTCTGGTCGTGGAATTCGTATTCGTCAGGACGATGATGCGGCTGTATAAGACCTTTGTTACCATGGAGCGAACAGTGACGCTTTCCTTTGATGAGGAAGGCATCGACTTCGACGACCACACAGAGAAGAAAATGAAACTTCTGTGGTCGGGCACGGCTTTCGTTCGTTTCTTCCCTCATGTGGTGGCGATTTTCCCGAAGACCGCCACGGGGATCATGATCCTGATCTCGGCAGAGCACGCCGATGAGGTGAGAGGTTTTCTGAAAGAAAAGAATATCGGGATCAAAGTTGTGGAGTAAAACCGACAAACACGATCGAGTGGGAATGATCCGTCTGGACAAGGTTTCAAATCTGTCACCTTTTCTCAATTTGTTTTGCCTATAATCTATAGCAGATCAATCGGGGAAGAGGGTAATATCATGTTCAGATTTCCAAGAGTAAGAAGTGCTTTTCTAGC
>JAFZQI010000049.1 GCA_017620475.1 Clostridiales bacterium | reverse complement strand
TCTGGCTCCCTAAAATTGTTACCTGAAAAAGATGCTTCGATGGTTATTCAACGGGGTATCTTGCCGAAAAAACTGATTAATTATGTATAAAGTTGCACTTTCACTTATTGCGAAAGAAAAATAAACACATTATTATTACTATAGTAATTAAATCGATTTCCCCTTTGGAGGGAAGAGATCATAGGAGGATACAACTATGGCAATTTGTAGATATTGTGGACAAGAGACCGGCGGATCCATGTTCTGTCAGAACTGTGGCGCGAAGGTTGAAGAGCAGCCGGTAGCCGCTCAGCAGCCGGCATTCAACGCGAATCCGGTTCCGAATTCGTTCCCGACCCAGCCGATGGCCAATACGATCCCGACTCAGCCGTCTTTCTATACACCGGGCGGAGCAGGCGGACTTCTGGCCGGCAACATTATCGCAATCATTCTCGGTGTGGTATGCTGCTGCTTCACATATGGTATTTCCCTAATTGCGATGATCCTCGGTATTATCGGTACGGTTTATGCTTCTAAAGTGAAGTCCAGTCTTAATGCGGATGAAGAGCATCACAACCGCAAGGTTTCCCGCATCATGATGATCATTGCGTATGTCGTCCTGCTGCTGGGTATCGTAGCGGTCGTTGCTCTGGTTATGTCCGCCAGCAACGGTATCTCCGGATTCCAGGAACTCTACGAGTCGGTATACGAGTCCGTATCTCAGTCTATGGAAGCTGCCGGAAAGTAATCCGTTATGCTGTGTGATCATTGTCATAAAGAAATTCTGGATGGGGCGATATTCTGTACGGAATGCGGTCATCTGATCAAACATGAAGAAGGCGTTGGAGGCGATGTCGTTCCTACGCCTTCTACTCCTGTTTCGCAGGCTTTCGCTCCGGCGGCCCCGGAAACGGTGCTTCCGCCACCGGTGGAGGACGTGCCGCAGCCTGTATTTGCGGCGCCGCAACCGGCTTTTGCTTCGGCACCGATGTTCGCACCCCAGCCGATCGTTGCCGCTCCGCAAGTAGTGTCTCCCTATTCACAGATGTGGGCAGAAGAAGGCGAATTTTACCACTTCGATGCAACGGAAAAACCGGATTTCGAGGCGATGCGAGGCATCTCTATCGCGCTTCTGATCGTTTCCGCATTGACGCTGGTCGGGATATTATTCCCGCTTCCGATCTGTATCGCCAGCCTGGTGATGTCCTGCGGCGGGATCGGAGAGCGTAATCCCAGGATCGCATTGGATAAGTTTCGTACATGCCGGACGCTTGTCGTCGTGGCGACGGTTACGCTTCTGATCATTATTTTGGGATTCCTGATCTTTGCGGGGGCAATGGGGTATCTTACCGATATTTCCGGAACGGCGACAACGACAGCCGAAGAATTCTTCTTAAGGTGAAAAAACAAATATAATCCCCTCTTTCGGGTGCGGTTTTCCGTGGTGGATGACCGGTTCCGGGAGAGGGGATTTTTTGTACATTGTGAAAAATCTTTGTCAATTTGTTGTGAAATCGCATAGTAACCAATGAAAAAAATCATAAAAGGTTGTATAATTAGTTTTACTATTCGATACATGAGGAGTAAAGAACGATGAAGAAATGTCCTGTATGTGGCGTTATGATGGGTGATAACGTGGCGCGTTGCTTCATGTGTAAGTACGATTTCCAGAAGGCGGCGCGTGAGGGGGAAGATGTTGCACGGCAGGAAGCCAGTGAGAACATCAAGCGTAATGAACAGGAAGCAAACGCTCGTGTGGAGAAGAAGCTTTCTGACGAAGAGAAACTGATCGCAGAGATGAAGAACCGTAATCAGCGGGAGATCGAGACTCTGAATCAGCAGCTGGAGTCAGAGAAACTTCGGATCGAGACTGAATATGTTGAGGTCCGTAAGCGTGCGCTCGATGAGAGAAAACAGCTGGAGAAGGAGCTGACCGAGCTCCGTGAGGCTGTGGAGATCGAGAAGAAACGTTCCCAGGATGTTGAGGCACAACAGGAGAAACTCCGTCAGGAAACCCGTAAGGAGATGGAGGCGGAACGTGAGGAGATGATCCGTCAGGCGAAGAAGGAACAGGAGAGGATCCTGCTCGAAGCGCAGAAGGAGACGGAGCAGTTAGCCGTTCAGGTTCAAAAAGAATATAAAGATGCGATGGCCAGAAGACAGCAGTTGCTGGAAGAGGCACAGCAGGCGGAAGCGGCAACCAAAGAGGCGATGGCGCACAGGGATACCGCGAATAAAGAATTGAAGGAGATCGAGGCTTCTCTTACTGCCATGAAGGCGGATTATGAGACAGCCAAGAAGCAGCTGGAAGCCGAGGCGGAAGAGACCACTAAGGCGAAGATCAAAGAGGGTGAGGAAGCCCGGGCGGCGGCGATCGCAGAAGGCGAGAGCGCAAAGGCGGCGGCCATGGCGGAAGCACAGCAGGTTCTGGCGGATATTGAGTCTACCAAGAAACAGGCGGAATCCGAGATGAAGGCTTACATGGCGGAAGCCCAGAAGATCATGTCGGAGGCTGAAAAAGCCCAGGCGAAACGTCAGGAACTGATCGAGGAGTCCGAGCGTATGCAGGCGGCTCTTGATGAGACTCAGGCGGCTTATGAATCCATTGCGACTGAAAAAGAGAATATCGAGAATCAGATTGAGGCGCTGAAGAAAGAGGCGGCTACGGAGAAGGAACGTCTGGTGCGCGAGGCGCAGGAAGAAGGCGAGCGTGTTGTTGCTGCGGCGAGATCGGAAGTCGAGAAAGCCCAGCAGGAAAGAGATCTTATTCTTCGTCAGGCGCAGGAAGAAAGCGATCGGGTAACGTCGGCAGCGAAGGCGGAAGTGGAGAAGTCTCAGCAGGAGAAGGCGAAACTGGATCAGGAAGCTTCTCAGGTCCTCGGATTGGCTCAGCAGGAAAAGCAGAAGATGGAAGCCGAGGCTGCTTCAAAGATGGAAGAGGCCAAGAAAGCCGTCAGCGATGCGCAGCGTGAGAAAGACAGGTTGCAGGCGGAAGCTCGTGCCGGCTGTGATGTAATCGCCAAGCAGAAAGCGGCTCTGGAAGCAGATATCTCGAAGATGACGAGAGAGCAGGAGCAGAGCAAGAGCAGTTATGAGACGCAGATCGCTGCGTTGAAGACGGATCTTGATACAGCCAAGTCGATCATCGCGGATTCGAAGAACGCGAAGAAACTGGCTGAGGTGGAAGCACAGGAACTGCTCCTGAAGGCGGAGAAGCGTGCGATATCTCTTAAGGAAGCGGCTCTTTCGGAAAGCGAGAAGGGCAAGCTTCAGGATGCACTTAAGGCTAAGGAAAGTGAGTTGGCAGAGATGGCAAAGTCTAAGGAAGAACTGGAAAAGCAGCTGGATGAGACCCAGAAGGCGATCAAGAAACTGCAGGATCGGATCGATACAATGCCGGTGGGCGGTGGCGCAGTGGCCATTGCCGATGGCATGAAGGAATACTCCGTGGTCGTTGTACCGCATTTGACGAACGGTGAAGTGAATTCGGAGAGGATCGCAGAGATCCTGGCGACCAAGGCGGCCGGCGGCTGGAGACTCCACAGCATGATCAACGATGAGGGCGGTAAGATACAGGCTTCTTTGGGCGGCGGTGACAGCATGTCCCTGAATGCAAGCTCGGTGTCCATCAAGGAAGACCGTGTGATCATGGTATTTGAGCGGAGTGCGAAGAAGAAGTAAGGTTTAAACAGTTGTTGTTATAAATGAATGAAAAGAGGCTGTCTCACTTGTGAGGCAGCCTCTCTTGTTTTATGCATTACAGAATCGTCAGTTGACCGAGGGTATATTACTTGCTATACATTTCAAACTCATACCCGCTTAGTGGTTTGCTGTATCCGCCGTAATAGACTTTGCCATCCACTTTCTTGTATGCCCGTACCTTGTAGTAATTCTCAGCGTTGATATCTGAATCTCTATAGCTTTCCACATTTTGGACGCTGGCTACATACTGGTATGTGCCGTTTTCGTCACCTACACATCTGTAAATGTTGTAGCCGCCGGCTCCGGAAGCCTTGCTCCAGCACACCTGGATATATCCTTTGCTCCATTCGATACAGCTGGATACTTTGTCTATAGCCGGTGTGGCAAGAGCGACAGCAGAAACCTCAGTTGATTCGGAAAGGAAATTTCCCGATGCATCCTTGATAACGATCTTATAATAGTGCATCGAGCCGGCCTTAAGACCTGTATGGGTAGTGCTGGTCTGGCTTTTGCCTGCCGTCTTAACGTATTCAAATTCCGTGTTCTCGGTACGGTGCCAGATCTCGTATAGCCCGGCTCCCGGAACCGTAGTCCAGGAAAGATTCATGGTAACTCCGCTCTTGGGGGATACCTTCAACCCTTCGTATTTGGCTTTCTCTGCCATGGCAGCATTGCTGTACCCGCCGTAATACACTTTTCCATCGACTTCTTTATACGCTCTTACTTTGTAATAGTATGCCGTTCCGGCCTCTGCAGAAGAATCTTTATAGGTTAGAACATCGCCTACAGTCTGAATAAGCCGGTAAGAACCATCCTCACTTTCACTTCTGTAGATCTCATATCCGTCAGAACGGGAAGCCTTCGTCCAGCCCACTGTAATCTCACCGCTATCTGAAACGAAAGCATTCACAGAAGGGGTTGCCAGCGCGACAGCCTCGATTTCTTCAGAATAACCAAAAGGAACTTCAAGAAAATCAGTGCCGGTAAAATACTCTGCACTAATTTGGAAAGTGTATTTGGTACCGGCTGTCAGACCTGTAATAGACGTGCTGCTCTGAGTACCGCGGCAATACTTGCAGAGATCGAAAACATAAGAATCTCCCGTCTTCACTGTAATATAATATCTATTCGTTCCCGAGATCCTATCCCAGGAAAGCCGCATAGTCACACCGCTTTTGGGCTCAGCGGAGAAACCTTCGACTTGTTCCAAAAATCCGAACCCTTTTCCACTATATAATGTCTCGGCAAAATCGCTGTAGTAAATAACTCCGTCAACTTCTCTATACGCGCGCACTTTATACATATAAGAATAACATATTCTGGTCGTGGTATCCGTATATGTCTCAACATCCTGCACACTCGCAAGATATTGATCATAGAAATCATTATCGCAACGACGATATATTTCGTACCCGTCTGCGGAACTGACCGCTGACCAGCTCACTTTGAGCAAATCTACCCACATGGTGTCAGATATCATTCTTCTTTCACGAGTTCGTTGGGCGTAAGATGGAGCTTCTACGAATACTTCGTCATCGTCAGCGAATAAAACCGCGGGAGTAACCCATATCAGAGCCAATACCACAGATAAGGTAAAAGACAATAATCTCTTTCTCACATAAACACCTCCGTTTAATTGCATTATATACGCCAATTTGATCGTTGGCACGCTTAAATAGAATGGTTTACATTGTTTTAACTTCTGTGAATTGAATAACTAAATGTCAGGACAAAAAACATATTGGAAAATACTTAAAAGGGAAGTCCTTTTAAGAACTCATCATTCTTCTGGACGGTCTTTTTGCCGTTGAAAAAAGAGAATGGAAAATCGCAAAGAAAAATGCCGTTAAGTGTCACAAAAAAAGTTGGAGAATGTGAAAATTTTTGTGGATATTGATTACCGAATCGGTTATAATAGTCGCATTAGAGTTTGAATTAGGAGGACGAATACATGACCAATTATTCGGCAGACAAGATCCGTAACATCGCGTTATTGGGACATGGCGGATCAGGTAAAACCGCGCTTGCAGAGGCAATGCTCTACTGTGCAAAGGCGATCGACCGTCTCGGCCGTTCGGCAGATGGCAACACCGCACTGGACTTTGACCCGGAAGAGATCAAGCGCCAGATTTCCCTCAACACATCCGTTGCGGCATTGGAGTGGAAGAACACAAAGATGAATCTCATCGACACCCCCGGTGATTTCGATTTTCTCGGTGAGACAATGGCCGGTATTCGTGTAGCAGGCAGCGCGATCGTTGTGATCAGCGCGAAGGGCGGTACTTCTGTAGGTTCTGAGAAGGCGATCCGTCTTCTTAACAAGAGAAAGGTTCCGTTCCTTTTCTTCCTGAACAGAATGGACGAACCGAATGCAGACTTTGAGGGCGTGATCTCCCGTATGATGGAACGCTATGGCCGTGGTGTCATTCCGCTTTCCCTGCCGATCATGTCCGGCGATAAGATGACCGGTATCGTAGACGTTATGAATAAGCGTGCCTTTACCCTGGATGAGAAGACCGGTGCACAGACCGAGATCCCGCTTCCTGCGGAGTATGAAGATCGTGTAGCTGAGCTTCAGGATAAGGTAAATGAAGTTGTAGCAGAGTGCGACGAAGAACTGATGGAGAAGTATTTCGCCGGTGAGCCTTTCACCGAGGAAGAATTCCGTCGTGGCGTTCACGCCGGTTTTGCGGATGGCACACTGCATCCGATCTATGCCGGTTCCGCTTATAAGAACTGGGGCGTGGAGTTCCTGATGAACTGTATCTCCAAGGATACTCCGCCGGCCAGCACGAAGCCGCCGCAAGAGGGTGTGACTCCGGATGGAGAGACCCTGACGATCACCTGCAATGAGAACGATCCGCTGGCTGCTTTCGTATTTAAGACGATCGCTGACCCGTTCGTAGGACGGATCTCCCTGTTCCGTGTATATGCGGGCGTGATCAAGAGCAACTCCACGGTCTACAACGCCGTAAAAGAGAAGGAAGAGCGTCTGGGCGGTCTGTTCTACATGGTTGGTAAGAAGCAGATCCCAACAGATAAGGTCGTTGCCGGTGATATCGGCGCCGTTGCGAAACTCGTTCTTACGCAGACCAATGATACGCTCTGTGATAAGGCTCGTGTCGTGACACTTACGAAGATCAACTTCCCGACACCGTGTCTTTCGATGGGTATCGTTCCGAAGGCCAGAGGCGAAGAAGATAAGATCATGTCCGGTCTTAACAAGCTGAAGGATGAGGATCCGGTATTTACAGTTATTAATAACGCAGAGACAAAGCAGATGGTCATCAGTGGTCTCGGTGAGCAGGAGATCTCCGTACTGAAGAGTAAGCTCAAGAGTAAGTTCAACGTAGACGCTGATCTTGAAGAGCCGCGTGTTCCGTATCGTGAAGCGATCCGTAAGAAGGTTAAGGTTCAGGGTAAGCATAAGAAACAGTCCGGCGGTCACGGTCAGTACGGTGATGTATGGATCGAGTTTGAGCCGACAGATTCTGAAGAACTCGTATTCGAAGAGAATGTATTCGGCGGTGCTGTTCCGAAGAACTTCTTCCCGGCAGTTGAAAAGGGCCTGCAGGATGCCGTTAAGAAGGGTATCCTCGGTGCATTCCCGGTAGTTAACCTCAAGGCAACGCTCGTCGATGGTTCTTATCACGATGTAGACTCTTCGGAAATGGCGTTCAAGATCGCGGCTAACCTCGCTTTCAAGGCCGGTATGGCTGCGGCGAACCCGGTTCTCCTTGAGCCGATCAGCACAGTATCTGTTCACATTCCTGAGGATAAGCAGGGTGATATCATGGGCGACATGAACAAGCGTCGTGGCCGCATCATGGGTATCGACAGTGACGAGACAGGTTCCGTCATCAACTGTGAAGTGCCGACATCCGAGATGGCTACCTATGCTACCGACCTGAAGTCCATGACTCAGGGCCGTGGCTGGTACACCATCGAGCATGCTCGCTATGAGCAGGCTCCGGGCGATGTCCAGGCCAAGGTTATTGAAGCCAGAAAGGCATTCCTCTCTGAGGATGAGTAATCCTTACTTCTTAGTTTGAAAAAGAATATCTCTCCTGTGGTTCAAACAGTTTGCTAAAGCAAAACTCACCACAGGAGAGATTTCTTTTTCAATTCTAAGAAACATCGAAAACGATAAATCCTTTGCCGTTTGGCGCTTTTTTGGTATAAAATGGATGTAGACATTTTTCTGACGGAGGAGCACGCCATGCCCTATTCGAGCGTTTTTCTTACAGAGATCATCAAGTACTTCGAACTGGAAGAAGTGTATGCACCGGAAGATATGGAGAAGGTCCGCATCCATGTTGCGGATGTGACGCGTCCGGGCCTGCAGCTGGCGGGTTATTATGACCACTTCGGCCCCGACCGTATCCAGCTGATCGGTAACATGGAGCATGCCTTCCTTGATAAGCTGACGCCGGAGCAGAGAGAGGAGCGTTTACAAGCGCTTTTCGAGAAGAAGATCCCGTGTCTTATTCTTACACGCAACCACGTGGCACACGATGAGCTGATTCGTGTGGCGAAGAAAGCACAGATCCCGGTACTGCGCACCCATCAGGCCACGAGTGAATTCATGAGTTCGCTGGTCAAATACCTCAATGTGGAACTGGCTCCGCGCATCTCGATGCATGGCGTTCTGGTCGAGGTAAACGGTGAAGGTATCCTGATCCTGGGCGAGAGCGGTGTCGGTAAATCCGAAACGGCGCTGGAGATCGTTAAGCGTGGTCACCGCCTGATCGCGGACGACCAGGTGGAGATCAGGAGAGTATCGGAGACGACGCTTCTGGGCAGAGCGCCGGAAGTGATCCGTCACCTGATCGAGATCCGCGGTATCGGTATTCTTGATGTAAAAGAACTGTATGGTGTTTCTTCCGTTAAACTTCAGGAGAACATCGACTTCGTTATCAATCTCGAGCTGTGGGATGAGAAGAAGACATATGACCGTTTGGGAATCACGGATGAGACCACGGAGATACTGGGGATCAAGGTTCCGTCGATTACGATCCCGGTAGGCCCCGGACGTAACCTGGCGATCATCGTTGAGGCGGCGGCGATCAACTATCGTGTTAAGAAGATGGGTTATAATGCCGCGAAAGATCTGGTTACGAGGGTGTTCCCCGGCGGGTTGAATGCCGAATAAGATAAGCATAAGCCGAAGTCAAAGGGACGAGGTTTATGAAGTTTGCCGTTACCAAAGAAGGTGAGCGGTTGAAGAAGGAGAAGAATATAGCGATGAGCGCAGAAATAACGGTGGATAGCGGTGTGATCAAGGCTTTCCGGCAGAAACTGATCGATATGGGAAGAAAGGATCTGGAAGCGAAACTTCGTGAAGATGAACCGATGAAAGCCCATACATCTTTTCGGGTGGGAGGACCGGCGCAGATCTACTGTGAGCCTTCGGAGACCGGAGAGATCATTGATCTGATTTCAGCATCTAAAGCGGTCGGGCTTCCTTTTTTTCTGATGGGCAACGGATCGAATCTGGTGATTTCCGATGAAGGAATGGACGGGCTTGTGATCCGTCTCGGGGAGTCTTTTTCCGATATCCGTTCCGAAGATGTCCCGACCGATCCTGATACCGTCCGTATTTATGCTACGGCCGGAACGCTTCTTACACGTCTTTCTTCTTTTGCCTCCAAAGCGGGCTTGAGCGGGCTGGAATTCGCGTCCGGTATACCCGGTTCACTGGGTGGCGCGGTCTTTATGAATGCCGGCGCTTACGATCACGATATGTCCGAAGTGGTAGATAAGGTCGTCTCCGTTTCTCCTTCCGGAGAACGGATCACCTGGTCCGGTGAGGACCTTCAGTTCGGTTACCGGAAGAGCCGTTTTATGACGGATGAGGGGATCGTGGCGGAGGTTGAACTTGTGCTTCATCGGGATGATCCGCAGGAAATCAGTTCCAGGATCAAGACCTATACGGAGAAAAGAACGAAATCCCAGCCTCTGCAGTTTCCAAGTGCGGGCAGCATGTTCAAGCGTCCGACCGGATACTATACCGGAGCTCTGATCGAGCAGGCCGGATTAAAAGGCACATCGGTCGGGGGTGCGCAGGTTTCCGAGAAACATGCGGGATTTGTCATTAACACGGGAAATGCTACAGCACATGATATTGATTCACTGGTTCGATTGATTCAGAAAACGATTAAAGAGAAGTTCGGAGTGGAACTGGAACGTGAAGTCCGTTTTATCGGAAGGGGTTTCTCTTCTGAGGTGAAGTAGCAGGGGGAAGGGTATGGATGTAATTATTCTGACCGGAATGTCCGGCGCAGGTAAAAGCCAGGCTGCACATATTTTGGAAGATCAGGGATACTTCTGTATTGATAATCTTCCACCGATGGTTCTGCCGGAACTGATCCGCACGTTCCTTAAAGGACAGGGCGGAGAAGGATTTGCCATCAATAAGCTGGCTTTTGTGGTGGATGTGCGAAGCAATGAGTATCTCAAAGGCTTTGGCAAAGCCATGAGCGAGATCAAGAATCTGGAGTGTCCGTATCGGATCATTTTCCTTGAGGCAAATGACCAGGTCCTGGTCAGCCGGTACCGCCAGACACGACGCAAACATCCGCTTTCTGCCGGATTATCGCTGGTGGAGGCGATTGAGAAGGAACGCTCGCTTATGCGGGGCATCCGGGCTCGTGCGACCCATATCATCGATACTTCCATGATGGCCCAGAGTGCGCTTCGGGAAGAACTGCTTCATATCATCGAAGTGGCAGATGATAGTTCGATGGATATCCATATCGAGTCTTTCGGATTCAAATACGGGATCCCCGGCGATTGTGATGTTACATGTGATGTGCGTTTCCTGCCGAACCCGTTCTATGTGCCGGAACTGAAGATGCTCTGCGGTAAGGATCAGGACATTATTGATTTCCTCGAAGCCTATCCGGAAACGGAACAGTACTATGAGAAGATCATGGATCTTCTGTGTTTTTCGATACCCTTCTATATTCGTGAAGGTAAAGCCAGACTTTCTATCGGCGTTGGCTGCACCGGCGGCCGTCATCGTTCCGTGTATGTTGCGGAGCGCTTGTATCAGGGCTTGAAGGATGCCGGATACAGGGTTTCCATCCATCACCGCGACATCGATAAAGACCCTCGTTACCAGAAACCCGAGGAAAAGAAGACATGAGAGAAAATGCGTATTCGAAACAGGTAAAAGCGGAAATACGCAAGTTCGTCTATAAGACGAAAGAGGAATGGGCGGCGGAAATGGCGGCCCTTTGTCTTTGTTCCGGATATGAATGCGATTATGAGAAGGATGTGGCCAGGGTCTGCTGTACAAGTGAAGAGACGGCGCAGCGCCTGATTGAGGATGTTCATGCGCTTGGAAACGAGCTTATCCCGGAGGGCCCGAGAAAAATCGGAAGGCAGGGAGGAAGCTTGTATGAGGTGAGCTTTTCCGCTACGGAGTTCGACCGGTTTATCACCCCGTATATCCTCCCGGATACCATCACGGATGAGATCTCTTCTTCTGAAGAGCTCCGGCGCGCCATGCTTAGAGGGGCTTTTGTGGCGAGGGGCTCCATGAGCGATCCTAATCGGACGTATCGGATCGAGATGCTCTGTAAGACGGATGCTTTCGTCAAGATGCTCGTTCTTCTTCTGCATGCGGAGAATATCCGCCCCAACACAAGAGTACTGGATATGACCTGGTCTATTTATTTCAAAAAGCATGAGGAGATCTGTGATTTCCTGGTAATCATGGGGTCAAGCAAACTGATGCTGGAATTACAGAACATCCGTGCCCAGCACGATGTCAACAGCATGGTGGCCCGTACGATGAATCTGGATAATTGGACGGTGAAGCAGCAATCGGAAGCAAGTGCGATCCGCACGCAGCAGCTGCAGAAACTTCTGGCTTCGGATAAGGCTGCGAAGATCCCGAGGGAACTTCTGGAGGTGGCAAAAGTCCATATTGAGAATCCGGGGCTCTCGCTTACGGAACTCGGGCGCCAGATGAATCCGCCGATCAGTAAGTCCGGCATGAACCATCGTCTGAAAAAACTACTGGATTATCTATAACGTGCGAAGAAACGGTTTATCTGTATGGACCGAAGAAACAGTTCTTTTCCTAAGGTTTATCCTTGTATTTACTTCACTTTTTCTGTGGTATGAGAATTCTCTCATGAATAAAATATAAATGTAACAGGTCAGAAAGACCTGTACGATGAGGGAGTACCATGGGTAAGAAAGAGAAGAATCCGACAACCGGCCGGCTGTCTGCGCGCAGCAAGATCTGGCTCATCCTGTTTCTGCTTGCAGCAGTGGGGACAGCGGTTTTCTCGATCGTCCAATATGTCCGCTATGGAGTAGCTGTGTATGTGGTGCTACTTATCTTAAGTCTCCTGATGATTGCGGCGATGGTGCTTCTTACTGTCCGTTTCCGGCCAATCCTGCAGAAGTGGCCGCTGATCTGTCTTCTCGGGATTCTGATCGTCAGCGGTTCCCTGATAGCAACGATCGCTCTTCCCTGGCCGTTTCTGTCGAAGGACCCGGATCTATACGAGAAGCAGATGAATTATCTTTCCGACAAACGCCTGATTCCGCATTTCTTCCCGAAACACCTGTCCGATGAGACCCACGGATACGAGATCCGTTTTATGCCCGATCAGTTCAGTTCGGACGGATATATCTACGTGTCGTTCCACTGTCCGAGTTATTCGCTGGCTGAATTCCGTAAGACCGCTCGAAAAGAATCCATTGTCAGTCCGATGCGGCTTTCTGAAGCGAAAGCGGCGGAACTGGATGCAGTATATAAAGGGGAGCTTGCCGAATTCTTCGGTGTGGAAGTGACGGAACTGGAGATGTACAGCCTGCAGATCGCTTTCCCGAAGGATATCGATGAACACCCGGATACACGTGTATATGTCCTGTCCTGTTCGCTCGATCCGGATCACCCGAATACGGAAGTGATCCTGGTCGATATGCATAAGAACTGGGTTTGTTTCTCCAGAATGATCTGATCCCCATTATTTTCTGATGTTCTGTAAATGATCTGTTTTTCCACAGGCTATTGACATATAGTTCAATACCGCTCTATAATCAGTATTGTTGAATATACAATACTGATTATCGTGCAGTAAAGATGGCAACATACAAAAGATATGGAAAAGGAGGATTGCTGATATGAATGTTCAATTCAAGAAAGGCGTACTGGATCTTTGTGTTCTGGCGATGCTCAAGGACAGTGACCGCTATGGCTATGAGTTGGCCAGTACGCTTTCCGAGACCATTATGATTTCGGATGGTACTGTGTATCCGCTTCTTCGCAAATTGGCGAGCGATGGTCTTGTGGCCTCGTATCTCCAGGAGTCGCAGAGTGGTCCGCCGAGAAAATACTATAGCTTGACGGCGATGGGGAAGATCCGGCTTCAGGAACTTCTGGATGATTGGAATGCCTTTACGGCGAGTGTGAATAAGATCGTAGGAGGGAAAAGCGCATGAATAAGAAAGAATATATCTCTGCGCTTCGCGCGCAGCTTCGTAGACTCCCTTCCGATGATGTGGAAGATATCGTGAAGGAGTTTGAGAATCACTTCGATATCGGTATTTCCGAAGGTAAGAATGAGAGCGATATCGCGGCTAAACTCGGATCTCCTGAAGAAGTGGCTCAGATCTATTTAAGTGACAGTGTGCCGGCTTTTGATGTCAATGGTGCATCGAATGTCTGTGCGACACAGATGCCGATCATCCCGGTCAAGACGGGAATGGTGATCGACAGAGGCGTAGGACCTCAGACAGCAGCCGGTTTTGCTCCGGTAGGATATGCCAAAGCTCCGGTCAATGCCGAGCCTTCGAACACGGCTCCGAAATCGGAACCGGCAGACGCGCCGAATGCACATACAGGCGCAAAGGAGAAGGAAGAGTATACGGCTACCGGTCCGCAGACGGGAAAGACATATGCGACACCGAACTATCAGCAGTATCCGTCTCAGGATCCGAATGTGTCCCGTCCGATTCCTTCTGAGCACAATGTTCTGTTCGCAGTGCTGTTTACGATCTTCGTATTTGTTCCGGTTTGGATCGTAGCGCTGGCGATCATTCTCCTTCTGATCGGCTTGACGATCGGATTGGGTGCGCTGTCGGTAATGCTTTTCTGCTGGCTGCCGTCTCTGACTGTCGCGGTCGGTGGAACGGTCTGCCTAGCATTGAGCCTGGCATTCGGAGCTATCGCAACTGCCTTTGTGACATTCTTTGCCATTAAGGGCTTCGTAGTAGGCACGATCGCTTATATCCGTTTCATTGCAAAGGGATGTAAGGCTGAGCCGAAAGGAGGAAATGTATGAAGAAGGGTACTGTAGTTTGTATCATTATCATGGCAGCGAGTTTCGTGCTGTCGATGATCCTCCTGTTCGTGAGTGCGGCTCTCTATATTGCCAGCGGCACGCAGGAGATCGCTGATCGTATCCGCACGGGCAAGTGGGATGACATCGCAGAGAAGATCGAATGTGTCAAAGTGGATAAGGAAGACGGCGTAAAGGTCGATCTGCCCGGCATTCATGTCATTGTGGATGATCTCGGGGTGGATGTCTATGTCGTCGGAGTACATGTCGATATGCGTGACGATGAGGAAGAAGCCGGAAAAGAGGAGAAGGATCCTGCTGCCGACAATAACAAGGAAGAAACTAAGGAAAAAGAAGCTGAAGCAGCCTGATCCTTGGGGTAACCGAAGATGGCTGGAAAAAGCGCGTACCGCCTCCCCGGTACGCGCTTTTCCATAGAAAAATCTTGACAAGGATATAAAATCGCCGCATAATCTGCTTATCAGAAAAATGCGCTGACGGAGAAAAGTAGCGGTCAGATGTCGTACAGGGCGTGCGGGTCTTGGATTGAGAGCCTGCATACGAACGGAAGATCAGTCGAAGTTCCCTCCCGAGCAGATCTGCAGAACGCAGGTATTTCCGAAGATCCGGAGAGAACGGCCGGAGTGAGGTCGGAGGACATGCAAGTAGGTGGATACGGATGAGCCCGCCGTTACCTGGGGCAGAGGCTGTTAGGCCTTGATGAGCGCGAGTGCTTTTCGAAAGGAAAAGACTCGAAAATGGGTGGTACCGCGAAAAAAGAATTTCGTCCCATTGCTGTTTAGAAGGAACGGCAATGGGACTTTTTGTTGCCGTTCATGCGAAAGGAAGGTATGAACATGAGAAGAGAAGTGAATTCATGGATCTATGACCCGAAAGCGGAGTGCATGTCCGAGGACGAGCGCGCTGCAGTTCAGAGTGAGCGCCTGATCAAGTGCGTGAACCGCATGTGGGAGAATGTTCCGTACTACAGAAAGCGTATGGAAGAAAAGGGAGTTGAGCCGGGCGACATCAAGAGTGTGGCAGATCTGCCGAAACTCCCGTTCACGGATAAATTTGACTTCAGAGACAACTATCCGTTCGGAACACTGGCGGTACCGAGAGATCAGCTCGTGCGCGTGCATGCTTCTTCCGGTACGACCGGCAAAATGAAGGTCGTCGGTTATACGGCAAACGATGTTGAGCTTTGGAATTCGGTTCTGTGCCGCGCGATGGCCAGATCTGGCGTACAGAAGGGTGACCTCGTACATATTGCATACGGCTACGGCCTTTTCACCGGTGGTCTCGGTCCGCATTTCGCCTGCGCTAAACTCGGTGCTACGGCAATTCCGGTATCCGGTGGTAATACGGCAAGACAGATTACGATCCTGCGTGAGTGGAAGCCGGAAGTGCTGATGTGCACACCGACATACGCGCTGCATATTGCGGATCAGCTCGAAGCAGCCGGCATTGATAAGTCCGAATTGAATCTGCGATGCGGTATTTTCGGTGCGGAGGCATGGACACTGGAGATGAGAGACCAGATCGAAGAGAAACTCGGGCTCCGTGCTTTCGACATCTACGGCCTTACAGAAATCTGCGGCCCCGGCGTTGGCTGCTCCTGCGATAAGTCCGACCTGATCCATATCGAGTCTGACCACTTCATTCCGGAGATCGTGGATCCTGAAACAGGCGAGGTCCTCCCGGACGGACAGATTGGTGAACTGGTATTCTCTTCCATCTCTAAGGAAGGTGTGCCGCTTTTGCGTTATAACACCCACGATCTGACACGTCTGTTTCACGGCAAGTGCGAGTGCGGACGTACCACACCGAAGATCGAGAAGGTCACCGGCCGTGCCGATGACATGATGATCATCCGCGGCGTTAACGTATTCCCGTCTCAGATCGAAGCTGTTCTTCTTGCGCACAGTGAGGTCGAGCCGCACTACATGATCTATCTTGACCGTCTGCATAACCTTGACAGAATGACTGTTAAGGTCGAGATGACACCGTCGTTCTTCTCTGACTCGATCCGTGAGATCGAGGCAACCGAGAAGATGCTTGAAGGTGAGATCGCTTCCATGACCGGTATTCACGCGAAGATCAAGCTCTGCGAGCCGAGATCGCTGCCCAGATCGGAAGGTAAGATGAAGCGAGTGATCGACGAGCGCTTCAGCAAGCAGTAAACATATTTAAATCATCGAAAACAAATAACGTCTCTTCGGCTCAGACAGTTTGCTCCGCAAAACTCGCCGAGGAGATGTTTTTGTTTTCGATTTAACGATTACTGCTTGCTGAAGCTTTCTCTCACGAGAGGCTGCTTGCTGAAGCGCCGTCTTGCAAGGGTGGTTTATTTTTCGTGGTTTCTTAGGATGGTGCCGGCGGTTACGGCGTCCTGGAAGTCACGGTCGGTGATTCCTGTTTCCCACATTTGGGGAAGGATGAGCTGCTCGTAGAGAGCGGCGCCGTCCTTCGAGAATTCGTTAAAGATCACGTAGGTTCTTGCGTAGTCGAAGACCGGCGGGGCGATGCGGGCGTTGATCCAATCGATGATCGTGAAATCGTTTTTGCCTTGGGGGACCATAATGTTCAGAAAATGCATGTCCAGATGGCATACACGGGATTCCATCCTGCTCGAGAGATCCTCGATAATGGGGAGAACGATATCCTTTTCCTGCTCGTTTAGCTGTAAGCCGGCGGTATCGATGAAGCGGGGGATGGCGATTCCGGATATGTCTTTCTCATGCACGAAGCGGAAGGCCTGACCGAGGATGGAAAAACAGGACGGATCTCCGTTTCGGGCACGGGTCTCCAGCGTCTCGCCTTCCACCAGATCCATCTTGATGATGTGCTCGTCATCGGTATCGTAGTAGCGTACATGGCAAAGTCCGGCCTCGTTGACCGCTTTCTGCTGGCTTTTCTCAAAAGCGATCCACTCCGCCGGGTAGGACGGTTTGTAGATCTTATATGCGTATCCGTGATACAGGACGACTTCGGCTTGTGCGCCGGTTCCTATCGTTTTTTGTGTTCCGTCAAATTGCATCGTTTTGATTCTCATTTCCTTCGTAGTATTCACGCGGGACCGGCTCTCGGCGAATGCATAAGTCGTGGTCAGTCTTCGCCCACAGATCCTTTACCGTGTCCGTCATCCTTCTGGCATCGCAGATATACACAAGTGCGTCCCCGAGGGTGGCGTACCTGACGGCACCCGTGTACTCGAAAGCTTCTTTGTAGTTCGGGTAATACTCCGAAACACAGGAGTCGGAAGCTTCCGTAAAGTGAGTATGAAACGGGGGAGATTGGATGATGTTACCATCGTAGTCTTTTATGGAGATGACGAACGGATGGGGGTTCAGCCGATCCGGTATGCCGAGGCGCTCGTCCACGGAATGAAGATAGGTATTCCGCTCATGTCCGACACCAATCAGAAGGATCTTTCCGTTTTCTTCGTATAGCCGGCTCAGACAGGAATTGACCGGAGCGGGGGATGCGCATTGCTCCTCGCCTTTTACAAAAGCAGCGGCTTCAGTGCCAAAAGCAACGACCGAGTGTGTGGGATGGAGGGAACGGATCCCGTCTTTGCGTTCAAATGCGACACGGGCTAATGTGCCGATGCACGGGACCGATGTTTTCACGTCGTAAAAAGGGTGATCTCTTCCGACTTCGTCCCACGTATGTGTCGGTATGATCAGAAGTCCTTCGTTTAGATAATCGCGTATTGCGTCAATGAGCCTGTCTGCACCGCCTTCGATCGGACCGACCGATCGGAGTGACGCATGAACCGCGACTTTATCATCATGCCGTATACCGTTATTTTCCAGAAATGCTGTGATATCACTCTTGGTCAGCATAAGTTTCTCCTTGTTATCCGGAAGATGTGTTCGGAACGGGATCGGCTTCGTATCCCGATCAGACAGTACTATCATAACACAGCTTTTTTGTAAGACTGCTTGCTGAACTGTTCTCGCCGGGAGAGGATAAGTGATTGAGGTTTATTCCAGGATCTTTTGTTCTTCCTGTCGGATGAGGCGGAGCAGTTCTTCTTTTCGTTCTAAGATTTCTTCAGGTGAGATATCGGGCCGGACTTGCGGAAACTTGATGACCTCTTCTGTTTTAGTCCGGTTGTCTGCTTCGGAACCTCGCTGTCTTCGGATCTCAGCAGCGGCTGCCATAGCGTGAATCTCGTCCCGCTCCTCTCTGAGCCGGCCATCGTCGCCAAACGGGTAATCGTAATCCGGGAAGGAGAGATCTTTCAGAGCTTCCATTCTTTCTGTCAGCGTCTGATATGAACTGTTTCGGGCTGCTTCCAACCGGGCCGCCCGCTCTGCGTTATGCGAGTCTTCTTCGTCCAGTTTGGCCAATGGAGAGAGGACTGGTCCTTTATTGGAACTTTGCATCTTCATACGAAGTTTCCGAATACTCGTGCCGTTTTGGATCAGGCATAAAACGAAGTACTCTTTTACATAAGAGGAAAAATCCTCGGCCCCCGGCTTTCTTTTGGAGATCAGATCCCAATCCGGTCGGAAGATCAGTTTCTGAATGGCCATGGGACTGTCAGAGACTTTCTGCAGCATTTCAGCCGTACTGTTGACCTGATACCCGCAGACGATGCTCAGAAGGAGAAAGGCGGAAGTGTTCTTGTCGCTGATCTGCATCTTCTTCAGCTTGTCGAGGGCTTCTTTGAATTGACCGTTACCCATGAGGACACGGACGGAAGACAGCATTTCTTTTCCTTTGGTGGAGAGGATATAGGCTCTGTTCGGGCGGGGTTTGGTGGTGCACGTGAATTGTTTCTTTACGGGGCCCGTGGTTCCCTGGAATGCTTTTGGAAAAGCACTGGCCGGCCGCTTTACCGGCTGCGCGGCAGCCTTTACGGGTGCCTCAGCAGTTTTGGTCTCGGGCGTTGTCTCCGGAGGAGTTTCGGGCTCTGCTACCGGCGTGACCTCAGGCTCTGACACCGGAAGTGTCTCGGGTTCTGCCACCGGCGGTGTCTCGGGAATGATTTCCGCTGATGCAGATTCATGCGGCCATTCCGGAGCGGGGGCAGTCACAGGGACAGATGATATGGCCCGGCTGCTTCCGCAGACAGAACAGATCAGCGTTCCCGTAAAATCATCAAAATGCATGGTGCCGCCACAAGCGGTGCAGATCTCATCCGGCATGCCGAATCCCTCCTGTTTCCTGGTGTTTCACCTTGATTTCCAACCGCCTTTATCATATCACGATTCACCTAAGCAGAGAAAAATGTTTCTCTGTTTTTTGCAACGCTCACTGCAATTAACTGGGTGTATTCCCGACGGGAACGCCTCGATTTTATCAAATGATATAGATATAATAGTCAACATACGAAAGGAGCTGAGGAGAATGGCAACACTTTGTAGAAATTGCGGACATGCGCTGGTGTTTGATCCGGCAATCAGAAAGATGCACTGCACGACGTGCGGAAGTTCTTTTGAAGCGGAAGAAGTGGAATCCGCGGCCAAGAAGTACAGAGAGGACGAGCGTGTCCTGACCCGGGACGAAGTATTCGGGGACGATGAAGTCGTGGAGGATTTCCTCGAAAACTACATTTACACCTGTAGTGAGTGTGGAGGCGAGATCGCGATCCACGGTTCGGAAGCATCGACAACGTGTATCTACTGCGGGAATCCCAATGTGGTATTTTCCCGAGTGGTAAAAGGAAAAATGCCGGACTATATCATTCCGTTTTCCGTGACGAAAGAACAGGCTTTGTCTGCCATCATGCAATCCGTGAATAAGGCGTTCCTTCCTCCGAAAGAAGTCAAGAAGATCCGGATCGATGAAGTGCGAGGGATCTATCTGCCGTACTGGATCGTTAATGCAAACCATGAGGAAGCGGCGGTCGTACAGACCACGATGTCTACGGGTGCCTCGAAATACCGTTACTATGGAAGAACGGGAAATATGGCACTAAGTGCTTTTCCCATCGACGCATGCCGGATCCTTTCGGACGATAGCAGCATCCGGCTCGAGCCCTTCGATCTTTCAAAGATGAAGCCTTTCGATGAAGACTACCTGCTGGGATTTTATTCCAATGCTTCAGACATCACTTACGACGAACTGAACCTGGCGGCGAAAAAGAGAGCCAAGGAGATCTTCGATGAAACCATAGGCAGAGACTGCGCCGGCAAGCGCCCGAAGGTCGTGGCGGAAGTGCATGAGACGGCGATCCTTCCCAACTATAAGTACGCGATGTTCCCGGCGTGGTTCGTGACATTCCAGTGTCAAGGTAAGCCGAACACCATTCTGGTCAATGGCCAGACGGGGAAAGTCGTTTGCGGCATTCCCTGGAACGATAAAAAGTTCTGGTGGCTCTCGGCCGTGGGCGGTGTCCTCCTCGGATGGGGATTGACCGCTGCCCTTTTTATGTTCAATCTGGCACGGGGGCTTCCTGCAACCGGTAAGAACTCTGCCATCTCCGAAGCGGCGATGGTCACTGTCGGGTTCGGATACATCGCTTCCGTTACGATTGCCTTCTTAGGCATCATGAAAAGACATAGCTTAAAGCAGCAGCTCAAGCGGACACAGTCCGGCAACACATTTACCTTCGTTAAGAAGAGACAGGAGTAATCAAAATGAATGGATTTCAGATATTTGAAGTTTTTTTCCTTAGCGGAC
This sequence comes from Clostridiales bacterium, assembly GCA_017620475.1. GTDB lineage: Bacteria > Bacillota > Clostridia > Saccharofermentanales > Saccharofermentanaceae > Scatonaster. The sequence goes on along the minus strand of JAFZQI010000049.1, from coordinate 37,818 downwards.
TAAGTGGATTCGGAATCGTATACGGGCTTCTTGCCTTTAGACTGGAAAAACGGAACAATCTCGGTGACAGCCATGGACAGGCGGGCCTGTATTCCTCTTCTGTTACCATCACAGACCGCCAGGACAAAATGCCGATCGGTGTCAATCTGGATAAAACACCGGCCTATCAATATGTGGAGGCCCATGCTCCAAAGAAAGCTACTTATCCGAAGGCGCCGGAAGGCAATGAACAGGTTAGAAAACAGCAATAAGTAAGAAGGTTAAAAGAAATGGCAACACTATGCAAAAACTGCGGGAACGCGCTGATCTATGATCCGACGATAGGAAAAATGCACTGCGCTCAGTGCGGAAGCACCTTCACCGCGGAAGAGGTCGAATCGGAAGAAAAGAAATACAGGGAAGAAGAACGGGTCCTTAGTAGAGACGAAGTCTATGGCGAAGGAAGCGAAGAAGCCGTAGAGGAGTTCCTCGAGTGCTACGTATACACCTGCAGCAGCTGCGGCGGTGAGATCGTGATCCACGGCTCCGAGACGTCGACGACCTGCGTATACTGCGGAAACCCGAATGTGGTGTTCTCGCGTATCGCCAAGGAGAAGATGCCGGACTACATCATCCCGTTTACGCTCTCGAAAGAAGAGGCGCTCGATATGATCCGTGAGAGCATGCCCCGCTCGATCTTCATTCCTAAAGAGGTGAGGCACTTTAAAGCGGAGGACGTAAGAGGAATCTATCTTCCGTTCTGGATCGTGAATGCGAATCACGAAGAGACCTGCGTCATAAAGAGTACGGTACAGAGCGGCAAGCACAGCACAACGATACTCTCGGGACGTACGGGGACAATGTGCATCAAGAACTTCCCGCTGGACGGCTGCGCCATCTTAAGCAATGAGAGCAGTTCCCGTCTGGAACCCTTCAACATGAAACTCATGAGACCCTTCGACGAAGACTATCTTCTGGGATTCTATTCCAATGCATCGGACATCTCCTACGATGAAATGTATGAGATTACGGAAAAAAGAGCGCGGGAGATCTTTGAAGAGGAGGTGATGGGAAGCGTCAGAGGCTCCTCTCCGAAGATCCTTGCCCAATCCCACCAGACGGCAATACTTACGGACTATAAATATGCGATGTTCCCGGTGTGGTTCGTGACATTCTCCTATGAAGGAAAGCATAACACCATCCTGGTCAACGGAAATACCGGAAAAGTCGTCTGCGGACTTCCATGGAGGAAGGCGCTCTTCTGGACACTGACGATCCTTACCGGAATCATTCTTTCCGTGATTGGCTTTTATCTCTTCAAAGGGCTGTTCTACGTTCTGGTTTCTTCCTTTTCAAATAGCAGCTCCTCAAATTCCGATGGCAGAGGCAAACTGATCGTACTGATCGCCGCAGGCATCGTGACACTGTTTACGACCGCAGTAAAGAAGATGAAGAAGGTCTTTCATCAGATCAAACTGACGCAGTCCAGCGAGACATTCAGCTTTGTGAAAAAGAGACAGGAGTAACATATGTTCATCGTTAATTTTCTAGCCGTAATTTTCGGCGTACCATTTGGATTCGGGGTCGCCTTCTGGGCCGCAGCGACCTTGCTGAATCATTCGAACAGCCTTGGAGACAGCCATGGCGCGGCCAGCCTTTACACGTCCGGTGTGACCTATACGGACAAGTCGGACAAAATGAAGTTCGGCGAAGTAGCGAGAAAAGAATACATTGCTTATCATACGCCGAAGAGAGCTGCTTATCCGATTGCGCCCAAGGGAAAAGAACACGTCGAACGTTCGAAGAAATGACCATGATCTTTACGTAATAGAAGCGACGAGGAGTAAGCCTCTCCTTCTTGAAAAGCACTGTCTCACGGGGAGAAGTGTTGTATAATGATGGTATCAGTTTCAGGAAGACGGGTGCGCGCATATGCCTTTTCACATTATCCAGGGAGATATCACGAAGATACAGGCGGATGCCATCGTCAATGCGGCGAACAGGTCGCTGCTCGGCGGCGGGGGCGTAGACGGCGCGATCCATCGTGCAGCCGGACCGCGTCTTCTTGAAGAGTGCCGTACGCTGAACGGATGCAAGACCGGCGAAGCGAAGATCACACGGGGGTACGATCTTCCGGCAAAATACGTGATCCATACTGTAGGACCGATCTGGAGCGGCGGACATCAGGGGGAGCCGGAGCTTCTTGCTTCCGCTTACAGAAATTCCCTGATCCTCGCACTCGAGAATAACTGCGAGTCGGTGGCTTTCCCGCTGATCTCCAGCGGAGTGTACGGGTATCCCCTCGAAGGCGCACTGGAAGTGGCGGTCAGCACGATCCGGGCATTCCTTGAAGAACACGATATGGATGTCACGCTGGTCATTTTCGACAAAAGCAGCTTCCGTTTTGACATCCGTTTGTATTCCGATATTTCCGGATATATCCGCAACCACTGCGAGACGCCGGAAAGACCGGGCTCATTCCTCGGCGATGCCGCAAAGTCCGTTGCCTTCGGCGGCGTTTCGGGAAGCCGAAGATCGATTTTTTCACGCGGAAAAACCGAAGCGAAAAAGATGGAAGAACGTAGTGCGGGAGCCGGAGTAAGAAGGTATGCGGAAGAACCCTGTAAAGAACCGTTGTACGAAGAAACTGCGGAGGAAGCAGAGGTATGCCTCGATTCCATTAAAGAGGAGGATGCGCTTATCGAAGCACTCCAGAATCTTGACGAGAGTTTCTCCCAGTCACTTCTCCGCCTGATCGATGCGCGCGGCATGAAAGATTCCGAATGCTACAAGAAAGCGAATATCGATAGAAAACTGTTCTCGAAGATAAGAAGCGATGTCCATTACCGTCCCAGTAAACAGACGGTGCTCGCTTTTGCAGTGGCGCTGGAACTGGATCTTCCCGAAACGGAGGAACTGCTGAAGAAGGCGGGATTCGCGCTGTCACATGCGAGCAAGTCGGATGTGATCGTCGAGTATTTCATTGCCCACAGGAATTACGATATATACCGCATCAACGAAGCGCTTTTCGCGTTTGACCAGAATCTTCTTGGCGCATGATGAGATATGCGACCGAAAGAGCAGGGGAAATAGAATTACAGGTCGGGAAAATAACCGGCTCGTGATATAAAACTAAATAGAGAAAGCAGGAGGAATGACCATGGCAAAGACGTTAGAGGACATCCGCAAATTAATCGAAGAGATGAATATCGAGATGATCGATTTCAAACTCACCGACATCGACGGCAGGTGGAGACACCTGGCGATCCCGGCCGAGAGGCTTACTGAAAGCACGATGGAGCAGGGGATCGGATTTGATGGCAGTAACTATGGTTATGCTCCTGTAGAAAACAGCGACATGGTCTTTATCCCGGTTCTGGATTCGGCGGTAGTCGACCGGTACTGCGGCGTGCCGACGCTTTCGATGATCGGCGATGTCCGCGTGATCGCGCTTCCGGATAATAAACCCTTCGATCAGTACCCGAGAAATGTTGCGATCCGCGCACTGGAATACATGAAGGAGACCGGGGTAGCGGATCAGATGATCATCGGACCGGAATACGAATTCTACATTTTCGACGATGTGCGCTATAAGACCGATTACTATGATATGTCGGCGAGTATCTACACTTCCCAGGCCCACTACGCTTCGGCGGATGATATGAACAATAACGGTTTCCAGGTGATGCCGGGCGCGGGCTATCACAATAGCCTTCCGACGGATATCCGCAATGATCTGCGCAGTTCCATGTGCCTTTCTATGAAGGACTGGGGCATCGGAGTAAAGTATCACCATCCGGAGGTCGGCGGTTCCGGTCAGATGGAGATCGAGGTGGAGCTCGGCGACATGCTCAAACTTGCAGACGACACCATGTCGGCGAAATATGTCATCAAGAACGAAGCAGTCCTCGAGGGCGCAACGGCGACCTTCATGCCGAAGCCGCTGGCGGAGGAAGCCGGCTCCGGCATGCACGTGCATATGCTGCTCCTTAAGGAAGGAAAGCCGGTCTTCTACGACGCGGACGGATATGCGCAGCTCAGCGAAACTGCCCATTTCTTCATGGGCGGACTTCTCAAACACGCCCGTTCCCTCTGTGCGATCACCAACCCGTCGACCAATTCCTATAAGCGCCTGATCCCGGGATATGAAGCTCCGGTCACCATCGGCTATGCCATGAGCAACCGCTCGGCGGTCATCCGTATTCCGGCTTATGCCAAGACTCCGGAGACCAAGCGCTTCGAACTTCGGAACCCGGATGCGACCTGTAATCCGTACTATGCATATGCGGCGATCCTTATGGCCGGACTTGACGGCATCAAGAACAGGATCGATCCCCACGCGAACGGATGGGGCCCGTACGATTGTAACCTCTACACACTCTCCGATGAGGAAAAGGCAAAGCTCACGGGACTTCCGGCTTCCCTTGACGAGGCGATCCGCGCACTGGAAGAAGATCACGAGTATCTCATGGCCGGAGGGGTCTTCCCGGAAAGACTGCTCAAGCAGCTGATCGAGCGCAACAAAAAGGCGGCGTCAAAGATCAGTAAACTCCCGCACCCGATGGAATTTGCGATGTATTACGATCTGTAATTTGCACTTTATTCATATAACCGTCATTTTTGCCCTGTAGAATAGTACTAATAGGTTCTATATCTATCTGAGGGGGAGATATGCGTTACTCGTTTGCAGGACTATACATACTGATGGTCGTCGTCCTGATGACGGGCATCGGCGTGTCCAGAAGATCTTACAAAAAGATCGGAAAATCAGTCGCGATGCTTCTTGCGATGCTGATCCCTCCCGTGATCGGAAATCTCATCATTGTCCTGTCCTCCACCAAAGGCATTTCCATGATCGGATGCTATATCTACTTCATCGGCATGGATACGGTCATACTGGCGCTCCTGCACTTTACCTTCGCGTATTGTGTGATCTCCTGGCCTAGCAGGAAACTCAAGTTTGCCGTATACGGGCTGATCGCCATCGATATCATACAGTTCCTGCTCAATCCGGTTTTCGGACACGCATTTGACACGGAACCGATCCCGGTCGATGGTTTTGATTACTACCGTCTGATCCCGTATGCCGGTCAGACTTTCCACCGCGTGGTCGTCTACGGCGTCTTTATCTCGGTGCTGGTCATCTTCATCGTCAAGATCATCCGTTCGCCCCGCGTATACGTGGAGCGGTACTCGATCATCCTGGTCGCGATGGTGATTACGGGACTTTGGCAGACCTACTACATCTTCTCCAGAACGCCGGTCGACCGCTCCATGGCCGGCTACGGCGTATTCGGAATCCTGATATTCTATTTCTCGCTATACTACCGCCCGCTGACACTTCTGGACAGGCTTCTTGCCAACATGGCCTCGGGAATGCCGGATGCGATCTTCTTCTACGATGCATTCGGACGCTGCATCTGGGCGAACCAGCCGGCGATCGAACTGGCCGGGCTTACGGATGATAAGTTTGATAAGACCTCGGCACTTCTTCAGGCAAAGTTCGGGACGAAAGAAGACTTCAATGATCCGGAGTGGACGTGTACCAAAGTCCTGGGCGAAGGGGCGGATGCGAAATACTATTTCCAATCCAAAAGAACTGTGACGGATGAGAAAGGCAAGGTTACCGGTTCTTTCCTGACCATCCGTGATGTGACGGCGCAGCAGCGCGAACTGCAGCAGGAACGATACAACGCGACCCATGACACCCTGACGGATCTTTACACAAAGGAATACCTGTACGAATGCATCCGCAAGCGGATCGACAGCCAGCCGAAAGAGGACTTCCTGATCCTGTATATCGATATCGTAAATTTCAAGATCGTCAACGATATATTCGGCAGTTCTTTTGGCGATGAGACATTACGGCAGATCGCCGTGTCTATGAAAAAAGAACTGACGTCCAAGGGCATATTCGGCCGTCTGGGTGGCGATACATTCGGTGTGCTGATCCCCAAGAAGAAATTCGATCCCGCCGCTGTGGAACGTGACCTGAGCCGCTTCAATGTCAACGATGGAACGGTGGAACACCACATCCTGATCCATATCGGTGTATATGAAGTCATCGAGAAGGACATGGAAGTTCCGTTCATGTTTGACCGGGCCCTCCTGGCTATGCTGACCATCAAGGATGAGTACCAGACGCATATCGCATTTTATGATGAGAAGATACGAAATGAAGTGCTGTGGGCACAGAATATTACGACCCAGCTCACCGATGCCCTCAGGAAAAGAAATGTGGTGCCGTATCTTCAGCCGATCGTTGATCAGAACGGAAAGATCGTCGGTGCGGAAGCCCTGGCCCGCTGGATCCATCCGCAGGACGGATTCCTCCCGCCGTCATCGTTTATTCCGGTATTCGAGAAGAACGGCATGATCGTAGAGGTCGACAAATACATGTGGCGCTGTGCCTGTGAGATCCTCGCACAGTGGAAGGAGAAGGGAAAAGATCTGTTTATCTCCGTGAATATCTCTCCGAAGGATTTCTACTTTATGGATGTCACGGAAGAAATCAAAGGATTGGCGAAAGAATATGCGATCGATCCGGCGAAACTCCGTATCGAGATCACCGAGACCGTCATGATGACTGACGTCGAGAAACGTATGGAGATGCTGGAAGATCTCCGAAAAGCCGGATTCATCGTTGAGATGGATGATTTCGGTTCCGGATACTCGTCACTGAATCTCCTTAAGGATATGCCGGTTGATGTGCTGAAGATCGATATGAAATTCCTCACAAAAACGACCGATGATGCCAAGGCAAAGACGATCCTTCAGAACATTATCAAGCTATCGGAGGATCTGGGGATGTTCTCCCTGACCGAAGGCGTAGAAACACAGTCCCAGCTGAACATGCTTACCAAGATGGGCTGTAAGCTTTTCCAGGGATTCTATTTTGCACGTCCGATGCCGCTTACCGAGTTCGACTCTTATTGGGAAGGGAACAGGTAGGAAGAGGTTCAGTCCTTGATACTTGCCGACAGTACCAGCTTTTCACAGAGATCTTCATAGGAAATGCCGATGGCGCGGGCTTCCTGCGGAAGCAGGCTGTTCGGCGTCATGCCCGGAAGATTGTTTGCCTCAAGAGCATAGAAGGTGTCGTCTTCTTCGGAAAGAATAAAGTCCACGCGCGAGTAGTTGCCGAGACCCAGTGCCCGATGCACGGCCAAAGCATAACCTTGAGCTTCTTTCGTTTTCTCTTCGGAAAGGGCAGCCGGGCAGATCTCTTCGGTGGAGTTTGCCTGATACTTGTTCTTGTAATCGTAGAATCCCTGCTTCGGGATGATCTCAATGATCGGAAGTGCCTGTCCGTCCAGAATACCGATGGAGAACTCACGGCCCTTGACCATTTTCTCGATCAGGCAGGTCTTCTCATATTTGGTGGAATAGGTAATGGCCGCTTCCCACTCGGATTCATCGTGAACGATGGATACACCGCAGCTGCTGCCGCAGCCGATCGGCTTAACTACGCAGGGGAACCCGATCTTCTCGTATACGACGTCCAGTGTATCCTTTTCCGGATCAAAAAGGATCCAGTCCACCGTCGGAATCGAGAAATGACGGAGAAGGGTCTTACTTAGGTGCTTATCCATGGCTAAAGCACAGGACAGATAACCGGAACCGGTATACGGAACATGGATGCAATCCAGTGCCGCCTGAAGTCTGCCGTTCTCGCCCATTCCGCCATGGCATGCGATGAATACCGCGTCCGCCTTACGGCAAAGATCCAGAACACCGGGACCGATCAATTCACGTCTTCCGCCGTGAGAGGCGATGAGAGCTTCCAGATCCGGTTCTTTTGCCGAGATGGAATACGAGAATGTCTTGCCGGAATCCGGCTTCTCAAAAAGCGCTGTCAGATCTGCTTCGGTTTTCTTTTCGAAATCCGGGATCCCTTCATATACATCAACAAAAGCCACCTGATGGCCTTTAGAAAGAAGTGCATTGGAAATAAGGCTTGCCGAGCACAGCGACACATCGCGCTCCGGGCTGATACCGCCGGCCAGTACTACGATCTTCATAGGATGAATTCCTCCCCTTACTCTCCCGAACCTGCACATCTGAAGGCAGGCACAGGATGAAATACCTTCTGATTATACATGATTTCACTCATTTGGGAGAAATTTTGTGCGAAATGTAACGAAAGAGTAGGATTTTTACGGTGACGTGCAGGAGTTGTAATGGTATGATAACTCTGTATAAGTATGTGGAGGTCACATTATGCTTGCCATTTTGTATTTGATCATAGCCATTTTCTTCGGCACACAGCTGATCCGGTTCCTGGTTCCGGACATCCGCCGTCTGTATGTGGGAATTGCCGCAGACCAGAGTGTCATGGACAAAGTTCCGACAAGCCTTTTTCTGCTTCCGGCGGGAACACTGGTCGGTCTTCTGCTGACCGGGTGGATCACATATTTTCTGGCCTATATAATGAACCCGTACATTCCGGCTGATACAGCCAAACTTCTTCCGGCAAATATCGTCGGCATGTGCCTTTTCGCCTATTGCGGCTGCCTGATGTGGCAGAGATGCTTCCTTAGAAACTATCGTGCCTCTCAGACAGAGGGATTCAGAAAGCTTCCCGGATTCAACCGTCATCCCGGATCGATCGTATTCTATCTTGTATCGGTTGCCCTGATCATTTCGGCGGCCGCCTTCGTGTATTTCTACACATGCTTCATGAAGGACAACACCATCCGTCTGGGATTCTCGATCTTCAGCGATTTTGCACCGCATGTTGCCATTACCTCGGGGTTCGGCGTCGGCTCGAATTTCCCGACCCAGTACCCGCATTTTGCCGGGGATAATATCCAGTATCACTTCATGTTCTACTTCATTACGGGAAACATGGAAGCCCTCGGCCTTCCACTGGTATGGGCCATCAATCTGCCCTCGCTCCTTTGCTTTGCGAGTGCGCTGACACTCCTGGGAACACTCGCGGTGCTCCTTTCTTCCCGGCGCGGGGCATTTTTCTTCGCTCCTGCTCTGGTACTGTTCCGCAGTGCCTGGAATGTTTTCCATCAGATCGGTGAACTCAAGAGCGCACCGGGTGCTACATGGGAATCGGTCTACAAGGCGATCACGCAGCAGGCCGTATGGTACGGTTATACCTTCCGCGATGAGTGGGGGATCTGGGCGATCAATGTATATGCGAATCAGCGTCACCTGGCTTTGGGCGTCGGTTTGGTCCTGGTATTCATTTTCCTCTTCCTTCCGCACTTCCGCCGTATGTTCCTGCACTTGAGCCTTACCGAGGGCGCAGGGGACAAGGCCAAGCGTTTCTTCACCTCCCGTGAAGCGTGGATCTCCCGTTCTTCGGACCCGCTCCATCCGTGGGGAAGCGTGATCCTGGGATCCCTGATTGCAGTGGCTATGCCTTTCTTCCACGGCTCCTGCCTGATTTGCGCACTGCTTGTCCTGTTCGGCATGGCGATCTTTTCCGAGTTCCGTCTCGGATATGCCGTTGTGGCGGCCGTATCGGTCTTGTCCGCTACACTTCAGGCCAGATTCTTCGCAGGTGGCGCATCCAATGTTGCCAGCTTCAAGTACTACTTCGGATTTGTCGTTGAGGAACTGAACGGAAAGAGCAAAGCCAATGCTTCCGAGGTGATCAAATCTACAGGTAAGATCCTCAGCTATCTCAATAAGATGGGATTCCTGACCGTGATCCTGCCTGCCGTCCTTTTCGTCGGACTTCTGATCTATGAACTGATCATGCACAAGAATCCGTACCGGCCGATGCTGCTGATCCCGTTCTCGATCCCGCTGATCTTTGCCTTCTATTGCCAGGTATCTCTGGAAGTTTTGGCCAACCACAAATTCGTCCAGGTCAGCTTCATTCTGTTCGACATCCTGATCGCGGGACTCCTTGCCAATCTTCTGGCTCTTCCGATAAAGATCCGAAACAAGCGGAAAGCCTCCGAAGAAGAGTCTTCGCCCAAGACAAGGGAGATATCTCTTAAGAAAAAAGTATTCATTCCGGTACAGATCGCGTCAGCGCTGGTCTGCCTGATCCTGACCTTCGGACTTACGGCAACCGGTATCAGCGAATGGTGCATCTACTATAATCTCAACACCCACAAGGGCGGTTATATCGAGCTGCATCCGGATTCCCAGATTGCGGAGTGGGTCACCAAGAACACCAATGAGAACGATGTTTTCCTGACTCCGATGTGGTCCGTCAATGATTTCTTCTTAAGCGGACGACGCGTGTACTACGGATGGCCGTATTTCGCATGGTCGGCAGGCCACGACACGGCAACCCGCCAGATCAACTACCAGTGGCTCCTGACCGGCGCCAACGGAAACATCGATGAGTTCCGCCGGTACTGTAACGAAATGAATATCCGCTACGTCATCCATAGTGGCGATTACTACGGCAACGAAGAAACGCGCGACTACTATGACGAGACTTTCTTCTCGCAGCACCTGACGGAAGTTGCCCGTTTCGATAACGGAACCGTAATCTACAAGGTGTGATGACATGACGGGAAACCGCTATGATGTGATCGTGATCGGCGCCGGCCCGGCCGGAATGATGGCTGCCGGAACCGCTTCGGAAGCAGGGGCAAACGTGCTTCTTCTGGAGAAGAATGAATCCCCGGGAAAGAAACTCCTTCTGACCGGTCACGGGCGGTGTAATCTCACCAACATCCGGATCATGGACAATTACCGGGAGAAATATCACGAGAACGCCCGATTCCTGTCCGGTTCTTTTCACGCATTTCCTCCCGAAGAGGTGCTCGCGTTCTTCGCTTCTCTGGGCGTGCCTGCTCATGAAGAAGAGGATGGCCGGTACTTCCCGGACAGCCAGAAATCCGTGACCATACTTGATGCGCTTCTTGCGTATCTTGAAAAACAGCATGTGACTATCCGTACCAATGAAGAAGTGACTTCGATCCGATCTCAGGACGGGCTTTGGCACGTAACCACCGGGCACGGTTCTTTTGCAACGGTATGTGTAATCATTGCCACGGGGGGCGCAAGCTTCCCGCAGACCGGATCCCGCGGAGACGGATACGGCCTTCTTCGTTCCGTCGGCCACTCCGTGACGGATCTTGCGCCGGCACTGGCACCGATCCTTCTGCGGAACCTGCTGCGGGATGCGCAGACCGGCAGGGAGACTGCGCAGGCCTCCCAGGATAAAGCGTCCATGTCCGGACTTTCCTTGTCGGGGATCACGCTGGAAGATGCCGCTGTCACGCTTCTTGTTGAAAAGAACTGTGTTTCGAAGAGCCGCGGTTCTCTCCTTTTTACCCATCAGGGGATCAGCGGGCCGGCGGCCATGAGCCTTTCCAGATATCTTCCAAGCCGGGATGAGGATAAATCCCTTTATGACGAAGAGAAGGTCACCGTACAGATCGATCTGATCCCGGGCATTCGTGAAGATGTGGCGGATCAGATGCTCCTTGGTGCGATGGCGGAGGAACCGAACCGTCAGATGCGCTCTTTGGTCAGAAGAGTTTTCGGTTTGCCGGAACGTGTGGTGGATCTGCTTTTCGAGGAAGCGCTAAAAGAAATTCCGGCTAATCGTGTGACGAAACAGCAGAGAAAAGAGATTACGAGGATCGCTAAGGCGCTCACTTTTACCGTTGTTTGCTCCACTCCTCTTGCACTGGCTTATGTCACACGTGGGGGTGCCGATGTGAAGGCTTTCGATCCGAAGACGATGGAATCCAGATCGTGTGAGGGGCTTTATGTGGTCGGAGAACTACTGGATATTGATGGTGAATCCGGGGGATATAATCTTCAGAATGCATGGGCGACCGGACGTGCGGCCGGTGAGGCTTCGGCTCAGCGGGCCAGTACGCACAGCACAATGCCGCAGAATATGATCGATGCACAGAATAACCGGTAACCGATCCCTTTTTCGTGGAAGACGAATTTCCCTCCCAGGATCGTGACAAAGCAAGCGCTTTGCTTGACAACGGTCATGATTGTAACGCGGCTTTCCGGATCCGCATTGGCGAGGAACAGGGACGCATCTCCGATGACGAACATGATGGCCAGAAGCCAGATCCAGCCGTTCTTCCAAACGGATCTTGTAATCTTGGTGCGGGTGATCAGTACATAAAGAAGATAGAAGGCCAGAAGGAAAAGCATATACCAGAACTGAAGCTGGGAACTGTTGATCTGCTTCATGAGGATCTTATCGAGAAGCCCGGAAATGCTGTTGAGTACACATGAACCGAATGCCATCAGGACGAATTTCCCGGAAAGAGTATTCTTCTGTTCCTCACCCGGCTGGGCCGGCGCCGCAACGGTAGTATCTGCAACTGAAGGATCCGATGTGGCAGAATCTTCCGATAAAGGAGCCGATACATCAGGATCTTCAGGTGAAGAAGAGGAGGTTGTGCTTTCTTTAGGTTTTCCATGGCTGCCGGTGATGCGGATCTTCAGCGCCAGAAGACCAAAGGCAACAAGGGCCAATCCCAGGATCTGGTTCCAGACCAGGATCTCGTGAAGAACAATGACTCCCAGAAGGGTGCCGAGAAGTACCCTCGAAAGGTCAAGAACACCGTAGAGGCTGACAGGAAGGTGCTTGAGCGCATGAAAGCCCATGATCCATGCCAGAAAAATGCAGAAGGATTTAAGGAGGACCAGTCCGTACTGGTTCGGATTCATGCCCATGGCAGACGGAGCACGGGGGACGACCATGAGAAAACCGATCAGGGTATAGATCAGCAATACTTCCATAACGGTGTTGCGGTCCATTGCTTTTTTCTTACTGATCTCCCGTCCGCCTTTGAGAAGACCGTATACCAATGTCAGAAGGATCCAGGTCATATATGCGCTCCTATTGAATTGCCGATAAAACAGCCTTTGAAATGATAATACGGGCCGCGGAGTCTTGTAAATGCGAAATTCCCTGTCAAAGTGACGATTTTAAGCACTTAGTCCGGCGACGGTTTTGTCATTTGAATCCGGTGAATGCGCACCGAATTCCGGTAGATTCAAATCAAAGAAAATCGGGATGAAAAGAGGCCGATCCTTCATGAAAATACGGTAAATCTCCAGTTTCTTTGAGTAAAAGGGGCAACAAATGAAAATGTACCGCTCCTATATGCTATTTTTGTGCATCTTACGAATGTCCGATTGCATTTCGTTGTGATAGTATATGAAAATATGAAAGTGTACCACATGGACATGAGGCATGAAAGATGATGAAAAAATCGGAAAATGTTCGATATGAGAATCAGTATTACAGGCCGCGCCGCGTGAACAACAACGGCTTGTATATCCTTTTCATGGTTACGGTAGTTCTTGTAGCGACGACACTCATCCTTGCCATCGTGACACTTGTCAAGTCAAAGAAAAAGACCAAAGCCCCTGAAACGACAACAACATCGGAAGCAATCGTGACGAATGAGAACGGTGAAGTGATCTCCAGTGCGGGAATCGTTGTGATGACGCCTGAGCCGACACAGCCTCCGACGATCGAATCGTACCAGAATCCGATCCTGTATCCTGCGAAAGCACAGATGAATGTTGAGATCGGAACACCGGATGCGAAATACTCGCCTTCCGGACGTGGCGCAACGCAGGTCGTATATGACGATACCGAGAAGATCAGCGGATACCAGAGAACAGATGAGATCCATTTCGGAGATCCGCTATACTATCAGCAGGTGGGCGGCATTCTTACTTTCCGCGGCACCAATTTCAGAAACTGTGCATCCTGGGGAACATTCTCCCTTGATCCTTCCAAGCAGGACCACCTCGAGCAGGTGTGGGAATATAACGGCCTCGAGTGGAAGAAGTCTTCGTCATGGAGCTTCTCCTGGAGCGGTACCGGCTGGACCGGTCAGCCTCTGGCTGTAAAGTGGCCCCTTGAGACCCGTCAGCTGATGAATATGTATCCGGAAAAGAAGAATAAGCAGGATCTGACCGAGGTCATTATCGCGGCCATGGACGGATATGTGTATTTCTTTGATCTTGAAGACGGACAGAAGACAAGAGACCCGCTGAAGGTCGGTGCGACGATCAAGGGTACACCGGCAGTGGATCCAAGAGGGTACCCCATCCTTTATGTCGGACAGGGCGATGATAATGGAGAGAAGGGCCAGATCGGTTTCCGCATCTACAGCCTGCTTGATTTCAAACTTCTGCACATGCAGAACGGCCTTGATTCCCGTGCGTACAGAAGCACATGGGGCGCCTGCGACTCATCTCCGATCATTTGTGCAGAAGCCGATACACTGATCTATCCCAATGAGAACGGCATGATCTATACAGTCAAACTCAATACGGACTTCAATCCGGGAACGGGTACGCTGACGATCAACCCCCGTACGGTTGCCTATAAGTACATCTTCGATGGTGTAGAAGGAAGCCAGCTCGGTATCGAGAGTTCCATGGCCGTCTACGATCACTACGGATGGTGTACGGACAATGCAGGTAATCTGATCTGCATCGACCTCAATACGATGGAACTGATCTGGTCGAGAAGACTGGATGATGACTCCGATGTAACGCCGGTCATAGAAGAAGACAACGGGCATGTTTACCTGTATACGGGTACCGAAGTCGACTGGCAGAAAGACATCGTCGGTAATTATCAGGGTGCCTCATTCACCTATAAATTCGATGCCATGACCGGCGATTACGTCTGGCAGACCTCCGTAGACTGCTGGACGAAGAACGCCGCAAACTCCGGCGATGACGTCAATGGCGGCATGCTGGGAACGCCTGTGATCGGCAAGGGCTCGATCTCGAATCTGGTCATCTTCTCCTACTGCATGACGGAGGGAACCGGAAGCGGCAACCGTCTGGTCGCATTCGACAAGAATACCGGTGATACGGTATGGAAATACGACATGAAGTTCTATTCGTGGAGTTCCCCGGTCGACATCTATGATGAGAACGGGAACGCATATATTGTTGTGTGTGATAGCCTGGGCCAGGTACATATGGTCGATGCAGCAACGGGCACCCGCCTCTGCTACATCAAGATGCACCGCACTCAGGATATTCCGGAGAATGAGTACCATAACGTTGAATCCTCACCGATCGTAGTGGACGGGATGCTCGTTGTCGGTACCCGTGGCAATTCTATTTTCGGGGTGAAGATATCATGAAAGGGTCTACGGCGAACGATGTGATCTGGATGAACGAGGCGTTATCGATGAGTATGAAGAAACATGATTACAATGACATAGTTTCTATCGAGACGGAACTTTCCGGTTATCGGAGAGGCAGTTTGAAAGCGTCTATCGATCTTGAGGCAGGACGTATTGCGTGGAAGGATACGCACATGTGGAATAACGATTTTGTCCGAGCACTTTCTCCCGAAAGAGTTTCCTACATCCGCCAGAAACTTCCCGCCACCGAGCTTCTCAACTGGGCGACAGATTATGCCAAGGGCATCGGGCATCTGATGGGATCTATGACGGGATCCTTCCCGCAGGACTGGTCGGTAGTGATCCGATTCTCCGATGGCGAGACGCTGAAAGCCTGCGGTATCAGCAGCTTCCCGAAGCAGTGGAGCGCTTACCGTATGCTGATCGAGGAGATTGCAAAGACATCTTTCCGCCTCCGCTGATTCACAGTCCTTTTCCATAATTGCTTTTACCTGACTGATCCTTCATCTTCTGATGACGGATCGTTTGTTTTTTGGTACAATAATAGGGATATTGTTTGAAAGGACAAAGACCGTGGATTATCTGGAAGGACTTTTGCTTGGCCGTTTGTGGAGCGATACGGATTTTGAGAATCGCAGACATCTGTCGCTATTCCTCCTTTACGGCATTTTCGTTGATGTTCTGGTGATCTACAACTATCTTACCGGCGGCATGAATAACCTGATCACGGGATCCTTCCTTCCCAAGGTCATCATATTCGTGGTGCTGTTTTTCTTTTGTCCTGCGCTTTGTTTCTCTTACTATCGAATGCCCTTGTGGGGCAAGATACCGGTTCTCGCGGCCCAGCTTGTGAAGTATGGGGCGCTTACGTTACTTATTACAGCCTGGGCCAGACCCAAGCTGTCCGTCTCCTTTGGAGATCTGAAGGATTTTTTCATATCCTATCTGAACAAGACACTGGAACGTTTCACGGAGAAATATGTAGACACGGCAGGTACTTTTGCCACGGTGCTGGGTGTCATTTCCGGCGGCGTATATGTAGTCGTGGTTGTGGTGATTATCCTGCTTTCTGCAGTGTTGATCCCGGGGATCGTATTCTGTGTCGCACGTTTCCTGCAGTACTGGTACGACAAGGTCGTCAGTATGCTGGTACTCCAGGACTATACCGACAAGTAATACGGGGTGAATAGAAATGGCCAATTTACAAGATAAAATCCGAGTATCGATCGATGATCTGGAAGATATGCTGGGTGTGTTCGGACTTCCGGACTTCATCAGCAAAGCCGAAGCGCGTTTCGTAAGACAGACGGCGGAGATCGCTCAGGATGTTGTGGAACATCCGAAGGTCAAGGTGGTCTTCGTTTCCGGTCCCACCTCTTCCGGCAAGACTACTTTTACCGACAGACTGGTTTCCCAACTGAGCATGAGAGGGAAGAAAGCGATCCGCCTCTCTTTGGATGATTATTACAATCTGCAGGCGTTATCCTTTGATGACGAAGGGCGTCCGGACTTTGAGAGCGTGGAGACGCTGGATATGCGTCTTGCGAGCATGGACCTGGCAAGACTGGTCAGCGGAGATGAAGTGGTCCCGCCGACATTTGATTTCATGATCCGTCAGAGAGTCGAATCCAAGAAGCCGCCGCTTTCTATCGGGAAAGACGGTATCGTGGTCGTAGAAGGCCTTCATGGCCTTTGTGATGAGACTACGGGCAGTTTCGACAAAGAACAGTATCTGGGCATATTCATTATGCCTTATGCTTCGGTCATGCAGGACAGAAGACTCCTGGACAGCGACGATCTGCGCATGCTCCGCAGGATCGTGCGTGATGTCCGTCACCGTGGTGCCCATGCGCTTACGACCATTGACTACTGGCCGATGATCCATAACTCGGAACAGGAGTATTACCGCGACTATCTTACGAAAGCGGACTATCACGTCAATTCCTTCCTGGCCTATGAACCGCTGGTGATCGCGGCTCTGGCAAGCCGGGATATCCAGGAAGCGTTGGCTGCCTATGAACAGGGACTTCTGGCGCCGTCCGTCTTCATGGAAAGAAGCAACGTCAAGAAAGACTTCGCCAATATCGAGAAAGCCGTCGCTAAAGCCCGGATGCTGCAGTCCTGGCTTGCCCAGATCCCTCAGGCAAAAGAGAAATTCGTACCGAAGACCTCGATCCTGAACGAGTTCCTGTGTCTTTGAGGGGAGGGATAGCGATGCCGATACGTATTCCGAATAACCTCCCGGCTACGGGGATCCTGGAGAAGGAGCGCATTTTTGTCATGACGGAGGACCGCGCCTATACGCAGGATATCCGTCCGCTTCATCTTCTGATATTGAACCTGATGCCTAATAAGATCGCGACCGAGACACAGCTTCTGAGAGCACTGAGTAACTCTCCGCTTCAGGTCAACATCGATCTGCTTTATACCGCATCTTACCATCCGAAGCACACGGCGACCGAGCATCTCGTGAAGTTCTACGAGACTTTCGATGCGGTCAAGGACCGCTTCTATGACGGCATGATCATCACCGGCGCGCCGGTCGAACTGATGGAGTTTGAAGATGTCGCGTATTGGAAAGAACTGTGTGAGATCATGGACTGGAGCAAGACCCATGTCTATAGTACCCTTCACATCTGCTGGGGGGCACAGGCCGGGCTTTACCATCACTACGGGATACCGAAGTATAATCTCGACAAGAAGATGTTCGGAGTCTTCGAACACAGCATGACCTATACCAAGCCGGTCAAGCTCTTCCGGGGATTTGACGACTATTTCTACGTGCCGCATTCCCGACATACGGAAGTCCGCAAGGCCGATATCGAGCGCCATCCGAATCTGCGTATCCTCTCTGAATCTGAAGAGAGCGGAGTATACGCGGTTTCCGATCTTTCCGGAAGACAGATCTTCATTACCGGACACTCCGAGTATGACGTCAATACCTTACGAGATGAGTATTTCCGCGACCTGAACAAGGGCCTTCCGATCGAAGTTCCGAAGAATTATTTCCCGAACGATGATCCGACCAAGGAACCGCATATGAAGTGGAGATCCAGCTCGACGCTGCTGTTTATGAACTGGCTGAACTATTACGTTTACCAGGAGACGCCTTTCGATATCTCCACGATCAGCGAAGTGCCCGGGCACTGAGCTTTTGACTTTGCGAGGTGAGATATGATCTCTGCACCGATCGTCATAACAGACAAGATGGTTGAGGACCTTTGTCCGGTCCGTCCTTCCTCGGGACATAAAGGCATGTTCGGGCGCGCGCTCATCTACGCGGGAAGCGTAGGCATGGGTGGCGCCGCGGTCATGGCAGTCTCTTCCGCTCTCCGAAGCGGCGCCGGCCTGGTCTATGCCGCCACGGAGGAGCCTCTTTTGCCCGCTTTGGTGATCCGCTGCCCGGAGGCTCTGGGGATCCCGATCCCGTCCGGCTTCGGAAATGCGCCGAAATCTCCGCTGATGCGGATGGAGTCGAAGACGGTAGGACAGAAATGGCTTACGGAGATCATCGAGGGGAAAGATGCATGCCTGATCGGCCCGGGGATTCCGCCGGATCGCCAGGACCTTCGTATCGCGGTCCTGACACTTGCGCAGCATGCCTGCCACCTGGTTCTGGATGCAGGGGCACTGGCACTTCTTTCGAGAGATCCCGAGTTGATGCAGGAGATCAAAAACAGGAAGGAAAAAGGAATGGCTCCGGCTGTTCTTACTCCCCATCTCGGTGAATTTGCGAGTCTTTGCTCTTCGTATTCGAGGACCGGCGGCACAAGTATGCAAAACATGAAGGCAGCCGGTGCTTTTGCCGAGGAAAAAGGCGTGATCCTCGTTCTCAAAAGTAACGAAACGAACATATTTACTCCGGATGGGAAGTGGTATAGTAATCCTGTGAGTAATTCCGGATTGGCCAAGGGAGGCTCCGGCGACGTACTGGCCGGACTTCTTAGCGGTCTTCTGGCGCAAGGCATGAGGGAAGAGGATGCAAGCGTTTGCGCGGTCCGCATCCATAGCCTTGCCGGCAGGCTCTGCAGCGGCGAGCACGGGAAACGCGCGATGCTTCCGACCATGCTTTGGGAATATTACGATAGATGCTTCAAGATGCTGAAGTGGGAAGAAGGAATGGAAAATGATGGATAAGTTTCCGAACCGCTCCTGGGCGGAAATCGATTTGGATGTATTAGCGGAGAATATGAAGGAGATCCGGCGGGTGACCAAGAGATCATCGAAGATCATGGCGGTCGTAAAGGCGGATGCATACGGGCATGGAGCCGTAGAAACAGCCAGAGTCCTTCTGGAAAACGGGGCGGACAAACTGGCGGTGTCGATGCTGGATGAGGCTATCGAGCTTCGCGATAACGGAATCACGGCGCCGATCCTCATTCTGGGACATACGGATCCCAGACGTATTTCGCAGCTGATCGAAAATGATATCGAACAGGCCGTGTACTCTCTTGAATATGCTAAGGCGATCTCCAAAAAGGCCGTGATCCTGGAAAGAACGGCGAGGATCCACATCAAGTACGATACCGGTATGAACCGTCTGGGTTTCCTGGAGGGCGAGTCCTCCGTGGAAGCGATCCTGGCGATCTCGGAACTCCCGGGGATCGAGATCGAAGGCATGTTCTCCCACTTTGCCATGTCGGATACGGACGATGATGAATACACCATGAAACAGTTCAACTGCTTCATGAAGATGGTTGAGGAGCTGGAGAAAAGAGGCCTCACGATCCCGACGAAACATATCTGCAACAGCGCGGGTATTCTGCGTTTTCCGAATATGCATATGGACATGGTGCGTGCCGGACTGATCGTTTACGGCATGATGCCTCAGGGCTGTCCTGCGCCGTATACGGATTTTGAGGTGAAACCCGCCATGACGCTGAAGTCCAGCGTCGTACATGTTAAAGAGATCCCGGCGGGGGAAACGATCAGTTACGGCAGACATTTTAAGACGGAGAAGCCCAGCACGATCGCAACGATCGCCATTGGATATGCCGACGGATATCTGCGTCGCCTTTCCAACCGGGCGGAAGTCCTGATCAACGGACATCGTGCGCCGGTCGTAGGAAACATCTGCATGGACATGTGTATGGTGGATGTTTCGGATTTCGAGGAGAAGCCTAAGGTCGGTGACGAGGTAGTTCTTTTCGGCAAGCAGAAATCCCGCGGAACGGTTGCGGAGATCCCCGTCGAGGAGATCTCGGATCTTCTGGATACCATCAATTACGAAGTGACCTGCCTTGTCGGGAAACGTATCCCGCGTGTGTATATCAAGAACGGCAGGATCGTTCAGATGCACAGCTCGATCTGGTGACGGTCTTCTGTGAAAGGACGGAAGATGGATACACCTGCGGCCTCAAACAGACCTTCTTTTCTTCATCGGTGCGGCTTTCCGCAGTTTCTTTTCATGCGCCTTCTGGGAGTATATTTTCTGCTTTCCGATGTCATGATCCTGTGGGCGGCATCAAGAGGCATCTCGGCGCGAAACAACTGGAAAGACTATATTCTCCTTTTTCCTTTCCCGCTCGTGGTGATCGTTTTCCTTCTGCTGTTTGCGGAGGTCACGCTTCTTTATTATTTCCTTTCTCCTTTGCGAAAAGCACTGGGAGAGGTTCTTGATCCTGCTATTCTTATCATCGGGGCCATGTTCTTTTCCTGCATTCTTGTCTGGCGTGCGGATGATTTCCGCTTAAGTGTGATACTCGGTCTTTTTGCCATGGTGTTTGTAGTATATGGCGGATCGCGTCTTTCCGGGAAAAGGCTCCTTTCGGAAGCCCGGCCGTACGTCACTGCTTCACTGGTCGCAGCGGCTTCCATAGCGGTGTTCCTTTTCATTTGCCAAACCGCGCTAGCGATCCACCGTACTTACGGCACCTCTACCTTCGATATGGGGATCTTCGAGCAGATGTACTATAACATGTCACACGGATTCAGGGCGGTCACAACATGCGAAAGAGGGTATGCCCTTTCTCATTTCCGCGTGCACAGCTCGTTCATCCTTTATCTTCTTCTGCCGTTTTATGCCCTTGTTCCGGGAGCGGAGACGCTGATCGTGTTACAGGCTCTGATCGTAGTCAGCGGCGTGATCCCCGTCTATCTGATTTCGAAGAAGCGCGGGTTTGCCGGGACGGCACTTTTTTGCAGCTGTATGCTCTACCTTTTCTCGTTGGGGATCCTGTCGCCCTGTTATTTTCACTTCCACGAGAATGCCTTTCTGCCGCCGCTTCTCTTGTGGCTCCTCTATGCTTCGGAAACGAAAAAGAACATCCTTTTCTATGTGATGAGTGCCCTGATCTGTATCGTCAAAGAAGATGCGACACTGTTTGTCATGTGCGTATGCCTGTATCTTGCTTTCGAGGAGAAGGGAAATGACAGAAGGAAAGCGTGGATAACAGGATGTGCGGCACTGCTGTATTTTCTCGTTGCCGGTGCTTTGCTGGCAAGAAGCGGCGACGGGGAGATGATCATGTCATCAAGAATGCATACGATGATGATCGACAAGAATCAGAGTGCTACGGAAGTTCTTCGGAACATTCTTTTGAATCCGGGACATGCGCTGGACCTTTTTGTCAGCGAGAAGAATGCGTTCGTGATTTTCCTGGAGATGATGATCCCGCTTCTGTTTCTTCCGTTTGTCACCAGGAAGATCCACCGGCTCTTTCTGATGGTGCCTTTCTGTACTTTCAATCTCCTGATCGGTTCGGCATACACCTATGCATCACAGATCCAATATCATTACGCATTCGGAACCGCAACGCTGCTTATCTACCTTGCCCTGATCAATCTGAGTGATCTGGACAAGGAGAAACGGAACCTGATCACCGTAGCCGCCGGCGTGGTATCCGTCATTACGGCGATCTCCCTGATCTCCCCGAATCTTTCGACCTATGAGCGGTACACGAAGAATAAAGCGAAGTATCAGCAGATCGAAGACTGTCTTGAGAAGATCCCCGCGGATGCTTCCGTTACCAGCGCGGACAAATACCTGCCGCATCTGGCCCGCAGGGAGGAAATCTATGCACTGATGGACGAAAGTTTCGTGGTTTCCGGGAACGTCGTGATGCAGCTTAAGGTTGAGGAAACGGATTTCTTTGTTTTGGACCTTCGGGAGGACCGGCAGGTGCGTTCCTGCGAGATACTCAAAAGCCGGGGCTACGAGGAGTATGCACGATGCGAAGACGAGCTTGTGATCTTCGTCCGTTCGGCTTGACTTTACTAAAGATACCTAGTATAATTCTATCGCTATTCGTATCGGCAGGTCGTGCCGATGATACTTTTGAAGCGAAGGAATAAGAAACATTTTTTGGAGGTAGATCCATATGAAGATGACATATCAGCCTAAGAAGAGACAGAGATCTAAGGTACACGGTTTCCGTGCCAGAATGAAGACGGCTACAGGCCGCGATGTACTAAAGAGAAGAAGACTGAAGGGCAGAAAGAGTCTTACTGTATAAGGATCACCCGCGTGGTCCTTTTTTTAGGAAGCCGAATTGGTTGTGGTGGCATGCTGAAGACGACGCAGACTTTGCGATGGAATTATGAGTTCTCCAGAGTATATAAGAGGGGAACATTTGCCACAGGACGGTATCTGAGCGTACATTGCTTCAAGAGAAGTCCACATCTCAAACACAATCTCACACCGATCCCACCTGATCTTCTACGCGTGGGCTTTACTAATGGGCACGGGCGGCGGACGGCAGTTGTCCGCAATCGTGCCAAGCGTTTGTTACGGGCGGCTTTCTCGGTGTACGAAAAAAGCGTACCTGCAGGTTATGATGTTATTTTCCTGATGAAGACCGGGGAGGATCTTCCCACTTATCAGGAAGTGGTCAAGGAGATGGGAAGACATCTTTCGAAACTGGGATTACTGGATTCCGGAGAAGGAATATGAAGAATCTTGCGGTGAAACTGATCAAGCTCTATCAGAGTTCGCATGGCCCAGATCATATCGGCCATTGCCGTTTCACGCCGACCTGTTCACAGTATACACTGGAAGCGATTGAGAAATACGGCTTCCTTCGTGGTTCTTTTAAAGGCTTGTGCAGGATCCTTCGGTGTAATCCTTTTTGTAAGGGCGGTTATGACCCCCTTAAGTAGATAGTAGGAGTAATACATGTATTTATCGGTACTAGTACGGCTCAGCATCTTTGATGCGATCTTTGGGCCGATTGCAACTCTTTTCGGATGGCTGACGGGTATCCTTTATGAATTCTTCGGAAATTACGGTCTCGCAATCATTTTTATGACGATTATTGTCCGTGGTGTTACCGTTCCGCTTAATGTCCGCTCGGCTAAGGCTATGATGAAGCAGCAGACCTTAAGCGACAAGCAGATGGCTATCAAGAGAAAGTATCCCGACGATAAGAAGAAGCAGGAGGAAGAACTGCAGAAACTTTTTGCAGAGAATGGTATTTCCTCTTTCTCCGGATGTATCACTCCGTTTCTGCCGATCTTTTTCCTGATCCCGACTTATTATATTGTTCGCTGCCCGCTGCAGTACATCACCGGTGTCAGCAAGAGCAATATTTCCCAGATCGGTGAACTTCTGGGGATCAAGTCGGCTGTGGCAGACAATATTTCCGTAATCAACCGTCTGCATTCGGACGGTAAAGCCATGAGTGAAGTGGTCAGCAAGGGCCTCATTAAGCTGCAGCAGATCCCGGATATGAAGTTCCTGGGTCTGGATCTGGGCCAGACTCCCTCCTGGAACCCGGCAAAGATCGCCAAAGAACCTTCGGTTTATGTGCCGCTTCTTATTATCCCGCTTCTCGTTCTTTTGACGACGGTCCTTCAGAATATGCTGATCTCCGCGACTAAGCCGGAGGCTAAGAAGAAGAAGGAAGAGAAGAAGAGAGCGAAGAATAATCCTGCAAACAATCAGCCGGACGATCCGGCAGCCCGTACCACGAAGATCATGAACATCGCTATGCCGGCGATCATGCTGATCACGACATTCTGGATGCCGGCGGCTTTCGGATTCTACTGGATCGTGGGTAACCTGATGGGTATGATCCAGCAGGTCCTGACATATCACATGTTCAGTAAGCCTTACGAGGAGCGCAAGAAAGAGCTGGAAGAGCAGAAGAAACTGGCTTTTAAGAAGAAACCGGAACTGGCTTCGGCCACAGCCGGATCGGGCAAGAAGAAGAAATAATAACGTGCGCGGAAAAGGCGTGCGGCAAGGAGGCATAGAGGCATGGAAAAGACAGTAACCAAAACCGCAAAGACTGTAGAGGAAGCAATCGAACTGGCTTTGCAGGAACTGGGTGTGGACAAAGATCAGGCCCAGGTGGAAGTTCTGGAAGAGGATAAGGGTTTCCTGGGACTCGGAAAGAAAGAAGCTACGGTCCGTGTGACCGCAGAAGTTGCTGACGAAGAAGAGGAAGATGGCGACGTGTATTACGGCGACGACGAGTCTTTCGAGGGCGATGAGGCCAGCGAAGCAGAAGATGCAGCGGTTTCCTTCGTAGCGGAAGTTCTCTCCGGTATCGGTATTCACGGCAAACTGGATTCCTATCGTGAGGAAGATGTGATCTATATCACAGTCAACGGTCAGGATTGCGGTGCCGCAATCGGACGTCACGGTGAGACTCTGGATTCGATCTCGTATCTTACCAATCTGGTAGCTAACCGTCACAGCGAAGAGAGACTTCGTGTCGTTCTGGATATCGGCGGATATCGTAAGCACAGAGAAGAAGTACTCGTGAATATGGCTCATAAGGCAGCCCGTCAGGTACTTCGCAACAAGCGCCCCTATGTATTGGAACCGATGAATCCTGCTGAGCGCCGTATTGTGCACGCTGAACTTCAGGGTGTTGACGGTGTAACCACACATAGTGAAGGAGAAGAGCCGAACCGTAAGGTCGTAGTGACTTTGGAAGGCTGATATCCTTTTCTTTAGGGAGGCGATCTTTGTTGGAAAAGCCCTATTGTGCATGTGCCACGCCGCCCGGAGTGAGCGGGATCGCTGTGATCCGCATGGCCGGAGATGGTTCGGCTGCGGTTGCCGATAAGGTATTTCACATTCGCCGCGCAGCCGGAGATGCCCGTACAGTATCGGAGATGGCCGGCTATACGGTGGCGTATGGTGTTCTGATTGATCCCTCTACCAATGAGATGATCGATGAAGTGATGGTGACTCGTTTTTGTGCACCTCACTCTTATACCGGTGAAGAATCTGTGGAGATCTCTTGCCATGGCGGTTTGACCGTCCGGCAGGAGATCCTTCGCGTTTTGATGGAAAACGGCGCCAGGATGGCCGGCCCCGGTGAATTCACAAAGAGAGCTTTTCTGGCAGGTAAACTGGATCTTTCCCAGGCGGAAGCGGTTATGGATGTCATCGCTGCTGACTCGGAGCTTGCCCTGCGGGCGGCTGAATCCCAGCTTTCCGGATCTCTGAAGCAGCAGGCCGAGAACATTTCCACGGTGCTGTATCTGCAGCTGGCGCTTTTCGAGATGTATATCGATGAAATTGAAGAAGAGGATGATAACGAGACCAAGACCTATTATGCGGAGGAACTGGAAAAATCCGTCTACGCGAAGCTTAAGAGTTTGGCTGATTCGTACAGACAGGGAAGGATCCTTTCCGAGAGAATGAAGATCGTTATCTGCGGCATCCCGAACAGCGGGAAGTCCTCACTTCTTAATTGCCTCAGCGGCTATGACAGAGCAATCGTTACGGATGTGCCGGGAACGACAAGAGATACGCTGGAGGTCGTTACGAGTATCCGGGGCATCCCGGTCAAACTGATCGACACGGCAGGAATTAGAAAGACAGATGATGTCGTCGAAGCCATCGGAGTCGACCGGGCAACTGCGGCGATCACCGAAGCTGATATTGTTCTCTGGCTCGTTTCAACGGATGAGCAGGAGAAGACGATCACCGAGCTGATCGATCCGATCTTGAATCTTCCGAAAGAAACGAAGATCGCTCTTTTGATCAGCAAGTCGGATACATCCGATGAAGAAACGGTCAAAAAACAGGAAGTGAAGGTCAGGTCCCTGATTGCGGAAAAGGGATATTCCAGAACTCCGGATCTCTGTGGAAGCCTTTCTTCCACGACCGGCGAAGGACTTTCCGGGATCGAAGAGTTCATAAGGAAAACATATGACGAGATGGGTGCATCTTCTTCGGCAGAACTTCTCTTGACGAATAGAAGACATTTTGAAGTCTTATCTTCGGCTTTAGATAAAGTCGAAAAGGGTATTGCCGCACTTCGTGCCGGTGAACCTCTCGAAGGTCCCGCGCTGCTTCTTCGCGCAGCACTCGAGGATGTGGGCGAGATCACTGGTAAAACGGTGAGTGATACACTTGTGGATACGATCTTCTCGCGTTTCTGCGTGGGAAAATAAGGAGATATAAAGAAGCATGGGAAGCTGGGAACAATTGAAAGACAATGCGTTCTGGTATGAGGCAGGTACGTATGACGTGGCGGTGATCGGAGCCGGACACGCCGGATGTGAAGCTGCTTTTGCCTGCGCGCATTTAGGCCTTTCGACCCTTCTTCTGACATTGCACCTCGACCAGCTGGCGAACCTTCCTTGTAACCCCAGTATAGGCGGTACGGCAAAAGGACAGCTTGTTAGGGAAATTGATGCTCTGGGCGGTATCATGGGGGAGATGGCAGACCTCTCCGCGATCCAGACCAGGATGCTGAACCGTTCCAAGGGGCCGGCGGTATTCTCTCCGCGCGCCCAGATGGACCGGGCTTCCTATAGCCGCCGCATGAAGGAGCGGATCGAAAAAGAAGAGCATATCTCCCTGGTTCAGGGGGAAGCTGTAGAACTTTTCTGGGAAGAAAAGGACGGCAGGAAGATCCTGAACGGTATCCGTACCCGAAGCGGTGCCTGCTATCACGTCAAGACCGCAGTGGTCTGCTCCGGTACGTATATGGAATCCCGCACCATCCGCGGTGAAGTGATCGTGGAAAGCGGGCCGGACGGCCTTTCCCGATCCGTAGGCCTTTCCCGGAGTATGGAGGAAGCGGGCATCACGATGCAGCGTTTCAAGACGGGAACGCCTGTGCGTGTCAACGCCAGGACCGTAGACACTTCCGTGATGGAGATCCAGCCTGGGGAGCCGGATATGCCGCCGTTTTCATATAAAAACGAGATGAACGGGGTAAAACCGAGAGAAAATCAGGTTCCGTGTTATTCCGTATGGACCACTCCGGAGACACGCACCGTAATTACCGAGAATATGGACAGATCTCCGCTATATAGCGGAGTTATCGAAGGGACAGGGCCGAGATACTGCCCGTCGATCGAAGATAAATTCATGAGGTTTCCGGATAAGAGCCGCCATCAGATCTTTGTCGAGCCGATGGGGGACAATACGGAGGAACTGTACCTGCAGGGTTTCAGCACGAGCCTTCCGGAGGATGTGCAGGTCAGAATGGTCCACTCGCTTCCAGGCCTTTCTCAAGCCCATGTCCAGCGTGCCGCTTATGCAATCGAATATGATTGTATCGATCCGACCACGGCGGACCTTTCGCTGGAGTCGACCTGCCTGGAAGGGTTATTTACCGCAGGCCAGGTCAATGGTTCTTCCGGATACGAGGAGGCTGCGGCGCAGGGACTGATGGCCGGTATCAATGCCGCCATGAAGATCCTGGGAAAAGACCCGGTCATTCTGGATCGTTCGCAGGCCTATATCGGCGTGCTGATCGATGATCTTGTGACCAAGGGAACGCACGAGCCGTACCGCATGATGACCTCCCGTGCCGAATACCGCATCTTCCTAAGACAGGATAATGCCGATATGCGTCTTACGGATATCGGTCATGAGATCGGGCTTATCGACGAAACAAGATACAGTTCTTTTGTAGCGAAAAGAACTTCCATAGAAACCGAGAAGGAACGTCTTCGTTCGACATTCCTTCCGCCGAGCCCGATGCTTCACGAGATATTGAACCGCTGCGGAAGTACGCTGACCCAGTCCGGTATTTCCCTGGCTGAATTGATCAAGCGCCCGGAGATCCATTACCGTGACCTTGGTCCGGTAGATACCAAACGCCCGGAACTTACGGAGGACGTGATTTTTGCCGTTGAAGTGGATATCAAGTACGAAGGGTATCTTGCATTGGAAGAGGAACGTATCCGGAAATTTGCCGCGCTTGAGAATAAAAAACTGTCTCCGGATATTCCCTATGACAGCATTACGGGATTAAGACTTGAAGCCAGAAGTAAGCTGATGCAAAGAAAACCGATGTCCCTGGGACAGGCATCCCGTATATCCGGTGTTTCTCCGGCAGATATCGCGGTGTTGCTCGTATATCTGGATGCAAAGAAGCGGGAAGAACGGGAGAAAAGGGAAGAGTGATGGATAGAAGTAAGAAGATCAAACCGGGTGAAGGCAGGAAGCTCTCTTCGGAAGAAAAGAAGAGGCTCCGCAATGGGAATATGGGAGAGCCGGCCGGCAAAAACGGTCAGGGATCCGTTTCTGCGGAACCGCCCAAACACGAACCGATCATCACGAGCGAGGAGGATATCAGCCGTGCCGGTGAGATATCGCCTTTTTTGACTTCAGGAAGCCGGGATATCTCCGTGCCGCTTTCGGCAGAGAGTATAAAGGCATTTCAGATCTATGCCGCTATGCTTCGGAAGTGGAACGAGAAGATGAACCTGACCAATATCGTCGATGACCAGGGTATTGCGATCCGTCATTTTATCGACTCGCTGACACTTGTGGCTCATATCGAGGACGAAGAAAGAAAACTGGGCAGGAAAGATCTGACACTGATCGATGTGGGAACCGGTGCAGGTTTTCCGGGTATTCCGCTTAAGGTGTCCATGCCGGAACTTCAGGTGACGCTCCTGGATTCACTCAAGAAACGTGTTACTTTCCTGGATGCGGTATGCGAAGCTCTTCATCTTCAGGGAATCACGGCGATCCACAGCCGTGCGGAAGAAGCAGCGAAAACCAAACAGTACAGGGAGAAGTTTGATATTGCCACGGCCCGTGCGGTTGCGTCACTTCCGACACTTTGCGAGTACTGCCTCCCTTATGTAAAGGTGGGAGGCATTTTCCTGGCGATGAAAGGCCATGCGGAAGAGGAGATCGAGCAGGCGTCTAAAGCCATCGTGACGCTGGGCGGTACGATCGAAGACATGCATCAGTTTGTGCTTCCCGGTACGGACATGCAAAGAACGATCCTGGTGATCCGGAAGATCCGTCCGACCCCGGCCCGTTACCCAAGAGGCCAGGGCAAACCTGACAAGGAGCCGATCCTATGACTGCAGTATATCTGGCTATTCAAATGACGCTTCTGATGGGCGTCGGATTCTTCGCAAGAAAGATCCATCTGGTCGATGAGAAGTTTCCCCAATCGCTGGGCAATTTCCTGTATCACTTCGGATTTACCTGCGTTGTCTTAAAGGCCATGATGTCTGCCGATCTTTCCAATATCGGAGAGATGGGCATGCTGATCCTGATCAGTCTGGGTACGATCGGCGTCATGTTCCTTTTCGGAAGTGGATTTAATATGTTCCTTCGTAAGAAAGATGATATGGCCAAGATCACGACCGTCGATCTGATGTTTGTGAACTTTACCTTTATGGCGTTCCCGATCATCGAAGCGCTGTACGGGGAGAAGGGCAGTCTCTATATTGCCGCCTATACGATTCCGGTACGGATCCTTTTCTATGTGGTATCCCCTCTGATCCTGGCAACGGCGAAGCGTGCTGCGGAAGATGTCTCATCCAACCCGGGTACTTCGCCTGATGCGACGTCTCCTTCCGCAAATGTAAAGGTGGGAAAAGAGATCCGTAAAGTCCTTCTTTCCGCGCCTGTGCTGGCGATCCCGATCGGCTTTGCACTGAGTTTCCTTCCCGGTCCGCTTCCTTCCCCGGTGATGAACAGTATTTCTGCAATTGCGGCGGTTGTTACCCCTATGGGCATGGCTCTTTGTGGAATGAGACTTGCGGAAGTGCCGATACGTGAAGCAATAAAGAACGGACGCATTTGGCATCTGACAGCGCTGCGCCTGCTTGCAGCTCCGGCCATAGCCCTCGGACTTATGTTTATTCTGACGCGCTTTATTTCTCCGGATCCGATACTTGTGAAGATGTGTGTCATTTATTGTGCGCTTCCTGCGGCAGCTTCGACAACGATCATTGCCATGAATGTCGGATCAGACTCAATAAAAGCCGCGCAGAGTGTATTTCTGACTACGGCTTTATCGGTTTGTACGCTTCCCTTGTGGGTATTCATTGTGGATAAGGTATTCTGATTTATCTGTCAAATTCCTCGATGTATTCGATCTTCGGTTCGTTGCCGATGAACTCTCCGTCTTTAAATTCCCATGACAGAAGGATGTATTCACCATGCGGATTTCCGCTCGGGAAATTGGACACCGTGATATAAACGCGCTGAAGGGCTTCGTCGTAATCTACACCGATGATCTCAAGATCGTTCTCGCCTTCGGGATAGGATCCGGTGATATGGGAGATAACCGGAATCGAGTCGTCATTCTGATCCTTTCCGGAAGGAAGGAGGTTTTTAGATTCGGAGGAGACCATAAGCAGGAGAGACTGCTTGTCAGATGAAATGCAGATCGTATAATCTCCGGCCTGAGCAAATAGATTGCTGCTGAACTTGTCGGAAGAGGCTTCAGCGGGAAGACCGGCTGTGGTCTCATCATAGACGGCTCTTTCAGATTCGGCATCCCCGCCATTCTCCCGCGCGTCAACGGAATCCTTCTGCGTATCCGGAGAATCTTCAGAAAGCTCATTTGAGATATAGTTATCCACTCCTACTACATTTTCCACGGCAAGATCCAAATCTGCTGCCACTGCCGCTTCCTGCTTTGCATAACGCTTTCCACCGTCCGCCTTGCTCTTGGTATCGGACTTTTTCGATTTGCTCATTTTCGGCAGAAGGAAGAACACTCCGCCCATAATAAGGATCACACAAGCGATCGGAACGGCTGCCATGAGAAAATAGGACATCTGAGAACGGCGGCGAACAGGACGGGAAGATGCCGTAAGAGATTCAGAAGCCTTTTCAAGACGCGCCTGTTCGATGGCCTTTCTGGTCTTTTCCAGAAGTTCATCGGAGGTCTTGATCGGTTCTAAGCTTTTCTTAAAATCGTCACCAAACATCTTCTTTCCCCTTTCCCCAGTCTTTTAGTTTCGCCCGGGCCCGCATCAGACGGCTTCTTACCGTGCTTTCCGTGATGCCGAGCTGTTTGGCGATGGCTTCGTTATCCATATCAAAATAGAAACGAAGCAGGATCACATCCTTGTATTTTGAAGGCAGCGCCTGTACCGCGGTAAGAAGGGGATTGCTGTCATCCAGCGCATCGATCAGCCGGTCTTCAACGGGGTTACCCGGAAGCGGTTTGATCCGTTTCTTCTCTTCGCTTTGCGGCTTTGTCTTATCCAGAAGATCTCCCAGAAAACTCGTCCGTTTCATGTAGGAGGACTTCAGATAATCCAGACACACGTTTCTGGCGATGGACAGGATCCAGTACTTGATATCACTGTCTCCGCGGTAGGAATCTGCACGTGTCATGATCTTCACGAACACATCCTGAAAAGCATCCTCGGCCAGACTCTGCTTGCCCAGATATACGGTGCACATACGAAGTACATCATTACCATATAGCCGGAAAAGCTCTTCCACATCGAGGATCGGCTTTCCGCCGGATTCTGTTGTGCCTTCCATTACCATAACGGTTCTTTCTGCCTCACTAATTAGACGAGATACGGTTTCAATTCGTTGCAATTTTTCAAAGAAAAATACACGAATCATTCTATACAAAAAACTTGTTTTTGACCACCGAAAAACGACATCTTGTGGTAAAATAGATTGGTAATTGTATTATTAAGGTATATAAGGGAGGAAGACGAATGTCTGATTCTACAAACGAGCCGCTTTCGGGCAAGGACCTGCGCAAACAGCAGGAAGCCGAAGTGGACGCGATCTTCTGCTCTGAGCAGACCACGATCATCCCGGTCGATCTGGAAAAAGAAATGAAAAAGTCGTTCATCGACTATGCGATGAGCGTTATCTCTGACCGTGCTTTGCCGGACATCCGTGACGGTTTGAAGCCGGTTCACAGAAGAATACTGTATTCCATGTTCACCCAGGGCTTTACGCCGGATAAGCCGTACCGTAAGTGCGCCACCACCGTAGGTGACGTGCTCGGACGTTTCCATCCGCACGGTGACGCATCCGTATATGATGCACTTGTTCGTCTGGCCCAGGATTTCTCCATGCGTTACATGCTGGTTGAAGGTCATGGTAACTTCGGTTCCATGGACGGTGACCCGCCGGCTGCTTACCGTTATACGGAGGCAAGACTGCAGAAAGTCGCCATGGAAATGATGAGCGACATCAACAAGGGTACGGTCGATTTCCGCCCGAACTTTGACGAGCACGATGTCGAGCCGGTGGCGCTTCCTTCACGTTTCCCGAACCTTCTGGTGAATGGTTCTGTAGGTATTGCCGTAGGTATGGCCACGAATATCCCGCCGCATAATATGGGCGAGGTAATCGATGGCGTCGTTATGCTGCTGGATAATCCGGAAGCAACGATCGAGGACCTGATGACAGTCATCAAAGGTCCTGACTTCCCGACAGGCGGTATGATCCTCGGACGCCGGGGCATCAGCGACACATACAGGACCGGTAAGGGCCGTATCGTTGTCCGCGCGCATACCGATATCGAAGTAATGTCCAACGGCCGTGCCCGTATCATCGTGCATGACCTGCCCTACATGGTCAACAAGGCCCGCCTTATTGAACGTATTGCCGAATTGGTCAAGGAGAAGAAGATCGAAGGCATCTCCGACATCCGTGATGAGTCCGACCGTAACGAGAAAGTCCGTATCGTCATTGAGCTTCGCCGTGATGCCAATGCGAATGTCGTTCTCAATCAGCTCTATAAGAACTCCCAGATCCAGGATGCATTCTGTGCTAATATGCTCGCGCTTGTACCGGATAAGGAAGGACGCCTTGAGCCGAAGACCATCAACCTGATGGATGCCCTCACGTATTACATCGCCCACCAGGAAGATGTAGTCCTCCGCCGTACCAAGTACGATTTGGAAAAAGCACTGGCCCGCAAGCATATCGTTGAAGGCCTTTTGATTGCTATCGACAATATCGATGAGGTCATCTCCATCATCCGTTCCAGCAGAACCGAGGATCAGGCGAAGCAGAGACTGTGTGAGCGTTTCGGATTCTCCGATAAGCAGGCTCAGCATATCGTGGATATGCGGCTCGGCCGACTGACCGGTCTGGAAAGAGAGAAACTCGAGGCAGAAGCCAAAGAGCTCGACGAGCGTATTGCATATTTCCGTAACGTCATCGACGATGAGACACTTCTTCGGAAGGTCATCAAGGATGAGATCCTGGAAATCAAGCGGAAGTATTACGAAGACCGCAGAACCGAGATCGGTCCGCCGGATGAGGATGAGATCGATGATGAGTCGCTGATCCAGGAAGAACAGATCGTTATCACGCTGACGCATCTTGGTTACGTCAAGCGCTGCCCGATCGACACATACAGAAGCCAGCATCGTGGCGGCCGCGGCATTTCCGGCCTGGCTACCCACGAAGAGGACTATGTCACGAAGATCATCACATCTTCGACCCATGACTTCCTCCTGTGCTTCACGAACAGAGGACGCGTCTTCCGCATGAAGGGCTATCAGGTTCCGGAGGCAGGACGTTCCGCCAAGGGTACCGCAGTAGTTAACCTTCTGCAGCTCGAAGCCGATGAGAAGATCAGAACGATCATCCCGATCAAGGATTTCGAGTCCGGTGCCTACCTTACGATGGCGACAAGAGAAGGTATCGTCAAGAAGACACCGTTAACGGATTATTCCCGTATCAACCGCAGCGGTCTGATCGCCATTAATATCCGTGAAGATGACGAGCTGGTCGGCGTACATATGACAGACGGTCAGCAGGAGATCGTTCTCGTTACGAAGACGGGTATGTCGATCCGTTTCGATGAGAACGGTGTCAGAAGTACCGGCCGTAACACCATGGGCGTAAAAGGTATTACGCTCAAAGCCGGTGATGAAGTCATCGGGATGGCACCTGTCGTCGAGAACAGGAATCTTCTTGTTGTTGCTGAGAAGGGCTTCGGCAAACGCACCGAGATGGAAGAGTATCGTGTTCAGTCCCGTGGCGGTAAGGGTCTGATGACCTATCGTATCACGGACAAGACAGGACCTTTGGTCCGCGCACTTCTTGTAGATGACGATAAGGATATCCTCATCATCAATAATGACGGCATCGTGATCCGTCTGTGGGCTAAGGAGATCCCTGTCCTGTCCCGCGTTACCCAGGGTGTAACACTTATGAGAAGCAAGGACAGCCTGATCGTAGATGTGGCCATTGTCGATCACGAAGAGCCGGAAGAAGAATCTCCGGAAGGAGAGGCGGATGGCGAGGCGCTGAATTCCGATAACGAAACGACAGAGGAGAATCCGGAATCATGACACACAGACCATGTGCGACAGCCGCCCGGAAGGCGGGAAAAAGGAACCATGTAGTTCTGTCCGCCATACTCATGCTGGCAGTCATTTTCGCAGGCATTCCCAAGACGGGACTCCTGGCATTTGATCCGGAAACTTCCGAATCTGTGGCCGGATCGAGTGATACCGCTGCGCAGATCGTAGCCGAGCCGGAAACCAGTGCGGCGACAGTGGAGACGAATGATCCTTTCGCCGTCGATGGCTCCTCAAAAGGCGTCGGCCAGATGGATCTGCAGCTTCCTTCCCTGGATCAGGTCCAGTGTGCTTCTTACTATTGTTATGACAGAACAACGGGAGAGGTGCTGCTTGCGATGAATGAAGACAAGCGCATCTATCCGGCCAGTATGACCAAGATCCTGACACTTGCGCTGGCGATGGAATATCTTGATCCGACGGAAGTCATCACGGTAAGTAAGACCGCAATGGACGCGACGACACCGAACTCAACCATGATGGGCCTGGTGACCGGTGAGGAGATCGAAGCTAATGAATTGTATTTTGGCTTGATGCTTCCTTCCGGAAACGATGCGGCCAATGTTCTGGCTGAGGAGATTGCGAAGCACCACAAGACGGAACGTGGCGCACTCCCTACCACGACTCCGGTACCTACCCCGCCGGCGGATGGGAGCCCTGCCACGGAAGATCCGAATACTTTTTCGCTGATAGGCCAGTTTGCCTATATTGCGAACATGAAGATCCGTGACCTCGGCCTTACGAATTCTCACTTCATGAATCCGAACGGCCTGCAGCATGAGAAGCATTATACGACGGCCAAAGATCTGTCCATGATGTTTGACTATGCATTGCATTTCGAGGATTTCTGTACGGTCATCAGTACACCGACCCATTTCTTCAAAGCAGACAATAAGCATTCCTTTGACGGATGGAAAGTGGTGAAGAACACGAACAATCTTCTGACCGACCCGTGGATCATCGGTGAAGACGCTCATTGCGCCAAGGTATTTGGAGGAAAGACCGGAACAACCAAAGCCGCGGGTACCGGTATGACTCTTCTGACCATTAATGAGAACGGGCACGAGATCATCACCTGTGTGTGCGGGATCCCTTACGACCTGGCAGACCACCAGACGGTCTATGTGGCCGCTGTCGTCAGAGAAGCGAATCTCCGTTGCTGGGCGAATGATCCGACGCATCGTATCGATGGCAATGTTGTAGATAACCGCGGATATAATGCTCCTGCAGGAGAAGGTCCGACAGGGGAGAGAGCCTATGTTACCATCTCCGGACACGATGATCCCAATGCGACAGAACCGTCGGAAACGGATGCCACAGTAGCTACTGAGACTGCAGCAACTCCTACACCGGCTGTAGAGAAAGAGGAAGGTTCGCTCTTTGAAGAGCATCCGGTATTAATGATCGTACTGATCGTGCTCGGCCTTGTCGCTGTGGCGCTGATCATCCTTACGGTCGTCTCTGTCAGTAAGAACCGCAAGAGAAGAAAGAGAATGGGTATCCGGAAAGTACGCTTCTGATTTCTTTCCGAAGGCGCGAGAGTGATAGTCTAAGCGAAAACCCTGCATATACTCTGACATAAAAAGAAAACCCGCAAAGCTGATTTCCTGCTTTGCGGGTTTATTGTTCTGTTCTGTGTCAGCCACGACGCCTTAGCGCCAGAAGTGGCCGGCGTTTGGGATCAGAGATCTCTTACCTCGGCAAGGATCTTCTTTACGGATTCGGCAGAAGCCTGCAGGAAGCGGAGCTCCTGAGGATCCAGATCCAGCTCTAGGACCTTCTCGACACCGTCAGCACCGATGATGGTCGGAACGTTTGTCGCAACATCCTGGATGCCATATTCGCCCTGAAGAACGCTGCCGACGGTACGGATCGTGTTCTCGCCCTTAAGGAGGGACTTAGCGATCGTGGAAACAGAAACAGCGATACCATCGAAAGTAGCACCCTTAAGCTTGATCACCTCTGCGCCGGAGAAGCGTGTCTTCTCGGCAATCTCGATACGGTCAGCCTGTGTAAAGGGAATACCTGTTGTCTTAGAATAATCATCGATGGAAAGACCGGCGATGTTCGTAGCGCTCCAGGCCGGAAGCTGGGAGTCGCCATGTTCACCGATAATGTATCCGTGAACATTACGTACGTCGATATCTAATTTCTGGGAGATGAGAATACGGAAACGTGCGCTGTCAAGAACGGTACCGGAACCGAGGACTCTGTTTCTCGGAAGACCGGACCACTTCGCGATCATGTAGGTAAGTACATCGACCGGATTGGAAACCACCAGGATGTTACCTGTTGTGTAATACTCCATGATGCTCTCTGTGATCTTCTTGGCAAGACCGACATTCTTCTTAGCAAGATCGAGACGGGTCTCGCCCGGCTTTCTCGGAATACCTGCGGTGATGATGATCAGGTCGCAATCCTTAACGTCAGAATAATCACCTGCGTAGATGTCCATCTGACCGAGGAAAGGAAGTCCGTGACTGATATCAAGAGCCTCACCCTTGGCTTTGTCCTGATTTACATCAATCATGACAAGCTCTGTGCAGAGCTGCTGGATCGCCATTGCAAAAGCGATCGAGGATCCGACTGCACCGGCGCCGATAATCGCTACCTTGGAACCATGTTTAATCTTCATTTTCGTACCAACTCCCAAAATTCTTCATTGAATTTACTCTCATTCCAAAAGGGCGCAAAGACATAAAAAAGCACCATCTCGAAAATCTGGCAAGCGTATTTTAATATGAAAAAGATACAATGACAACGGCATAAATGCAAAAAGCATTATATGCATAAATCATGGTCCCAAAATGCATTTCGAGATATGCGAAAAGCACACGAAAATATAAAGTGCTAGTATGCAAGATGAATAATCAAGTTCGATCAGAGATAAAGTCAGCCGGATGAACACGACAAATATTACTAATGTATATATAAAAGCACCGGCCACTTTACCGGAAGGGTGATCTCTCGGCAGAAGAATTCCTTCGAAATATAAATGAAATGTTTGACGGACAGATAGAAGTGTGCGAAAATGCTTGATATTGCGGCGTTAGCGGGTGCAAAAATAATTCTTTGAGATTTATCAAAAAATGTGTTGACAGTACCTAGGTCCCGTGATAATATAGTTAAGCGCTTCGCGAAGAGCGCGGCGCCACGGACCTTGAAAATTGAATAGAAGAGCAGAAAGTAATTACTACTTAAATACGAGCCAAAAGTTCAATTCATAGAGTTGAAAAACAAGTAAACAAAGAGCCAAAAGGCTCTCAAGATTTTATTGAGAGTTTGATCCTGGCTC
>JAFZQI010000048.1 GCA_017620475.1 Clostridiales bacterium | reverse complement strand
GAGTGCCATTTCCTTCGGAAGACCGCACTGATGCATCTTCAGTTCAGGTCCTACAACGATAACGGAACGGCCGGAATAGTCAACACGCTTACCGAGAAGGTTCTGACGGAAACGGCCCTGCTTACCTTTGAGCATGTCAGACAGGGACTTGAGAGCTCTGGAAGAAGCACCGGTGACCGGACGGCCGCGGCGGCCGTTATCGATCAGGGCATCAACTGCTTCCTGAAGCATTCTCTTCTCGTTTCTAACGATGATCTCCGGCGCACCAAGTTGCAGGAGCTTTGAGAGGCGGTTATTTCTGTTGATTACACGACGATAGAGGTCGTTGAGGTCAGATGTCGCGAAACGGCCACCGTCGAGCTGAACCATAGGACGCAGTTCCGGCGGAAGTACCGGCAGTACATCCAGGATCATCCACTCCGGCTTGTTTCCGGACTTTTTGAAGGACTCGAGAACTTCCAGTCTCTTGATGATACGGGCCTTCTTCTGGCCGGTAGCATTCTGATAATCCTCATGAAGCTGGGCAGTCAGCGCATCGATGTCCAGTTCCTGAAGGAGGATCTTGACTGCTTCTGCACCCATCATGGCCTTAAAAGCATTCTTACCGTACTTCTCAACGGTCTCCTGATATGTGGGCTCGTCGATGATCTCGCACTTACCCAGTGTGGTCGTACCCGGATCTACAACGATGTAAGCACCGAAATACAGTACTCTTTCAAGCTGCTTCGGAGAAACATCCAGGAGCAGGCTCATGCGGCTCGGTGTACCACGGAAATACCAGATATGGGAAACCGGCGCAGCCAGTTCGATGTGGCCGAGACGCTCACGGCGGACCTTGGAACGGGTAACTTCAACGCCGCAGCGGTCGCAGATGATTCCCTTATAACGGATCTTCTTATACTTACCGCAGTGGCACTCCCAGTCTTTCTGGGGCCCGAAAATACGCTCGCAGAAAAGGCCATCGCGTTCCGGCTTCAGAGTACGATAGTTGATCGTCTCCGGTTTCTTTACTTCACCATGAGACCAGCTCTTAATGGTCTCAGGAGATGCCAGACGAATACCAATGGATTCGAAATGATTCATTTCAAACATATAATTGCAATCTCCTTCCCGACTTACATATCATCTTCATTCTCAACAGAGGCGAGGTCATCCATGCTCGGTTCCAGGTCATCCTGGGACTCATCGATCAGTTCGCCATCTTCGCCGACCTCAGAGAATCCGGCAGCACTCATCTCTGCCTCTTCCTGCAGGTTGAACTTCTTCATGGTCTCCTGATCGACCTCAGGCACATTCTCTTCCTCTGCGGAATCCTTGAGTTTGCACTCTTCGTCACCGGCGTAGATACGAACATCCAGAGCCAATGACTGCAGCTCACGAACGAGGACCTTGAAGGACTCAGGGATACCGGCCTCCGGTACGCTCTGACCCTTAATGATCGCTTCGTATGTCTTCGTACGTCCGGTAATATCATCCGACTTCACCGTCAGGATCTCCTGCAGGGTATGAGCGGCGCCGTATGCCTCGAGGGCCCAAACTTCCATCTCACCGAAACGCTGACCACCGAACTGGGCTTTACCACCGAGAGGCTGCTGCGTAACGAGGGAGTAAGGTCCGATCGAACGGGCGTGGATCTTATCGTCAACGAGGTGGTGGAGCTTGAGGTAGTACATAACACCAACGGTGATACGGTTCTCAAAAGGCTCACCTGTACGTCCGTCGTAGAGGATCGTCTTACCGTCTTCATCAATACCGGCAAGCTGGAACGCCTGGATGATGTCGCTCTCGTTAGCGCCATCAAATACCGGTGTAGCAACCTTCCAGTTGAGGGCACGGGCAGCACGTCCGAGATGAACCTCGAGGAGCTGACCGATATTCATACGGGACGGAACGCCGAGAGGATTGAGTACGATATCAAGCGGTGTACCATCCGGCAGGAAAGGCATATCCTCTTCCGGCAGAATTCTGGAAACAACACCCTTATTACCGTGACGGCCGGCCATCTTATCACCAACGGAGAGCTTTCTCTTCTGGGCGATATAGACACGAACCAGTTTATTGACGCTGCCCTTAAGGACATTCTCGTCTTCCTTCGTGAAGGTCTTCACATCAACGACGATACCGGACTCACCATGCGGTACACGTACGGAAGTATCACGTACCTCACGGATCTTCTCACCGAAGATCGCTCTGTAGAGACGCTCCTCAGGAGTCAGTTCGGTTTCACCTTTCGGAGTTACCTTACCAACGAGGATGTCACCCGCACGAACCTCAGCACCGATACGGATTACACCGTTCTCGTCGAGTTCCTTGAGCGCGTCATCGGAAACGTTCGGGATCTCACGAGTGATCTCCTCGGCACCGAGTTTGGTGTCACGGGCTTCACACTCATATTCTTCAATGTGGATGGATGTATAAACATCATCACGTACCATGCGTTCATTGATGAGAACGGCGTCCTCGTAGTTGTAACCTTCCCAGGTCATAAATCCGATGAGAACGTTTTTACCAAGAGCAAGTTCACCGTTTTCCGTGGACGGACCGTCGGCAATGACGTCGCCCTTCTTCACTTCCTCACCCATTCTTACGATCGGGCGCTGGTTGATGCATGTGCTCTGGTTGGAGCGCTGATACTTCGTCAGACGGTACTCATGCTCCTTACCATCTGCAGAGGTAACCACGATACGGTCGGCAGATACGAATGTGACCTGACCGTCTTCCTTTGCAACCTTGCAGACACCGGAGTCCTTCGCTGCACGATATTCCATACCGGTACCGATGATCGGAGCTTCCGGCTTGATGAGCGGTACAGCCTGACGCTGCATGTTGGAACCCATGAGAGCACGGTTCGCGTCGTCGTTTCCGAGGAACGGAATGAGCGATGTAGCAACGGATACCAGCTGCTTCGGCGAAACGTCCATGTAGTCGACCTCAGACGGATCGACTTCGATGAACTGATCGAGGTGACGGCAGACGACCTTCTTACTTGTGAAATGTCCCTGCTCATCGATCGGCTCGTTCGCCTGAGCGATATTGAAGTTATCCTCGCGGTCAGCTGTCATATAAACGACTTCCTTGGTAACAACACCATTCTCCTTATCAAATACACGATAAGGGGTCTCAACGAAACCATAGTGGTTGACCTTAGCATAGGTTGCCAGAGAGTTGATAAGACCGATGTTCGGACCTTCAGGCGTCTCGATCGGGCACATACGGCCGTAATGAGAGGAGTGAACGTCACGTACTTCGAAGTTTGCACGGTCACGGGAAAGACCGCCCGGACCCAGTGCAGAAAGACGGCGCTTATGCGTCAGCTCAGCAAGCGGGTTCGGCTGATCCATGAACTGCGAAAGCTGGGAAGATCCGAAGAACTCC
Source organism: Clostridiales bacterium (assembly GCA_017620475.1). GTDB lineage: Bacteria > Bacillota > Clostridia > Saccharofermentanales > Saccharofermentanaceae > Scatonaster. The sequence continues at coordinate 24,235 of JAFZQI010000048.1, read as the reverse complement.
TTCACCGCCGCACTTACCGGACGTGTATTTACGAGCTGGTTCGGATGAGCCGGCTCTTCGTCAGATACGGCATTCATGCGCTCACGGATATTTCTTTCCATACGGGAGAAACCGATACGGATCTGGTTCTGCAGGAGCTCACCAACAGAACGGATACGACGGTTACCGAGGTGGTCGATGTTATCCTTGAAACCGACACCATACTGCAAACCGAGGAGGTAGCTGACCGATGCGATGATATCTTCGATGATCAGGTGCTTCGGCATCAGCTCGGCAACCTGCAAACGCAGTTCTTCCATCAGTTTTTCGGCGATCTCGGACTTCTTGGCAGAAGAACGGACCTTCGCAATCAGTTCACGAAGGATCGTCGTACGAACCATCTCGTTTACCGGTGTTTCTTTGATATCAAAGCCCTTGAGGTCCTTCGCGGAGAAGCTCGCACGGATGTACTTGTCCGCATCTACACGGGCATTACCGATGACCTTAAACGGAACATCGGAGATCTTGTCGGTATCACCGATCTTAGTGATCGGGTAGATGAATACTTCGTTAATACCGGCATCCTGGATCTCCCAGGCCTTGTCGGATGTGATGATGGAGCCGGCCTTCAGCAGGACTTCACCATCATCGGTAACGATATCGGATACTGCCTTGTGACCCTTGATACGGGCAGCCAGAGACAGCTTCTTATTTAACTTATAAATACCTACGCGTGCCAGATCGTAACGCTTCGGATCGAAGAACATGTTATTAAGGAGAGACTCCGCACCTTCAAGAGATGTCGGCTCACCCGGACGCAGCTTGTGGTAAAGCTCGGACAAACCTTCCTCACGGGAGTGGGAAACGTCCTTGGAAATCGTCTCATTGAGGAACTTCTCATCGCCGAAGAGAGCGATCAGTTCCTCATCCGTACCAATACCCAGAGAACGGAGGAATACCGTCAGCGGGAACTTACGGGCACGGTCAACACGAACATAGATCACGCCGTTCGGGTCGGTTTCATATTCCAGCCAGGCACCACGGTTCGGGATGACCTGAGAAGTATAAAGATATGTATCGGACTTGTCGTAGATCGCGTCAAAATACGCGCCCGGAGAACGGACAAGCTGGCTGATGATAACACGCTCAGCACCGTTAATAATAAAGGTACCATGTTCTGTCATGATCGGGAAATCTCCGATAAAGACATCCTGATCCTCGACTTTGCCGGTACGCTTGTTCAAAAGGCGAACCTTCACTTTGAGCGGAGCGGCATAGTTACAATCCTTCTCCTTACACTGCTCAATAGTGTTTGCCGGGTTCTCGATATCGAATTCCTTACCAATGAAGTATAATTCCATATCACCCGAAAAGTCCTTGATCGGAGACACTTCGTCGAGTACTTCCATAAGGCCCTCGTCGAGGAACCACTTGTAGGAATTCTTCTGAACTTCGATAAGATCCGGGACTTCGATGACTTCGTCGATATGAGAATACGACATTCTCTCTGCTCTTCCCTGCTTAATGGGACGCACCATTACACATCACCTCACGACTTCGCAAACTCTCGTTTACGTGTGCGCAAAACAAAAAGCCGCGCACCTTCCTATAACTTCTCAAGCCCCTGATGCCAGGCATCAGCGGCCTTTTGCGTCAAAAAGGGTAGAATAGCCCTACCCATTGTAACGCAGTATAGAATAATAACACGGCTTCTGTCGAGTGTCAACAGATTTTTTTATTCCGTAGAAATTTTATGAGAAATTCCCAAAGCAGGCTTTTCTCTGCTTTGGGAATTCGTTTTGTCTTTCATTCTCTCTTTTCGTTACCGGATATTCTCATTTTCAGAGGAACCGGAACTCTTTTTTCCGATGGACCGCAACTCTTATTTCGCGAAGAAATCGATCAAACCGTCGTTTACGATCGTGGAGTAAGAGGTATCTGATACGGAAGCGTTGTACCAGGCGTTGAAGTTATCCGCGATCATGCTCACACGGATCGACTCCAGATAAGCCGGCATGCTGTCGCAGAAATAGTAGAGCTTTACCGAGTCAACGCAGTCGATGATGTACATATCGCCCGGCTTTCTGGTCGGATCGAAGAGCCATGCCATCAGCTGCTTATCTTCTTCCGGATACTCGGGATCCGAGTTCGCGTCAACCTGAACTGCCTTGAAGAGGTCAGTGTTGTTGATATCGATACCGGAGTAATAACCGCCCTTATAGGCCGTTGTACTATCAGTAGAATATTCCTTTACCAGTTCGATGAACTTATCCTCGGAAGTAACCAGGGACTTATACCCTTCTGCCTGCGCATGCAGTTTCTGATGCGACGGAGCCTTCTCTTCCTTTGTCTTGGAAATATCCTTGAGGAGGTCATCGTCCAGCTGGAGAACACGGAAAGCTACCGTGTTCTCTTCATCAAGATATGTCTCCTGGAAAAGCGCTGCGAACACGCCTGTCTGGTCCTTATCGTAGAAAGCCATGCTGGTGTTCGGCTGGGTATTCGGATCGAAGCACATATCGGCAAATTCTTCGGAGAAGGAAGCTACCTGCTCCTTCGTCATATCGCTTCTGGATGTCGGATCCTCACCGTTGAGCATTCTTTCACGATACTCATCCGGGCAGACCAGCATTACCTTGGTCTGGAACTCTACATCGTTGACGCATCCGTCGGTGATGGTCTTTGCTGTCTCCATCGCCTTATCCAGAGCGGCCTGCTTCTCTTCATCGGTTGCCCCCTCCGGGATGTCCGCATTTACGAAATAAACCTGGAAACGGCAATATGTGTATGCATACGGATCTTCATTGAACTTTGCCTGGATCTTCTCCTGATCCGGGAGGAAAGTCGTCTGCTTTACATATGCTTCAAACTCGTTGATGATCGCCTGACGCTTCATGATCTTTCTGAAGATCTGTACCGTCATACCGCGGCCATAGATATTCTGCAGATACTGGTCAGCGGTCATGTTGCTTCCCTGGATCTGGTTAACATAGGAAACCATTTCACGGAGCTGATCGACCTGATTCTCAACGTAATCATCTGTATAAAGCGGCTTAAAGCCTGTCTTCTCAATGGCTTCGCAGAGCATGTACTCAGACTGGGCCGTATTGGCAGCTGTCTCCCACAGCAGACCGCGATAGGTCTGACCGGTGGTCGGATTGTAGACCGAATCGATGTCCTCGACCTGACTGAGAACGCCCTGATACTGGGTGTATGCCTGCTGATAGTAATAAACCATCTCCGCAATGCTTATACGTTTTACCGTCTTCTGCTTCCCATCTACCGTGTGAACGATCTTGGCACCCGGCAGGATCTTGGACGGAAGACCGGTGGTGTAGGCAAAGTAACCGAAGGATACAAGAAGCAGAACGATCACGGTGATCGTAATGATGATCTTGTTCTTCTTTGAAGTTTTCATATGCTTTTTGGTCTTTGCCTTGCCGGACCTATCTGACTGTTTAGACATATTCATGCCCTTCCTTTACTATATCTTTCTAAAATATCAGCACGCCCCATTATAATTCGCAAGCCCCGATAATGCAAGAAATTTTCCCAAATGGCGGAAAACTGCCGTAAAAAAGCCCTTGCGAATCTTTTCGCAAGGGCTTTAGGATCAATTCAAAAGATCGGAGCTTACCCCGGAAAACCGGAAGCAAAGCCCTAAACCCTCGATCAACTCATGAAGACGGATTTGATCAGTGTATTCAGTTCCTCAATATCCTTTCCTACACATTCATAGAGGACTTCGAAGAACTTCGACTCCGTGGAATTGGTGAAGGCGTTTCTTCTTACATACTCACGGACCACACCGTACATCACTTCCTGCCCGAGGATCTCTTCCATCTGGAAAAGAGCGGCTTTTCCGATATAATATGCCGCCATCGTATAGGCATCGTCGTCCATGAAAGCATAGTGCGGACGATTGATCGGTACAATATCAGAAGCCATCAGCGTCTTCACCATGTTCTGATCAGACAGATCCATGAATTCGCGGGAGAAGTAATTGTAATCTTCTTCAAGTCCCATATAAGAGTCATAAACGATCTCCGTGTAAGAAGCGAAGGACTCATCCAGCCAGGGTTCCAGCGCGGAATTGCTTCCTACGATACCCATGAACCACTGGTGGCCGATCTCATGAGCAACGACTTCACGGAAATACTCGTAAGATACCGTCTCACCCGGAGTCGGGCTTGTCATATAAGGATCATCGGTAATGATGATGAGGTTCGGATATTCCATACCGCCGGCCTCGATCGGTGCAACGATAACATCCAGTTCCGCATACGGATACTCACCGAATGCCGCACCAAATGCCGTCAGCGAATCGATAGACGCCTGAAGTCCGGCTTCGATGCACTCGTCCATGGTGGAAGATGCCGGATTCTTCTCGTTATAGACCACACGGATATGAACATCCTTGTAATCTCCCTCGACCATCTTGAAGCTGTCGCAGGAGCAGAATACGAAATCTCTGACACAGGGGGCATCGATCGAGTAGACACGCTTTCCGTCTTTCACCTCTTCATTCTTTTCCACACCGGTAGAGAGGATGGTGTAATCTTCCGGCACGCTAAGGGTAACATCGTAGTCCGAAATATCGGAGAAGAAGCACTCACCCATGTTGTAGAACTCTTCATGGGACCAGCCGTTCTCTGTATAGACAGCCAGGATCGGATAGAAATTCGTGACATTGTATACGCCCTTTTCCACACCGTAACGGTCAGCAACGGTCGGAATCGTAGCAACAAAATCATAGGAGAGGGTCATCTTCTCATCGGGAGCCAGCTTGGTGGCAAGCGGGAACCATACCACCGACTGATCGTCCTCACGCTTGTATTCGATCGAGCTCTGGTCTCGTCCGTCCGTGATGTTCGTAATTTCCGTCAGCGCACCGTTCGGCGTAACGTTGGGTTTGTATCCTCCTGCTTTTCCGTCAATAAAAAGACTGGAGTAGTCGCGAAGGCAAAGCTGATCCCACTCGTCTTCAGAGTAGTTGAAGAACTCCACCTCGACATGACCGCCGATGGTCCGCTTATCCGGATCCAGTTCCAGATTCATCGTGTAATGGAACCGTTCATCCGTAGGGATCTCGATGGGGCAGTTCTTCTCGGGTACATCGATGAGAAGTTGCGCTGAAGTAGTTGCTGTCGCATCCTCGGTAGTCGTCGTATCCGTAGGCTCCTCTGACGTAGTTGTCGGATCCTCCGTCGGCTCATCCGTTGTTTCCGTCGCTTCCGTAGTCGTCTTCTTTGTCTTCTTCTTTTTCTTCTTTGTCTCCTCCGTCTCTTTCCCGCAGGCCGCACAAGACAGTATCAGTGCACCTGTAAGGATCATAGCGAGGATCCTGCTCAGTTTTTTCATAAAGCACTCCTTTCGAATTGATATTTCTTCCTCTGTTTCCATATTTCTCCCTCTTCCCGTTTCCGGAGAAGCCGGGCTATTTCACTAATTAAATGAAAAAGCACAGTGCGATCACATGGCAGATTGCGCCGAAGTCCACAAGAAGGTGGAAGATCATGTGCGCGAACTTAAACCTCATGAAGAAAAGCACTACACTCGTGGTATAACAGATGCCTCCGGCCAGGATCAGCCAGAAGGTTACGTGCGAAGCCTGCGCGTAAAGTATCGGGAAGCAAAGCACGACCATCCAGCCCATCAGAAGATAGAGCATCGCCGAAAATACGTAGGATACCGCCGATTTGGAAAAAGCGATCGCCCTCTTCAAGGTTCCCGCAATTACCACGACCCACTGAGCCACACAAAGGCCGATACCCCATCTTCCGCCGATGATCGTCAGGCAGATCGGAGTATATGCACCGGCGATCGCATAGAAGATCATGATGTGATCCAGACGGTTGAATACCGCCTTCTGCTTGGATCCGTGCTTCATGGTATGGTCAATGGTGGACATCAGAAACATCAGGAATGTCCCGATGCAGAAGATCGATATGGCTACCGTATCCAGTACGGCATGTCCGCTCTTGGCGCGAAGATACGCATGTACGGCAGCATACGGAAGAATGCCCAGCATGAAGACCGCCATGACACCGTGTGTCGTTGCGTTTCCGATCTCCTCACCGAAAGACTCCTCCGTCTTCACCTTGCGGCTTGATTCCTCATCCGCCCAGGAAAGGTCCTTCAAACCTTCTTCCAACGGATCCTCCGCATGCGATACGGCCGGATCCTTATGGGATCTTCCCTCCAGCCAGGTTTTCCAGAATGCCTTGTTTGTAGACATATCTTTTTCCTCCTTATATTCTGATCAATTACTGATCGTCAGTTTCTTTATCGGTTCATTTTCCGTTTGTCAGTTATCTTATCATCAAGGCAGATCATCGTCACCGAAAACATCGATTTTCTCTGCCTCCCCGTGCACATCCGGGAAATCCAGTTCCGCCTCCGGGGGGCCCCCTTCATCCGGTTTTTCCGCCTCCGTACGCTCACCCTCGTCCGGCTTTTTCGTCTCCGATTCTGCGGGCTCTTCCTTCTCCTGCACCGAAGTCACATCATCCGGTGCTTTTGCCGAGGAGGGAGCGTGATCCGAAAGGGCAATGACTTTCGTTTCTTCCGCATCCTTAGAAGTAGGAGCATGAGCGGAAAGGGCAATCACCGATTCGTCCTCTTCCGGTTTCGATGTCGGTGCATGAGCGGAAAGCGCAATCACCTGTGTCTCTTCGCTCGGTTTCGAGGTCGGTGCATGAGCGGCCAGCGCAATGACTGCCGTATCGCCCGATCCTGCCGGGATTGCAGGAGCCGGAGCCTGCTCGGAAAGGTTGTGCTGGATCGTCGGTTCATTTTCCTGGGTCTTCACCGGGAAGGATTCTTTTGCGATTTCGGATTTCTCATTGAGCACCACCGTACCAAGTGGCGAAGGAGCTTCCCTCTCAAAGCCGGCCGGCATCTTCGGCGCGCGGACGACATTTTTGCGGTAATGGGCAAAATCGTGCATCTGCTTCTTCTCCGTCACGTAGGCGTTGTGATAGAAGCGGATGATCTGGGAGACGATGTAGGAAATGATCACCAGTGGAAGCATCACATACGGGAGCTTCTCCACGGTCTTCTCCGGGACCATTCCCAGAAGCCCGGTAAATGGGGCGTGTGTCAGTTCATAGATGCGGTTAAGGATCATGGAAAGGATCGAATCCACAATACTTCTTCCGTTGAGGATGATCCGCATGTTGACCTTAGGCAGGAACCATTTGGGAATGTAGGCCAGAAGTCCGAAGGACGCTACTCCCGCCATGACCCAGACTTTCTTCTTCCAGCAGAACCAGATGCAGGTCATGATAAAGCCCATCACAAAGAAGATGCTCATGAGGCGCTCATTAAGGCTGATGGCTCGCGGAACATTCTCGGAAAAGCAGAAATATGCCGGGAACGAGAAAAGGAAAAGCAGCGAAAGCAGGACTCCGCCGAGGAAAATATCACCGATGATGTCGCGTTTCAACTTCAGCTTCTCCTTTCTTCTTTACTCTCTTCAGGCATACTTATCCACCTTAAACAGCAATGGTATTATACCGCTTCCCCTTTCCCTTGTCACTTTTGAACACGCGTGATAAAATTTTCTCAAATTACGAATTCATTGAAACGGGATACCGGAGTCAGTTCTCCGGTCTGCCGGGAACGGGGTGGCGAATGTCTTCCATCGTAGAACAGATCCTTGAAGAGAAGCGGAAGCAAAACGCAGTCATTCTGGCGCATCTTTACGTGGACGGCGAAGTCCAGGAGATCGCGGACTTTTGCGGTGATTCTTATTATCTGAGCCAGATGGCCCAGAAGACCGATGCCGAGACGATCGTTTTCTGCGGAGTCGAGTTCATGGCCGAAAGTGCCAAGATCCTGAATCCCGAGAAACTGGTGCTCATGCCGGACCGCGCAGCGGATTGTCCTATGGCGCACATGGCAACGCCGGATGATGTTGCCGCTTTCCGCGCAACCTACGATGATCTGTCCGTAGTATGCTACATTAACTCTACTACAGAACTTAAGACGGTAAGTGACGTCTGCGTCACCTCCTCTAATGCCGGGAAGGTGATTTCCAACATCCCGAACAAGCATATTCTCTTCATTCCGGATCAGAACCTGGGCGGATTCCTTGCCCCACAGTTCCCGGATAAGGAATTCCATTTTGTCGATGGCTACTGCCACGTCCATAATTTCATGGATCCTTCCGAGGTGGAAGCACTCATGGCCGAGCATCCGGATGCGAAGGTTGCCTGCCATCCGGAGTGTAATCCCGGGATCCGCGCACTTTCCGACTATATCGGAAGCACCACCGGTATCCTCAAATATGCCAACGAGACAGATGCAAAAGAATTCATCATCCTGACGGAGATCGGAGTTGCTCACCGCCTGCGTCTGGATAATCCCGGAAAAACATTCTATTTCCCGGAGACCCGTCCAGTCTGCCCGAACATGAAGAAAGTCTCTCTCGAGAAAGTTCTCCGTGTTCTGAAGGACCATAAGGATCCCATCGAAGTAGATCCCGATATCGCCGAGAAGGCCAAGAACTGTTTAATCAAAATGCACCAATGGGGAGGCTGATAATATGTCTTATTCCACCACTTCCGCAGATGTTGTAATCGTAGGTACCGGCGCCGCCGGACTTTTCTGTGCTCTGCACCTGCCGGAAAATCTATCCATCCACATGATCACCAAGGATACTCTCGAGAACAGCGCATCCTACCTGGCTCAGGGCGGTATCGCCGCGCTCAAGGATTCCGAGGACTACGAGGATTACTTCGAAGATACGCTTCGTGCCGGTCACTACGAGAATTCCCGTAAGGCGGTCGATACCATGATCCGCCAGTCTCCGGTCATTATCCGCGAGCTTTTAGACTATCACGTCAATTTCGATAAGAAGGGTGACGACCTCGACCTGACCAAGGAAGGCGGTCACTCCGCTTCCCGTATCCTCCACCACGAGGACATCACGGGACAGGAGATCACCAGCAAGCTCCTGCAGAACGTCCGCGAAAAGAAGAACATCACGCTTCGCGAGCATACCACCATGGTCGATCTAATCTGTGAGAAGAATGTCTGCAAAGGCATCGTCACCATGACAGAGGACGGTTCTTTTGAAGCGGTATTCGGCAAAGCCGTAGTTCTGGCCACCGGCGGCATCGGCGGACTCTTCAAGCACAGCACCGCTTTCCGTCACATCACCGGTGACGCACTGGCGATCGCACTCAAGCACAATGTGCTTCTTAAGGACATCAACTACATTCAGATCCATCCGACTTCCCTCTATTCCGAGAAGCCGGGCAGATCTTTCCTGATTTCCGAGGCGGTCCGCGGTGAAGGCGGTGTGCTCAGAAATAAGAACATGGAAAGATTCACCGATGAGCTTCAGCCCCGTGATGTCGTATCCGCAGCGATCAAAAAGCAGATGGAGATCGACGGCAGAGGTTTCGTATGGCTTGATGTTACCCATCTCGATCCGGAACTCGTCAAGAGCCACTTCCCGAACATCCTCGAGCACTGTAAGGAAGAGGGCTACGATATCCTGAAGGAGCCCTTCCCGGTCACCCCGGCCCAGCACTATTTCATGGGCGGTATCGAGGTCGACCTCAAGGGCAGAACGTCTATGGACAATCTCTATGCCATCGGCGAGACTTCCTGCACGGGCGTGCACGGCAAGAACCGTCTCGGCAGCAACTCCCTGCTGGAGAGTCTGGTATTTGCCAAGCGTTCGGCGCAGAACATCGAGGAAACCATCCCCTATGAGCCGACACAGACCGAAGAAGTAGACTTCAGCCAGTATGAAGGACGGGATTTTGCGAAAGAATACCGTGAGATCGTACTGGAAGAGATCAAGAGAAGGGACAAAGATTTCTATGAACAATGGTGTACTTAATACAATACTTTGGGACGACTATATCATGCGTGCTCTGCGCGAAGACATCACTTCCGATGATGTAACGACGCAGGCCATCATGCCGGAGCCTTTCATGGTAACGGTAGACCTCATCTGCAAGCAGGACGGCATCCTCTGCGGACTCGACGTTTTTGTCCGGGTCTTCCAGATGCTCTGCGACAATTCCTCCTTCCGCGCCAACTTCAAAGACGGTGACGAGATCCATAAGGGCGATGTCATCGGCGTGCTCGTCGGCGACGGCCGGGCGGTATTAAGCGGAGAGAGAACGGCGCTGAACTTCCTTCAGCGCATGAGCGGTATCGCGACCCTCACCCATTCCATGGCAAAAGAACTGGAAGGCTTTGAGACCAAGCTCCTGGATACCAGAAAGACCACTCCGAACATGCGTCCTTTCGAAAAGTACGCGGTCCGTATCGGCGGCGGTACGAATCACCGCTATAACCTCTCGGACGGTGTCCTCATCAAGGACAACCACATCGGTGCCGCCGGTTCTATCGCCAAGGCGGTCGAGATGGCTCGTGCCTATGCTCCGTTCGTCCGTAAGATCGAGGTCGAGGTCGAAAATCTGGAGATGCTGCAGGAAGCGCTGGATGCGAAGGCCGATATCATCATGCTCGACAACATGACCGACGAGATGACGGCACAGGCTGTGGCTATGGCCAAGGGCAAAGCCGAGCTGGAAGCTTCCGGCAACATGAGCATCGAGCGTTTGAAGAAACTGGCAGAGATCGGCGTAGACTACATCTCCTGCGGCGCCCTCACCCACTCCGCTCCGATACTGGACTTCTCCATGAAGAACTTAAAGCCGATCGAGTGATGACAGAAAACACGAAGAAGATTTTATCGGCAAGCGCCTTCACTTTCAGTGTGGCGCTTGTCCTGTGTAAGGAGTAAAACCATGCGAATCATTTTAGCCAGCAAATCCCCCCGCCGTCTTGAACTTCTGTCTATGACGGGGCTTCCTTTCGAAGTGATCACATCTCACGTTGACGAGGATAAAGTCGAGGCATCCGTGCTGCAAAAATGTGAAGAAGAAGGGATCCGAAATCGGATGTACCTAGTCGCAGAGAAGGTTTCTCTGGCCCAGGCGCAGGCAAAAGCGGAAGCGGTGATGGAAAGTGTAAGCGCAGCGGCGGAAAGTGCGAATTCAGCGATGGTAAGTGTAAGCGCAGCGGCGGAAGGTGTTAGCTGGGAAAATGATCCCGCAGACGGAATCATAATCATCGGCTCGGATACCGTAGTCGTTACCGAAGATGAAATCCTCGGAAAACCTGCAGATGAGGCCGATGCCCGCCGTATGCTGACCAAGCTATCAGGGAAAACACACCGCGTATATACCGGAGTCGCGATTCTCAAGAAGAACATCGGCGATGGCCGGAACGGCTGCAGCAGCGACGACATGAGCAATCGTGAAGATGCCACTATCTGTTGTAACGACGGAATCAAAAGCTGCGTATTCAGTGCTTTTGCCGATGTGAAATTTCACGAACTGGATTCAATACAAAAAGAAGAGATCGAGCGCTACATCGCTACCGGATCTCCGATGGATAAAGCCGGCGCTTACGGCATTCAGGACGAAGGCGCGCTCCTCATCGATTCCATCTCCGGCGACTACTACGCCGTCGTAGGACTTCCGATCGCAAGAGTCAGCCGCGAACTGCGCGCACTACTCTGATATGTTGCTTACTGAAACAGCGGTGTGCTGAAATATCTCTCGGCCGTGTCCGGGAGCACGGTAACCACGGTCTTACCGGGTCCGAGCTTCTTTGCCATTGCAATGGCGGCAGCCACGTTAGATCCCGAAGAAATACCACACATCAGACCTTCTTTGCGGGCCAGGTCTTTTGCCGTACCGATCGCCGCTTCATCCGTAACCACATATACATCCTCGAAAATCTCGGTGTTGAGATTATCCGGGATAAGTCCGTCGCCGATGCCCATCTGAAGGTGGGAACCGATATTGCCTCCCGCCAGGATCGCCGCGTTTTCAGGTTCGACCGCCCAGATCAGGATATTCGGATTCTGTGCCTTGAGCACTTCACCGATACCGGAAAGCGTACCGCCGGTTCCGATGCCCGCGCAAAAGCCGTCGATCGGGCCGGCCACCTGCTCAAGGATCTCAATGCCCGTATGATGACGATGCACCATCGGATTGGCCGGATTGGTAAACTGCTGCGGGACATATACATTCGGATCTTCCGCCGCCATCTGCTCTGCAAGTTTCAGGCACTCATCGATCGCCTTACCGATATCACCCTCGTCATGGATCAGTTTGACCTCCGCACCGTAATGCTCAACAAGGTACCGGCGCTCGCACGAAACGGAGTCCGGCATGATGATGATCGTCTTGTAACCGCGGACCGCACCCACCAGCGCCAGTCCGATGCCCTGATTTCCGGACGTCGGCTCTACGATGATCGTATCCTTCGTGATGATTCCGTCCTTCTCCGCCTGTTCGATCATGTTCAAAGCGGTGCGGGTCTTGATCGAACCGCCGACATTAAGACCTTCATATTTCACCAGCACGCGGGCGCTGTCCTCCCCGACCATCCGCTGCGACAGCTGGATCATCGGCGTATGCCCGACTGCTTCTAAGACATTGTTGTAAACCATTTCTTCTTCCTTCCTGAAAACGACACCCTATTATCCTAAGGATATAAGGAAAAATGCCTTACCATTTTAGCGCCTCAAAGTCATTCCCGCAAGAATGATTATTATTTCCGCTCATCAAGTACAAGCTGTACGCGGTTGTTGATGAGGGCGATGGTTTCATCAAGGCTCCTCTGCCCGGCGAAATACGGATCGGCTTCTTCCAGAATGATTCCGATCACTTCCATGTCCGGGTAGGTGCAATGACGGATCCCGCTGATCCACTGCTTGAAAAGCACTGCTTCTTCTTCCGACAGCGTCCTGCTCTCACCACCGGATCCACCGCCTTCCCCGTTATCCCCCGTAGCCGCGGTCTCTTCTACCTCGTCATCGAACTGTTCGATGAAGCGGTAATAGTCCTCGTGGTCGTCCGGATGGATAAAGAAGTCGAGCATAAAGTCCAGGGAATCCCAACGGACCGGTATGTTCCAAAGGAAAGGCTCTTCCGCCCGCATATAGTATTCCTGGCAAGGAGCACTCAGAAGGAAACAGATGAACTCCCAGGCGCCATCTTTATCCGTACAGCAGGAAGTGATAGACGCGGACAATCCCGGAACAAAGCAGGCATCGGCGCCGTCGGATGTCACATGTCCATAGAACTCAACATCCCCGTACGGATCAGGACGGACGACATCATACACGCTCTCCGCCGAGATCATACGCTCCAGGCACAGGAATTTTCCTTCTGTATCATCTGTTGCGTTGCTCCATTCCGTCTGCGACATACAGTAATCTTTAGCCAGTTTCATCAGCGCACGGAATTCCTCGCAATCGAATCCGGGTTTCCCGTTCGCCCCGATGAGGAATGTATCCAGATCATAGGTCAGACACTCCTTCAGGAAATCGCGGTTGGTGATATCGGTAAAGTAAATATCTCCGGCATACTCTTCGGCATAGGAAAGCCATTCTTCATAAGAAGCATCAGCCCCAAGCGGGCAACTCTTCTCCTTCACCGCCGTACTTACGCTCATCTCCAGCGGGATCGCATACATCTGATCCTGATAAACCATGCTCAGAACCATATTGGACAGGAACTTCTCCTTCCAGGATTCCTCCATATCGTCCCAATACGGCGCGAGGTCCGATAACAATCCGCCATATTCGAAATACCTTGTTGAGAGTTTATTCTGCGCACTGTCCTGGAAGCTCCGGATCAGGATATCCGTGCCATCTCCGCCCATCACCCGTTTCCAAAGGAAATCGGTCAGGGCATCGTTATACGCCGTAATATCGATCCAGCCGTCTCCATCACGGAAACTTCCGGGATCCAGTTCCTCGTCATAACTCATATAGCGGACCGCATAATCCTCATTCGTCCGGTTGAACTCGGAGATCGCCCACATCATGCTTTCTGTCGGCTCGGACCCGGCAACCTTAAGGATCGTCTTTCCTTCTGTCGGATCCGAAGAAGGATAAAGAAGCTGAACTGTTTTAGTCTGTTCCCCGAAAAGCAGGATCCTGTCCTTCATAGGGGAAACATAGTAATGGTCCATCCTCGGAAGCGAAACTTCATCCACGCCGCTGTTCTGCCAGGAAAGAAGATTCTTCCAGGCATGTTCTTCTTCATTGAGATACCAAAGCCCGTCCTTGTCCCTCAGGAACTGCATCTCTTCCTGATAAAGCAGCATCTCCCAGGTCTTCGGCATGGCCGTCTCATACTTTTTCGAGACCCTTCCCTCATCAGTGACCAGACAGACATCGTACACGTCGTCCTTTTCCGTATCGCAAAGCGCATATAGATCACCATCGAGGAAGAAATACGCTTCAGCCCAGACATCATCGGTCAGTGCCAGCACACAAAGCCCGTCCCGGATATCGAATCCCCGGCAGGCCAGACCTTCACCGGTCAGCACTTCTACATAAAGAAGATCTCCCTCATACCCGATGATATTCCCGAAAGTTTCCGTATCCTCCGCCCTGGGGATCCTGATCCTGTCCATGAGTTTCCCGGATTGAAGGTCGAAGTGGTAAAAATCCAGGTTATCCAGACAGTTGGCCACGATAATGAGCCGGTCCTCACGAAGAACAAGGAAGAACGTATCCGGCTCCGAGAACGAAACATCGTAGATGTTTTCCCTTTGCCCGGAAAGTGAAAACTGTTCGATATAGTATTTCGTTCCGGAAGACACAAGAACATACGCACCATCGTCCGAGACCGCACCGCCACGCACGGTAAGATCCTCCCCGCCATCCGGCAATCCGACCTCCAGCGTCACACCGGCATAGTAGACCGATGTCGGGGCATCATTTCTGGTCAGCAATAACGCCTCTTTATAGTCGTTACGGGAACAGGACCTCGCACACCCCTGCAAAAGAACTGTGACGAAGCTTATGGCGAGAAAAAGCGCAGTTTTCCGTCGAAAGGAAGGCATAGATATTTATCTGACATCCGTGCAGTAAACGGGCAGGAAATACTGCTTATAGAGATCCTGGAAGGTGATCGTCTTCTTTCTGCGCCACGTGGTCTTGGTGTTGTCACCGCTGCCACGGCCACACTGATCCGTGATCTGTACTGCCGATGCAGAGACACCGACGACCAGCACCACGTGTTTGGACGTAACCATCTCGCCCTTGCTGTTCGGTTTCTGGTAGTATTTCAGAAGCGCATCTCCCGGCTTAAGCTGCTGGTAGTATTTCTTGACGGTATTGTATCCGACGCTTACACAATAATCCTTCGTGTTGGCTTTGTTCGTCGCGTATCCGCCGACGGTCTTCATGTGGTACTTGGCATTACTGCCGTAGCGTGTGCACTCCAGATAGTCTCCCGTCCAGGTCCCGGCGTAGTTGATGCCCGGGAAATATACCATCCATGCAAGCGCAACTGCAGTAGAACAATCGTTGCCCTGGGAATCAGAGTACACATAGTAAGGATCCTTGGCGGATTTGGTGCAATGCGCGATGAAATAGTCATAGGTGATATTGCTCAGCTGCGTATAAGGCATGCCTCTGTAGGTGACCTTCGGACTGTAACTGCAATTACCGATTGAAACCTTGCTGCTCGGACGCCACTGTATTCTGGCCATCCTGTCCATCGCCTCACAAACGGCTTTCTGCTTCGTGTTGCCGTAATTATAGGCTGCGCTGGTCTGCTTCGGGTAAGCGGTGAGCAAAATACCCGCTACGATCGATACGGCCAAAGCCGTTCTTTTCCAAACAGAATTCTTCATTCTCTTCCTCCGAATGGCTAAATCTCACCCCAAGTCTTCACCATTATTATTGACTATATGATAACGTAGTAAAAAGTATTGTCAACCGCAAGCCCTCTATATATTGCAATTTCTTGCTTTCCGTGGTATCTTTGTTTCATTGCGACAGTGCTTTTCCATGGGAGGAAAAGATCGCGCAATGTTTGACCGCCACGATAGGTCGTGGTTAGTAGGCCATACGGACAGCCGGGTCAAATGCCGAAGCGGCAGTTTAACTACTGCCTTATTGAGTGGGAAGTTCGAATTCCCTTAATGTTGATAAGTTGGTTATAACTTGTGAATAATCAATAAGAGTGCGATGAAGCTTTGGCTTTTAGGACCTCTTGTCCGTGGGCACGATGACGTGTTTTCCCGGCGAAGAATATTCCATAAGTTACAGCCATCTTGGAAAGGATGGATCATATGGCGCACGAGAAGCTTCGTCTTTACGGCTTTAACAATCTGACCAAATCCCTCAGTTTTAACATCTACGATGTTTGCTATGCCAAGACGGCCAGAGAGCAGAAGGACTACATCGCCTATATCAACGAACAGTATAACTCGGAGCGTCTTACGAAGATCCTGACGAACCTTACCGAGATGATCGGTGCGAAGGTGCTCTCGATCTCTAAGCAGGACTACGAGCCGCAGGGTGCATCCGTTACGCTCCTCATTGCCGAGGAATCCATGATCCCGCATATGGAAGCCGAGACCGTTGTGGCCCACCTCGATAAGAGCCATGTTACCGTACACACCTATCCGGAATTCCATCCGGACACCGCTATTGCAACTTTCCGCGTTGATATCGACGTCGCGACCTGTGGCGAGATCTCCCCGCTTTCCACTTTGGATTACCTCATCGGATGCTTCGATTCCGATATCATCACCATGGACTACCGTGTCCGCGGCTTCACCCGTGACGTCAACGGCAAGAAGATCTTCCGCGACAAGAACATCGTGTCCATCCAGAACTACATCGACAAGAAGACGCTCGAGCGCTATGACGCGATCGACATCAATGTTTACCAGGCCAATCTGTACCATACCAAGATGCTCATCAAGGACGTGGATCTGCAGAACTATCTCTTCAAGACCGACGTCTACGAGATCGCACCGAAGACAAGATTGGAGATCACGAATAATCTTCGAAAAGAAATGATCGAGATCTTCTCCGGAGCGAATGTTTTTGAGGCGCCGGACGACGAAGAATGAATGACTTTCTGAGAAGACAGGATCGTGCGCCGATTGCGGAGGCGCTGGAGGAATATTCCTCGGAACGGGTCGTTCCCTTTGACGTACCCGGGCATAAGCACGGCCGCGGCAATCCCGAACTGACCGCCTTCCTTGGCGAAAGAACGATGACGCTGGACGTCAATTCCATGAAACCTCTCGACAATCTCTGCCATCCGGTCTCCGTAATTAAGGAAGCCGAAGAGCTTGCAGCAGAAGCCTTTGGCGCCAAAGCGGCATTCTTCATGGTGGGCGGCACCACCTCCGGAGTTCAGGCCATGGTCTTTACCGTAGCCGCCAGAGGCGAGAAGATCATCGTTCCCCGAAATGTCCATAGAAGCGTCATCAATGCGATGGTGCTCTGCGGCGCCGTACCGGTCTATGTGGATCCGGGCGCCCACGATGAACTCGGCATCGCTCTCGGCATGACGCTTGCCGAGGTGGAAAAGGCTATCGCCGAAAATCCGGATGCGAAGGCCGTCTTCGTCAACAATCCTACTTATTACGGTATCTGCTCTGACCTTCGCGGCATCGTCAAACTGGCCCATGCTCACGGCATGCTGGTCGTGGTCGATGAAGCCCACGGCACACACCTTTCCTTCTCAGACCGTCTCCCCGTCTCGGCCATGGAAGCCGGTGCGGATATGGCTGCCGTTTCGATGCATAAGTCCGGCGGTTCCCTGACACAGAGCGCCTTTCTGCTGGTGGGCGGACTACAGAAGGCGGACGTAACAGACGGCAGCAGAAGTTACTCCGCGGATGACGGAGAAAGCCGCGCACCCGTGATCGATCCCGCCTATGTGCGGCAGATCATCAACCTCACCCAGACCACCTCCGGCTCGTACCTTTTCCTGTCGAGCCTCGACCTCTCAAGAAAAAGACTCGCTCTGCACGGCAAAGAGCTTTTCGACAAGGTCATCGATATGGCGGAATACGCCAGAGAAGAGATCAACGCCATCGGCGGGTACTACGCCATCGGATCCGAGCTCATCAACGGCGGGGATATCTACGATTTCGATAAGACGAAGCTCGTCATCCACACCCTTCCCGTCGGGTTAGCGGGTATCGAGGTCTATGACCTTCTGCGCGACGAATACGACATCCAGATGGAGTTCGGCGACTTCGGCAACTGTCTGGCGTACCTTTCGGTCGGCGACCGCATCCGCGAAGTCGAACGGCTGGTAGGTGCTCTCTCGGAGATCCGCCGTCATTTCGGAAAAGACCCGATCGTATCCCTTCCGAATAACTATATCGCCCCCGTTGTCGTGCTTTCCCCGCAGGAAGCCTTCTACGCCAACGCCGAGCATATCCCGTTTGAGAAGACCGTCGGCCGCATCGCCGCCGAGAGCATCATGTGCTATCCTCCGGGAATTCCGGTCCTCGCCCCCGGCGAGAAGATCACGGAAGAAGTCCTTGAATACCTCCGCTACGCGCAGGAAAAGGGCTGCCAGATCACCGGTGCGGAGGACTCAAGTCTCAAGACACTGAAAGTCGTGAAATAAGAAAGGAGCGTTCTCATGGATCTTTGGTTTTCTGAATTTCATACCCCGTCTGTTAAGCTTGCAATCAAGGTCGACAGGCAGTTATATAGCGGGAAGAGCGATTTCCAGCAGATCGATGTTTTCGAGTCGCCGGAGTTCGGACGTTTCCTCACCCTCGACGGATACATGATGCTCACTCAAAAGGACGAGTTCATCTACCACGAGATGATGGTCCACGTCCCCATGTGTGTTCATCCCGATGTGCGAAAAGTACTGGTTATCGGGGCCGGCGACGGCGGTGTCGTCAGAGAGCTCGTCCGCTACGACACGGTCGAACATATCGATGTAGTCGAGATCGATGAGGAAGTCGTGAAGGTCGCCAGAGAATATCTCCCCTTCACCGCCTGCGGTTTTGACGATCCTAGAGTACAGTTCCACTTCGAAGACGGCCTGAAGTATGTACGTCACCACGATAACGAATACGATCTGATCCTCGTGGATTCCACCGATCCCTTCGGACCGGGAGAAGGTCTCTTCACCAAAGAGTTTTACGGGAACTGCTATACAGCGCTCAAGGAAGACGGCATCATGGTCAACCAGAATGAGAGCCCCTTCTACGCCAACGATGCCCGCGCCATGCAGCGTGCACATAAACGCATCCACGCCAACTTCCCGATCTGCCGCGTGTACCAGGCCCATATCCCGACCTATCCGTCCGGTCACTGGCTCTTCGGGTTCGCCTCGAAGAAGTACCATCCGGTAAGAGATATGCATGCCGCAGACTGGAAAACGCTCGGTATCGAGACAAAGTACTATAACACCAATCTGCACCGCGGCGCCTTTGCGCTTCCGAACTACGTGCAGAAGCTTTTGGAAGCCATGGAAGAGCTTCCCGGAAACGATACCACCACAACACTGAATGGAGGAAAATCCTGATGGCCGATCGTATTGAGAAGAATTTCTTTGCATTGAATTGTCCTTACGAAGATGCCAAAGCCGTGATCTTCGGCGCCGGTTTTGACGGCACAACATCCTTCCGTCCGGGAACGAGATTCGGTCCTTCCGCGATGCGCAATGAGAGCATCGGACTTGAGTCCTTCAGCCCGTACCAGGACAAGGATCTCGAGGATGCCCCGATCTGCGATTCAGGTGATCTCGACCTGCCCTTCGGCGATGCGGAAAAAGCACTTGCGCTGATTGAGGAAGAGACCGCGCAGATCCTTTCTGACGGCAAACTCCCCATCATGCTCGGCGGCGAACACCTCGTCACACTCGGTGCTTTTCGCGCGGTACAAAAGAAATATCCGGACGTCGTGGTCCTGCACTTCGATGCGCACTGCGATCTCCGTGACGACTATATCGGAGCCAAACTCTCGCACGCATGCGTCCTGCGGCGGATCCACGACATCGTGGGTGACGGCAGGATCTACCAGTTCGGCATCCGCTCCGGCACGAAAGAGGAGTTCGAGTTTGCCAAGGAACACACGAAGATGGAGCGCTTCAGAGCGGACAATTTCGACGAGATCCTCGCTCTTCTGCGCCTTTCCAAAGAGCCCGTTCCGGTCTATCTGACCGTGGACCTCGATGTTTTGGACCCTCGGGAATTCCCGGGAACCGGAACACCTGAAGCCGGCGGCCTTTCTTTCGAGGATCTTCGGATCTGCCTGATGCAGCTCTCTGATATCAATCTCGTGGGACTCGACTTCGTGGAGCTCTCCCCGCCTTATGACGGAAGCGGCTGCAGTACGGCACTGGCATTGAAGATATTGCGCGAAACGCTTATTATGAAATACGGAAGATAAAAAGACAAAGGAGATACTACTATGGGAAAAGCACTTATCATCGGTTGTGGCGGCGTCGCTTCGGTGGCTATCGCCAAATGTTGTCAGAACAGTGAAGTTTTCACGGAGATCATGATCGCAAGCCGTACTTTGAGTAAATGCGATGCGCTCAAGGAGAAGCTCCAGCCGACGACCAAGACGATCATCCACACGAGAAAAGTGGATGCGGATAAGGTACCGGAGCTTGTGGCCATCATGGAAGAGTTTAAGCCGGATGTCTGCCTGAATCTTGCTCTTCCCTACCAGGATCTGACGATCATGGATGCTTGTCTTGCGACGAAGACTCCTTATGTTGATACCGCAAATTACGAGCCGCTGGATACCGCCAAGTTCGAGTACAAGTGGCAGTGGGCATATCACGACAGATTCAAGGAGGCCGGCATCACCGCTCTTCTCGGATCCGGTTTTGATCCGGGTGTAACGGGTGTCTTCTCGGCCTACGCGCTGAAGCATCAGTTCGACGAGATCAACTACATCGATATCCTCGACTGCAACGGCGGCGACCACGGCTATCCTTTCGCCACGAACTTCAATCCGGAGATCAACATCCGTGAAGTCTCGGCCAAGGGCAGCTACTGGGAAGACGGCAAGTGGGTCGAAACCGAACCGATGGAGATCAAGCGTGTTTATAACTTCGATCAGGTCGGCGAGAAGGACATGTACCTTCTCCACCACGAAGAACTCGAGTCCCTCGGCAAAAACATTCCGGGGATCAAGCGCATCCGTTTCTTCATGACCTTCGGCCAGAGCTATCTGACGCACCTGAAGTGCCTCGAGAACGTCGGCATGACATCCATCGAGCCGGTTATCTACGAAGGCCACGAGATCGTGCCGCTTCAGTTCCTGAAGTTCATGCTGCCGGATCCGGCTACCCTCGGTCCGAGAACTGTTGGTAAGACCAACATCGGCTGTATCTTCAAAGGCAAGAAGGACGGTAAGGAAAAGAAATATTATCTGTATAATGTCTGCGACCATCAGGAGTGCTATAAGGAAGTCGGCTCCCAGGCCATTTCTTATACCACCGGAGTTCCGGCCATGATCGGCGCGATGCTCATCATGAACGGCACTTGGAAACGTCCGGGTGTGTACAACATCGAAGAGTTCGATCCGGATCCGTTTATGGATGCTCTCAACAAGTGGGGCCTGCCGTGGATCGAGGACTTCAACCCCGTAGAGGTCGAGTAACCTTTAAGAAGAGGTAGCGTAATCGCTGATGGATCTGGATATCGATGTAACCAATTTGACTTTCCGGGATGCTTCTCCCGAGGAGAAAAGGAAGATCTTCCGTATTTTGAACCTGCGTGGTACGGTCTGGCTGATCTGTGCTATCGTAGCGATTGCGGCCGTCTTTCTGATCCCCGGCAAACTCAAATGGATGACCGCCGCAGGCCTGGGTATTGCGGCCGTGATCCTGATCTACATCGCCATTAGCGATATGCCTGCCTGGACATGTAAGGTCTGTAAGGGCGTCGTCACGAACAAACGTGAGATCAGCGTAAGCGAAGACACGGGATTGTACTACGATGCCGTCACCTTCATCTCCGACCAAGGCGAGACTATGGAAGCCATGCCGGTGTTTTCCGGAAAGACGCTGCACCTTCTTCAGGAAGGCAGCAAAGCCACCATCGTCTGCTATAACAAAAGAAAGCCCGTGATCCTTGCCGATGAACAGCTTCATCCGGATCAGAACGCCAAGGAAGGCTGACCCGGGCAGAAATCCCATTCCGGCAAAGGAGAACGTACATGCAAGATCCTCTGGTATTCGAACATATTCCCACTCCGGCATTCGTCGTGGATATGCCGGCACTCCGCCGGAATGCCGCGATACTGAAGGATGTGTCGGATCGTTCCGGTGCGCACATTCTTCTTGCACAGAAAGCCTTCTCCTGTTATCGCACCTATCCCGAACTCAGCAAGTATCTTTCCGGCACCACGGCAAGCGGGTACCACGAAGCACGGCTCGGCTACGAAGAAATGGGCAGGCCGTTCGGAAAAGAGACGCACGTCTACGCTCCGGCCTTTACTTCTGATGACATGGATAAGCTCCTTCCCATCTGCGACCACATCATCTTCAATTCGGTTGTCCAATGGAAGGCCCACCGCGACCGTGTCCTTTCCTCCTCGAAAAGCACTGTCGCCTCGGACAGTTCTTCTGATGCAGGATCCGATAGCCCGTCTTTTGGTCTTCGGTGCAATCCGGAATATTCCGAGATCGAAACGGACATCTATAACCCCTGCGTAAAGGGTTCCCGTCTGGGGATCCTGCGCGGGCTGATCGACCGTGAGCTCTTTTCTAATAGCAGCGGACCCGAAAACAGCGGAGCCGAAGACGCTGTCGGCTCTTCTAAAGTGGGTCCCGTCACGGAGGAGATATGGAACCGTTCCGTCTTTTCAGGGATCTCCGGGCTTCATTTCCATACGCATTGCGAACAGGGATTCGGTCCGCTTTCACGAACCATTAAGGTGATCGAAGAGAAGTTCGGAGACATTCTCCTTCTTCCGCAGATCACCTGGCTCAACCTCGGTGGCGGACATCACATCACGAAAGAGGATTACGACAGAGAAGGTCTGATCCGCGAGGTCAAACGTCTCGCGGAAAAATACAATGTGACCGTATATCTTGAACCGGGCGAAGCGGTGGCAATCGATGCCGGCTATCTCGTCGGGACCGTACTGGACATCGTGGAAAACGGCATGAAGATCGCGATCCTTGATGTCTCGGCCGCCTGTCACATGCCCGATGTGCTGGAGATGCCGTACCGTCCTCCGCTTCGTGATTCGGGAGAAGCCGGCGAGAAGCCCTTCACCTACCGGCTTGCCGGCAACACCTGTCTTGCGGGCGATGTCATCGGCGACTATTCCTTCGATCACGAGCTTTCCATCGGCGAGCGCCTGTACTTTCTTGATATGGCTATGTATACCATGGTCAAGGACAATACCTTCAACGGCATGCCTCTGCCCTCCATATGGCTTCTCGAAGAAGACGGAAATGCCACCTGTGTGAAGTCATTCGGATACGAAGACTTTAAATGCAGGCTATAAGACGCGCTTGTCACAGTGCTTTTCCCTTAGAAGATTCTTCATAGTCTTTTGATTTCGCTTCAGTACCGTTTACTTATGCAATGTGCAAACAAGTCTTCGTTTTTGCAACATTTCGCATCGCAAATTTCATAATTTAGTGTCTCGCATATTCTTTTCTTCTGAATTCACCGTCCGTCCGTTTACCTTTCAAGAAAGCCGTAAAACTTATATAACGGCATAATCGTCATTTCGGTTCTGATTGGGCAGACACTTTTGTTCCTGTTTGCAAAATCTTTCATTTTTTGCAACGATTTTTATTCTTCTTGCAAAAACACGGAATTTTCTATTTGCTTTTTCTATTCGTGGTTGTATAATGCAACTATCGATTTCAGATTATTAAATATGGAGGATTGAAAAATGGCACTTAAGAATGAATATTTAAAGCGTGTCTACGACAAGATTCTGCAAAGAGACCCGAACGAGAAGGAATTCCATCAGGCAGTTCTGGAAGTTCTCGAGTCTCTGGAGCCGGTGATCGATCGTCACCCGGAGTATGAGGAAGAGTCCCTCATGGAGAGAATGGTAGAGCCGGAGCGTATCATCACATTCCGTGTTCCGTGGCTGGATGATCAGGGCAAGGTACAGGTAAACCGTGGTTTCCGCGTACAGTTCAACTCCTCCATCGGACCTTATAAGGGCGGTCTCCGTCTGCATCCTTCCGTTAACCTTTCCATCCTGAAGTTCCTCGGTTTCGAGCAGTGCTTCAAGAACTCCCTGACCGGCCTTCCGATCGGTGGTGGTAAGGGTGGTTCCGACTTCGACCCGAAGGGCAAGTCCGACCGCGAAGTTATGCGTTTCTGCCAGAGCTTCATGACAGAGCTCCAGCGTCACATTGGTCCCAACGTTGACGTTCCCGCCGGTGACATCGGTGTTGGCGGTCGTGAGATCGGTTTCCTCTTCGGTCAGTATAAG
>JAFZQI010000047.1 GCA_017620475.1 Clostridiales bacterium | reverse complement strand
CGTACACCGGAGGGTTACTATAAGATCACCGGCCGTATCAAGGACATGATCATCCGTGGTGGTGAGAACATCTACCCGAAGGAGATCGAAGAGTTCATCTACACTCATCCTGACGTTTCCGACGTACAGGTCATCGGCGTGCCGGATGAGCAGTACGGTGAAGAGATCATGGCCTGCATCATCAAGAAGGAAGGCTCCACGCTGACCGAGGATGACGTTAAGAAGTACGTCAAGGATCACATGGCCAAGCATAAGACACCTCGCTATGTGGCATTTGTGGATTCCTTCCCGATGAACGCGGCAGGTAAGATATTAAAGTTCAAGATGAGAGAAGACGCGGTCAAGATGCTGGGTCTGGAGAAAGCTTCAAAGATCGAGACTGCTTAATTGAGGGCACGCCTTTGCAGGAACTACATGAGCTAAAGAGAAGTGACGATAAGAAGTATTCGGTTGCCATGCTGCTGATGACCGTGGTCATGATCGTGGGGCAGTCGAAGTTCATCGTTGAAGGGATGAACGCAACCATGTTCGCCCTGAATTATCGCCATGGCGTCGTTGCAAGAGGTTTGTTCGGATCGATACTTGATGTGATCTGCCGTATTCTCGGAGATCGGTTCTACTGCTACAATACGGTATTTATTTTCAGCACGATCGGGTATATCCTGTACCTGGCCGTGCTGTGGTATTTCGGCAAACTGTTCATCCGTGCTTACGGAGAAAGCAACTATGCCAAAGCATTCGTCATGATGATCGCGCCGTTCTTCATCGAGATGTATATGACCAGTGAGGGATACGGCCGGACGGATATGTATCTTCTGATCCTTTCTCTGATCGCCGGATATGCGGTGCTGAAGGACCGGGGAATGATCCTTTGTGTGATCTGCCCGGCGATAGGCATACTGATCCACGAAGGCTATGCCTTTGATTACTACAACATCGTACTCGCATGCCTGATCTATAAGATCGTTTTCCACGGGGCGAAAAAGAGATCAAAGTACATCATCTGGCTGGGGATCAGTATCCTGGTTTCCCTGTTTGTATTCTTCTGGGTATTTTCATTCAGTAAATCTCTTTTCCCTGTTTCCGAAGAAATGTTTGAAGGGATCGTAAGTGATGCGCAGCGGCTGGCCGCACCCGGACAGGACGTGCACTACGATGCATTAAGAGCATACGTACTGGGCGTGGATCTTTATGATTCGGAGCTGGAATTCCTTGCGGATGCACGTATTTCCACATGTCTCTTTATTCTGATGTTCATCCCGATCATCTTGAAGATCCGAGATATCATCAAGGCGATCTACAAAGAATCCAGCCATAAAGAAGTCGTGATGCTCCTCTGCATGGGCTCGCTGACGACTGTGCCCCTATTCATCCGTAAGTGTGATTACGGAAGATGGATCTTCGCTGCGATCTGCTACTATCTGGCATTGCTTTGCCTTCTGGTGATCACCGAAAATAAAGTCGTAAAGAAAGTGTTCATGGAACAGGTTGAAAAGATTGCACACAACCAGTGGGAAGTCATCTTCTACACGATCTATTTCATGCTGTTTATTCCATTCCAGACTGTCTATGTCGACAGAATGTGCAGAAGCATTCTGGTCGGAATCATAAGAGGCGCATATTACTGATTCGGATCCGGGTCTTTGAAAAAAGAACAAAAAAAATCCTCACGTTGAACTACCATTGGGGATGTGATGGCCAAAGCGTGAGGACGAGGATAATAGTATAGTCATCGTACCCATACATGTATCGATAGATGACACCTACATTGTAGTGTACAAAAAGGTTTTTTTCTATTAGAATAATTCCTGATACTATAACAATATTTCACAAGGTATGGAGTGCAGGGTATGGATAATCTGCTGGAAAGCGCGTTGGGAACACAGTTTGATGAGGTGGATTATCCTGTTAAGATTCGCCGTGATTTTCTGTCCTTATATCCGAATTTTGAAATTGGAAGCCACTGGCATGACGATGTGGAATTCCTTGTGATCCTTCGCGGCAACATGCAGTGCAGTGTCAATGGAGAGATCGTGGAGCTTCATCCCGATGAAGGATTATTCGTGAATGCCCGACAGGTACACGATGCGCAATCTGTTGAGAAGCGGGAATGCGAGTATGTCATGGTCCGGTTCCATCCGGTGCTTCTATGTGCGACGCGAAGCATCGAGAACCGCTACGTGCTTCCGGTTATTGAGAATGCCAGTTGTCCTTATCAGGTGCTTAGTCCGGAGATCGAGTGGCAGAGAAATATTCTTGATGCTGTTCTTCGTGTATACTATATGCGGCATGAAACGACCTTGGAATTAGGCGCACAGGGGCAGTTCTTCGCCATCTGGGAGCATCTTTTCCGCCATCTGGGAAGCGCACCGGCGAAGACCCGAGAGGTCTCTCCGCAGCTGACTCAGCTGAAGAGCATGATTTCATTTATTGCGGACAATTACCATGGTAAAATCACTTTGGATGATATCTGTGCGTCGGGGAATATGGGTAAGACCAGCTGCTGTCAGGTGTTCCAGAAATACCTGAACCAGACACCGAATATGTATCTGACAATGTTCCGCCTCCGTAAAGGTGCGGAGCGTCTGGCGCAGACGGATATGCCGATCGTGGATATCGCCTATGAAGTCGGATTCTCGGGGGCCAGTTATTTTGCCGAAGCATTTAAGAAAAACGTCGGCGAGATGCCGAGTGAATTCCGTAAAAGACACAGACGGGTCGGTGAGGAGAGAAAATGAACGATTGCGAGCGTTGTTCGAATTATATATATGATGATGAGGCGGAAACGTATTTCTGCGAGGCGCCCATCGACCAGGATGCCTGGGAGCGTATGCTTGAGGGAAGAAGGAAGGATTGTCCGTATTATATCGAAGACGGCGAGTATAAGACGGTGAATAAGCAGATCTAAAGTGCGGCGCAGCGGCGATGGAAGAGAAAAGCCGCGCTGCGAAGAAGAGGAAAGAATGATTAAGAAGTACAGGAAAATCTTTCATGAGTTCCGTCCGTACCGGATGGAGTTTATCCTGGGACCGGCCGCGAAGCTTTTCGAGGCGATCC
Organism: Clostridiales bacterium; assembly: GCA_017620475.1. Classification (GTDB taxonomy): domain Bacteria; phylum Bacillota; class Clostridia; order Saccharofermentanales; family Saccharofermentanaceae; genus Scatonaster. The sequence goes on along the minus strand of JAFZQI010000047.1, from coordinate 29,603 downwards.
TGGAATTATTCCTGCCGATCCTGATGGGAAAGATCGTGGATACCGGATTCTCTGCGGAGAGCCGGGGATTTATTGTGAGGACCGCTCTTCTGATGTTCGGTATGGCGGCGATGGGACTTGCTGCGGCGACGGTCTGTCAGTATTGTGCGGCGAGAGCCAGCTCCGGTGTCGGTATGCGCCTTCGTGACCGGCTTCTGACGCAGGTCAATTCTTTATCGGTCGCGCAGCAGGAACGCTGCGGAGTTTCTTTCCTGAATGTGGCGATGACTTCGGATGTCAATCAGGTATGCACGGGTGTATCTATGTTTATCCGTTTGGTCTTCCGTGCTCCGTTTATCACCATCGGCGGGATCGTGGCAGCCGTGATCCTCGATGCGCCGATGTCCGTTGTGATCGCCGTGGGCTCGACGCTTTTCCTGATCACGCTTCTTTCGATCATCAAGGTGACCTTTGTCCGCTACAAGGTGGTGCAGGGTAAACTCGATGACATTAGCCGTGTGGTCAATGAGCGGCTGTCCGGTATCCGTGTCGTGCGCGCTTTTTCCCGTGAGAAATACCATCAGGATCTGACAGATGAAGCGAGTGATGTGTACGCGCAGGAGACCCTTTCCGTGGCGAAATATTCGGCGCTTCTTCGCCCGATCACGATCCTCATTATGAACGCGGCGGTGGTCTTCGTGCTCTGGGTCGGCGGCTACCGGATCAATAGTGAGGTCATCACGGCGGGTATGCTCCTGACGTTTATCAACTACATTTTCAGTATTTTCGATGAGCTCAATAAGATCGGAAATCTTGTCGTTATTTTCTCGCGGTCTTTCGTATCGGCGGAACGAATTGAAGGGGTGCTGGAACTGGTGCCCGAAAAGCGCGAACCCGAGACAGGCGCCGATGCCGAGGATCACGATGACCGGGCGATCGTGAAGTGGAAGAACGTGTCCTTCTCCTATCTGTCCGGCAAAGAAGATTCGGAGGAATACTACGCGCTGAAGGATGTTTCTTTTGAACTTCGGAAAGGCGAGAAACTCGGTATCATCGGGACGACCGGTTCCGGTAAATCGACCATCATCGCACTGCTTTTGCGGCTGTATGAGATCGACAAAGGACATATCTATGTCGACGGGAAATCGATTGCAGCTCTTCCGGAGAAAACGCTTCGTGAAAAGATGGCACCGGTATTCCAGACCACAGCGCTTTTCGAAGGGACGATAAGAGAGAATCTGAATCTCGGACGGGAAGTGCCTCTTTCGGACGAGGAGTTGAAGGAACGCTGCGAGATCGCGCAGGCGTGGGATTTTATTTGCGAGAAGGGCGGACCGGATGCCAAAGTCGAGCCGAAGGGAAAGAACTTTTCCGGAGGTCAGAGACAGCGTCTTTCCATTGCGCGGGCGCTTTGCACCGACAGTGAGATCCTGCTTTTGGATGATGCGACGGCGGCTCTGGATAAGGATACTTCCGCACGCTTCTCGGCGGCTCTTTCCGAGCATGCGAAGAAACATCAGCGGACGGTGGTCGAGATTTCTTCGAAGATCAACGAGATCGCCGATTCCGACTGGATCATCGTTCTGGATAACGGTTCGGTGGTCGGGCAGGGCAAGCACGAGGCCCTTCTTAATGAGTGCGAGGCCTATTCGCGTATTGCGGCCTCTCAGGAGATGGGAGGTGTGGAATAATGGCCAAGGATTCGATGCTGAGCGGAATGGGCAATCTCTCGCCGGATGCGGCGAAGATGTCCGATGCGAAAACCCGTGTCTCGCTTAAGGACCTGACCGCACTTCTTCAGTTTACGGGAACATCGAAGTTTTCGCTGGTGCTGCTGATCCTGGCGGCGATCTTAAGCGGCGGATTGCAGGTCGTGGCGCCGGCATTTCTCGGTGCAACGATCGATAATATGGGCGAGGCGGGTAACGTGGACCTCACGTATCTCGGGACGCGCGCCCTAATCCTTCTCGGGATGTATCTTCTGGCGGCCCTCTTTACCTGGGTGGTCACCTATTTTGCCAACGTGGTGGCGGCAAAGACCGCGCTGGAAGTGCGCCGTTCGCTCTCGCATAAACTGTCACATCTTCCGGTTTCCTTCTATGACACCCATCCTCAGGGAGATACGGCGACGCACTTCATTAACGATGCAGATGCGATTTCCGAAGGTATGCTGCAGGGTCTGCTGAATCTCTTTACCGTGCTCGTGACGATCCTCGGAACCGTGGGCTTCATGGTGTTTATCAGCTGGAAAATGACTTTGATCATTCTTCCGATGGCTGTTCTGATGATCTGGTCGGCGACGACGATCGCGAAGAAGACGACGAAGTATTTCAAGTCCCAGCAGAATCTGGTGGGATCCCTGTCCGGTGACGTGGAGGAGAATCTCTACGGAAGAAAAGAGATCAAGGCTTTCGGCTGTGAAGAGAAGTTCCTCTCCGCTTTCCGCGAAAAGAACGAGGAACTCAATAAGTCATCCGTGACGGCGCAGTTTGCGTCCTCACTTCCGAACCCGGTAACGCGTTTTGTCGACAGTACGACCTATATTCTCATCGGTGCTCTCGGCGTGTGGTTCGGCGGTCTTACAGTAGGTAACATTACGACTTTTATCCTTTATTGGAAGAACTTCAGTAAGCCGATCAACGATCTGACGAATATCACGACGCAGGTCATGGCGGCCTTCGCGTCGCTGTCGCGTGTGTTCGCGATCCTCGATCTTCCGGAGGAGAAGGAAGTTGAAGAGGCTTCGGCAAAAGCACTGTCTCCGGAGGGTCATGTTGTCTCGGATGAGACCGGAAAAGTCCGGGGTGAAGTGCTTTTCGAGCATGTGACATTCGGATATACAAAAGAAAAGAAGATCTTCGATGACTTCAGCCTCAAGGTTGAGCCCGGACAGAAGGTGGCAATCATCGGCCCGACGGGCTGCGGGAAGACCACACTTATGAATCTTCTTATGCGGTTCTACGAGTCTGACGAAGGGCGGATCCTCATCGACGGGAAAGATATTCGGGAGATGCCGCGATCCGAGCTTCGAAGAATGTTCGGCATGGTGCTGCAGGAGACGTGGCTTCTCGAGCGGTCGATCCGCGACAACATTGCGTACGGGCGCCCAGATGCGACGGACGAAGAGGTGATTGCGGCGGCGAAAGCGGCCAGAGCGCATGGTTTCATCAAGAGACTTCCGGACGGATACGATACGGTGCCGGGGAAGGACATCTCTCTTTCTGAGGGACAGAAACAGCTTCTTTGTATCGCGCGTGTGCTCTTGATGGATCCGTCGCTGCTGATCCTCGATGAGGCGACGAGCGCGGTCGATACACTGACGGAGAAGCGCATCGTTGAAGCTTTCGATAACATGACGCGAGGGAGAACGGGATTCATCATCGCCCACCGTCTGTCGACTATCGCCGGAGCCGACCAGGTCATTAAGCTCGGACAGCCGAAAAAATAACAGTCGGGAGGTGTCTGAATCCGGCTGTTTCAAATTGAGTCTGTTGAATCATGATGACTAATCCAATTCAACAGACACGATTCGGGGTAGCGTCTGTAGAAAAATTGGAAAGAGGGTTTTCGACAGACGAAAATACGCTGCGCGTCTGTTGAAAAATGGAAAAGAAGGTTTTCGACATACAAAAATACTCTGCCCGTCTGTTGAATCTGGTCACTGGTAGGATTCGACAGACATAATTACACTGTTCGTCTGTTAACTCGGGGTTGCTAGCAGGATTCAACAGACATTTTCAATTTATAATCTGTTGAAATTACCTTGCGAATCACAATCAACAGACAATCTCAGTTTATTAATCTGTTGAAACTCCCTCTTGAATCATATTCAACAGATTAACGATGGCCGTGCCTGCTTATTCTGAAAGTGAAACAAGACACGCTATCCCAATGTGGCAAGGGCACGCTATCACATGTGGTAAAGTGTCAATGTTTTGTTAGCAAAATACCCTCAAGATGGAACACGTCAGGGACCCTTCACAGAACATATGGCGTGTAGTGATGTACATGCAAATCATCGTTCCCAAGGATGTCGTAAAGAGCCAATTTTTTTGATAGTTTTGTACTTGTATTGGCATATTATTTCCTATATACTGTATACGGAAAAAGTTGGGTTTCTAACACCCTTTTCCCTAAAATAGTTTTCAAAAAAATAAGACATAAGGAGAGGCTCATCGTATGAAAGTAAACATTACTGAGACCGTACTGCGTGATGCGAACCAGTCGTTGATCGCAACCAGAATGCCGTTTTCGGATTTCGAAGGCATTCTGCAGACACTGGACGATGCGGGTTACTACTCGCTGGAGTGCTGGGGAGGCGCGACATTTGATTCCTGCCTGCGTTACCTCGATGAAGATCCGTGGGAGAGACTGAGAAAGATCAAGGCAGTTTGCAAGAAGACTCCTCTGCAGATGCTCATTCGTGGCCAGAATATCCTCGGCTACAAGCATTATCCGGATGATGTGGTAAGACTCTTCTGCCGCAAGGCTGCTGAGAACGGTATGGACATCTTCCGTATCTTCGACGCACTCAACGATTTCCGTAACATCGAAGTCTGCATCGACGAAGTAAAGAAGTGCGGCAAGCATGCACAGGGCTGCATCTGCTACACGACCTCTCCTGTACATACTATTGAGAAATATGTTGAGATGGGTAAAGAACTCGAGAAGATGGGTGTTGACTCCATCGCCATCAAGGATATGGCCGGTATCTGCAGCCCGAAGGAAGCTTACGATCTCGTAAAAGCTCTGAAGGGCGCGGTTCAGGTTCCGATCTTCTTCCATACACACCACACCACCGGTCTTGGTGCCATGACTCTGATGAAGGCAGTTGAAGCCGGATGCGATGGTATTGACTGTGCAATCTCTACTTTCGGCGGCGGTACATCCCAGCCGGCAACAGAGTCCATGGATTATGCTCTTGGCCAGTTCGGATACGAGTCCGGTCTGAACCGTGACCTGCTCAAGGAGATCGCGGATTACTTCAAGCCAATCAGAAAGAAATTCCTCGACGAAGGCAGACTGAATCCGGAAGTTATGGGTATCAAGGCGGACATCCTGAAGTATCAGGTTCCGGGCGGTATGCTCTCGAACATGATCGCGAACCTCAAGGATCTGAACGCACTGGATAAGTTTGACGATGCACTCGCTGAGATCCCGGCAGTCCGTAAGGATATGGGTTATCCGCCGCTCGTTACACCTCTTTCCCAGATGGTTGGTAACCAGGCCGTTCAGAACGTACTTACAGGTACGAAGTACAAGACTATTTCCAAGGAAATCAAAGCTTACCTCAGAGGTGAGTATGGTCGTGCACCGGGTGAAGTTTCTCAGGAACTCATCGACAAGTGCTGGACGCCGGAAGAACTCGTTCAGGGCAGATTTGCAGATTCCCTCGAGCCGGCATTTGAAAAGACAAAGGCTGAGCTTGGCAAGAAGGCAAGATCTGATGAGGATGTTCTCTCTTACATTGCTTTCCCGCAGGTAGCTGAGAAGTTCTTTGAAGCACGTGAAGAGAAAGAGTCCAACACCGTGAATTACACGATCGAGAAGAAGGAGGATTGATCTTCATGAATCCTGCATTAATTCAGCTTTCTGTTGAAGACGGACTGAGACAGTATGAGCTCGGAGAAGCACTCGGCGTAGCCCTTTTCGTTTGGGCCATCGTTTTCTGTGTTCTCTTCATCATCTTCGTCTGCATCCGCATCTTCGGCATGGTCGTCAGTTCTTTCTCCAAGAAACCGGCTACCGCTCCGGTCGATGCTCCGGTTCCGGCAGCTGCTCCTTCAGTAGTGGAAGATTCCGGCGAGGAATTCTCTTCCGGTTCGCTGAAACTTAAGGGCTGTGATGAGAAGACAGCTGCCATGATCATGGCGATCGTAAGTGATAACACCGGTATCCCGCTGAGTGAACTGATTTTCAAGTCCATTACGCTGGTGGAAGAAAAGTAAAGGAGAGACGCCAAAATGATTTATAACGTAACAATTAACGATAAAGTATATGAAGTGGAAGTAGAGAAGGGTAAGGCTAACCTTCTGAAGACAACAGCTGTTGTTGCCGCTGCTCCGGCAGCTGCACCGGCTCCCGCTGCTGCTCCGGCAGCCGCTCCGGCTCCGGCCGCTGCTCCGGCAGGTCCGGTCTCCGGTACACCTGTTAAGGCTCCGCTCCCGGGTACGATCCTGAAGATTCTTGTTTCCGCCGGTCAGGCTGTAAAGGAAGGCGAGCTGGTAGTCGTTCTCGAAGCTATGAAGATGGAAAATGAGATCTATGCTCCGTGCGCAGGTACGGTAGGACAGATCCTGACCTCCAAGGGCGCGACGGTTGCAACCGACGACGTTCTCTTAACTCTTTCTTAAGTTAGGAGGCAAGAAACCGTGTTTATTGATGCATTGAAAAATATATGGGAGTCGAGTGGTATCTACTCGATCACCTGGCAGCAGGGCGTTATGCTCCTGATCGCCGGTGTACTGATCTACATGGCGATCGGCAAAAAGTGCGAACCGCTCCTTCTTCTCCCGATTGCTTTTGGTATGCTTTTGAGTAACCTCCCGATTGCAGGTCTCTATCACGCGGAGATCTTTGCAGAAGGACACGTGCACTGGGATCTTCTCGGCGGCACGACCGATGCTGTTTCTCCGGGACTTCTGGATTACATCTACTTAGGTGTAAAATTGGGAATCTTCCCGTGCCTGATCTTCATGGCCGTCGGTGCGATGACTGACTTCGGTCCGCTGATCTCCCGTCCGTCGTCCCTGTTCATGGGCGCCGGCGCACAGTTCGGAATTTCCTTCGCTTTCGTAATGGCCTCTCTTCTCGGCTTCACCGCTGCAGAAGCTTCCTCCATCGCCATCATCGGCGGTGCAGACGGCCCGACGGCAATTTACCTGACAACAAAACTTGCTCCGCAGCTTCTCTCGGCGATCGCCATCGCGGCGTATTCCTACATGGCTCTGATCCCGATCATCCAGCCGCCGATCATGAAACTGATGACCACCGAGAAGACCAGAAAGATCAAGATGAAGCAGACCCGTCCGGTATCCAAAGTCGAGAAGGTTTGCTTCCCGATCATCGTTACCGTCGTCTGCACACTGATCCTGCCTTCTGTTGGACCGCTGCTCGGTATGCTGATGCTGGGTAACCTCTTTAAGGAGTCCGGCGTAACAGAGCGTCTTTCCGATACCGCTCAGAATGCTCTTTGCAACATCGTCACGATCTTCCTCGGCACCACCGTTGGTGCGACAGCCATGGGTGAGAACTTCCTGGCACTGGATACGATCAAGATCATCGTTTTGGGTCTCATCGCTTTCGCATTCTCCACATTCGGCGGTCTCCTGATCGGCCGTATCATGTGCGCCCTTTCCGGCGGCAAGATCAACCCGCTCATCGGTTCCGCAGGTGTTTCCGCTGTTCCGATGGCTGCCCGTGTTTCGAACGTCGAAGGCCAGAAGGCAGATCCGTCTAACTTCCTTCTCATGCACGCCATGGGCCCGAACGTTGCCGGCGTTATCGGTTCTGCCGTAGCCGCAGGTACACTGCTCGCTCTCTTCGGCTGATAGCAGAAGTTTAGAAAACAATAGAAGATGCAACTTGAAAAGGACTGTCTGGCGACAGTCCTTTTCGCATATAAAAACTATTCTGTCACATGACGCGATTGTCATTTTACAATATCCTGACCATGCTATGATGAAGTCAGATGGTGCCTCTTGGGGAAGTCGCAGGCACGGATCAGGGAGTGTAACGGTATGGCAAACGTTCACTTATTGAGTAGTCATAACAGACGCTATTTTCAAAAGGTGACAGCAGGATTACTGGCTGCTTCCTTTCTATTGTCTTTCGCTGGATGTAAAAAGAAAAAAGCCGAAGAGAACAGATACTCTCCCGGAAGAGTGATACAGGAGTCGGATCCGTTTTTCGACTCTATGGTCAGCCGGCTTATTTTTCCCTTGGATGAAACAAAGGAACTCGACAGGGTCACGGTAAACTACTGTGTGCCCCTGGATGATTGTGTCCTTTGCTCCTATACGGTCGAGTACGTAAAACCGAAACGGTTAAGAAAGCCGATCGAAACGATGACGTTAGAAGAATACGATGAGTATATGGATGAGTACAATCCTGTTAAAGAGGCTGTCTTCAATATGCAGGGAGAACTCGTTACAGAAATCGGCAGAGATGAGATTTCCACGCTATACGGAGCGGCTTCTGACGAGGAGAAGAATCTGTATCTTCTGGGGTATGTGCACGACGAGAATTATACGGTCAACAACATTGAGATCCACGTGATCGACCCCCAAGGGAACCTAAAAGAGCAGATCATTCTCGAAGACGCGCCGGTGGAGATCCCCGGTATGCGCGGCCTGACGCCGGCGGAAGAGGCAGAGGATATGGCACAGAAGGGGTCTAAAAGGGATCTGGATCTGTTTACTCCGTCGCTGAATTACGATCCGGTCAAGATGCAGATCTTAAAAGACGGATCGATCCTTATTTCAAAACAGGGCTTCATGATGATCTATGACCGCACCGGTGAGAAACGCTGCAGTGTGATAGATCGGGAGAGAGACCTGGAAGACAATGCCTTCCTGGTTGGGGAGAAATACTACGTCCTTTCCACAGCTTATGATGAAGACAAGGGATGGAATGTCCAGATCAAGGAACTGAATATTTCGAACGGTGCGCTGGGCGCGGGGAGAGAGTCCGTCACGCTGTCTGGTTACTATAATCCGATCGTGACGGGAAAGGGAGTTTTTATCAACTCTGCCAACGGATTTCTCCAGTATGATTTCGATTCAGATTCGATGAATGAAGTATTTAACTGGAACGATACAGACGTGAACCGCGCTGTACTCAGTAACGTGAGATGCATGCCGGTAAGCGGGGACGAACTGAATGTGGTCGCTTTCAATGATCCCAGAGAGTGTCCGTATCTGATCCATCTGACCCGGGCAGAGAAGAATCCTCATGCCGGAAAGAAGAACATCCTGGTCGGAGGCATGTATCTTAGCGGTGACGTGGATCTGCTGTCTTTCATCAATCAATATAATGCCGATCCTTCCAAAAAGATCCGTGTTGTCATTGTTGACTATACAGAGGATCGGGATATCTTTGAAAGCAGTGCGGATACAGAGAAACAGCTTTATCTTGATATCCTATCCGGAACGGGTCCGGACATCCTGGTCAATATGGGTAATATGGAGATATTCCGTAACAGCCGGATCATGGAAGACTTAAACACATATATAGATGGAGAAAACGGGATCGACCGGAGTCTTTACTTCGATAATGTGCTCCGCGCATGTGAAAGGGATGGGAAACTGTACCATGTCCCGGTCAGTTTCACCCTTCAGGGTATGGCGGTGAATACAGATATCATCTCCCAAACGAAAGGCTGGACCTATGATGAGTTCTCGCAAATCGCAAAGGACCTGCCGGAGGAAATCAATATCCTTCCCACAACCATGTATAATGACCTATTGAAGATCATGATGGGAACTTCCCTGTCGAGATTCATGAACTATCAGGATCAGACTGTGAACTTCCAAAATGACGAGATGAAGAAGATCCTTGATCTGGTGAGAGATTATGGCGTAAAAGAGATCCCGTCCTATGAAGCAGAGCGGGTGGATGTGGATTATCTTGAAAGCGGTTCGATCATTTACAGATATGTGAATTATACCGATGAAAGGATCAAGGCGGGAATGATCGCAGCGGAACCGGTGAAGATCCTTTCCATAGAAAATATTGCCGTTGAGAATAAAATGTTCTCCGGAAAGGCCGCTTTTCTCGGGTATCCTTCCTTTGAGGGGACAGGCATGGCCATCCTTCCTGAACGTACCTTAGGTATCCTTTCTTCCGGGAAAAACAAAGATCTGGCTTGGGACGTGATCCGTTCCTATCTTGAATATGAAAAAGAAAGTACCGACAGTATCGTGCTCCCCGTGAACCGGGCGAGGTTTGAAAATGAGTGCCGGCTGAAAATGGAGAAGAATAATAAAGAGTATGAAGAATGGGTAAGTGAGAATGGTATAGAATCGCTGTATAAATATGATGTAATGATTTCGAAGGAAGAAATCGATACGCTCCGGGATCTGGTGGGAAATGCCGGTACTGCGATATTCCAGGATGAAGCGGCCTTTAACGTAATTTCTGAAGAGGCAATGGGATATTTTGTCGGAGACCGGACGGCGGAGGATATCCTTGCGAACATCCAGAACCGCACAAACCTCATCGTGACGGAAGTATAGGAGAAGAAGGGTTATGGAAGACGATTACTTGTTAAGCAGCAGCAAGAAGATCCGTTTCCGGAAATCATCATCCGGGCGCCGGATCGTATCTTTCAAGGCGACGGCAGGTTTGCTGGCCGCTGCGGTTTTTATGTCTTTCCCGCTTTCTCTCTCCGGATGCAAAAAGAAGACGACCGACGAGAACCGGTATCAGGCCGGAAGAGTGATAAAGGATTCGGATCCGTATTTCTATACGGAAACGAACATGATCCAGATTCCTTTTGATGCGGGAAAAGAACTGGAAGGCATATGGATCCCGCACTGCGTTTTTACCGGAGAGGTCGCCGTTGCTGAGTATCATATCAGTTATAAGATCCCGATCGAACTTCAAAAACAGACCGTATATACGGAAGACGGAGGAGAGAAACTCGCATATGATCCGGACGAGTATTCTGTTCATGAAACGGCACTCTTTGATGCGCAGGGAAAGCTGATCAAAAAACTCGATGGTTCGATACTCATTTCTTCCATGACACAAGACCGCGAAGGGAATTTGTATATTCTTGAACGCACGGATATGTTTTTCGGAGGTGGCGGTATTAATCAGCCGGAAGGTGCGGAACCTTCTTTCCAGATCGAAAAACTCGATGCTTCCGGAAATACGATCGGGATCACACCTGTAAATTCAGGTAGTGAAAGTTTTTATTTCTTCGAGATCCATATTCTGGATGACGGAACCTTCCTTCTAAACGAAGACAGTGAAATATATATGGTGGACCTTGACGGAAAAATCACCGGAAAGATTTCCGACGGAGAGCGCCGGCTCGAAGGAGATCTGGTTCTTCAGGACGGGAAATATTACGTGATGTCCATTAAGCCGGAATTCGGAACGGAAGGCCTCATTCAGTTCAAGGAAGTAGATCTGAAAACCGGAGAACTTGGCCCCGGTATCAATGCGGATATCCTAACGGCATATGATAGTATCAGGACGGCCAGAGACGGCGTATATGTGAATACTTCAAGCGGCTGTATGCGATACGATATAGTGAAGGGAACGCTGGAGGAAGTATTCAATTGGAACGATACCGATGTGGATCGTTCCCTGCTGGGTAATGGAATCGGAGGAGAAACCGAAGTCATCCCGAAAAATGAGAATGAATTCAGTGTGGTCGGATATAGCTCGAAAGAAATCTATGGTTATGTGATCCCGCATCTGATCCGTCTCAAAAGGGCCGAGAAGAATCCGAATGCGGGGAAGAAAATGCTTGTGATCGGCGGAGAGCATATTTACGAATATCCGGAGCTGCTTTCCTTCGCCAGCCGGTACTCCGGGAATACGGAGAGTAAAGCGCGAATCGTGTTTGTGGACTATACGGAAGGATTAAGACCCGGAGAGGGACTGATCTCCCTGGAGCAGTCGATCTATCTGGATTCCCTTACCGGAAAAGGACCGGACATTCTCGTGAATATGTTTGACTCGATTGCCTTCCGGAACGATGAGATCATGGTGGATCTGAATCAGTATCTGGACGGAAAGAACGGGATCGACAGAAGCGGGTATTTCGACAACATTTTCCGGGCGTGTGAAACATCCGGTAACCTGTATCACATTCCACTGAAGTTTGAACTTTCGGGACTTGGAGTCAATGCCGAGAAGATCCCTTATTCCGGTGGCTGGACCTATGAAGAATTTGAAGAAGCGTGTCGGAATACGGAGGAGCAGATCAGTTTCCTGGAAGCGACCCCTTGCATGGATCTTCTAGAGCTCTTCCTGAATTCCTCGCTCTCGCAGTTTGTCGATTATAAGAGCAAGAAGGTCGATTTTACAAATGAGGATATGAAAAAGATCCTCACCATGTCCAGGACATACGGGAAAGATGAGATCCCGAGTGATGAAGGATACGGCTTTTTCGAGATAGACTATGGAATCGGGAAGTCGGCTTTTGCATCCGATGAGTATGATCTTTCCTCATTGAAATTCCTGGAGGGAAGGCTCCTTGCCCGGAAGAGCACGCTGTGTACTGTGTATGACTACAGTGCTTTTAAAGGGATGAGTCCGGGAAGGATCGAGTTCCTCGGATATCCTTCCAAAGAAAAGACCGGTATGATCGTACACCCGACTTTAACCATGGGGATCGTTTCTTCGAGTACCGCGAAAGAACAGGCCTGGGATTTTATTTCGGCTTTCCTGAATGAGGAGCCTGAAAATGTCATTCCTTCCGAGGCGTTTTCCGTGAAGAGAGATACCTTCGAAAAAGAGAGTCAGACAATCATGGAGAGAAGAAATGATTTCTTTGAGACTATATACTGGGATGACTACAAAGAGGCGGAGTATTTAGACTACCGCGTTTCCGGGGAAGACATCGAAGAGGTTAGAAAACTGATTGAAAATGTCACGATCTCAAGCAGCGGAGATCCGGCGCTTTTCGCGATTATACAAGAAGAAACGGCAGCGTATTTTGCCGGGGACCGTGGCCTGGAGGATGTATTGAACACGATCCAGAACCGCGCGGCCACGATCGTAAATGAGAAGTGAAGGAGATAGAGGAGGATGAAAAGAACAGGTGGATGTAGTCGCTTGATCGGCTCGAAAAGAACTGTGACCGGGAAACGGTTGACCTGTGTGATCTTAACGGGGGCCATGATTCTTCCGCTTGCTTCCTGCAAGAAGAAAAAGGCGATGTATAAGCCGGATATGTATTCCGCCGGGAGAGTGATCGAGGCCACTGACCCGTACTTTAATGCGCAGGTACATAAGGTGGAGATCCCCCTGGACACGGGAAAACTGGTGGAAGGATTGTCGATTTCCGATTGCGAGTATACAGGTGAATGTGCAATCGTTTCCTATACGATCTCGTATTATATTCCGGAAGAGATCCAAAAAAAGGCCATGTCGAACGCACAGACCGGGGAGATCATGGACACCGGTATTGATGATTATTTTGCACAGGGCACGGCGATTTTCGATAAGGAAGGGAAACTGATCAAGGAGATCGGCGGAAATGCGGATGTCATCTACGGAGTGGCACTCGATCAGGATGGCAATATTCACATGCTGTATTATCACTATGAACCCGTAGTCTATGACGGGAATATGACTCCGGAGGATTGGGAAAAGCAGAGCAATGGTAAAACTGATAATGTAAGGATCGATATCTTCGATCGTGAAGGGAATACGATCAAGACCGTTATTGTGGACGCGGATTCAGAAAGCTGGCGAGGATGGGACTCCTCTTTCAAGATCCTCGAAAACGGCAACTATACCTTCTCGACGAATGGAAAGATCCATATTTTCGATCCGGAAGGACACCTGATCCGAAGTCTCTCTGATGAGGACAGGCTTTTACAGGGGGACATTATCGAACAGAATGGTAAGCACTTCGTGCTGTCCGTGAAGAGGGATATCGAAAACGGGAATGATTACCAGATCAAGGAAGTGGATCTGCAAACGGGCAAACTCGGTGTGAGTATCGAAGCGAACACCCTCGGTTCCTACTCGAATATCATGGTCACCAAAGATGGAATATTCGTCAATTCCTATAGCGGCTGCTTCAAGTACAATATCGAAACGATGGAGATGAAGGAGATCTTCAACTGGAACGATACAGATGTGGATCGTGCCCTGATGAAAAACATCCAGTGCACTCCGGTAAGTGAAGATGAGATCCTGGCGGTCGGTCATAAGAGTTATTCGGTCGACTACCCGTACCTGATCCATCTGACACGCGCACAGACGAATCCGCACGCCGGCAAGAAACTGATTGTGGTCGCGGGAGAGCATCTGTCCGATTGCAGGGATCTGCAGTCCTTTGCCAGCATGTACTCCGCCGATACGGAAAACAGTGCAAGGGTGGTGCTTTTTGACTATACGGAAGGGCTTCGGGAGGATGAAGGCCTCGGAAATATCGAACAGTCGATCTATTTCGATACGATATCCGGAGCCGGTCCGGATATTCTTGTGAACATGTTTGATTCTATCGCATTCCGAAGCGATGCCGTCATGGAGGACATGAACCAGTATCTCGACGGCGAGTACGGGGTCGACCGTATCGACTACTTCGATAACATCTTCCGTGCCTGTGAGACGAACGGGAAACTCTACCACATTCCTATTCGTTTTTCGCTGGAAGGGCTGGTCGTGAATGCAGACGAAGTCAGTAATACCGTCGGATGGACATATGAGGAGTTTGAAGAAGCCTCGCATCAGATGCCGGATCAGGTCAGTTTTCTGGAAGGCGTCCTTTACAATGAGCTCCTGGAACTCATGATCGGTACATCGCTTCCGCAGTTTGTCGACTATACAAATAAGACAGTCGACTTTCAAAATGAGGACATGAAACGGATCCTCAAGATGGTCAAAGATTTCGGTGTGGCCAAGATCCCGGATGACGAGGGATACTACTATATGGATAAGGACTTTGGAAGAGAAGGAAGATTGGAAGGCGACGGGGATCTTACCCAGGAAAAGTTTATGGAAGGCATGCTGGCCATGAGAGTTGTGTCCGTCAGTTCTGTGTATGACATAAGTGCATCTAAGGACATATGCCCGGCAGAAGTGTCTTTCCTCGGTTTCCCGGCAAAGGAGAAGACTGCCATGGCCGTTAAGCCGAACGTGACCATGGGAATTGTGGCGTCAAGCAAGAGCAAGGGCCTTGCCTGGGAATTCATAAAAGCCTACATGGAAAAGACAAGCCGTAATGAATATTCGGAGTATGTTTTCTCATCTAAGAAATCAACTTTCGAAAGTGATTGTCAGCATATTATGGAAGACCGGAATCTTTTCTACTCATCGTTTGCCACAGAGCCGAACATCGCCAAATTTCTGGCGCATCCGGTGAGCGATGAAGATATCTATTTTGTTCGTGAACTGATCAAAAGTGCGACGATTTCGACCGGCGGAGATCCGGTGATATTTAACATTCTGTGCGAAGAGGCGGGAGCCTATTTTGCCGGAGACCGGACGATCGAGGAAACGCTGAAAAATGTCCAGAACCGGGCGATCCTTGTGGTGAACGAGCTCTAGTTTCACGCAGTCCTTTTCGCAAAAGAACGGAAGAAATTACTTGGTGACATCATAGTCATGTACGGCTTAAGATTTCTTGCTATTCTTTTCCTGTAAGGGATATTGCGTCGATTGGGGCATGATGCAAATGGGAAGATCGGCAGGGTGAGAAAATGGCAACTCGTCTGCTGAAGATTCTATGGGATGGTGTTGTGAATGAAAGCTTCAAAACCCCGACTGTGTTTTCCGGAAAAGCACACTTCATGTATTCAGATGCTTCCGGCTGCAAAACGCACGGCTGCATGGATTCTTGCTGCAAGCCTGCTTCTGCCGCTGGCGGCATGTAAGAAGAAATCCGCATCGGATGATCAAAACCAAAGGTATACTTCCGGACAGGAGATCCTCGAGACGGACCCTTTCTTTGATGCAGAGATCTACGAGGTCAAACTTCCGATCGACCCGGAAAAGACCCTTGAGTATACCAGTGTAGAAACATGCGAATATAGAGGCGGATGTGCAATCGCTTCCTACACGATCAGTTATGAGATCCCGGAAGAAAACCTGAATCAGCCGATGGAATATGAAGAAGGATTGTCGTATTATGTCCAGGCTACGGGCATCTTTGACGAGAAGGGCAATTTCATCCAGAATATCAGTTCGGATTATACGCTTTTCGGGATCGCGTCAGACAAAGAGAACAAGGTATATATTCTATGCAAAAAGTTCGACCCGATAACCTGGGTAACCACTACTGATCTTGAGGTCATTAACGCGAACGGGGAACGGATCAGAACGATCGCCCCTGAATCTCTCCCTTTTGATCCGGAAAGTATTTCTCCCACATCCATAGATTTAAACGTTTTGGATGATGGAATGTTTACGATAACCGTATCCGGAAAGATGACCGTCTATGATAAAGACGGGAAGAAAGTTTGCGAAGTGACCGATCCCGGCCGTCTGATCGACGGCGGTGTGATTACTTCGGAGGGCAAGCACTATGTAGTGTCCGGTATCTTCGATCTTTATGGCGACACCGATATTCAGATCAAGGAAGTCGACCTGAAGACGGGAGATCTGAGAGAGGGTATTCCGGCCAATGTTCTCAAGTCTTATCCGACTCTTGTTTCCGGTGGAGAAGGCATTTTTGCAAATTCTCCCAATGGATGCTTCCGCTTCAATATGAAAAACGGAGAGATGGAGGAAGTCTTTAACTGGAATGATACGGATGTCAACAGATGTCTGATCCAGCAGGTCACTTGTCTTCCGAAAAGCGAGGACGAGTATTTTGCCGTCGGGTACGAGAACAAGTATGACCAGACCACACCACGTCTGATCCATCTGACACGGGCGGAGAAGAATCCGCATGCCGGACAGAAAATGATCGTGCTGGGCGGTTTGAATCTGATTTATGAAGAAGCGCTGATGATGTTTGTCGATCAGTATAATCATGATCCCGACAGCAAGGCCCGCGCCGTAATTGTGGATTATGCGGAAGGGTCGGATTTCGGCGAAAACTTGTCTGATATCGAGAGAAAAGTGTACCTGGATATTCTGGCCGGAACCGGACCGGATGTACTGGTTTGTATGGGAGGTTCCGCGATGTTCCGAAATGCGGAGATCCTGGAGGATATGAACCGGTATTTGGACGGTTCGGATGGAATCTCCCGGGACGATTATTTTGATAATGTATTACGGGCCTTTGAAAGTGATGGCAAATTGTATTTTGTTCCCTTGAATTTCTCACTCGTAGGCCTGGTGGCGAATTCGGATCTGGTCGGAAACCGGGATGGATGGACATATGAGGAATTTGAGGCGGCATCGAAGGAAATACCGGATCAGGTGCAGTTCCTCCAGAGCATCAAACGGGAGAAAATGCTGGAGTGGCTCATTCACATGAGTATGTCCCGGTTTGTGGATTACGGGAAAAAGACCGTGGATTTCCAAAATGACGAGATGAAGAGAATACTCGAATTAGCCCGCAAGTTCGTCGTGGAGAAGATCCCGGATTCAGAGATAGCGGATCTGGAGTATATCGGCGACGGAATATATATGGGAGAAAGTGATCCTGTTACAGACGGCTTCATGGAAGGCATGATCGCGGTCGTGGAAGGCTCTGTCAGCAGTTTGGATTATTATTGTTCAATCAAGGATCAGCTGGACGGGAAAGTCACCTTCCCCGGCTATCCTTCGCAAAAAGGAGAGGGCATGACGATCATACCGGGATTGACGATGGGAATCGTTTCCTCCGGAAAGTATAAAGACCTGGCATGGGACCTGATCCGCGCCTATATGAGCTTTCAGGAGCCGGTGAACCAGACCTTCAGCCAGCTCCCGGTAAATAAAGACGCATTCGAAAGACAGTGCCGGTATCAGATCCGGGATCGCAATGATATGTATGATAAATACTTGAAGGAAGGATTCACTCCTGCTGACTTGAAGTTGCTCTTACCCGAGATCAAGGAGTCGGATATTGATGAGCTTCGGCATTTGATCGAAAAGAGCACGGTTGCGGATTGTTATGATTCCGCCATCATCGATATCATCTGCGAAGAAGCTGCCGGCTATTTTGCCGGAGACCGCACCTGCGATGAAGTCCTTAAGAATATTCAGAACCGCACTTCTCTTGTGGTCAAGGAAATGTAGGAAAGAATAGACCGCATAAAAATATGGAGGAATGGAACAGATGAAATCAGGAACGGAAAAACAGAGAATGGAGTTAAAAATCAGACGATCTGCCGGAGGGCCGATCGCAAAACATGCGAGACGAGTGCTCGCCGGCGGGCTGGCAATGACGATGCTTCTGCCTTTGGCTGCCTGTAAGAAGAAGTCGACATCCCAAGACAATGACCGGAAGTATGTATCCGGAAAGGAGATCCTTGAAACCGATCCGTTTTTTAATGCGGAAGTCAATGAAGTGAAGCTCCCGATCGACCCGAATAAGAAGCTGACCTATGCAGGTGTGGAGAGCTGTGAATATACCGGTGGACTTGCCATCGTAAATTACTATATTTCCTATGAACTGCCGGAAGACTATAACATGGAAACCATAAGCTTTGAACAGGGTCAGGAGTACTTTGTCAATGCAACGGCGCTCTTTGATGAAAAGGGTAATTTTATCAGGGAACTTAGCGGGGATGGCATTTCTTTCTGCGGAGTAGGATCCGACAAAGAGAATAATTTCTATATGCTCTACTACGATTTCGATACACAGAACGGTATCGAGTTTTATGTGATCCATGTTCTGAACCAAAACGGCGAACAGATCCGCTCGATCCGTCTGGACAGAGCGCCCCTGAGCATTTCAGCTGTCGGCGGATGCAATATTCAGATCCTGGATGATGGCCGGATCGTGATCAACGCTTCCGGAAAACTGATGATGTACGATAAGGACGGTAAGTTCATCCGCGAGATCTCCGACGTCGGAAGGACCATTGACGGGTCGTTGATCCTTCATGACGGAAAGTATTATGTAGTTTCGGGAATCTATAATTTCGATGGTGATTCGGATATCCGGATCAAAGAAGTGAATATAGAGACCGGCGAACTGGGAAATGGTACCGATGCCAGTCAGCTGATCTATGTCGGAGATATTGAAACATGCAGTGAAGGCGCATTCGTCAATACCGGTAATGCCTGTTCGAAATTCGACATTACGACCGGAAAGACAGAGGAAGTATTCAACTGGAATGATACGGATGTGGACCGTTCTCTCCTTACAAGCGTGAAATGTGTTCCTAAAAGTGAAGACGAGTATTTTGCCGTGGGAACACAGTATTTATCCATGAACGTGAAGACCTATCTGGTCCATCTGACCCGCGCCGAGAAGAATCCGCATGCGGGAAAAAAGATGATCGTCATCGGCGGTAAGTCTATGCACTACGATAGTTCGCTGATGTCTTTTGTCAATGCCTTCAACAGTTCACCGGACAATAAAGCCAGAGCGGTCATTGTCGATTATGCCGATGTTATCGACAGTGATGTCACCATGGCGGATATCGAAAGGACGATCTATATGGATATCCTTTCCGGCACGGGACCGGATGTTCTTGTGAATCTGGGAGGGTCGCCCTCGTTTAATAACAGTTCGATCATGGAAGATATGAATCCCTATCTGGATGGATCGGATGGGATCGATCGGACGAAATACTTCGATAATGTAATTCGTGCATGTGAAAAAGACGGAAAACTCTACCACATTCCGCTCAGCTTCACGCTGGAAGGCGTGGCGGCCAACTCGAATCTGGTAAGTAATACGACAGGCTGGACCTTCGAGGAATTTGAAGAAGCCGGAAAGAAAATGCCGGATCAGGTCAGCTTCATGGAGGGAATGGAGTATAACGAAGTACTGTCCTTCCTGCTTTGCATGAACATGGACAAATTCGTAAACTATGCGGATAAGACCGTCGATTTCCAAAACGATGATATGAAGAGGATCCTGGAATTTGCCAAGGAACTCGGTTTGGACAAGAAACCGAGTGACGAAGGAATGGATCTGGTATATGAAGGAAACGGTGTCTACTACGGCGGGGGCGACCGGACGCAGGAAAAGTATGTGGCAGGTATGCTGGCCGTAAAGGAGGAAATGATTTCCGGAGTCATGCAGTACGCTCAGGTCAAGGATCTTCTGGATGGTGGCGTGACTTTCCTGGGATATCCTTCTTTGGATGGAACCGGAATGTGTATCGAGTCGAATCTTACGATGGGTATCGTCTCTTCGAGCAAGTATAAAGATCTGGCCTGGGAGTTCATTCGGGCATATATGGATTACGAGATCCCGGAGGATATATCCTTCTTCACGATGCCTGTGGATCGTGCAAACTTTGATAAGATCAGCCACAACCAGATGAAGGAATCCAACGCAGAATATGAGCGGATCGTTAAAGAAGGCGGAATCAGCGCAGTGAAAGGCATTTTTGCCTACATTACCGAGCAGGATATCGAGGAGTTGAAGACACTGATCGAGAATGCGACTCTATCTACCAATTTGGATCCGGCGGTGATGGACATCATTGAGGAGGAAGCGGCAGCGTATTTTGCCGGTGACCGGACTGTGGATGAAGTGCTGAAAACGATACAGAACCGTACTTCCACGATCGTGAAGGAGATGTGATATAATCCTTCTTGACAAAGCCTTTGTGGCTTGATCGGGAGGTTTTGCATGGACGAGAAAAAGAGGAAAGGGTTTCTTCGGAATGAGGACACTCGGAACTATGCCGTGATCAGTGCACTTGTTCTTTCGATCCTCTTCCTCATCTCTCCGTATTCACCGATCTACCGTTACATCTTCGAGATGGATGAAGTCTGCTATAAGATCATGTCCGTCGGCCTTTTTCAGGGAAAAGTTCTGTATCGGGATCTGTTCGATCACAAAGGACCGCTGACGTACTTCCTGTATGGTATTGGATTCTTCATTGCAAGGAACCATAACTGGGGCGTTTTCCTGATCTGCTTTGTATGTAATGCAATCGCGTTCATCTATGTCTATAAGTGCAGCCGGCTGTTCTTTCCTGCCAGGATCTCCATGTTTTCGACCATCCTGATCATTGTGGTCAATGCCATCACTCTTCAGAACATCTTTAAGTCGGGGAGCAAGCCCGACAATCTCATGCTGGCGCCCCTCATGATCTCTGCATACCTGTTCTTCAAGGAAACAGTGGCACCGGACATAAAGGACTTTGAAAAGATCTCGAACAGAAGCATGTTTATCATGGGGATCCTCTGCGGGATCATCTTCATGACGAAACTGAACATCTGCCTTCTGTACTTCGTGTTCATCGGATGCTATCTGCTGTGGCTTCTGATCAGAAAGAAGATCGCCTGTTTCTTCACCGGAGCCGGTCTTTTTGCCGGAGGAATCGTACTGGCATCCCTTCCATGTGTCCTTTATCTTGCCGCCAACCGGGCGCTCTCGGATTTCTGGGAGGTGTACTTCCTTTTCAATCTGAACTATTCAAAGAGCAGTGAAGGACTATTCTACCTGACCAATCAATCCGTTACGGTCCCCGCGAAAGTAAGTATTACGCTGATCATTCTGATCTCGGCGCTGGGGCTTTTCCTTGCGCATGCCGGGAAGAAACTCAACCGGCAAAGATGGGTATTGATCATATTGTCCGCCGTCTCGTTCCTGGTCATGGGTATGCCGGCCTGCATCACCTATTTCTTCATCGTATTCGTGCCGCTTTATACACCGGCATTCGGTGTCGTCAGTGAGCTGCTCTGTTCGCTGATGCCGGATGAGAAGTCCACCACACAGATCATCGGGATCATGGCGGTCATGCTTCCGATCTTCCTCGGAATGCAGCTTTACATGGCGAAGTATTTCCAAATCGGAAAAACAGAGAAGGAGATCGCGCTGGAAGCTTTCGAGGAGAAGTGCCCGGATGCATCCTGCCTGTATTTCGATTTCCCGTGTGCGGTGGGATTTTACGAGCATTGCCCGAAGACCCCGGACTTCCGGATGTTCTATAAGCCCCCGATCACCACGGAGGATTTTAGACAGGAACACCTGGACGCCGTTCGCAACCGTCTTCCGGATACCATCGTATACTGGTCGGAAGGCAACGAAACGAAGGACAGCAACCGCTGCCGGTTTATCGAGGAGAACGGCTATGTTCTCTACGGGGTCTACCACGATGATTATACGGTCGAGTATTTCTACGTAAGAGACGATCTTCCTATAGCATAATGGAAACCGTGAGTTTCTTTTCTCCGTTTGAGGCCGCGAAGATGCGGCCTTTGTGCTTTTCGACGATGGCCCGTGCGATGGAAAGGCCGATCCCGTGTCCTCCGGTCGAAGAATTTCTGGACGCATCGGTCCGATAGAAGCGTTCAAACATATTCTTGCAGTCTTCCGAAGAGATCGGCTCCCCGGTGTCGTTGGTGACCTCGATGAGCGCCCCCTTCTTGGCCTTCGTGAGAGATATATCGATATGTCCGTTTTCGGGGCAGTACTTCACGGCGTTGTCCAGTACGATAGAAAGCAGGGAATCGATGGACTTCTTGTCACCCTGAATATGCACATTCTCCTCGATCTTTGAAGATATGGTCTTGTCGGATGCCACCGCCACCGCTTGAAAAGAACCGGCCTGTGTCCGCATCATCCCTGAAAGATCAAGATCCTTCATCTCAAGTACCGTGGAGGTCTCTTCCATCTTGGAAAGAGTGATCAGGTTCTGGGTCAGTTCCGAAAGACGCTTCGTCTGAAGTTTGATGTCGGGGATCCATTCGTTTCCTTCGGCATCGGACATTTCCATCTCGAGGACCTCCACATCAGCGGAGATGATGGCCAGCGGTGTCTTGATCTCATGTCCGGCATCCGTGATGAAGCGCTTCTGTTTCTCATAGCTTTCGGCGACAGGACGGATGATCCTTCCGGAAGCAAAGAAGACCAGCACACCGACCAGAAGAAGAACGATCACTGCGATGAAGATGCTGATGTTGCGGAAGTTTCTGAAATTTGCAAGGCTTGCGCCGCAGTCACGGAAGATGATGAGGCGGTTGCCGGATGCATCTTTATCTCCGACGATGTAACGGTAGTCACCGATAAATCCGGTGGACCCGCTCTTATGCAGAGCGCGGATGGCATATTCGTTCGCCATCTTCTCGGAGATCGCCGAAATAAAACTGGTGTCGGTTCGGATAACGTTTTCGTCCTGCGTCAGAAGAACGCTGAAGTAGCGTGTCTCGGCCGCCAGTTCTGCCGAGTCGGTACGGCGCTCCTCGATCCGCATGAAGGATCTTCTCCCGGCAAAATCCGGAGGAGGCGTGAATTCCCAGGTCTCTTCCATTTCCCATTCCAGATCGGTGTCTTTCCGGTTCGGGTCACCCCGGCCGGGATCAAACCCGTCGCCCAGTTTAAAAATGTCCGTGGGGAAAACACCGCCGTTTTTCATCAGGTATTCAAGAATATCGTCACTTTCCGAGACGACCTGACGGTAATTGAAAATGTTGATCCCGCCGATCATCACGATCAGAACGAGAAGGACGGCCAGCATGGCCGTGAGAATAAAACGGATGCGCAGTTTCTTGATCATGGCTCGATCTCCAGGGAATAGCCCGCGTTTCGTGCCGCCTTGATCTTCACGTTGGCTCCGATGGAAGAAAGCTTCCTGCGAAGATACGAAAGGTTGGTCCATACCACATTGATATCCGCATCACTGTCCAGTCCCCAAACCTTCTCCATAAAACGGTCCGTGGAAATCAAGGCACCGGGATTGCTCATGAGGTATTCCATCATCTGATATTCTTTGGCGGCGAGCCGGACAGACCCGGAAGGACCGCTCAGTTCGAAGGTCGCACGGTTAAGGTCGATGTTCCCGAAACGAAGTGTATTATCCGGAGCCGTAGCGGTAGTCCTCGTGATCGCACGGAGTCTGGCAAGAAGTTCGCGGCTTTCGAAAGGCTTGGTAAGGTAATCATTGGCGCCCAGGTCCAGCCCCTCGACTTTGTCATCTACCTCGGTACGGGCTGTGAGCATCATGACGGGGATCGAGATCCCTTTCTCGCGGATCTTCCTAAGGACGGTAAAGCCGTCCATCTTCGGCATCATGACATCGAGTATCGCGCAGTCGTACTGACCGGACAAAAGGAAGTCCAGAGCATCCTGCCCATCGGCAACGGCCTCCACGGCATAGTTATTTTTCGTAAGGATCGCGCAGAGTGCGCGGGACATGGATTTCTCATCTTCGGCTAGCAGAATACGCATACCAGTCTCCTTATTTTTACTTACCTGTCCTTTTTATCAACACCATTATACAGCAGAAGGATCTTGCGGACGGGTTTTTTTGAATTGCTTCGGCTTAAGGTTGCTTTAAAGTTACCATGCTAACCTTAAACCAAGATTAAAGAGAAGGAGCGAAAGAAAATGTCTACGCAGATGGTTTTCGAAAGATACGAGAAAAAATATCTTCTTGATCCGGATGCGCTGCAGCAGGTCAAAAAAGCGATGGATGGCCGAATGCAGCTTGACCGGTATGGCAAGACAACCATCTCCAATCTTTATTTCGATACTCCCGATTACCGGATCATCCGGGCTTCTCTAGATGCGAAGGTATATAAAGAAAAGCTTCGCGTACGGAGCTATAAACAGATCGGTTCCGATGAGGATGTATTCGTGGAACTAAAGAAAAAATATAACGGAATAGTATATAAAAGACGGATCGCGATTCCGGAATTTCAGGCCATGGATTGGCTCTGTGCCGGCGGAACGTTTTCCGGAGAGGAAGATGATCCGCTCGGGCTGGTGAGAGAAAAACAGTGTTTCAATGAGCAGCCCAATTTCAGGCAGATCGGCCGTGAGATCGATTGTTTCCTCCGCCGTTTCGAAAGCAAGGATCTGGCGCCCCGTGTGTTTCTGAGTTACGAGCGAGAAGCCTATGCGCCGATCCGTCCGGAAGCGCAGGATCGGCGGATCCCAACTCCGGGAAACGACATCCGTATCACCTTTGACAGTAACATCCGGGCAAGGACACACGATCTGTCTTTGAGGGCTTCAGCATATGGAGAACCGGTCCTGGACAAAGGTCTTACCGTGATGGAAGTCAAGATCCCTAAGGATGGCGCGATGCCGCTCTGGCTGGTGCACTGCATGTCGCACAGCCATATCACACACAGTTCTTTTTCCAAATACGGACATTACTACAAAGAAATCATATGCAAAGATACGGGGCCGGCACGATCGGCCGAACCTGAACGAAAAACCTATCCGCTGAATGAAGGAGGACTCCTCTATGCTTAAGAATATCTACAATACACTTATGGGAAACACGACCGTATCCTTTACGGGTTTTCTGCTTCCAATCGCGATTGCGCTTCTAATCGGCCTTCTTTTTGCGATGGCGTATATGTACCGGGCCAGAAGAAGCAAAAGCTTTATCGCAACGCTTGCCATCCTGCCGGCTGTTGTATGCGTCGTCATCATGGCGGTCAATGGAAATATCGGCGCAGGCGTGGCCGTTGCAGGAGCCTTCAGTCTCGTACGTTTTCGTTCCGCGCCGGGTACGGCAAGGGAGATCGCAGCGATCTTTATCGCCATGACGGCGGGCCTTCTCTGCGGGATGGGATTTCTTCTTTATGCCGGCATCTTTATTCTCATCATGAGCATTGTCCTTATCCTTTACGGCATGATCGGCTTCGGTGAAGAGGATAACGGCCTCCGTAAGAGCCTGCGGATCACGGTGCCGGAGAATGTGGATTACACGAAGGAATTTAACGAGGTGTTCGATCAGTACACCACATCCAGAAAACTGATTTCCGCGAAGACTTCCGGAATGGGCTCGCTCTTTAAGCTCGCCTATGACATTACTTTGAAGGATGCCTCCTCGGAAAAAGCACTGATTGATGAACTTCGCTGCAGAAACGGGAATCTGGAGATCGCCGTAACGATCCTGATGCCCAGGGAGAATGAGGAACTCTGATGCGAAGATGAATGGATCGGAAGAGTGCGAACGAATCTGACATGAAAGCGAATGGAAGAGAGAGGAGCTCTTGCATGAAAGTAAATGGAAGGGAAAAAGGGAAAGAAGGATTTCCCGGGAAACCGGGCGAAAGGAGCCATAGATGAAAAAAGAAATGTATATGAGCAGAAATAAAATATTGGCGCTATCTCTGAGCGCGGCCATGCTGGTGGGAGGAAGCATCGCCCTTGCGGCGTGTAAGGACGGTTCCTCGGAGGAAAGCGGAACGGTTACGAATCAGGGCGTGAATACGGATGCGCAATCGGGAAACAGCGGATCCGGAAATAACGGATCCGAAAATAGCGGATCGTCCGGGAAGGCTTCTTCCGGGAACGTGGAACTTTTGAAACTGACGGAAAAGGATCAGGATATTACGTATGACGAAGGGTCGGCTCAGAAGATCGAGCTTTCGGAGAATATCGGGAAAATCAACATTACCAAAGAGGGCACATACATCGTAACGGGATCAACGAATAACGGCATGATCATCATTAATGTCAGCTCGGAAGAAGATGTGCATCTGATCCTTCGTGATTGCAGCATCAATAGCGAGACATCCGCAGCAATCTATGTGATCTCTGCAGATGAGGTGTATATCACGCTGGAAGGCGAAAACACCCTCAGTAACGGCGGTTCTTTTGTCGCGATCGACAGCAACGATATCGACAGTGTCATCTATGCCAAGGATGACCTGACGATGAACGGGAACGGCAGTGTGACGATCACATCCCCGGCCGGACACGGAATCGTGTGCAAAGACGATCTGGTCATGACGGGTGGCACCTACACGATTACGGCGAAGGAAGACGGCATCAATACAAATGACTCCGCACTGTTTACGGCCGGCACCTTTACCATCGACTGCAAAGATGATGCGATCCATACAGACGGCATGCTTGAATTCGAAGGTGGTGTCTATACGATCGATGCGGCAGAAGGCCTTGAAGGTACGTATGTATTGGTCAATGACGGTGACTTTACGATCGATGCATCCGATGACGGTATCAATGCCGGACAAAAGTCCGATGCGTACTATCCGACAGTGGAGATCAACGGCGGTTATGTACGGATCACCATGGCACAGGGAGATACGGACGGAATCGATGCCAACGGCAATCTTTATATCAACGGCGGTACAGTGGAAGTCAATGCGCAGTTCCCGTTCGACTATGACAATGTGGGACAGCTCAATGGCGGTACGGTGATCGTTAACGGCGAAGAGGTAACGGAACTGAGTAACCAGACCTTCGGGGGCCCCGGCGGGGGGCCCGGAGGTTTCGGCGGACCCGGATCCGGAGGCCAGCGGAGCCCCGGAGGTCAGGGAGGTCCCGGAGGAGATTTCAACCCGGAGGATTTCCAGGACGGTCAGTTCCCTGAAGGCATGACCCCGCCGGAGGGCTTCCAGGACGGAGAGTTTTCGGATAAGCCCATGTGACGAAAGCGTAAGTGCGCGAAGCCTCAATTTCTGCTACAATAAAGCTACATTGATCCTGTATGAGAAGGGGGAGTGGCTATGAAGAACGAAATTATCGGATTTCACCGTGAGTATGAGGAAAACGGCTGTTTCTGCAATTGGAACCCGGCGGAGTTCGATTACGCCGGACGCCACTATCTTCACTCGGAACAGTTTATGATGTACCAGAAGGTCATGATGTTCGGTCAGAGCGCTTTGGGTGATGAGATCATGCGCACTGCTGACCCTGAACAGTGCAAGATTCTGGGAAGAGAATTTTTCGATAATTTCGATGCCGCCCTTTGGAAAAAGACCCGGTTCGTGGTTGTTAAGCGCGGTATCCGTGCAAAGTTTGCCCAGAACCCCACCATGATGGAGACCCTTCTTGCGACAGGAAATGCTATTCTTGCTGAGTGTTCGCCCCGTGATAAGGACTGGGGCATCCTGCTTTCGACATCTGATCCGGAGGTGCAGGATATTACCAAATGGAAGGGCGAGAACCTTCTGGGACAGGTTCTGATGGAAGTGCGTGAAGAACTTCGTGAAGAACTCCGTATCACGGAAGACGGCGCCGTATTCCCCTATGAAGATGCAAAAGAGAAAGAGCCAATCTCCGAGTGGGAACTCTCGGCAGGCGAGCTCCTTCGTATTCCGCAATACACCAAGACAGTACTGGCTTATACTGACACCATCGGATGCGTAGAGGGCTCTGAAGAAAGCCGGAACGCGTTCCTTTTCGAGCGGTCACTTAGCGACTGGGAAGCCCTGATCAAGGGCGGATCGGCCGCGTCTCACGGTCTTCCGATCGCCGGATTCTACGAGATGAAACAGGATGTTTACGATATTGCCCGCCGTCTGAACAACCAGCCGGACGAAGTGCTCGACCTCGACGAAGACGAGATTGAAGACGAGTGAGGATCCGAAGGAGATATTCACTCGGGTTTTTGTGTAGGTGAATTACGAATACGGATTACGCTATGAGCATCATTAATGATGAATTGACGCCTCCGTCTCCCATTGCGAAAGGCCTTCTTGCGCAACTGCTCGAATGGGATATATAATGATCCAGTTTGAATGGGAATACCTCTTTGTTTACGGAAGAGGTGAAGTCGAGTTACAAAGAGTGGTAGAGCTCATGAATAAACTGGAGATCGAACTGCCGACATAATTTCTGTATTCAAAAAAATCCCGCCAGCATCTCTCTATCAAGTACTGATCGCTGCTGTGATTTATATTACGTAAATGAAAAATCTCCCGAGACGAGTTTTGCGTTAGCAAACTGTTTGAGTCTCGGGAGATTTATTCTTTACGCTTTAGTTATTCAGAAGCAGCGATTAGTACGCAATACCCTGAGCCATCATCGCATCTGCGATCTTCTGGAAACCGGCAATGTTAGCACCCAGAACGAGGTTGTCCGGATCGCCGTATTCCTTAGCAGCAGCGGAAGCATTCTTGTAGATGTTCTGCATGATGCCCTTAAGCTTCGCGTCAACTTCTTCGAATGTCCAGGACAGACGAGCGGAGTTCTGGCACATTTCAAGAGCGGAGGTAGCAACACCACCGGCGTTGGAAGCCTTACCAGGAGCGAAGTATACGCCGTTCTGCTGGAAGTAGATGGTAGCATCCGGAGTTGTCGGCATGTTAGCACCTTCACCAACGAACTTACAGCCGTTAGCTACGAGATCCTTAGCATTGTCGATGTCGAGTTCGTTCTGTGTTGCGCACGGAAGAGCGATGTCGCACTTGATGCTCCACGGACGAGCACCCTCTGTGTACTTAGCGGACGGAACAGCCTGAACATACTCGCTGATTCTTCCACGCTTAACGAGCTTGATTTCCTTAACAACGTCGAGGTTGATACCGTTCTCATCATAGATGAAACCATTGGAGTCAGAAAGTGTAACGACCTTAGCGCCGAGCTGGGTTGCCTTCTCGCAAGCGAAGATAGCTACGTTACCGGAACCGGAGATGCAGACTGTCTTACCTTCGAAAGATGTGCCCTTAGCCTTCAGCATCTCATCTACGAAGTAGCAGAGGCCGTAACCTGTAGCTTCTGTACGAGCAAGAGAACCGCCCCATGTCAGGCCCTTACCTGTAAGTACGCCAACATAGTCGTTGTTCAGTCTCTTATACTGACCATACATATAACCGATCTCACGAGCGCCTGTTCCGATATCGCCGGCAGGAACGTCTGTGAACTGACCGATGTGCTTAGAGAGCTCTGTCATGAAGCTCTGGCAGAAACGCATAACTTCGCGGTCGGACTTGCCCTTCGGGTCGAAGTCGGAACCACCCTTACCACCACCGATCGGAAGGCTTGTCAGGGAGTTCTTGAAGCACTGCTCAAAACCGAGGAACTTCAGGATGGAAAGGTTAACGGAAGGATGCAGACGGAGACCGCCCTTATAAGGTCCGATGGAGGAGTTGAACTGTACACGGAAACCACGGTTTACCTGTACCTTGCCCTGATCGTCCAGCCACGGAACACGGAATGTGATGAT
>JAFZQI010000046.1 GCA_017620475.1 Clostridiales bacterium | reverse complement strand
GTCTCCATGACGCAGACGGGAGAACCGATTGCCGCCGAAGCAATGGTCTGACCGGCCTTAGGAGTCTTGAAGAAACCACCATGGCCATACATCTTTTTCACGGTAACTTTCTCATCGACTGTCAGAATATCCAGGCCAACCTTAAGGGATGCGAGAGCAGAATAAAGATGCATTCTCATGAAGTTCGGAAGAGTGAAAGAATCTTCTGCGGACCGGACAAAAAGCGGGCATCCCTTCGAGAAACCGGTTACCGGTTCACCGGAAAAATAGTTGTATGAAACAAGTCCGCCACAATCCTTCTCGCCATCAAGAGCGACACTATAAAGCTTCTCGAAAAGCTCTGCGCGATCGAAATCCTTACCCATCAGTTTCCCGAATTCATCAAAAATGCGGACCCAGGCATTGATTTCAGATGTACAGTTATTGCAGTGAACCATGGCAACCGGATCACCTGTCGGAGTCGTCACCATATCGATCTCTTTATGCAGATTCTTCATATTTTCCTTGAGAACGATCATTGCAAATACGGAAGTTCCTGCCGAAATATTACCGGTTTCTACAAGAACAGAATTAGTTGCAACCATACCGGTTCCTGCGTCTCCTTCCGGCGGGCACATCGGGATACCTGCGATAAGATCGCCTTCTGCATCGAGGAGTTTCGCTCCTTCTTCTGTAAGTGATCCGGCATTCTCACCTGCGGAAAGAACTTCAGGCAGGATCTCACGGATCGTCCACGGGAAACCGTTATCAGCGATAAGTGAAGAGAATGTATCAAGCATCTTCTCATCGTAGGTTCCTGTCTTGGAATCGATCGGGAACATACCGGAAGCATCGCCAACACCAAGTACTTTTCGACCGGAAAGCTTAAAATGCACATATCCTGCAAGCGTGGTAAAGTGGCGGATTGAGGGAACATGATATTCGCCGTTTAGAATCGCCTGATAAAGATGGGAGATGCTCCATCTCTGAGGAATATTGAAGTTCAGCGCTTCAGTCAGTTTGTCAGCAGCCTCTTCCGTGATCGTATTTCTCCATGTTCTGAAAGGAACCAGGAGTTTGTCATTTTCATCAAACGGAAGATAACCGTGCATCATCGCGGAAAAACCGATGGCAGCATACTTTTTGATCGTAATGCCGTACTGGTCTTTCACATTTTTCTTAAGATCAGAATAGCATTCAGACAGGCCATCCCAAATCGCCTTCTCCGAATATGTCCATACACCGTCAAGAAGCTCATTCTCCCATTCTTTGCTTCCTGAAGCGATCGGGTTTCCTTTATCATCAACAATGACTGCCTTGATACGGGTAGAACCGAATTCAATTCCCAGTACACTTTTCCCTTCTTCAATCAAATTCTTTGCATCCATCTTTCTCACCTCACCATTTTTTCATTGGACAGCGGCCGGATATAACCGCTGCACGTATCTCCACATAACAACCGCACGAAAGACACGTTCCACTTAATAAATTATCACAAGAACGGCAGATTTTTAACCGATCATGATAAACTTTTTCATCCGCCCGGTCCTTGTCACGGATCGCGGAGATCCCTTTTAAAACTGCTTCCCTGGACGGGTGATCGCCAAGATCCGATAAAAGGCAGCGCCGGCAGGGCTTCGTAGCATCATTCATCCAAGAGAAACCTCGATATGCATCACACTGTTCTGAGGGATCGTAAACCGGATCGAATCACCTTCAATGCTTAAAGAATCAAAATCAGTTTTCTTAATACGATCGGGCTCTTCAAAAGTATTCTTATCATCCATCTTTCCAGTAAGGATCTCAGCCTTTGCGGATTCGATCTTGTTTTCCTGCATGCATGCACATACCTCATACGACTCCTCCGCGGAGAGATTAGAGATCGTGATATGGTATTTACCATCTTTGTCTTTCGAACACGACTCATGAAGGTTCGGTACCATGAACTCCTCTTCTTTTCCGATAGTCGTTGTTTCCACGGAGCTTTTGATCAGCGTGGCATCCTGATGATACTTATACATATCGAAAACGAAGTAAGTCGGCGTTTTGATCATTTGATCGCCTTCTGTCAGGAGAACCGACTGAAGTACATTGACCAGCTGAGCAATGTTTGCCATCTTTACGCGGTCACAGTGTTTATTGAAGATATTAAGATTGATCGAAGCTACCAATGCATCACGCATGGTGTTCTGCTGATACAGGAATCCGGGATTCGTGCCCTCTTCAACATCGTACCAGGTCCCCCACTCATCTACGATCAAACCGATATTGTGATCAGGATCAAACCTATCGATGATTTCAGAATGTTTGCTAACCAGTTCTTCCATAAACAGCGTTTTGCTGAGAGTCATATACCACTCGTTGAGGTTAAAGCCTGTCGCAGCACCTTTCTTTGCCCAATCATACGGAAGAGTATAGTAATGAAGGGATATTCCGTCCATAAACCCATGTGCATTATTCCAGGAACCCGATAGTTTATGACATTGCTGCAGAACGGTTTCCGTCCATTCATAATCCTGTGCATTCGGTCCGCAGGCAATTTTTTTGATCGGTTTTTCCGGATCATAAATTTTCACATAAGACTGATACCTTCTGAAAAGGTTTGCATAGTACTCGGGAAGCATATTGCCTCCGCATCCCCAGTTCTCATTTCCTATACCGAAATAGTTAACTCTCCAGGGATCAGCACTTCCGTTTTTCTTTCGAAGTTCAGCCATCGGAGAAACACCGTCAAAGGTCATATATTCGACCCATTCGCTCATCTCCTGGACCGTACCTGATCCGACATTACCGTTGACATATGTCTTACAGCCTAACTGACGGCACAACTCCATGTACTCATGTGTGCCAAAGCTGTTGTCTTCAACCACTCCGCCCCAGTTTGTATTGATCATTTTCTTTCTTTGAGACTTATCACCGATACCGTCCTTCCAATGATATTCGTCTGCAAAACAGCCACCCGGCCAACGAAGAACAGGGATCCTGATTTCTTTAAGCGCTTCAACAACATCCTTTCGCATACCGTTAACATTGGGTATTTCCGACTTCTCGCCTACAAAAACACCGCCATAAATGCAACGTCCCAGGTGTTCTGAAAAATGTCCCTGGATCTCCGGCTGAATGTGCCCAAGCTCTTTGTGGGGATCAATGATCAGTTTATACATAAACGCTCCTTCTGTGTCCGCTCAAGCAAAAAACGATTTCATTTCACCCGACACTTAAACACTACAGATTTATCTGTGATTAAATTACATGAGAAAAAAGTAAAAATCAATAACAACTTCGATGGAATGTGCAGTTTTGGGGGTGTTGACCTAGACTTTTTCATGTTGAAGTAAAAACTGAACTAAACTATCATAAGTATAGTGTTATAGTAAACACTTCATTCCATTGTGAACTAATCATCCAAGGAGCGATCACATGCTTTGTATTCATTCTCTTAATGAAGCCGCAGAAGTATTTAAAGCCTTAAGTACGAGTGCTCGTATTCAAATCATGGAATTGATCTATGAGAATAATAATCTCAGTATGAATGATCTGGCGAATATCCTTGGTGTGACGAACAGTGCAATTACTCTTCATATCAGCAAACTTGAGAGCGCAGGTCTTGTCACGGTAAGAACCACATCCGGAAAGCGTGGCATTTCCAAGATCATTCTTCCCGTTCACGACCGTATCATCATTGATATGTTTAACCATGCTAAAGAGAATCCTCTTCCCTGCTATGAAGACAGCATAGGAGTCGGCCAGTTTACGAATTGTGAGATTCATCCGACATGCGGAATTTGCACACCTAAAGAAATCATCGGTGAACTGGATGATCCAAGAGTATTCTCTTATCCTGAACGGTTCAAAGCCGGCATTCTCTGGCTGGGTTACGGTTCAATCACCTATAATCTTCCGAATCGTCTTCGCGCGGGACAGATTCCACGCGAGATCCAGATCTCGTTTGAAATATCATCAGAATGCCCATCCTACAATAATGATTACCCAAGTGATATATATTTCTATATTAATGGTATCCTTCTCGGGAGCTGGGTTAGTCCTGGAGATTTCGGAGACCGTAAAGGCTTGATCTCCCCATCCTGGTGGCCGGCTCCGCTAAACCAGTACGGTCTTTTAAAGACATTATTGATCAATGATAAGGGAACGTTTATTGATGGTACTCATAAGATCGGTGACACAACATTATCCGATCTGGGCATTGATTATAATTCGTCGATAGACCTGACATTTGCCGTACCGAAAGATACGGCAAACTGTGGTGGTCTCACACTTTTCGGTGAGGATTTCGGAGATTACAGTCAGAATATTAACATGAAGATCTATTATATCAACAGACATGCATCACCCGAAGGCGACGATGCGAACAAGGAGGAATAATATGCTCAAACTCGTTTCAACTGCCAATGGCCTTGTACGGGGTTTTCAGGGAAACAACACCAGGATTTCCGTATTTAAGGGAATTCCGTTCGCCGCCCCGCCTGTCGGCGAAAACCGCTGGCGCGCACCTCAGCCCTGCCCGAACTGGGAAGGTGTACGCGAGTGCAGCAAATTTGCTCCGATCTCCGTACAGGACCAGCCCGGTGTAGGCACGGATATCTACTGTCGGGAATGGCATGTTGATAAAGATATCGAAATGGATG
Source organism: Clostridiales bacterium (assembly GCA_017620475.1). GTDB lineage: Bacteria > Bacillota > Clostridia > Saccharofermentanales > Saccharofermentanaceae > Scatonaster. The sequence continues at coordinate 81,503 of JAFZQI010000046.1, read as the reverse complement.
AGGATTGCCTGTACCTCAATGTCTGGACTCCTGCCAAAACCGATAAAGATGCACTTCCTGTTCTGGTATGGTTTTTCGGCGGCGGTTTCCAGTGGGGTTATCCTCGCGAGATGGAGTTCAACGGTGAAAACATTGCTAAACGCGGTGTAATTGTTGTCAGTGTGAATTATCGTCTTGGCGCATTAGGATTCCTTTCTCATCCTGATCTGATCCAAGAATCCCCTGAAGCACCGGCAAATTTCGGTAATCTCGACCAGCAGGCCGGCATCAAATGGGTCGTAAATAACATCGCCAACTTCGGTGGCGATCCGAAAAACATCACCATTGCCGGACAATCCGCAGGTGGCGGATCGGTATTGACACATCTGACTTCGGAATCCAGTATCGGTCTTTATCAGAAAGCCATCATCTATTCGGGCATTATAGAAAGCCCGTACATCAAAGATAGCGTGATCACGCCTAAACCGATTGAAGAAACAGCACAGATGGGAGTGAAATTTCTTGAATCTCTCGGTGTAACAACGATCGAAGATGCCAGAAAGATCGATGCACTTACTATCCGTGAAAAATATGCGGAGTTCCGCGAGAAGAACATGTTCTTCTTCACCCCGTGTATCGACCATGTCTATTTAAAGGACGAACCATATAAACTCATGCTTCAGGGTAAACAGGCTAACGTACCTCTTCTTGCCGGAAACACTTATGATGAATTCAAAAGTTTCCTTATTGCAGACTCCGAAGAAGCATTCGAGAAGCAGGCCCGCGATATTTTTGGTGAAAGAGCCGACGAATTCCTTTCCTATCCGGACGCCAAGGAAGTGGTTGATGGAAACAAATACGGTGTTGTCCGTGGAATCGAATGCTCCGTCAAAGCCGCATTAGATAAGAATGGTGCACCCGGATATTATTATAGTTTCGAGGTGGATATCCCGGGCGAAGATGATCCCGGAACTTTCCATTCCGTAGATCTATGGTTTTTCTTTGAAACTCTGGCCGGCTGCTGGCGTCCTTTTGTTGGCCGCCACTACGACATCGCCAGAAGAATGACCAATTACATTACGAATTTTATCAAAAACGGGAATCCGAACGGCGAAGATAATACGGGAGAAGCCATGCCATCCTGGCTCCCCTACTCTAACGAAGACAGAAATGAGATGCACTTTACAAAAGACGGCTGTTTACCGAAAAAACAGGATTCCGAGTATATCAGTTTCTTCGTGGATTATCTCACGGACAGGACGCTTGGAACACTTTCTTCGACGCCAAGGCAGAACGCCAGCGTAGCGGCACTTGCAGCACCTTTGAAGAAACAGGCTTTCAATCCGTATCTTCCTTCCTGGGAGTATATTCCGGATGGTGAACCGTATGTGTTTGGTGACCGGCTCTATATCTACGGCTCCCATGATTACTTTAACTGTTCCTTCTTCTGCCCGGGTGACTATGTCAGCTGGTCGGCGCCGGTCAACGACTTAGGCAATTGGCGTTATGAGGGCGTTTCTTTTAAACGCACAGACGATCCGAATAATCAGGAGAATAAAGGCTGTCTTTATGCTCCGGATGTTACCCAGGGACCGGATGGCATTTACTATCTGTTCTATGTTCTTGACAATCAAAGCGTAGTCGCCGTTGCCAGGAGCGAGAACCCGCAAGGACCATTCCGTTTCTATGGTCATGTTCATTATGAAGACGGGACTCTTCTCGGAGCCAAAGAAAGTGATGAACCGCAATTCGATCCCGGCGTGATCACAATTGGTGATAAAGTCTATCTCTATACCGGTTTCTGCGGTCAGACAGACGCTTCACGCCATGGTGCAATGGTCACTGTACTGAAGTCCGATATGCTCACAATAGAAAAAGCACCGGAATTTATCGTTCCGGGTACAATGTATGCAGCCGGTACTGCATTTGAAGGCCATGCGTTCTTCGAAGCTCCATCGATCCGTGAAAGAAACGGCATATTCTATTTCGTATACTCCTCACAGGTAATGCACGAACTCTGTTATGCCACCTCCACCTCACCGGAAGGTCCTTTTACATACGGAGGAGTGATAATCAGCAATTGCGATCTCGGAATCGGTTCCTATAAGGATGCTGACAAACCAAGTGCCTATGGCGCCAACAACCACGGCAGCATCGTCGAGATCAACGGCGATTGGTACATCTTCTATCACCGTCACACGAACAACACCTGGTATTCACGTCAGGGATGTGCCGAGAAAATCAAATTCGAAGAAGATGGTTCGATCAAGCAGGTTGAGATGACCTCCTGTGGATTAAATGGCGGCCCGCTGCGCGACACGAAGGAGTATCCTTCATATATCGCCTGCAATCTCTTCTCGGAGAGTGACGACAAAGAGCATCCGTATGTCGGACAGCATAGAGCTGTACGTGTTATCCAGGACGGCAGAGACGGAGATCACGAGACCGGATACATCACCGCTATTCACGACGGTGTGACTATCGGATACAAATATTTCGATCTTTGCAACGCTTCCGGTATCACTCTTTGGGTCCGTGGCTACGGAAACGGGACCTTTGAAGTAAGAACATCGATCGACGGACCGGTCCTGACAACGATTCCCGTACGTTTCATGACAGTATGGGAAAAATATTCGGGTACTTTTACATCAAGCGTAACAGACCCATGCTCATCTTTGTATCTCACCTATCGCGGGGGCGGAGATGTGCAGCTCAAATCATTCTTGTTTATCCACGAATAACAACACCTCCGTTATTCGTTAGATAATTTTTTTCTACCTCATCCTCATAAGAAAAGGACGGCCTCACAACCGTCCTTTCTTCAATTTGTCTTTCGATCGGCTTCAAGCCCTTAAGGTAAAGAAATCAGAAAATCCCCTTGATTTTATCCACGATACCGCCGGCCTTATCCACATTGATCTTAGCCTTAACGCCGTCAACAACATTATTGACCACATCATCCGGAAGATCTACGCCGATGATACCTTCAACCGTCTTGACCGGTTCCTTCTCGAAGTTCTTCGCAATGGCCGGATCACCCTGAACTTTCTTTACTACTTCATCGATTTTCTCTTTAATATCCATATTGATCACCTCCAAGATGTTATGCATTTATTGTAGCACAAATAAAATAAGAAAATGACCTTGCATTTTCCGAAATCTTTTAGTATCATAATTAAGCGCTTGCGGATATGGCGGAATTGGCAGACGCGCTAGCTTCAGGTGCTAGTGATCGCAAGGTCATACAGGTTCAAGTCCTGCTATCCGCACCAGACCGGAATTCCATAACGGATTCCGGTCTTTTTTATCCCGCAATGATTAGCTTTTTTCACATGTGAAAAGGACTGCTTCGGTTATTCCGAAGCAGTCCTCCTACGCAATAACATAACAGAGTATGTGGATCAAACCATGGACGCTCTCAATTCTTCACCGGAAAGCAGGCTCAGATAGGCAGGTGCGATATCAAGAACGGTCTTACAGCCGGTCACACCTTCCTTAGAAAGACGATATACGGCACGAGCATAAGCAACAAGTACACCTGCAGTAAATTCAGGATTGGAATCCAGTTTCAGGCTGTATTCGATAATATGCTTATTCTCCTTATTAAATCCGGAAACGCCGGAACGGAAACAGAAACCACCATGCGGAATACCGCTGTGATTCTTCTGGAGTTCTTCTTCAGTAATGAAATGAACGGTGGTATCATAATCTGCGAAATAATTCGGCATCGTCTTGATATCATTTTCGATCTTAGCAAGATCCGCACCCTCTTCCGGAACTACGAAACACTCTCTGGTGTGCTTCTGACGGGTGGTCAGCTGAGGCTGAGAACCTGAACGCACGGCTTCGAGAGCACTCTCAACCGGGATGGTATACTGCTTACCATTCTTTACGCCTTCTACACGGCGGATCGCATCAGAATGTCCCTGGCTTACGCCCTTGCCCCAGAAAGTATAGCTCTCGCCTTCCGGAAGGATCGCGGAAGAATAAAGTCTTGCAAGAGAAAACATGCCCGGATCCCAGCCAACGGAGATCGCGCCGACCGTGCCGGCATTCTTCGCTGCCGCATCAACTTCAGCAAAGTGCTGCGGGATATTCGCATGAGTATCAAAACTATCCACAATATTAAACATGGAAGCCAGCTGCGGTCCCTGAACCGGAAGATCCGTAGCACTTCCGCCGCAAAGGATCATAACGTCAATGCTGTCTTTCATAGAAGCACAATCATTTACTGACATGACCTTTGCAGATTCTGTCATGATCTTAAGAGAAGCAGGGTCACGGCGGGTAAACACAGCTACCAGTTCCATATCCGGATTCTGACGAATGCTGGCTTCGACGCCCTTGCCGAGATTACCATAACCATAAATACCAATTCTAATCGCCATTTGCAACTTTCTCCTTTGTGATATTCATATTATCTTTCAATAACACGAAGTATAACACTGTATATAAGGTTATACAACACGAATTTGAAACTTTATTCTCTTTAAGTTGCATTTTTACTTTCATATACGAATAAATTAATAAGTAATATAATATTCTTATGGAAAAAGCAGTGCACAAGATCTCCGTACGCGCACTTTGCGAGCGCATCTACCGTTCCGGGTCCCTGATGGGTACCGGATTTGGCGGTGTATCCGGTCTCGAGGGAACCAGAATGCATCAGCGGGTCTTCCGCGATCTTAAATCGGAATACGGAGAAGATGTCACTTCAGAGTATTCACTCGGCACTTCATTAGATTATGAGCTTTTCTCCCTACACATTTCCGGGCGTGCAGACTGCGTGATTGAAAATGAAGATGGAATAACGATCTTCGAAATCAAAACACATAATCGAACCGTAGAAAAAGTTGAATCTCTCATTCTTCCGACACACGAAGCGCAAGTGAAGATATACGCGCATCTGTATTATTTGTCCCATCCGCTGGCAGAAGATCTGACGATCGTTCTCCGGTATGTATCGATACTGAATTATCGTCATCTTGAAAAAAGCCGTATCTTTACAAGGAATGAGGCGCAGGACTTCTTTGATGAAACGATCACACTTTATCTTGAAGAGGCAAACCGGATATGTGAATACGAACACAACCGAGATGCTTCCATCGGAGAGATGGCATTCCCTTATCAGGTGATCCGAAACGGACAGAAGGACTTCATGAAAGCCGTGCTTTCCGCGCTTAAGCATAAAGAAACGCTGATTGCCGAAGCCCCCACCGGCATCGGCAAAACGATCAGTACCCTCTACCCGTCTATCAAGTGGCTTCCGTTTGCTCAGGGCGGCAAAATCTTCTACGCAACCGCAAAACTGGCCACTCGCGAAGTCGCAGACAAAGCATTATCCGATATGAGGAATAACGGATTGATCCTGAAATCGATCCAATTAGCGCCCAAAGAGTTGATGTGTACAGCAAACGAGGACTTCTGCGACAGTCGGTTCTGTTCTTTTGCCGATGGATATTACGGACGGCTAAACGCCGCACTCGAGGAGCTTCACTCTCTGGACGCCATATATCCCGAAGACATAAGAAGAACGGCCCTGAAACACCGCATCTGCGCTCATGAACTTCAGCTGGATGCCTCAAACATGTGCGATGTCATTATCTGTGACTACAATCACATATTCCATCCGCGGATCCATCTGCAGCGCTACTTCTCTGTAAACGAATTCTGTCACACCATACTGATCGACGAAGCTCACAACATGATCCCCCGTTCACGAGACATGTTCAGCGCGCCCTTTTCGAGGAGCACGCTGCTTCGCGCCCTTCCTCTACTTTCGACCATATCGCAGAAAACCGAGAAATACAGTCATCAGCTCAGCGATTACTTCACTTTACTTGATGTGGCTTTTGAAAAGGACGCACCGGGACTGAATATGCCGGAACCGAACATCGCCGAGAAGGATATAGTGATCGGAGAAGACTTCCGGGCAACCAGAACCGTACCGAAAAATCTCTATCAGATCCTTTGGGCATTGTGTTTTCACATCGCTAACATCCTGGCGGAACTTGAAGACCGCGCCAAACGCCGCGTACTCTCGGAGTTTTATTTTGAAGCCCGTTTTTTTCTGACTATACTCGAGCTTTATTATGACGACGCCTATATCATCGAAGTAACACGTTCCGGCGTCTGTGAGAACGGCCAATTCGACATTACGATCAATCTGGACTGTCTGGACGCTTCAGACAAACTCGCAGCGATCCTGGCAGACAATCACAATGCGGTATTCTTCTCTGCGACCATGTCACCGTCACAGTATTACCAAAGCATGATCGTTGGCAAAAACACCACATTTTCACGCCTTCTTCAATTACCCAGTCCTTTTCCGCCGGAAAACCTGCAGGTACTGGTAATTAAGGATATCCGCACCACCTACCAGGAGCGCAGCTTTACGTGCAATTCCATCGCAGAAACGATCCTTCGTATGGTTACCGGGCACAAAGAGAACTTCATGATCTTTTTCCCTTCCTTCGCATATATGGAGATGGTTTATAAACTCATATCAAAAGCGGCTTCATCCGACCCGGATATTGAGCTGATGCTCCAAATGCCGAACATGAATGCAGAAGACAAAAAACGGTACCTCGACCGGTTCAACCGTCACGGCGACAAAACGCTTCTCGGGTTTGCCGTGCTCGGCGGTCACTTCGGCGAAGGGATCGATCTGGTCGGTGATCGTCTCAAAGGCGCTTTTATTGTAGGTGTCGGTCTTCCGCAGATCAGTAAGGAACGCGAGATCCTGTGCCAGTATTACCAGAACAAATTCGGTGACGGCTTCGCCTATGCATATAAATTCCCCGGCTGGGAGAAAGTTCTTCAGGCCGCAGGCCGCGTCATCCGTGACGAGAACGACCGTGGGTTTATCGTGCTGATGGATGAACGGTACATACGCGAAGATTACCGCATTCTATGGCCGGAACACTGGAAAGTCAGCGAGTACACAGCCAAGGAAGCAGAGATAATCTGGGAAGATCTGTAACTCAGATTGGCGGCAATGTGTCCAGTATCTCCATTTTGTCGTATTTCTTCTCCAGCCGCTCACAAAGATAGCGATGGGTCACGGTGCAAAGATCATCCAGCACATACTTTTCCGCGTGAAAAGCACTCAGCCGCTCAAGCGGAGCTTGCCGGATATACCGAAGTGCTTCCACACAGCCGATCGAGACGAACTGATACTCTTTAGCTTTCGTCACACACCCCAGGTTTGAGCAATACAGGCGGCATTTACTGAATGAGAATGCCATTGTCGGCATCTCATTGGGTTTTCCGCAATCGCAGTCATTCAGATCGAAAGCAAAACCAAGCGTGTCCATAAGCCGCCATTCAAATGCAGCTACGATCTGACGGTATTTGTCGGGATGCTTCGAAAGATCATAAAGAACGTGAACCAGCAGAAGGAAGATCGCTTGACATGATTCGGGATCCACCGAGGTATCCTTCACCACTTCCAGAATATGCGATGCACACGTAAGCGCCTCAAAGGAATCATAAAGTCCACGGAAACTCTCGACCGGCTCACCTTCTTTAAGATAGTAATACCCTTTGCTGGAATTTAAAACAAAATCCGCAAGAAGAGGCGGCGTAGCAAGCGAAGCCAGCCGTGAAGAGTGTTTCTTAGCGCCGGGAACCATTGCCGATACCAATCCCTGCGAAGGTGTCAGTATCGTAATGATCGCGTCCTGATTCCGATGCGGACGGGATGCTATCACCACACCCCGGACCGAAATACTCGCACCCATGGATCAATCATCCTTCTTCTTATAGCCGAACTCATCCAGGAAAACCTGACGATTCTTCCAATCCTTACGAACTTTCACATGAAGGTCAAGAAAAACCTTACAATCCGTCATTTTCTCAATATTTTCACGAGCCGCCGTCCCGATACGCTTGATCATCTGGCCGTTTTTACCGAGGAGAATACTCTTATGGGAGTCCTTCTCACAGATGATCGAGGCATGAATACGGATAAGACTTCGATCGTAACTGTCAACGGCATCCTCTTTCAGATCTTCCTCGAAGGCATCGATCTCAACGGCCGTTCCGTGCGGAATCTCTTCATTCGTGTAATGCAGGATCTGTTCACGGATCAATTCGGCGGCAATCTCCCTTTCCGACTGGTCCGTCACTTCCTCTATCGGGAAATATCTCGGCTGAGCAGGAAGATGCGAAATAATGACATCCATCAATTCCGTAACCCCATCGTCCTTCAGCGCCGAAATCGGAACGATTGCCTCAAAATCGGCAATTCCCGAGTAATTGGCAATCAAAGGAAGTAAAGACTCCTTACTTACTGCATCCGCTTTATTCACGGCCAGAATGATCGGTTTTTTCAACTTCTTTGCCATCTCAGCTGCCCGAAGCTCTACGGAAGCAGGCTTGCTGAAACGGCCGTCGATCATAAGAACGACCACATCCGCGCCCTTGGCTGCACGAAAAGACGAATCCACCATAAACTCCGAAAGCTTCGATTGCGGTTTATGAATACCCGGCGTATCAACAAAGATGACCTGAGCATCATCACGATTATAGATTGCCTGAATATTATTCCTTGTCGTCTGAGGCTTATGCGAAACAATGGCCAGTTTCATACCGGAAATCGTATTCAAAAGCGTGGATTTCCCGACATTCGGACGTCCGACAAGCGCACAGTACCCGCAATGCTTAAGCATCTCTCCAACCGGATGCGCATCCGGTTCCTCATTCGTTATCCGATCCGAATCCGGAATGTGAATATCAGAATCACATCGAGGAAGGCCTATATCCTTCAGGATCTGTTCCTGTTTTTCGAACATCGATGTCTCATCACGCCCGTTCTCGTGGTCAAAACCAAGAAGATGGAGGAAGGAGTGAACCGCCAGAAAACACATTTCTCTTTCCAGTGAATGGCCATATTCCTCGGATTGCTTTCTTGCACGTTCCACGCATATCACGACATCTCCGATCGGAAGACACTTCTTCCCGCCGTCATACGAAAAATCATACGGCATCAGGTCCGCCTGAAGTTTCCCGTCCATCATATCCAGTATCGGAAATGAAAGGACATCGGTAACCGCGTTCTTTCCCCGATACTCAGAATTGAGCTTACGGATCGTATCCGTACCCACAAGCCGGACATCAACGGAAACCTCAGCATCGCTTTGAAGACGTTGGTCCACATAATCACGTGAAAGTAAAAGATCAAGTGCTTTTCCGATATTGTTACGGAAAACTTCGATCTCTTCATTACTTAACGATCGGGTCTGATTAAACAATTGTATACTCATTCAGGATATTTCACCCTTTCATGGAAGAAGCCGGCATATACCTGCATAAACGCGCGGATAATATTCTCCAGGTCCTCAAATGAAAGTCCTGAATGTACCAGCTGATCTTCATCTATTTTTTGCTTAATGATCTTTCGGAAAAGCACTTCCGCCTCTTCAACATCATGTATACCTCGGGAGCGCACTGCCGCCTCACAAGAATCCGCGATCATGATAATCGCCGATTCACGCGTCGACGGGACAGAGCCTTTGTAACTGAACTGTTCCTTCGGCGGAACAGGCTCTCCCTTCTCTTCCGCTTCTTTCTGCGCCTTCATATAGAAATACCCCGGACAAGTCGTACCATGATGTTCAAGGATGATACTCTGGATCGGAAGAGGCAAACGATATTTCTTGGCGAGTTTCAAGCCGTCAGAAGGATGCGAGGTAATGATGGCCACGCTTTCTTCAACAGACAACCCGTCATGCGGATTCTTTCCGTCCTGCTGATTCTCGGTAAAATACTCCGGCCGCTCAAGTTTTCCGATATCATGGTAATATGATCCAACTTTTGCCAGAAGAGCATTGGCCCCGATGGCTTCAGCAGCAGAATCGGCCAGATTCGCCACCATCATACTATGCTGCGATGTGCCCGGCGCTTCCAGGAAGAGCCTCTTCTGCAGCGGATGGCTCTGTGAAGCCAGATCCAGAAGGCGCATCGGAGAGGCGGTATTCGAAATCAACTCAAAGAGCGGCTGGGATCCAATCGCCGCAACGACGGAACAGCCGGTACCGATCACTGACCAAAGCGCCGAATTAAATGTATCCGTAGTTGATGACTGGGTAACCAGATTGTACCCGAAAGAAGAAAGAACGGAAGCCACGCAGGTAAAAATGATCAGCGTCGCCGCATTGTACTTGTGATTTCTCTGTCCCGCAATGACCGAGCATACGAAAATGCTGATAATGGAAACAAAAATCAATTCCGTATTAAATCCGCTCATCGGAAGTACGACAAGAAGAGACAGGCAGCTCATGGTAATACCGCCCTGTATTCCGAGATACGTCGCGAAAATGACTGTCGTAAACATGATGGTCGAGAACAAAGGCGAAATCGAAGTCAGATAACGGCTTGAGATCAACGGAACGATAAATGCGATCATCAGCGCAATAAACGTCTTAGAGTCACTTTCATATTCGCGGTCGAAGCGAGTCAGGTAGAAGGCGCCTGCAAAGAATATGATAAAAATGTATACGATGATACCGATCAGCAGTTTGTAATTGAATGAATCCGAAGGGAGAAGATCCAGATCCTGCAGTTGGCTGTATACATGTGGTGTAATCGTTTCACCGACGCTTACGATCCTCGCGCCTTTCTGGATCATGACCGGTTCGCTGAGAGCATTCTTATACGCCGAAGTCCTCGCCGCCTCTGTTGCCGTGGAATCATAAACCGCATTTGCCGAAAGAAGTCGGTTCAAAAGCAGTTTGATCAATTCGGACTGCGAGATATAGTCCGTATCTTCGTGTGTTCTCGTATTTTTCACATAGGAGGAATAATCGTTGATTTCCACCTGTAATGCCTGATCATCAAGAGCATCCATGGATATCATCTCAACGATCTGCTTCGTTTCCGTTTCCACATAAGAATAATCGACAAAAGAAATGTTGGCCAGCGTATAAGCCACATCATGAGGGAGTTCGATCTCATATCGTTCTTTAATCGCTTTGGTCAGAAGGTCAGTCAATTCCTGCTTATTCTTGATCACCATGCCCATGTCATCGACATTTCCCTTGCGAAGCTCGGTACAATACTGGAAAAAGCCGTTCACAAGCTCGATGTTTCTGGCAGATACATCTTCGGAAATCACATATACGGGAGAAACTTCCGTCTTGGCGATCAGCGCGCGGCGTTCCGTTTCATATGTATCCGTCACGGAACGGGTCGCCGTAATATCATACTCACTGGTCTGACCGGAATAGACATCATATTTCTTAGGAAGAGAGCCGAAATAAACGATAGCAACGATCAGCGCGGCCAGAAGCACCATGGCCACGATACGGATCACTTTGAAGAGTTTCTGGTTCTTCTTCGCACTACTACGCATTTATTCCCCTTCTCCTTTCCCTTGCATTATAAGCCATTATGATCTTTTGTACCAACGGATTTCGAACAATGTCCGTCTCCTGTAGGGATATCGTTGCGATCCCCGAAACATCACAAAGAATACTCATCGCATCATCAAGGCCATTACGGTATCCCGGCGGAAGGTCGATCTGCGTAGTATCCCCGCATACACACACCCTGGAATTCATTCCCATTCGTGTAAGGAACATCATCATCTGTTCAATCGTCGTATTCTGCGCCTCATCAAGGAGAATAAAAGAATCATCCAGATTACGGCCTCTCATATAGGCAAGCGGAGAAACTTCGATGATACCGCGCTCCAAATGTCTTTCAAACGCTTCCCGGCCCATCAGTTCAAGAAGCGCATCGTAGATCGGTCGCATATACGGGTCGACCTTCTCTTCGATATCGCCGGGCAGATACCCAAGTTTCTCGCCCGCTTCCACAGCCGGACGTGTAAGAATGATCCTGGAAACAGAGCGCTCGCGAAGGGCCAGTACCGCCATGGCCACGCCGAGAAAAGTCTTACCGGATCCGGCCGGACCCTTACAAATGACTACTTCATTCTTCGAAAGTGCGTCAACATAGACGCGCTGACCGAGGGTCTTCGCACGAACAGAACGTCCGGAAGGAGTAGTCAGTATGATCGGATCCTCATCTTCCATAAACTCGGAAAGACGGTTTTCTTTTGACAGAGAACAAAGATACCGAACCGAGAGCACATCCAGCTGCTCTTTCTTGCCGATGATGCGGTCCATAGCTTCGATTACGGCCAAAGCTTTTTGTACCTTCTCAGGGTTTCCGGAAACGGATACTCCCTGATCAAGGGCAACCGTTTCGCAGTCCATTTCTTCAGAAACAACCTTCAGCCAGGCACAGTTGTTCGAAGATATCTCATATAAATGGTCAACCGAAATGATGTTTTCTTCGCTCAATCTCCATTTCTCCTTTACACATCGTTACGGAGGATGTCCAGAAGCTGCTTGTAGTAATCCGGTATCTCCGCGTGAAAATCCATGACCTGTTCGGTTCTCGGATGAATAAATCGGATCGAAGTACTATGAAGTGCTTGTCCGTGAAGATTATATTTCTCCCTTTTCGGCGCATAAAGAGGATCTCCGATACACGGGTGACCGATATATGTCATATGTGCACGGATCTGATGGGTTCGTCCGGTTTCCAGCCGGCAAAGAAGGTCAGTCCCCTTGCGGAAACGCTCGACTACCTCAAAATGGGTTATTGAATCTTTCCCGCCTTCACATACAGTCATCTTACGTCTGTCGTTGAGCGCACGTCCGATCGGCGCATGGATCGTTCCTTTGTCCGAATCTACGATTCCATAGACGCAGGTACGGTATTCACGAACCACTTCATGCTTCGCAATCATCTCCGCCATCGCAAGATGGGTCTCATTATTCTTCACAGCTACCATCAGACCGGATGTGTCCATATCGATTCGATGAACGATACCCGGACGGATGACACCATTAATATCCGAAAGATTACCTGCACAATGATAAAGCAAAGCATTTACGAGAGTGCCGGAATAATGACCGGGAGCCGGGTGAACGACCATGCCTTGAGCCTTATTAATGATGATCAGATCATCATCCTCATATACAATATCAAGTGGAATATTTTCGGGTTTCGCGTCGGTATCGACCGGCGGAGGAAAGTCAATGTCGATCTTTTCGCCTCCAAACACCTTAAGAGAAGCCTTGACTGCTTTTCCATCAACAGTCACATTTCCGTCAGAAATCAATTGGGCAGCTCGAGAACGGGTAAGATCCGGACATGCAATAGGAATATATGCATCGATACGGCCTTGATAATTCTCTACCACATACGATTCGATCATTTTTTCTCCTCATCGTCACCTGAAGAAAAAGGAATCTCAGGAATATACTTATCACTCTTGATAAGAAGTACAGCAAGAACAATACAAGCAAGAGTAACACAAATATCTGCCACGTTAAAAATCGGGAAAGTATAGCTTCCGAAATCAAAACGGATAAAGTCTACTACGTATTTCAGGCGTATACGGTCGATCAAATTGCCGAGTGTTCCAGCAGCAAGAAAAATAAGACACATGGATAAACGTCTGCTTCTGAATTTTGCCAGAACAAAGAATGCCAGGAAGATAATCAGTGCAAAAGCAAGCGCAGATACCACACTCAGGAAAGTAACTCCCCAGGATTTGTTCGCGAACATGCTGAATGCACTTCCTGTATTCTTCACATACATCAGCGAGAAGAATCCTTTGATGATTGGAGATGTCTGCGCATAAGCCAGAGATTTGGTAATCAGGCTTTTGGTAAACTGATCGATAAAGACCAGCACAACGAAAACCTCGGAAAATAGCACATATGTTACCCATGTCGGTTTCTTAAGTTCATTCATATACTTTTACCCTTTCTATTTTCAGGCATTTACCGTTATTTGTATCCAGGTCGGCCAGGATACCGTGCATGACTGCCTGACCCTCGGCCGGAGTATACCTGGCCGGAAGCTTATCCGCAAGACGTCTTATCGATGCATCCGCATCCATCCCGAGCACTCCGGCCTCCGTTCCGGTCATGCCGACATCTGTGATATAACCGGTTCCGCAAGGAAGGATCTTCTCATCTGCAGTCTGAACATGAGTATGCGTTCCAAGAAGAAGCGATATCTTCCCGTCAGTCACATAACCCATAGCACCTTTCTCGCTGGTCGTTTCCGCGTGGAAATCCACAAGGATGTTGGTTGGAGAATACTCATTCTTCCAACGTTCAATATTCTCTTCGAAATACCGGAATGGAGAATCAGCCATGGGGGTAACAAAAACCTGTCCCATAAGAGAAACAACAAGAAGCCGGCCCTTATCGGCAAGATCGATCAGGCATTCCGAATAGCCGGGCCAGGAGCGGCTCACATTGCCGGGACGAAGAACTCTTCTCTCGGAATCGGCAAAACGAAAATAATCCGGACACGAGAACGTGTGATTACCAAGAGTGATGCAATCGGCGCCATAAGAGAAGATCTCTTTGGCGGAATTATAATTGATACCCATTCCGGCAGCCACGTTTTCCGCGTTTACAACACATATATCGACCCCGTTTTCAGAAAGATATGACTTCAATCTGTTCTTCAAGATCCGTCTGCCCGGATGAGCAACAACATCACCAACAAAAAAGACCCGCAAATTCCACTCCTCAATTCTAGAAAAACTGTTCTATATTTTACCATAAATACGTCGAAACCCCAAACGGCATGCACAAAAAAGAAGTCCCCCCGTTTCCGGAAAGACTCCTTCTTTTGTTTTTCGGTTACTTTGCCACATCCGAGGCACGCGTTTCACGGATAATATTGACTTTGATCTGGCCCGGATAATCGAGTTCTTCTTCGATCTTCTTACAAATATCACGGGCTTTCAAGATCATATCGTCATCGGACACCTTGTCCGGACTAACCATTACGCGGATCTCACGACCAGCCTGGATCGCAAAGGCTTTCTCCACACCATCAAAACTGGTAGCGATTTCTTCAAGTTTCTGGATTCTCTTAACATAGGTCTCCATGTTCTCACGACGGGCTCCCGGTCTGGCAGCGGAAATCGCATCCGCAGCAGCTACCAGCACAGAAATCTCCGATGACGGTTCACAGTCGCCGTGGTGGGACATGATGGCATTGATGACCGTATCGTTTTCTTTATAACGGCGTGCAATGTCAGCACCTAATTCTATATGAGAACCTTCCAGTTCAAAATCAGCAGCCTTTCCGATATCATGCAACAAGCCTGCTCTTCGAGCAAGCATCTCATCCAGTCCTAATTCCGCCGCCATCATGCTGGCAAGCCAGGCGACTTCTATGGAATGCTGTAACACATTCTGCCCATAACTCGTACGATAACGAAGCCGGCCGAGATACTTAATGATCTCAGGATTCAATCCGACGATTCCTGTATCAAAAGCAGCTCTTTCACCTTCCTGTTTAATCGTCTGGTTAACTTCTTTACGGGCTTTATGAGACATCTCTTCGATTCTCGCCGGATGGATACGACCATCCAAAATCAATCTCTCGATCGTCAATCGGGCAATCTCACGCCGGATCGGGTCAAAACTCGAAAGAATAACAGCCTCAGGGGTATCATCGATGATAATATCAACACCGGTGCTTGTTTCGATCGCACGGATGTTTCTACCCTCACGGCCAATAATACGTCCCTTCATCTCATCATTCGGCAGGGACACGACCGAAACGGTCACTTCGGACACATAATCTGAAGCATAACGCTGGATCGCGTTGACAACGACCTCACGGGCTCGTTTGTCTGCCTCAGCCTTTGTTTGTTCTTCCATCTGCTTAAGCATGACCGCCATATCGTGGCTGTATTCACGCGAAGCAGCATCTAAAACAAGGGTTCGAGCATCACTTACAGATAATCCGGATACCTTTTCCAGTTCGATCACTTTCTGACGTTCCAATTCCTTGGCCTTCTCTTCCATGGCCATTACATCAGACACACGGGAATCAAGGGCACTCTCCTTCTGTTCCATCGATTCGATCTTACGGTTAAGGGATTCCTCTTTCTGCTCGAGACGGTTCCTCTCTCTGGCGATTTCGGATTTCTTCTCGCGAACATCTTTCTCAAGATCAAGTTTCGCGTTGGTGATCTCCTCCTTCGCTTGTAAAAGAAGTTCTCTTTTTCTGCTTTCTGCAGTTTTCTGCGCCTCACCAATAACTCTTTCTGCATCTTCTTCTGCTTTAGCAATATCAGCCTGCAGTTTCTGCTGCTTCACTGACATCCCTTTGCGGTAATATAATACGGAAAATCCTACACTGATGAGAGCACCAACTACGAAAGCAATTACAATCAATAGAATTGCTAACCAAAGTTCTATGGTACTCACCTCCAATATTTAGTTTTCAAGATTCAATCAGATGGCCCGCTTTCGCGAACCACTGTATAATTTTAATGAAAAAATACTTCGATTGTCAACTTATTTAGTGCGAATTTTCTCTATTTTTTATTACTTTTCTTTGTCATTTTCTTGGGCATTCTCCGTTTCAACGCTTCTTTTGAAGCGACGGAATACCCGAAGAATCCAAGCATCTTACCCAAAGTATAGTATTCGCCGTGACTGTACGTAATGAGACCCGCCTTCTCAAGGCATATCTTCCCTTTGTTGTCGAGAAGCTTTTCATCTACAGAAACCGCCACCACTTCGGCAAGAAACATATCATGAGAACCCAGTTCGATAATATCACGAAGCTTACAGGATAAAGAAACCGGTGATTCATCGATCAGCGGCGCATATTGAAGTCCGGGGGCCGGCTTCGGGTGCAGTTTCATCTTTTTGAACTTATCTTCATTTCTTCCGGAACGCACACCACAGTAATCACAAGCTTTTGCAAGGTCCTCCGTAACAAGATTGATGACCAGTTCCGAACTTTGGCAGATAAGATCATGGGAGTGTCGTGATTTTCGAATGGATACCGAAACCATCGGCGGCTCCGAATTCACAGTACCCGCCCAGGCCACGGTTATGATGTTCGGCCCGGTTTCAGGATTACACGGTTCTTTTCCCGCACAGGAAACCATGACAACAGGTACAGGATTTAACATCGTTGAAGGTGGCATTTCGATCTTCATAAACTTCCCTTCTTCCCCAATATAAGTGTTTTCAACAAATGTGAATGCCGAACATTTCATGGTTCAGCAGATACTCTTTGAACTCCAGACCGCCGGAGAATCCAACCAGACGACCGTCTTTACCGATGATACGGTGACACGGGACAAGAAGCGGAAGCTGGTTGTCGCCACACGCCGCACCAACGGCTCTTGTAAGATTTCTGGCAGCGATCTTGTCACCACCGGTAAGAGACATCGCGATATCCTCATAACTGCAGGTAACCCCGTAGGGAATCGTCAAAACTTTATCCCAGACCTTTTTTTGGAAATCACTGACATGCAGAGGCCGGGAATGAATAGTAAACGATGTTCTTCGTTTGCTGAAATAGTCCGTAAACTCCTGCATGCAGCGCTTTACCTCGTTCGGAAAATCAAGTTTAAGAAGATCTTTATATTCCGGAGCATCCGCCTGCTTGATCACACCTTTCTCATCCGCAATTCCGATACGAATCGCTACATTGCGTTCCAAAGTCTCCTCGATCGTTTGTCCGTAAGCGTAAAAACGGGTCATCTCAACCACATCATTGTCTCCACGAATGGCAATAAGGCCTTTCTTGAATGCGACAAATCCAACAGAATAATCCGGATACTCCGAATCAAGAAGCGCATACAGCGCCGCGTCGTAGTATGCATCCCCGATTCGGACGGCTTCTTCTAAAAGAGCTTCCTGCCGCATATGGCAATCCTCAACGATCGAAGCAGTGAATTCATCCGTGGCCGGGACAAGTACGGAAATGCGGTGGAGCTGCATCTCGAAAAAAGCATAACGAAGAAGCTGATCGTATGCGGACACGCACCGCTCCTCGTCTTCACCGCAAGCAAAATACATCACTGCCTCGGCTCTGCGATTTCGTCCGGAGATATTCTCTAGTCCCAGTACGCCGAAAACAGTTTCTTCACTATCTTTTCGAAAAGAAGAAACGAAATACTTTCTCTTCGGATCAGATAGGATCGCACGGATAAAAGAGGAAACATCATCCGTCACATTAGCAAGGATCGCTTTTTCCTTTATTTTTCCCGAATCCAGTATTCTTATGGGAGACAAAACGATATCCATCACTCATTCTCCTCGTCCGGTTCAATCGGGAAAAGACCCGCGATCCTTTCCTGCAGGAACTCCACATCCTTCTGATACAGTGAACTTTGACTTACCGACGGAATATAGATCGCCTGACCCATCAGTTCATAGTATTGGGCAAGATAATTACCGTATTTTCGTGATGACATAATACCGGACCAGACCGAAGGAGATGAGATAGACGGAAGATATCCTTCCCTGGGCTGAAGGCGTGCCGAAAGAAGCAGCGCATCCTCATCCAGAGCTATAAACGACATCAATTCGCAGGCCAGTTGCGGATCCTCACAAGAAGATGATACACAAAACGGATAACTGATCAGAAGCGGAACGGTATACTCATCATCCTTCATTCCCGGGAACTGCATAAGGCTCAAGGTATTCGGCATATAGTTGTCATAGATAGGCAATTGATCGGTCGTTCCTACCCAGATTCCGACTTTACGGGAAAGAAGCGGTGAAACTCCGGCGAAAAGCAGTTCACTATCTTCCGCAGTCAATGTCTCTGAAGAATACCCGCTTCGAATCAGCGACTCCACATAAGAAAACGAATCACGATAGGCCTGTTCGTTCTGATCTTCCTCGGAAGAAGATGACAGATACGTATGATTGTACATCGCGCAAGGAAGGTAAGGAACCATATCTTCCGCCTGATAAAACGGAAGGACCGTTTTTTCCTCGGCATTCAGTTCATCGATTTGTGAAAGTAGCGTGAGAAGCGAATTGCGGCTCTGCCGGAAACTGACCGCGGGGATCCCGGCAGTGATCAGCACTTCCATATCACAGAAAAGAACCGCACACGATGTCTGATACGGTATACCGTATTGCTCTCCATTTACGAAGAACTGACTTACCTGACGCGGATAGATACGGTCAGCAGAAAGAAGCGTAATGCTCGACAATTGCGATGTCACGGGCATCGCAAGCCCGTCTTTTACCACTTCATCAAAAGAGTCTGTAAGGAAAATGTCCGGCATACTGCCATTACTTTTCCATTTCTTTAACGTAGCCGAATTACACCCCGTCTCGGAAGTGCCATACACCTTCAGAAGAAACGGCAGATCGATGGAATCAAGGTATGAAAGATCGACCGTATCTCCTGTCACACCGTCTCCGAGAAGGCCTTGCGACTTAGCGATGTAAAGTTTGGCAAGATACTGGCATGTATCATAGGACAAAGGAGATGCAATCGTAAGTTCAATTGCCGAAGCGACCGTTGTATTCTCACTTTCCGAAGGATCCGTACTCTCTGACGTCGGAGCAGACGGAATCGTCGGAAACTCATTCGTCACTTTCTTGCACGCGCAGGTACCAAGGCAGGAAAGAAGGATCACGAAAGACATAAGGAAACGCATTCCTGCAAGCCGTCTACATTGTTTATGGGAATCTCCACTGAACATCAGAAACATTTTTACGCAATCGTTCCTCTTCTTTCACTTCATAAATACATTATACAATAAAAGGCATAATAGAAAAGAACAGTCACATATAAGCTAATGCGAATAGAAAAGGACTGTCCTTAAGAAAGGACAGTCCTTCTGGAGCCAATGGTGGGAATCGAACCCACGACCTATTCATTACGAGTGAATTGCTCTACCCCTGAGCCACATTGGCATCGCTCTTTTGAAAGCACAATAAAATATACCGATTTATGAAGAATATGTCAAGAGAAATGCATTGACTCTTTCATGAATACATGATACCTTACACCGTAAGAATGATCTTCTGACATAAAGTATAACTGAATGAAAGAAAGGATCCGAATATGCAGACAAGAGTAGCTGTTATCAGTATTATTGTTGAGTCTCCCTCATCTGTGGAGAAACTCAATTCCCTGCTCCATGAATACGGCCAATATATTATCGGCCGCATGGGTATCCCCTACCGGGAGAAGAACATCAGTATTATAAGTATCGCTATCGATGCCCCTCAGGACGCCATCAACACGCTTTCCGGCAAAATCGGGAAACTGGATGGTATTACGTCAAAAACGGCTTACTCGAATGTGGTATCGGAAGCAGACGAAATGCCTTCCGGCGAGTCCGTAAAAGCATAAAGGCAGGGACAGATATGCAAGTTTCCCGTTCTCCGGTCAGGAAAACAGTCTATATCCTCATGCTGATCCTTTTACCGATACTGACGATGTTCGTGTGTCTTTGTATCGGGCGATACTTCATATCAGTGAAGGATGTTTTTGAATGCCTGCTTTCAAGAGCAAATGATGGAGAAGGAGTTAATCGTCTGGCCTATATCACTGTATGGAATGTACGATTCCCCAGGCTTCTTCTCGCCTTTCTTGTGGGCGCCGGGCTTTCCTGCGCCGGGCTTATATTTCAAAGCCTTTTTCAAAATCCTCTTGCCACACCCGATACACTCGGCGTAGCCGGCGGTGCAAGTTTCGGCGCAGTGTTATCCCTTCTCCTCGGCTTTTCAATGATCCTGATGCAGCTGATCTCCTTTGCTTTCGGATGTATTGCCGTTGCCTTAACCATGCTGGCCGCCAAAGGAAAGTCGCGTTCATTAAACACGATCGTCCTTTCCGGCATAATGATGGGATCACTTTTTTCCGCCCTTGTGTCTCTTGTTAAATTTAGCGCGGACTCGGAACAGCAGCTTCCTTCCATAACCTATTGGCTTATGGGAAGCCTTCAATCTGCCACATACACTTCACTTCTGATCGGTTTGATCCCCATCCTGATCAGTGTGACTGTTCTTCTACTATTACGCTGGCGGCTGAATCTGCTACTGCTTTCTGAGGAAGAAGTCATTTCAACTGGTACAAACATACCCACACTCCGTCTGACAGCGATCCTATGCGCTACCGCAGCGACCGCTTCCTCCATATCCATGTGCGGACAGGTCGGCTGGGTCGGTCTGATCGTCCCGCATATGTGCCGGATGATGTTCGGAAATGACCACCGTTACCTTCTTCCCGCTTCGATCTCTCTCGGAGGATCATTCCTGATCATTGTCGACACACTTGCAAGATCGGCAACGGCAGCGGAAATACCGATCTCTATCCTCACCGCCATCATTGGCGCACCGTTTTTCCTTTTCCTGATGAGAAAGAAAGGAGGATGGGCGATATGAAACTCCTTATCGATCACGCTTCTTTCCATTACAAAAACCAAAAGGATCTTTTCACCGATGTCAGCTTTACAATTCAAAGCGGTGATATGGTCAGCATACTCGGCCCGAATGGTTCAGGTAAAACAACTCTTCTTCGAGCGATCCTGGGGATACTCCCCTGGGCTTGCGGCAGGAGCATTCTGGATGATGAAAACATATCTGATCTGTCCGCCGCCAAGCTATGGTCCAAGATCTCTTATGTCCCGCAGGCACACGGAACGGCCGGCAGCTATACCGTACTTGACTCAGTTCTTTTCGGCATGACGACAAAAATAGGTGTGTTCTCGGTACCAAGTAAAGAGCAGATCGAATATGCCTGTTCGATCCTGGAGGATCTACACCTTCTGCATCTTCGGGACAGACGATGCAGCGAACTAAGCGGCGGCGAACTGCAGATGACACTGATTGCGCGAGCCCTGGCAAGTGACCCCGGACTTCTGGTGCTAGACGAACCTGAATCGAACCTCGACTTTAAAAACCAGATCATTGTTCTGGATACTTTGAGCCGTTTGTGTCAAAAAGGCGTCGGGGTGCTTTTTAACACGCATTACCCGGAACACGCACTACGCCGTAGCAATCTATCCCTTCTTCTGGATCATGGCCGGGTACTTTACGGACCGACAGCAGAAATCATCACTGAAGAGAATATCGCCTCGGCATTCGGTGTAAAAGCCATCATCGGAGAAGTGGAAACGAATACAAGTCAGATCAAGAATGTCATTCCCATATCTCTCATTGCGAAAAGCACTGGATCGGAGGGCTCTTCAAGCGAATCGTCAGAAAAAAACGAGCAGGAACATACTGCGCTATCCGCCAATTCCGGGATGCTGGCCTCGATCTCGATCATTCTCAGCAATTTCGAAGAATCGGAGAAAGTGAACGGCATTCTTCATGATTTCAATGATATTCTTTTCGGAAGAATGGGAATGCCCTATCGGAAAAGAAATTTATACCTGATCAACATCAATCTGGATGGTCCCGTCAGACGGATCGAGGAGCTCTATCACAGGCTTTCCCTGTTGCCTGACGTCAGTGTGAAAGTCACTTATGAAAAAGACACCACGGAATGGGAGGAACAAAAATGATTAAGATCGCAATTTACGGAAAAGGCGGAATCGGTAAATCCACGACGGTTTCAAATTTGGCGGCGGCATTCGCTGATAGCGGAAAGAAAGTGATGCAGATCGGTTGTGACCCGAAGGCCGACTCGACTATTGCCCTACACGGCCAAGGCAAGACGACTACGGTTCTCGATCTCGTACGTACCCGCGGAAAGAATTTTACTTTGGATGAGATGGTGACCATCGGATATAAAGGAATTATATGTGTGGAAGCCGGAGGGCCGACTCCCGGCCTCGGATGCGCCGGACGCGGAATTATTGCCGCTTTGGATACACTGAAAGAAAAAGGTGCATATACCCGTTTTGAACCGGATATCGTCCTTTACGATGTACTGGGAGATGTGGTATGCGGCGGATTTTCCATGCCAATGCGCGGAGGATATGCGGACAAAGTCTTTGTGATCACATCCGGCGAGAATATGGCGATCCATGCGGCCGCAAATATCGCGATGGCTCTGGAGAATTTTAAAGACCGCGGGTATGCGTCTTTGGGAGGGATCATTCTTAACCGCCGAAATGTCAAAGATGAGGATGCAAAAGTCCTTGAGCTTTGTTCGGACATCGGCTCTTCGATTATCGGTACGTTATCAAGGAGCGACACGGTAACGGAAGCTGAAGATATCGGCAAGACGGTAATAGAAGCCTTCCCGGATAGTCCGATGGCGCAGGAATACAGGAATCTGGCGGAAGCTGTACTGAAAGTCTGCCAGGAGTAAGGAGAGGTAGGAATCATGCTTCGCAAAGTTAACGGATATGAGGTCACGATCGACTCTGTACCGATATCGCAAATTACATTTCCCGGTCCTTTTCGAGCCGGATTGGAATTTTCTTCACCGGCACGAGGAACCTGGAACATTGCGCATCAGGGTATGCTGATCCCCGAGGCGCATGAGATCTTCGTCTGCGCCGCCAGCTGCCTTCGCGGCGTAGTCCTGACCGCCTACGAGATGCGGGCGGAGAAACGTTTCTCTACGGTAGCCGTAGAAGAGAAAAACCTCATTGAAGGAAATATGGAAGATCTTATCATTGAAGGTGTCAGTGACATTCTGCAAAAACTCCCGAAGATGCCACCTTGTGTGCTGGTATACACCAGCTGTGTACACCATTTCTGCGGCTGTGACCTCGATATGGTTTATCGTGAACTTTCAAAAAGATTCCCGGATGTGGATTTTACGGATTGTTATATGAATCCCATCATGCGCAAGAGCGGACGTACTCCGGATCAGATTATGCGAAGCCGCTTCTATAGTCTCCTAAAGAAAAGACCGATCCGTCCCGGTTCCGTGGCTTTTGTCGGTAACGATTTCCCGATGCAGAAAGACAGCACGCTTTATCAATTACTGTCGCAGGCCCACATTCCGATTTATGAACTGACATCATGCCGCACCTATTCCGAATATCAGGACATGGCTGAAGCAGAATATTACATCGTCGACTACCCTGCAGCGAAGGTCGGAGGCGAAGATCTTCAGGAACGGCTTGGCGGGAAGCTTCTTTATCTTCCCTTCTCATTTACATATGGTGAGATCAAGGAGAATATCATCAAACTATCCGAAGTTCTTCCGATCACGCTTCCGGATTTTAACGCAGAAGAACAAGAATGTAACGATGCACTAGATCATGCATATTCGATTATCGGTGACATACCGATAGCGATCGATTACACGGCTTTTACCCGTCCTCTGGGCCTGGCTTCTTTGCTTTTGGAGCACGGTTTTCAAGTTAAACGCGTATATGCCGATTCGTTCATTGAAGAGGAAAGACCGGTTTACAAAGCACTTTGCCGGACCCATCCGGAGCTTGAGATTTGGCCGACGCTTTCCGCACAGATGCGATTTGCTGCGGATCATTCGAAATCGGATTATCTCTGCATCGGACAAAAAGCCGCTCACTTTAACGGTGCGCCCCATTTTGTAAATCTTGTTGAAAACGGCGGATGGCACGGATATCAGGCGATCAACTCTCTTTGTGATGCGATGATCGATGCGTACCAAAACGAAAAAGACATTCGCGAATTGATTTCCAGAAAAGCATGGAGGTGTGAAAGCTGTATATGAATCAGACAAGTAAGATCCTCTCAACATACAGTGCCGATGCTTTTGGCGTGGCGTCCGCTTTATTTGAACTCGGCGGCATGGTGATCATTCATGATGCTTCCGGCTGCAATTCGACATATACTACCCACGACGAACCGCGCTGGTACGATATGGACAGTATGCTTTTCGTCTCAGCCATATCCGAGATCGAAGCGATTATGGGAGATGACGAAAAACTGATCTTCGACATCGTCACGGAAGCGAAGCGCTTTCACCCGAAGTTTATCGCCATCGCAGGAACTCCGATCCCGGCGATGACCGGATTTGATTCGGAAAGTGTGGCCGCAAGGATCGAAAAAGAGACCGGTATCCCCTCCTTCGGATTTCCTACTACCGGAATGAAGACCTATATTTCGGGTGCAGACATGGCACTTTCCTCAATCGCGCGAAGATTTGCCCGTAAAGACTTCAGGCCAGGCCGGGATCACCGTGTAAACATCCTGGGCTGTACACCACTTGACTTCTCCACCAATGGACAGGTGGAATCCATCTGCCGTTTGCTTACCGAGAACGGCTGGATCGTCAATTGTACATTTGCGATGAACACTTCGCTAAAGGAAGTGGAAGAACTCGGCAAGGGAGATGTAAATCTCGTTGTTTCAGCAACCGGTCGTCAAACAGCCCTTTTCCTGGAGAAAACACTCGGTATACCCTATCTGGAAGCCGTTCCTTACGGAAAGAAATTCTCAACTACAGTACTGCAGGCGCTTGAAGAATTATATGCAGGTGAAACCAAAGTGATCCTCCGTCATTCTTCATCATCTGATTGTGAGAATATCATCATTGGAGAAGAGGTTTCTTCTCTTTCCCTGGCTTTATCTTTGGAGTGTGAGACCGGAAAAGAATTCCGAGTCCTCTGCCCAACGAATGAAGGTCCTCTCCTTCAGACAAATGACGTGTATACGCCTTATGAAGATGACATTATCAAGTCTCTATCTAACGCGAAGACCGTCATTAGTGACCCTATCTACCGGAATATCCTGACGGAAAAGGTTCATTTGGTCGATTGGCCGCATGAAGCCTACTCCGGAAGGATCTACCGCAAATATATTCCTAACTTGATCGGCGATATTTTATATATCTCCGAAAAACTGTAAGAAAAGAAGGTAAGAAAATGAAAAGTAAACGTGTATTGTCATTCATTCTGGCGATCGTGACACTTTCGATGTGTCTTTTTCCCGCAGGATGCAAAGCAAAGAGCTCCAAAAGTGCAGACTCAACCCATGTCGTAACCGACCATAATGGTAACAAAGTTGAAGTCAAGGATAAGATTGACCGGATCGTGGTCTGTGACATCTTCCCTCTTCCTTCCGTATTAACGGTATTCTTCGATTCCGCCGAGAAAATCGTCGGCATGAACGAAGCCAGTATGATCGCTGCAAAGAACGGACTTCTTGGCGAGCTGTATCCCGAGATACTGAACGCCTCCACATCCTTCATGGACGGATCCAATGTCAATATTGAAGAACTCACCAAGCTTCAGCCGGATATCGTTTTCTATAGCGCTACGAATAAAGAACTCGGAGAACTTCTGACGAGCCGCGGATTTGCCGCCATCGGAGTATCCGTTAACAAGTGGGAGTACAACGCAATCGAAACACTGAACCAGTGGTTTGCTCTTCTTGGCGAAATCTTCAGTGAAAACGATAAAGCTCAGAAAGTCGCCCAAAGGTCAAACGAAATCTATCAGCTGGTTCAGGATCGTGTCTCTTCTCTGACTTCGGAACAGAAGCAGCGGGTCTTTTTCCTTTTCCAGATCAGCGACTCCTCGATCACCACTTCAGGAAAACTCTTCTTTGGCCAATGGTGGGCAGAAGCCATCGGAGCGGTCAATGTCGGCGAAGAACTGCAAACGGATAATTCCGTTGCCGTCAATATCGAACAGGTATATAATTGGGATCCCTCTTTGATTTTTATCACCAACTTTAACCAGGCGTACCCGGAGGATCTCTACGGTAATACGATTGGTAACTACGACTGGAGCGAGATCGACGCGGTCAAAAATAAAAACGTATTCAAAATGCCTCTTGGTATGTACCGGAGCTACACACCGGGCGCGGATACTCCGATCACTCTTCTCTATCTTGCTAAGTGCGCATATCCGGATCTATTTGCGGACATCGATCTTACGGAAGAGGCGAAGAAATACTATAAGGATCTGTTCGGTATCGATCTTACGGATGAGCAGATCAAGAGCATATTCAATCCGGATGCCGCGTCTGGAAACGTGTTTATCTGATCTCTGAAATCCTCGATTCACCAGGGGACTGCCCGGATCCGGGCAGTCCTTTTTTATCGGAATGTTTATCTATATAAAATGAATATGTTATAATCCTACTGTTTTATCCGCTTTATAAGGACAATAAGAAAGAGGTAAGGTATGAAAACGAAATCAAAACTTCTCGCATGCATTTTAGCGCTCGCATGCTTTGCATCCGTATTTACGGGATGCGGTCTTGTGAATAAGAAAAACAAGACCCCCTGGCAGGATGAAGTGAAAGATCAGATTCCGGATAAGCTGGACAAGAACAACATGGGTGAGTTTTACCTTGAAGGAAAAATGTATAAATTCCCGATGAAGGTCAGTGAATTTCTGAATAACGGCTGGAGTTATGAAGCATCCGAGGATAAATCTGCAAAACTCCTTCCGGGACTTTGGTACGACTATAAGATCAAGCTCAACGACGGCAATAAGCATACCATCACGGTGGAAGCATACAATGCCGGCGAAAAAGAGTGTTCCCTTTCCGATTGCTATGTCGGACTCCTTACTTTGGACAGAGTGTCCGGCAAAGTCATGGTCCCCGGTGATATCAGTCTTTTTAACGATCAATGCACATTCAACTCATATGACGACCTTAAGAATTTTGCCGCGGATGATGTTGTATTTACAGATCAGAACAGTTACGACTATCGTAAACAGGCCAGTTTTACAGGTGCAGAGGATTACCCCTGCAAGGCTCTGTTTGTTTTCGAGCCGACAGAAACGCCTCACAAAATGAGCATGATCGAATACGAATGCTCCTTTACGATTCCGGTCATTGACTATATCGACTGTACACTCAAGACAGTCACCGAGAATGATCCGTCCTATGTTGATGCACTCGACAAAGACAATGGCGGTGCGGATTTCCTCGCAAGCGAGAGAGCGTACCTTGCCGACTATTTCCTCTATGTATACGGTTTTGACCTTGAAGAGATACCGGACGATGTCTACGAAAACTTCTATAAGTATATGGACATGGTCTATTCCAAAACCAAGTGCCAGTCAAATCTGGTTTCTGAAAACACCGACACGACCGTTGTAGTCGTCAATTACACCGCACCGAAGGATTTTGATGCCACGGCATCCGACATCCTTTCTCATGCTGCCGAAAGCTACGAAGGTGACATCGAGACAGCCGCGTCCGATCCTGTATTCGCTTCGCTATTCATGGAAGAGCTTGTAGCTCATATGGATGACTTTGAATTTGACGGCATCAACCGTGCTTATACGATCACCTACAACGGTGATGTCGATGAACTGAATGATGACATCGATATCGTTCTTCTTTGCCAGCTCGGTATGTACGAATACTTGAATGAGTGACGATCTTCCGAAAGTCTATTCTTAGGCAAAAGAACTGAAAAATTCCCCCCGGCACTTCAAACTAGTGTCGGGGGGCTTTTTTTAAATAATTCTTATTCATGTTCCATACGCCAATCAATACATCTTTGCAGATATTTAACGTATTCAGGATTCTTACACATTCCCTTCCCGTCCACATCGGATATCTTCGCCACATCCTGTCCGTTACACAAAGTGGTCTTCATTACGATATTCAAAGGAGTCACGCATGTGTCATTGGCTATATAAGTTCCAATACCGAAAGCCACTTTAGCACGGCCTTCGAAGTGCCGGAAGATCATATCTGCTTTCTCGAAATTCAAGCTATCCGAAAACAGAAGTGTCTTTGTCGTCGGATCGATTCCAAGATTCTTATAATGAGATATCATCTTCTCGCCCCATTCGATTGGGTCGCCTGAATCATGACGCACACCGGAAAAGAGCGTTGAATATGTCAACTGGAAATCCCTGAGGAAACAATCAGTAGTGATTGCATCGGTCAATGCCGTACCGTTAAGTACACCGTATTCTTCCACCCATGCGCGAAGCGCGTACCAGTTCGAGTAGGCCGGATTGTGCTTGTGATCACCCTGCCCCACACACATGATCCACTCATGCGCCATCGTACCTACCGGTGTCAAATTATATTTTTTCGCAAGATACACATTAGATGTGCCTACAAAACGGCTCTTACCAAGATCGGCCTCAGCAAGTGCACGTACCGCCAAATCCTGCGCTTCAGCAGAAAGACGACGTCTCATGCCAAATTCACTAAAAGACGAAAGGCAGTATTTCTCGCTTCTCAGCCATCCGATCTTCTCATCCAGTCTCTCCTTAAAGCTTTCGATGAGCTCGTCATAGTTATACGCCATTCGGAAAAAGACTTCGTTTACGATAGCCAGAGTCGGAATCTCATACATCGATGTATTGAGCCAGGTGCCTCTTGTTTCTATGGAAAGACCGCAATCCGCATCTGTTGAAATATCGAAATCCTCATATCGCGGTTCCCAAAGCCTCAGAAAATCAATATATGATCCCTTGATCCACTTGATATCATCCAGATACTGCAGTTCGTCCTCCGAGAATCGCAGTTCACAATAAGCCTTGATCTGCTCTTTGATCTCCTCGATCATCTCAGAGGTAAACTTCATGTCCTTATTCCGGCAACGGAAAGTCCATGTCGTTTTATATGACGGAAACTGGTGATAGATCGCCTGTCCCATCGAGAATTTATACATATCCGTCTCCAGGAGACTGGTAATGATCCGATGAAGTCTCATATTATGCTTTCCTCCAAGGTTCTTTGCCTTCATTCTTAATATCGATCTGACAACTCTTCATTGTTCGAACAGCCGCATCGTGGGAATCAGGTGTAACACCGGCACAGCAGGCACTATCCACGATAATATCACGTTCCGGGAATAAGTTCTTGATCATAAGAGCATTCGATACTACGCAGATATCTGTACATAATCCGATCAATTCGATCGGATCATTATCATTCTTAAGAATGTTTTTCCATCCGACATATCCGAAAGAAGGCTTATCAACGATCAGTAACTCCTCGCCGGCTGCCTTACAGAGTTTTTCAGGGATCTGCCAGCCATCACTGCCCTTAACGCAGTGTGTAACAGGAAGATATTTGCCTTCACGCGTAGAAAGATAATTCTTCTTATGCGTGTCGCGTGTAAAGATGACACGATCGCCTTTCTTAATATACGCTTTGATCTTCTTAGCTACATTTGAAACGATTTGAACGGCTTCAGCTGAACCAAGTGCGCCATCAATGAAGTCCTTCTGCATATCCACAACGATAAGTGTTCTCATACGATCCCTCCTGTGCAACTGTATTTACATCATTATAAAACAAAAAGTCCCGTATGCCTCAATCACTTTCGTGAAATCAATCACACGGGATCTTTCTGGTGTCCATGAGAGGATTCGAACCTCCGGCCTACCGCTTAGGAGGCGGTCGCTCTATCCTGCTGAGCTACATGAACATATGAATTCGGCAGCCAAGCCGTATTCAGCGTTATTTCAGGCGTTCCATCGTTCTTTTTGTTTCTGCCTTGACCTTCTGCAGGTCAATGGTCTTCAGTTCATGCTTATAAAGAACGAAATTTCCGTCGATCATTACCGATTCCACACACTTAGGACCACAGGAATAAACCAGCGAGGAGATCGGATTACCAAGCGGCCACATCTGCGGGCAATCATAATCAATGATCTGCAGATCCGCGGTCATGCCTTGTTTTATAATACCACAATTCTCAAAACCACAAGCCAGATAACCGTTTCTTGTCGCCATGGTAAAGACATCTTCCGCTTTGAGTACTGTAGGATCGAGCGTCGTTCCTTTCGCCATAAAAGAAGCCAGCCGCATCTCCATGAACATATCCTGATTATTGTTACTTGCCGCACCATCAGTACCAAGGCAGAGACGGACTCCCGCTTTTTGCATAGCCACCATATCAGCAAACCCGGAAGAAAGCTTCATATTACTTGAGGGGTTATGGGCGACCCATACCTTTCTTTCAGAAAGGATCTTCCTGTCGTTCTCGGTAAGATGAACACAATGTGCGGCCACTGTTGTGTCCGAGAGAAGTTCGTGTTTATCTAACATCTCGACAGGCGTCATGCCGTAATCACGTAAACAATTCTCATTTTCCGTCACCGTCTCCGAAATATGTACGCTAACCGGAATGCCGCACTTTTTCGACAGATCCTTCAAATCCGTAAAGAATTCGCCGGGATACAGGTATACCGAATGAACGAGCAGACTGGGTTTAACCAGTCCTTTTGCATCCTGATCACAATAATCCATCAATTCTTTGACGTTAGCGTAATCGGTAAACCATTTGCCGTCTTTACAGAACTTGCCATCAGCAGTCTGCTGAACCCGGAAACCCGCTTCAACACTAGCTTTAGATGTAATCATACCCGCACTGTACATATTTGCAACGCAAGCTGTTCCGCTTTCAATCATCTCGGCAAGTGTCAGAAGATGACCATAATAGAAATCTCCTTCTATCATCTTATCTTCTCTGGGAAGGATCTCACCGAAAAGCCAGTCCTGGAGAGAATAATCATCGGCAATATTGCGGAAGATTGCCATCGGCGTATGTCCATGGGCATTTGCAAATGTCGGGCAAAGGATCTTATTCTTTCCGTCATATTCGAAGAAATCCTTATGTCCGCTCTTTTCCAAAGCAGAAACCGCGTTTTCTTTTGACTCACCAACATATTCGATCATACTGTCAACCACGGCACAGTAACCGTGCTCCAGTACAGATACAGGTTTATCATCATGAGGTGTAATGATCTTAAAGTCCGAAAACAGTACCGAACGGTTCATATTAATCCTCCAGATCCCACGAATGAATATATCTGTCCTGTTCAGGTGTAAGAACATCAATAGAATACCCTTTGGACTTTAATAGGAATTCTCCAACACGATCGTCAATAACAGTCGGCGTGTCATACACTTTTTTCTCAAGTTCTTTGCCATGTTCGGCAATATATCTTGCGCTCTGGGCCTGAAGTGCAAAACTCATATCCATGATTTCAACAGGGTGCCCGTCACCGCTTGCAAGATTAACCAGTCTTCCTTCTGCCAAGATACAGATCGTTCTTCCGTCAGCCATTACAAAGCCTTCGATATTCTTTCTCAGTTCTTTTCTTTCTTTCGCCTTCTGTCCGAGTTCAACCAAATTGATCTCCACATCAAAATGACCGGCATTACAGCAGATCGCGCCATCTTTCATTTTCTCGAAATGCTTCTTCGTAATGACATCCTTACAGCCGGTAACGGTTACGAATACATCGCCTAGTGGTGCAGCCTGTTCCATGGTCATGACATCGTAGCCTTCCATGATTGCTTCGCACGCTTTTACCGGATCGATTTCCGTTACAATAACACGAGCTCCCATCCCCTTAGCACGAAGAGCAACGCCCTTACCGCACATACCGAAGCCGGCAACTACCACACATTTACCGGCAACGATCAGATTCGTCGTAGCCATAATTGCCGTCCATACGGATTGACCTGTGCCAAAACGGTTATCAAAAAGATGCTTACAGCGCGCATCATTGACGGCAATAACAGGATAGGCCAGTCTGCCCTCCTCTTCGAGGATCTTCAAACGATGAACCCCTGTTGTCGTCTCTTCACAAGCGCCCAGCATTCCCGAAACAAGATTCTTATGAGTAGAATGCAGAAGCATTGCCAGATCCCCGCCATCGTCAATCACGATATCCGGTCCAAAGGCTAAGGTCATCTCAAGATGTCTTCTGTAGGTCTCCGGATCTGCACCATGGATACAGTAGACCTTCATTCCCCGTTCAACCAGAGCCGCAGCCACATCATCCTGGGTAGAAAGCGGGTTACAGCCGGTGAGAGCAACATCAGCACCTCCCTCACGAAGGACAAGGGCAAGATTAGCTGTCTTTGCTTCAACATGAACACTTACTGAGATCTTCAACCCTTCAAAAGGACGTGTCTCTTTTAATTCCTGTTCAATAATACGAAGAACAGGCATATTCCGATAAGCCCAATCGATCTTATGATGACCTTCCGGAGCAAGTGCGATATCTTTAATTTCGTAACGAGGCAACTCACTCATTGTTCGTTCTCCTTATAATTTTGAAAAAAATCTCTCCATTAACGCTATATTATTCCGGGACGAGGCATTTGCATTCGCAATCACTTCCTCATGAGAAAGCGGTTTTCCGGAAATCCCCGCAGCAAGATTCGTAATACAGGAAACCGCAAGGACTCGCATAGAACAATGGCTTGCCGTAATTGCCTCAACTACAGTAGACATGCCGACAGCGTCGGCTCCTATAATACGGAGCGCCCGGATCTCAGCCGGAGTCTCATATTGAGGGCCGCGTGTATACGCATATACTCCCTGATGAAGGGTTATTCCAAGTTCATTGGCCGATTCGATCAAAAGCTCTTTTAATCCAATATCATATACTTGTGTCTGATCCGGGAATCTCGGACCAAACTCATCCAGATTTCGTCCACGGAGCGGCGACTCGCAGAACAATCCGATGTGATCCGTAAATACCATAAGATCTCCGGGTTTCATCTTTTCATTGATTCCGCCGGCTGCATTGGTCAAAATCAATCTTGTGACGCCAAGTTTAGCCATTACACGAACATAGAAAGCAGCTTCCTGAGTGGTATATCCCTCATAGTAATGGAAGCGTCCCTTCATAATAAACACAATATGTCCGGAAAACTTCGCATAAATCAGTTTTCCCTCGTGTCCGGGAACCGTAGTCTTCGGGAAATAAGGAATATCATCGTATGAAATCACCTTGATGATTTCCGCTTTGTCAGTCAAAGGACCCATTCCAGAGCCAAGAACAAGGCAGATTTCCGGTACTTCGTCGATCTGCGAACGGATATAGTCCGCCGATTCTAATACTTGAGAATAGTAAACAGGATCAATCATTAGAATCCTTTCCACAGCAGTTCTTGTACTTCTTTCCGCTTCCGCAAGGGCACGGATCATTACGTCCTACCTTTTTCGCGTCTCTCTTAGCCGGTTCACGGTTAGTCATGCCAGCCTGCTGATTTGCTTTTGCATCCTCGCCGGACTGGGCACGCTTAGCAACAGAATCAAGCTGTGCATTTCCGTGGCTTTCCTGCAGTTTTCTCACAGAAGACTTTCTTTCGATCCTCTGGCCCGCCTCAATATTCGCCTTCATAATCAGACGGACAGTATCATTTTGGATCAGCATATTCATCTCATCGAACATTTCCGAACCTTCAATACGATATTCGATAACCGGATCCTTCTGTCCGACACTTCTCATACCGATTGCATTACGAAGCTGATCCATTGCATCGATATGATCCATCCACTTCTGATCAACATTAAAGAGGAGGATCTGACGCTCTGCTTCACGGAAGATCTCCGGTGTAAGCTCCTCATCACGTTTTTCGAGTTTCTCAAGTCCCTGCTCAGTCAGTTTCTCAGTGATTTCATCAACATCCGCTTCATCCTTGTCACTGATGATCTTCGAAAGATCATTGATAACATCAACATCTCCGAAAATATCGGCAATACTCGCCTTGAGGCTCTTACATTCTTCCGTATTTACCTTACCATCAAGAGAAACCTGAGCAACCACACGTTCTGCAACTGCAGACAGCATCTTCTTAATCGTGTCATGAATGTCAACGCCATCAAGGACCTTACGACGCTGCTCATAAATGAGGTTTCTCTGTACATTCATTACATCGTCGTATTCAAGTACATGACGTCTGGTACTGAAGTTCATGCCTTCAACTTTCTTCTGCGCACTTTCGATCTGCTTTGAGAGGATACCATTTTGGATCTCCACAGTCTCATCGACGCCAAGTGCCTCGAAAGCAGAATTCGCGCGTTCACCGCCGAACAAACGCATAAGATCGTCATCCAGTGCGAGGTAGAACTTCGTACGTCCCGGATCTCCCTGACGGCCGGCACGACCGCGAAGCTGATTATCAATACGACGGGATTCATGACGTTCTGTACCGATAATAAAGAGACCGCCTGCATCAATGACCTTCTGCGTCTCATCTTTGATTTTTTCCTTGAATTCCTTCTCAAGAGATGTGAAACGCTGACGGGCCTCAATGATTACCTCATCGTCCGTCTCGTTGTAAGCAGTAGATGCATCGATCAGTTCCTCAGTATAACCGAGCTTACGCATTTCCTGCTTAGCCATAAACTCCGGGTTACCGCCAAGCAGAATATCCGTACCACGGCCGGCCATGTTCGTTGCAATTGTAACGGCACCGAAACGACCTGCTTGAGCAACAATTTCAGCCTCTCGCAAATGGTTCTTCGCATTGAGTACATCATGCTTAATTCCCGCGCGGGTAAAAATCTTAGACAGGAACTCGGACTTACTGACCTCCACCGTACCGACAAGTACAGGCTGGCCTTTCTCATGAGCTTCCTTCACCTGCCGCAGAACTGCAGCATACTTGCCGCTCTGGTTTTTATACACTGCATCATGTTCATCAACACGGGCGATCGGCTTATTCGTCGGGATCTGAATAACATCAAGGCTGTAGATCTGTCTAAACTCAGACTCTTCGGTATAAGCTGTACCTGTCATACCGGCAAGTTTTTCATACATGCGGAAGTAATTCTGGAAAGTGATCGTAGCAAGCGTCTTAGACTCTCTTTCAACCTTTACGCCTTCTTTAGCTTCAATTGCCTGATGCAAACCATCACTAAATCTACGACCATACATCAGACGGCCTGTAAAGTCATCAACGATAATAACCTCACCGTTTGTGACAACATACTGCTGATCACGGGCCATCGTACCGTTGGCTTTCAGCGCATTGTTGATATAATGCTGCAAATCGAAGTTTTCCGGATCAGAAAGGTTTTCCACGCCAAAGTGCTTCTCGGCTTTCGCAATACCGTTAGCTGTAAGTACAGCAGTCTTCGCCTTCTCATCGACAACATAGTCGCTATCACCACTGACATCATCAATGTCGACTTTTTCATCGGTCTCCACCACGAGGAATTTCTTCAGCGTTTTAACGAAGCGATCCGCTTTGACATACATATCAGAGGACTCTCCGCCCATTCCTGAAATAATAAGAGGTGTTCTGGCTTCATCGATCAGGATACTGTCGACCTCGTCGACGATAGCATATACCAGTTCACGCTGAACCATTTTCTCTTTACGGTCGACCATGTTATCACGGAGATAGTCAAATCCGAACTCGTTATTGGTACCATAAGTGATATCCGAGTTATAAGCTACACGACGGTCATTATTATCCATATCGTGAACAATAAGCCCGACCGTCAAGCCAAGATAGCGATAAACCTTACCCATCCACTCACTGTCACGGCGGGCAAGGTAATCATTAACGGTAACAACATGCACACCACGTCCGGTCAACGCATTAAGATATACCGGAAGTGTGGCAACAAGGGTTTTACCTTCACCTGTTTTCATCTCGGCGATTCGGCCCTGGTGAAGAATAATACCACCGATAAGCTGAACACGATAAGGGCGCATTCCCAATACACGCCAAGCTGCTTCTCTAATGGTAGCAAAAGCATCCGGAAGAATGTCATCCAGGGACTCTCCATCCGCCAGACGTTTCTTAAGGACATCCGTCATCCCCTTTAATTCCGACTCTGACATGTTGGAATACTTGTCAGAAAGATTCTCGATCGCCTCTACGATCGGCATGATGTGTTTGATTTCATGATCGCTGTGCGTACCAAATATCTTGGTAATAATGTTCATTTCTTCTCGTTTCCTTCCATTCTTTCCTTTTCTTTTTTGTCAGTTCCGTTGTCCATACGTCCAAGAACTGTTTTATAACCATCTGCGCCATAATCGAGGCAACGTTTCACACGGCTGATGGTTGCCGTACTCACGCCTGTTTGATCGAAGATCTCAGTATAGGTGCATCCTTTATTTAGAAGGATCGCCACCTGAAATCTCGAAGCCAGAGACTTGATCTCGGCAATGGTACACAGATCCTCAAAAAGGGCATAGCACTCATCGCGAGACTTCAAAGTAAGAATCGCATCAAAAAGATCGTCCATATGCTCGTCTTTTAGCTTATCGTTCACTGCAACCTCACTCTGCCAGGCCGATCAGATAATCGATCAACTGTTCAAAGAACCCGTTTGTCACCAAGAAAACAAAAAGAGTAACCAATAGTATCACTATAATGGCTACAAGGATACGCCTAGTCATCAACTGCTTTCTTGCTAACCGCAAAGCATCCCCAATAGATAATTCAGCACCATCTTTATTGGAAGCATGCTTAGAAGTACCGACTTCCCTAACCTGCTCGATATTCTGCTTCAAACCTGTTCCTCCGAATACACATAATACCTCAAAATATCAGCATTACTACTATACAGCAAGGTTCCCCATGTGACAACAACTTTTTTATATATATAATTATATATATTTATAAGATTCTCCGTATTCCTCTAATATCAACTCCACTCCGTACGATTTCGCATACCCTTCTAAACCAAGTATCGTAGCACTTCTGTCAGATTCTCCGTTTTTCGGAACGATAACAAGCAGCTTTTTAGATCGTATTTCATCAGATCGTACTATCAATCCTCCGTATACCGCACCGTCAAACTCAGACAGATCCCGGATATAACCTTTGATTTTACCTTCCAGCTTACTATTTGACCCGTAATATGGGGACGTAGTATCTATACTTTTAATGCTTGTCGCTTCGCCATTATCGAATTTACTGATAACTGGATAATTGTAGGGAACATTGCCCCCATATATCTCCCTTAAAGCCGTTCCACGTTCAAAATTGTCTTTATCCCAGACGGAATCCTCCTTTTCATTCGTTTTTCCAGGACCTTTTCCCAAAGGGATCTTCTCAGCATACAGCGCTAGCGAGGAACAGTACGTTTTTTCGATCGAAATATCACCTAAAGAATACTCGTAAAAGACATAAACATAAACACATACGTCTTCACTACAATAATCGAGATACACCGAAACATCTGAAATCATACCGGAATATACCCATCTGTCGTTTACCAGTTTTTGATATTCGATTACAATTCGGTCTTTCATATATCGACCAAACGCCGTTGTACAAAGAACATCTTCAAGATCGATCCCGGTTAAACCGCTCGCAATTCCCAAAATCCCAAGGATCTCATCGATTTCTTCCGTATCTGTACTCGTTACATCGCCGATACCTAAAGCTGAGACCACCTCGTCCAGACATTGAATTCCGCCTGACGCAAAAGGAATAGCTATATTTACTTCAGAAACAACATTTTCCGTAGCACGCTGTAAATACAGATCCGCATTGACAAGCGTAATGCAAGAAACCGTAATGCTAAGGAGAACAATAAAGACAGGCACCGTCAGAGCCGTCTCGAGCACAATCGATGCCCGGCATCGGCATTTCTTCCTACTCGTGATTCTCATATAGCTCGAATCTCCTTTCAACCGAGTATTTCCCGTTCCGAAGAGAACCGGTAGCACGAACACCTGTAAAAACTTTCCCTCCGCAATCGCGAAAGATCACCGAACGCATACGTTCCAGAAGATGCTCTTCCGGCACAAAAAGCAGGAAAATGCGATAATAATCACGATAATACGTTTCAGAAAAGCCTCCCAGCGCCCCCATGACCTTATCGTTATAAAATAACGGCACGCTTTTCCCGGAAATCAATCTGTAAGAATCCCGAAAAGCCTTAATATACGCCATAATGAAGAGAACAACATACTGAAGAGTCACTGGATCTATCGTAATTGTAAAACCTGAAAGAATCGTAATCAGCACAGATAAGACTTCTGCTATACCAAGCGCAAGTTCCTTTTTCGTTTCATCTAACATAAACGCGCTAATATCCAATAATATCCGTATACCAAGCAAAATACCGAACGAGACGTGGATATTGGCAGCAGGACGTGACTGCCCGACAAGCAGATATTCCAGATCACAAAGGTTTTCTTCATGAATATCCGAAAAAGGAATTCCCAATAAATTCGATTCACTCTCCCAGCCTTCATCCAAAAGATTTTCTTCCACCCTGGAATCAAATGAGAAAGCCGCATATTCATTCATGAGCAGCCTGTCTGCCAGATCCGGAAGATCCGCA
The DNA here is from genome assembly GCA_017620475.1 of Clostridiales bacterium. GTDB lineage: Bacteria > Bacillota > Clostridia > Saccharofermentanales > Saccharofermentanaceae > Scatonaster. The sequence continues at coordinate 42,818 of JAFZQI010000046.1, read as the reverse complement.
TCCATAAGTTTGTCGAAGGCTGTAGTCAGTGAATGGATACAGGAAGGGTCAAAAAGGGAAACCACAACGGAAGTATCCCCGATCTCCAGAGCCGCACTGCTGTTTTGTGCCCATGTTTCGCTTAGGTCATCCATAAAGCTCCAAAATGATGAAAACTTTTCATCAAGACCTGTGGCATTACAGAACGCTTTTACTATATCCACTGCCTTGGAGTACTTTTTCTGATTATTTAAATACTCCTTTAATGTCGGCAGCCAGGCAGCTACACCCACTCCTGTAAGTTTATCCGAACCGGTTATCTGGGATAATGACATTCCCAGGCAATCCATCATCGCAGATCCTTCAAAAGCGATGCCGCGCAACCGCATATATTCTGATATTGACTTTTTGAGATCGTCATTACTCATACTTCCGAACAGTTCGTATTCAAATTCCGCATGATTAAGGTCTTCTGTCATGGCATCGAAAACAGAACTGCCTGACTGCACGGAATTTAAGGCATATATCCCGTACCAATCCAAATAATCACGATCAAATTGTGAAAGGATCTGCTCCACCTGGTGTGAAACGGCTTCGGATAAGATCACTTCTTGTTTTCGCTGATAAGCACCGGCGACGAAAACAGTCTCCACTACAATGATTGCAGAGAGAATAATGCATAAAAATATGGTCGTTGAACCGCGTCTTCCAAAGAGTTTGCGTTTCATGAGAAATCCTCCCTAACCCAATAATATGGCAAGTGAGTCTTTCATCCCTTTGCCCAGCCGATATGCTTTCTCAGGACAACCGATTTCCACATTCCAGCGATTATTGACGGATGATTTAGTTCTAACCTCAAATATGGAGTCTTTTTTATTGTCTTCATCCTGACAGGAGACGGAAAGCCGTGCGATTTCTTCTGTTCGTGAATAAGCGAGCGGGTGCATAGCCACAAATCCACAAAGTGTAATCAGAAGTATAGAATAAACAATTGATGCTTCAAGTGTATGCAAAATAATCACCTCCTGCTTCACTATAACAGGAGATAAACTTGCATAATGGCCTTACATTTCGACAGTTTTCGACAAAAGAAACGGTATTGTCGAAAGGAAAAGAAATCTACTCAAAAATACGGATTTCTATGCTTTTCTTCCCCTAAAATCGTCTCACTACCATGACCCGGGAAACAAACAATATCATCATTCATCGTTTTTAACAATTCAATAGAGCGCGTCATATCTAATTCCGAACCACCAAGATCTGTTCGTCCGATGCTTCTTCGGAAAAGCATATCTCCGGTAAACATGTACTGCTTGGCGTTCCCTATAAAATTGAAATAATAGCATACAGAACCAGAAGTATGTCCCGGTGTCGGAACTACCTGCATATTAAACCTGCCCGAATCTGTAATCCCCAGCTCCTCATTGGAATACACTTTTTTGTCCAAAACCTTGTATGGAGAATCGACCCGAACCATCATACCGAAATGCATTGAGTGATTAAGGCTCGCATCAGAAAGCATAGGGCTGTCTTCACTTGAAATATAGAGCGGACACAAAAAACGAGGTACAATGTCATCCGCTTCTGAAATATGATCAAAATGTCCGTGCGTACAAAGAACTGAAGTTACACGCACATCATCAGATAATCCGGTATTCCCCCAGGGACAGCACGGATCGATCACTAAAGCCTGTTTTCCAAAAAGCAAAACATACATATTGGCCCCAACCGGACCAAATGTAAAGGAACGTATCTCAACATCCATCATTAGAAAGAAGAATCGCGGATCAAATCGCGCCAATCAAGATCACCGCGATCGATAGCAAGTATAAGGATCTCCGCGCTGGCCAAATTGGTCGCATAAGGAATACTGTTATAATCACATGCTTTAAGCAAAGGATTGATCTCGTTATAATTCGACAACTGAGTATCTCGAAGATAGATCACACAGTCGATCTCGTTATACTCAGCACGCGAAGCCAGCTGATCGAATCCGCCTGAATAATCAGTGGATAACCCGACAACATTTAATTCAGCAGCAGATTCCAGTAATGTAGCCGTATTATGAAGCGAAATTAAAGTATGTTTAGACAAAAGCTGTCGATAAGCTATGCAGAAATTCACAAGCAGCTCATTCTTTCGATTATCAGCCATTATTACGATCTTCATTCTCGCTGCCTCCAAAAAAGTATATATATATTCTACTAATTCAAGCAGAAATCTGCAACCAAAATTTACTAATTTGCATAAAAGAGTGCAATTTACTCTTCGTATGTTAACTCATCAGCCGGTTCAGTAGTCTCGGCAACAGGAACATTACCCAGAGGAGGTGTAGTTTTGACCGGGGCGTCTTCCTTAGGATCCGGGAGGCCGAAATATGCAAGAAGAAGTTTCTTCGCGATATCACTTGTATAAGATCCCCACTCACCTTTCTCAATACAAAGAGCAATACAGATCTCAGGATCATCTGCCGGAGCGTAACACACGAAAAGACCATTGGAGTACTCTTTTTTGATTTCCTCAAATCCTGTTTCAGCTGTACCGGTCTTACAGGCAACAGGAATCGGAAGATCACTGAGACGATTATGCGCCGTACCCTGCTCACTCGTTACAACAGCGCGCATACCTGTATGAATCGCATCAAGATAACTCTGGTCAAATCCGCAAGGAATAGCTTGAGTAGATCCCGTATATAGAATTGATCCATCCGCAGCGACAACACGACTTATAACATGAGGGGTTACTAGAGTATTTGTTGCTAAAGCTGCCGTATATCGAGCCAATTGAATAACCGTAAAACAGTTATCGAACTGTCCGATAGCTGCTTGAGCCGTATCGGCGACGTGCCATTCTTTATCTTCATCCGTAATGGATTGACGAAGCAAACGCTTATTAGCACGGTTTGCCCGGATTCCGGGAATTTCACCCGGAAGATCGATCCCGGTATATTCCCCGAGGCCCAAAGCCGCACCAATGCGATCTATCTCATTAATTGTCGTATCTACTCCTAATGTAGCAAAATAAATGTTACACGAAGTCGCCAACCCTGAAGTCAGATCCAAAAGTCCATGGCCGGTATCCGGTTTTTCAAGGCACTTCCATGGCATGCCACCGAAGTCAGTCGGACTAACACATCGCACCTCACTGTTTTCAGGCGTAATTCGGCCACAATCAAGTGCGGCAAGCGCAGTAACCATTTTAAACGTGGATCCCGGTGGATACATCGACATGATCGCACGGTTCCAAAGAGGCATGTCAACAGCTGTAATATCCTGGTATTCATCAATTCCAAGATAATATTTCACCTGGACCTTAGCCTGTACATCCCCCTCCATTGATAATACAAAGTCATTGGGGTCAAAATCAGGATAAGAACCCATCGCCAGAATTTCGCCGTTTTTGACGTTCATCATGACAAAGGCACCGGCAGATGCGGTCTTATATCCCTTCGGATGCAATTCTTCTTCTCGTACAGCCGCCGCGATGTAATCCTTGATAGCATTGATGCCAACTTGCTGAAGATTCGTATCGATCGTCAGTTCCACTGTAGCTCCGGGCAGCGGATCGATACCGAGATTTGAATCGTAAAATATTCCGTTTTCTTCGTCTGTAGACCAGATATTGTACGGTTTCTCACCATATTGACCGTGCAAATACCTTTCCATCTGGGCTTCAACGCCGGCCTGACCCACCAGATCCGTAGCGAGATAGCCAACAGGAGCAAGTTCAGAAAGTCTCTCCTGCGATATCTTTCCTACATATCCGATAACATGAGAGGATACCTTCGCCAAAGGAGTATATACTCTCCGATACTCCTTATTTGCTATGATCCCCATAAAATGGTAGTTTTGTTCCATCAGATACCGGATCAGTTCTTCTGGGACATCTTTTGCTATCAAAACCGGAGTTCCCGTCAGGAATGACCAGTTGTCCATATATATCTGATAACGGATACGGATTATCCGATATGCTTCATTCTCGTTATAACTCTCATCCAGTTTGAAAAGCCGTCGCAAATAAAGGAAGAAAATCTTCGGATCACTCTTAACATACGAATCCGTGTACGTTACAACGGTATTCGGATTCGGCTCCTTGAGTGCAAATAGATTTCGGTTTGTCTGCCAAAGAGCGATTTCTTCATCTGTTTTTAAGAATTGATAAGGTTCAACAGCAAAAAAATCATCCAGATCCGCGACTGGGACGCAATTATACTGATCCAGCAGATAAGATAGTTCAAGACACATGCTGTTCAGATGCTCATCATCCAGGCCGGAATTGGCAAGCATTAAAACATTAATCTCCTGGCTTGTTGCGATTACCCTGCCATTACGGTCCACAATATCGCCTCGAGGTGCAGGAACAACATATTGATGGGAAACACCAACAGAGCTGGCCGAAATCTTCTTTGAGTAATCCGAGAACTGTAGCGAGACAGTCTTAAACAGGATAAGAAATCCGAAGATACAGAAAATCAAACCAAGAACAAAATACCTGCTTGTAAAGAAATCCCAAAACTTCTGGACCGTATCGCCACTATTCGGCCGGGAATTTGAAGAAACATGATCTTCGTCAAAAACATATAGATTATCGTCATTTATACGCTTTGCCATGACTGTTCCTCCATAACATACGTCTCCGATGATCCGGAGCGCGTACCCTTCTTATATGGTCCCAAAAAGCGCAGCAGGAAAAGGATCGGTACTGCCGCGAGTAAATTCACAAGAATCTGAGGAAGTACACTTCTAAAAGCAATATAATTCAAGGAATGATACGACACCGAATTGCCGGACATCGACAAATAAAGCCATGAAACTATATGGCCGAGCACGCAATAAAACAGCGTAACGATCGCTACTTGGAGAAGACCAAGGCTAAGTTTTCTCCTGAATCTTTTTCTGAAAAGGACAGATGAGAGAAGTCCGACATAAATAAATACGAGAAGGCCTATACCCAAAACAGCGACCGGTTTCTGATCCAGACCCGTGATAACCGGTCCGGAAAAGTAATCTCGGAACATACCGACTATGCCACCGACGACCACACCATCTTTTGTTCCAAACAAATATCCTGCAAGTACTACAAAAACAAGCATCAGATCACATGTGCGTCCAAACAAACGGAACACATGGGAAAAAGTAACCTGCAAACAGCAGACACTGGTAATATATAACGCATATATAATGATCTGGCGAGCCCGCTCATGTTTTCTCATGCCGCTTCTCCTTCAGAATTCTCCATAGGCCCGTTGTTTTCAGAAGAGTTCTCACCTGATGTTACGGACGGATCAGACGCAGAAATTGAATCATTCGAAGGAGCGGAAATCTCTTCCTGCGTCTGTTCATCATTCGGAACCATTATAAATACGTCTTTAATGTCCGAAATCGAAACATAAGGTCGAAGCGTTGCTTTAAGGTTATCAGGATCGGAATCGTCAAAGCTTTCAATCGTTCCAATCGGAATACCTGCCGGGAAAAGACCGCCTTCACCACTGGTTACCAGCTCTGAACCCGGCTGAAGAACGATATTGGAAGGAATCCTTGTGACCACACATAATCCATCATTTTTCAACGTAATATCACCGGTCACAAGGACGATGGCACCATTGACTTCGTTGACCTTCGCACTTGCGGAAAAGCCCTCATGAAGCAGAGGAAGGATCTTACAGGAATCAATATCCGTTGACATCACTCGCCCGACAAGGTTCATTCTGGCATCAACGACCGCATATGATCCCTCAGAAGAATCGATTCCGTTCTCCGTACCGACATTAACACGTATCACGCTGAACCATTCATCCGACTCACGTGTAAGTACAGACGCACCATGAATATGATAATTCTCAAACGAATCCTTGATCGAGAAAGCACTTTTAAGTTCTTCCCAGCGGATTCGTGCTTCTTCACCTTGCTGAACTTTATACTCCAACTCAGCGATCTCCGCACGTAGTTCCTCATTCTCTTTACGGATTTCCATACCTTCAGCGATTGCCGAATAAAAATCCGATATCTTCGTTCCGATACTTTGGAAAACCGCCTGAATAGGATCAATTACCACAGAGAGCGGCTTGGTGACAGCAGAAAGAGGACTACCCGGTATCGCACTCAAAACGATAAAAGCAATGATCAGCAATGTGGCCAGCACCATTACGATCAGTTTATTTTCGAAGATCCGTCGCAAAACCGATTCCTCCCATACAAAACTTTCATAAAAGTATACCACATTTTCATTTTGCTTGCTTAAAACTAAGGAATCCTTCAGTTCCTTTTGCAGCTTACCGTCAATTCTTTGCCGCTCGATAAGCATATCGGTTTTTCATGTCCTCTTTCGATCGAGTACACCTCATCCGAAAGCATATTGTCATTCAGATTCTTGTCAATATTGATAGAATGCAGCATTTCTTTCATCATTTCTTCGCGGATATCTTCTTTTTTCTCTATCAGAAGAAACTCATGAATCGATACCGGAAGCAAAAAGAAATCTTTCTGCTTCGATTTGGTGAAATCCTGTAGATAATCAGTTCTCAATATGGCAGAAGCACCGTGAAACGGCGCATCATAAGAAATAACGTAGATCCTTGGCGAATCGTTATCATAATTCTCATTACCAACCAGATCCATTAAATCAATAGATTTTATCCTGTACTTCTTCATGTTTTCCTCTGCTTTACTGAAAACCGTCTCCGCATCCGTGGCCCAAAGGGATACAAGCGTCTCATCTACATTGACCGCTCCTCGGCCGATCGACGGATCATCAAGATACACCTGAACAATAACGGCCATATCTCCAAATAGACGATGAGGCATTGTTTTCAGCATACTTTTGTTCTTTTTGAAATTAATAACCTTAAGTATCAGGTATTGGCTGATCTTTTCATAATCCGACAAAGACTCATAGATTTCGCAATTTCCAAAATCCTGCCCAGTAACAAACTGAACGATCTTTCCGATGCACTCTTCAATCGCAGTACCTTTAAGATATGCCTCATAGAAATCCTCATAATAGAAAACCGGAGCAACTCTTGTACCTGCCGATCGAACAATGATTCCGTGCAGATTACGATTATTCTTATGGATAATCTGTTCCGTTATGTGAAAATTTCTCTTCAACTGAGGCCATCCGTACTTATACTGCGCACGAAACGCCGACATAAAATCCGTAAATGACAGTTTTTCTGTCACTATTCTGTTTTCTGTATTCATTTAGTTTTCCTCCATTAATCCTTGACTTAACAAGCTTACTGATGTGCCACGACCGACAATTATGTGATCTATCACATCGACACCAATCATCTTGCCGTTGTTTTGCAGAAGTTTAGTTGCTGCTATATCCTCGATACTTGGTTCAACTTCACCGCTGGGATGATTATGGGCAAGTATAAGGCCACTTGCATTTACCCGAACCGCTGTACGAAACACTTCTCTCATACTCAAACCAACGCCATTGATACTGCCTTTACAAACAACTTCATGTTTGATCAGTCGCTTCTGTGAATCAATAAATGCAGCGTGGACTTCTTCTGTTTCCAGAAATGCCATTTTTTCCTCAAAAAACTGTCTGGCAATTTCTTCAGATAGAAATCGCACCTGCTCTCCGCTTCCTGAAAACAGGCATCTGCGACCAATCTCCAGACAAGCCTTAAGGACAATTGCCTTTACGCGACCGATTCCTTCCTGAAGCGCCAGTTCCTCCAAAGAAAGCCTGTAAAGACCGGGTAATCCTTCCGGGATATCCGGAGAAGACAGCAGTTTGGATGCAATTTCCTTAGAGGACTTCCCTTTTGTACCATTACGGATCACGATGGCCACCAGTTCCTCATCAGAAAGTGCTTCTGCTCCATACTGTTCTAACCTCTCATACGGTCGAACCGACGGATGAAGATCACTTATTTTCATTTTCTCACCTCCTTTCCAGACAAAAAAACCGACTACAAGCGAGCACAGAAGCATCATCTGTGATCTCATCTCATAGTCGGGTTATTTCCCGATATTCATAGGGGCTCATGCCCCGGATATCAAACCATATTCAATTGTTTCGAATTAAACTGATCCCGTAATATTAGGATTCTTTCTTACCGCAGCACTTCTTGTATTTTTTGCCGCTTCCGCAAGGACACGGATCATTTCTTCCGATTTTTTCAACATGTACAATATTATCCTCGCGATACTGCTTCGTAATCTCCTGGATCTTCTCATCCGTAAGAACATTACTCCAGCTTTTCAACGTAAACAGCCACTCAGCCTTAGCGTCGCGCATGTTATAATACAGTTTCTCATAATCAATATCCAAAGAAACCTCGGAATCATCAGTAACGGACTTGTAATCGAGTTCATTTTTAAGGCTTGATGCGATTCCCTCAAGGAAGCCAACAAAAATCTCCATATCATCCTTCGAGAAGCCGAGTTTCTCCGCCAGTTCTATGGCTTTACCGCTTAAAAGATCCGCATTATCCGGATACTTGCTCAGAATTGCATCATAGGCGTTCTTCTCAAGTTCATAATACTTGGAAATATAAGCCTTATACTCGGTCTCATTCTCGACTGTTTCAGAATGTTTTGTCCAACTTTCAAAATAGCTCATAATCATCATCCTCCATAATCAATTCAATTTCTCGGCAATAGCCCTCAAGAAAGCCTCGGTATCGACAACTTTTTTATTCGGATGATCCATAAGGCTATTCAGGTCACCGGTAATGACACCTTCTTCAATAGTATCAATTGAAGCCTTTTCAAGTTTATCTGCAAAGGCCACAAGATCAGACAATCCGTCCAGCTGGCCTCTCTTACGAAGAGCACCGCTCCATGCAAAAAGAGTCGCCATCGGGTTCGTAGATGTTGTCTCGCCCTTAAGATAACGATAATAATGCCTTGTAACGGTTCCGTGAGCCGCTTCGTACTCATATTTCCCGGATGGAGAAACCAGAACCGAAGTCATCATTGCCAAGCTTCCGCATGCAGAAGCAACCATATCCGACATCACATCACCATCATAGTTCTTACAGGCCCAAAGCATACCGCCTTCAGAACGCATCACACGAGCCACCGCATCATCAATGAGCGTATAGAAATATGTGATTCCGGCTTCCTCAAATTTCTCCTTGAATTCGGAATCAAAGATTTCCTGGAAAATATCTTTGAATCGATGATCGTAAGTCTTCGAAATTGTATCTTTCGTAGCAAACCAAAGATCCTGCTTAATATCAAGCGCATACATAAAACAGGCACGGGCAAAAGCTTCGATCGACGAATCAAGGTTATGCATTCCCTCGATTACGCCGGGTCCCTGAAAATCATGGATCTTCTTTGTCTCTTTTCTTCCGTCCTCATATGTCACAACCAGTTCAGCTGTTGCTTTGCCGGAAACATACATCTCAGCATCTCTATAAACATCACCATACGCATGACGGGCAAGCGTTATCGGCTTCTTCCATGTTGAAACAAAAGGATGAATGCCCTTAACCAGGATCGGAGCTCTAAACACGGTTCCGTCGAGTATTGCTCGGATAGTTCCATTAGGGCTCTTCCACATTTGTTTCAGATGATACTCATCCATACGCTGAGCATTAGGTGTAATTGTTGCACATTTAACAGCAACACCGAGTTCAGCCGCGCGATTTGCGGCATCTATAGTAACCTGATCGTCAGTCTCATCACGATGCGGCAATCCAAGATCGAAGTATTCGGTCTTTAAATCAACAAAAGGTTCAAGGACGATTTCCTTGATCTGTTTCCAGATAATCCTGGTCATCTCATCGCCGTCCATCTCGACGATAGGCGTTTTCATTTGAATCTTGGTCATTGTCTTCTCCGTTTCGTTCAAAATTCTCATTGATTCTATCTTAATTCCTTTTTTACGTCAATGTAGTTCACACCTTTCCACATGACGCAAGAAGCACCTCCATGGACATTCTGTCCTCCATCTTTCCGGTCTTGACCCATTGATCTGACTGAAAGCATAGAAAATAGATATGTTCAAGCTGTTCAATGGTAAACCCCTTTGATTGGGATACCAGGTTTCTGGCAACAAAAGGATGTACTTTCAGCCTCGATATGATCGATGAGGCATCCCCAAGCTCTTTTGCGCATATAAGTTGACGAATATGTCTGGCCAGCATCAATCGGATCTTAGGGATAGGTTCTTTAAGCAATACAAGATCATCAAGTATTTCCAGCGCCCTTCCCGGTTTACGGTTCCCAATGGCATCCGTCATTTGAAACACCGAAGCATGGACATCTGGAACCGAGAGCCAATCAAGAAGCTGCATATCCACTTTTTTACAAGAAGCGTTGTCACAATACAGCATAATCTTACTTACTTCGTTCTTGATCATGCGCATGGAAGAATCGGTTCTACTTATTAAGCTGGATACACACTCAGGAGAAATCGTTATCCCCTTCTTCGCAAAAGAACCACGGATCCATTTTGTAAGTGTATCCTCATTCTGAAGACCGATCTCAACCAGTTTTCCGGTGCAAGAAACAGCGTCAATCAGTTGCTTTTTACGTTTATCGATCTTATCCTCAACGAAAAGAACAGCTGAAAACTCAGGGATCGAACTGATGACCGACTTCCATTTCTCAATATCCTTAGGGGTGGAAGGCGCCTTCACAGACCACCAGCCTGTATTACGGATCACTGTCATACGGCATTTGGACATAAACGGTGGCGAACCAACCAGGCTTTGCAGTTCATCTAATGACAGTTCCGAATTTCCGAGGTCCTTAAGATAGAAGTCCAGACTTTCAGCACCCGGGGAGATCCAAGCCTTCTTCATTTCTGAGATCAACGTCTCGACAAGAAACTTCTCCTCGCCGCTGATTAAGTATATAGGAGATATATTCCCTGTTTTAACATCGTTGATAATATCCGGATAACCCATCCAGTTCGTGGTCTTTTCCTGTTTTGCCATATTTATCCTCACGATTCGAAGAAATAATCTATATTCCAGCCGCTCTCTTCCACAGACAGAAGCACACAGCCGCCCTCGTCGGTACGAAAGTAAGGTATCCTGTGATCCGAAAGCCTATTGAGCACATCCGGTGACGGATGCCCATAAAGATTATAACCCACACTGATGACCGCTGCACCTATATTTTTATTTTGCAAGAAAGCACATGAAGTAGAATACCGGCTCCCATGATGAGCTATTTTCAGCACATTTATAGTATTTATCGCTTGAAATTGCATACGTTGTTCTATTTCCGACGGAATATCTCCTGTAAACAGAACACTTGTTTTATAAATATTAAGTAATAAAACCAAGGAATCGCTATTGCCCCCATCCTGTGGAGCAAAAGGCCAAAGTACGGTTATATCGAAAGATTCATCGATCCGGATAGAATCACCATACCTGAGTACGGTGACTTCCTGCGGGAGATCCGAATACTGTTCCTCCAGCTGAACCATTTCCGGGCTATCCTCCCAGAACGGAGCATAAAGAATACCTATCCGGCCCATTTGATACAATTCGATTATTCCGCCGACATGGTCCACATCCAGATGAGACATAAAAGCAACATCGATCTGATGAATTCCTAGATACTCGAGTACGCTTAGGATCTTCTCCCCGCTTCCCTTTTTTCCTCCATCAATCAATATATTCATCCCGTTATGGCAGATCATCGCGCAATCACCTTGACCGACATCAAGGAAATATACTGAAGTGACCTTACGTGTGAAGATGAAGGTCTGTAAGATAAAACTTATTGCAGATAACAACGCTATGTATCTAAGAAAAAACCTGAAAACCCCAGGCCTGACTATCGGGATAATAACAAAACATGCACCTAAAACGACTGAAACAAGCGGCATTCTGCTCATCGAAAATCGGAATGTCGATTGTTTGGCACCCAAAACAGCCATCTTTTCCAGAAGAAGCACTTCCCCTCGAAGCGGATAGAAAAGAATGCGTCCAACAGCAGTACCCGGAAAGCAACAGCAGAAAATAGTGAGGAACGGAACAATACTGCATATCACTTCGGCAGGAAACCCGGCAAGAACCACAACAAACATTCCCGGAAGCGAAATTGAATCCCCCATCGACACTAAAACCGGGATCATACCGATTCGAGCACAAATAAAGCAAGAAATAGCTGTTCGGATCTCTTCGGGTATAAACGAAATCTTTTCCTCAAGAATGATCTCCAATTTGTGATGAAAAAGCATTATTGAGAATGTCGCCCCAAAAGACAGCAGCATACCTTGAGAAAACATAGAAAACGGATCAAAGAACAAAATTGTAAGGGCACTGCATGCACAGGCTGAAACCCTGTCAACACAAACATCAGTAAAGGAAAGAATATTTACGAGTACATATGTCAGAATACTTCTTGTGGCAGATCCGGACCAGCCGGTGATAAATCCAAAGCCAATCAGACACACATACAAAAAATAACTCCTTTTCCTTCTGTCTTCGAATACCCCGGCTGCCAGAAACCCTACTGTCGAAGCGAAATATCCGACATGTGCACCCGATACAACCAAGAGATGGGCAAGATTGCTTCGCCGAAAAGTTTCTTGCGTTTCTTTTGTTAATCGTGAATCATTCCCGGTAATAATGGCTGAAAGAAACATAGCTGTTTCTTCGTCTGTGAAACTAAGCCATGCCTGATATCCGGCTTTCGAAATCGTTGAACCGACACGATAGCCCAATTTGACCGGTGTCAACGATGTTTCCTCTAATTGGACTATGTTCGCGGCATCGATCATTCGCACAATGCCACACCGCCGGTAATAACTTCTATAATCAAAATCGCCGGGATTCCCATGAGTCCGTATAGGTGTCAAAAGACCTTCGAGATATAAATCATCATCGTACTCATATATCTGATCGGTTAAAAGTATTGTTTTCTCCCCGTTATCAAGCTCCAACACAATATTCTTATATCCCTCATTCGAGGCATTAGGGGAAACGATCCTTGCTTTACCTGCATATTCTTCACTGATTTCCAGTTTAGCGGTTTTCACATTCCAAAGTGAAAAACCGATAATTGACCAGGAAAAGGCAAGGACGCTCATGATGATCGTAATAAATTCAAAGATATTCCGCTTCTGTTTCGTACATACGACCACAATAAAAACAGAAATCACTATCGAACCATATGTTTTTGCCGGTTTCGAGCCAAACATGCCTAAGTAACCGCCGATAAAAGAAAAGCAAAGAATTGACACAAACGGCCTTGAAACAAAAAATTGAAACGAAACACCTAGGAAATGCGTGAAAGAGAACGGTGCTTTGATATCGGTATCATTAGAGTATGCTACTGAACGATCCACAATTCTTCTACCCTTTCAAAGCTTGATATATCAAGTATATTAGGTGCAAAAAGGATAAATGAATGCATTTTTCGACAAATATCGACAATCAAGACCAATTTGTCAAATCAATGAGAAAAAGTATCCAATTACATTGAATCCTTCAATTCATCCTGAAGAAATTCTTCAATTCCGTTCCGAAGTTCCTCAATCCCGAACTTATTATCCGCAGAAACGGCATAACAATGCGCATCATCGTGAAAGTCAAGGAATTTACTAAATTCGATAAGTTGTTTACGGATCTGGGCCTTCGATAGCTTGTCACACTTGGTAAATACCAGAAAATACGGAATACCGGACTGATTCATATACTCTAGCATACGAACGTCGTCTTTTGAAGGCGCATGACGGATATCGATCAGATGTAGAACCAGAGAGAATTTTCTTCCGGATACGAAGTACTGATCACACAGTTTATTAAATTTCTCTTTGACATCTTTTGAGGCTTTTGCGTAACCATACCCCGGAAGATCGGCAAAATACAGTTTATCATCGACATTGAAATAGACGACAGTACGTGTTTTGCCCGGTGTAGCGCTGACACGGGCCAGTTTTCTGTTATCCGCCAGAGCATTGATTAAAGATGACTTCCCGACATTTGACTTGCCGGAAAACACGATTTCAGGACGATCCGTAGGCGGACAGGATGCAAGATCTGCAGCAACTCCCCAAAAAGTGGTCTTTCTAAACGCTATACCCATGGTATACCTCCTTATTCACTCAAAGATACTATATCGGATGATCCAAAAAAAGGCAAAACTGACAAATGATTTTTATATGTATTTTTACCTATAGAAAAAGTAAAAATACAAAATATTTCACAAAAGTAAACAGTACAAAAAAACAAAGATTAGGGGTATACTGATTTTGTAGCGAATGCTATATGACTTGTGGAGGGTGCTATGTCAGAGGAGAACATGCGTTCAAAGGATCCTGCTGAAGATCTTGATTATAGGGGCTATCTTTTAGAGCCCTTCGGTCCAATAGGCATAATTTCCCATACTTCAAACGAAGGCTTTGTGCGTCAGGTCAATGATATCCTGTACGAAAAAAGAATCGATAAACAGCAGAACAATTATAGTCCTTATGTAAATAGCGCCGGTTATTTACGTAGGGATTATACAATTTCGGCCACGATCACGAGATTTGCGACCGGAGAAGGCAAAGTTACGCTGAACCAGACGGTTCGCGGCCACGATATATATATCATTACAGATGTTCTTTCCCATGATGAGACATTTACCCTGTCCGGAGTTCCTCATTTCAAGAGTCCGGACGATCATTTCAGGGATCTTCTTAGAATCATCATGGCAGTAAGCGGCAAAGCCCGCCGTATCAACGTGATCATGCCATTCCTTTACGAAGGACGCCAGGATCACAGTATTACACGCGAGTCTCTCGATTGTGCCCAGATGCTTAAAGATCTCTATAATCTTGGCGTGGCAAACCTGATCGTATTTGATCCGCATGATCCGAGGATCATTAATGCCGTACCTCTTATGGGCATTGAAATGCCGAAATCCGCATATAAGATCATCAGTACGCTTATCTCGAAGAACCCTGGTCTTCACATTGACAAAGACAACATGATGATCATCAGTCCTGACGAAACGGCTATGTCCCGAGCCATCTTCTACACTTCAATGCTCGAGCTTCCGCTTGGAATCTTCTATAGGCATCGTGATTATACTACTGTCGATGAAGATGGCAATTATCCGATCAAAGAGTTCCGTTTTCTCGGTGACGACCCGAGCGGAAAAGACGTTCTTATTGTAGACGATATGATCAATTCCGGTAAAACCATGATACGTACCGCTACATATATGCACGATAATGGCGCACGTAATGTCTTCTGCGCCGCTCCTTTCGGTCTCTTTACAGATGGCCTTGAGCCTTTTAATGAGGCACACAGGAAAAACATTATCAAACAGGTATATTGCACCAATCTCACATACCGTCCTAAGGAGCTTTTTGAGACTCCGTGGTATGTTGATGTTAACATGACTCCTTTTGTGGCTCGTTTGATTGATGCTTTAAATGTTGATGAATCTATTGGCAAGCTGATCAGTCCGATCGAAAAATATGATTCCCTACTCGGACAGGTTCGAATAGAAGAAATAATGGGAAAGTAACATAATCATGAATGATGCAGAGGTAAAGAAAACTATGGATCCGATTATTCAATTCCGAGATGAAGGTGCATATTCTCGCTATAACCAGTATGGCGACAACCCGATGGCACCGGTTGGGCCGATCGCTCTCGTTCCACTCAAAGGAAGCGTAGAATTTACCGACAAAGTCAACTGGTATCTGAACAAACGCAGATCCGAATATCAGGAACATGAATTCATCAGCAAATATCCGGGATTCTATCGTACAGATTACCGGCTTGCTGTTGAGAATACGAGATTCTCGTCTGGAGAAGGCAAAGCCGTTTTGAAAAATTCCGTACGTGGACACGATCTTTTCATCATCAGCGATGTAACGAATTTCTCGTGTACATATAAAATGTTCGGACAGACGAACCACATGAGTCCTGACGACCATTATCAGGACCTCAAGCGTGTTATTCTTGCCTGCTCCGGAAAAGCCCGTAGAATCAATGTCATCATGCCATTCCTCTATGAGGGACGTCAGCACAAGAGAAACTCAAGAGAGTCCCTTGACTGTGCTTTTGCACTCGAAGAGATCTATAACCTTGGTGTTGAAAACATCATCACATTCGATGCTCATGACGAAAGAGTCGCCAACGCGATTCCGACTTCCGGCTTTGAGAGCCTGTCGGCCACCTATCAGATCATCAAAGAGATGTATCGCTCGATCCCCGACCTGCACTTTACCGAAGATAAGTTTATGGTCATCAGCCCGGATGAAGGCGGAATTTCCCGTGCAATGTACTTTGCATCCATGCTCGGTGTTCCTCTGGGAACCTTCTACAAGCGCAGAGATTACACTCGTGTCGTAAACGGCAGAAACCCGATCATCGCGCATGAATTCCTTGGCGAATCGGTGGAAGGATTGGACATTCTTATCGTTGACGATATGATTTCGTCCGGTGATTCCATGCTTGACATTGCTCGTGAGATGAAGAAACGCGGGGCAAGAAATATTTATTGCGCAGCTACTTTCGGTCTTTTTACCGAGGGTATCGAGCACTTTAACGAAGCTTATGCAAACGGAACCATCTCCAAGGTATTTGCAACAAACCTGATCTACAGACGCCCCGAGCTCCTTGCTGCACCATGGTTCGCAGATGTAAACATGAGCAAGTTCGTTGCCCTTCTTATCGATGCAATCAACCACGACTCGTCCTTGTCGAATCTGATCAAGCCGACTGACAAGATCAAGAAACTCCTTGCCAGCAAAGGCGATCTCAAGGATATGTCTACCGTCAAACCTAAAGAATAACCGTCATGGCACAGAAGAAAAATCCATCTTCCCATTCCCGTACGAACACACATTCCGGCGCTTCCTCCCATGGAAAAGCACCGGCTTCTTCCCGTTCGTCGAAGAGCAAAGCTCAGGTCAGAGTGGAAGAACCGGATAAGGAGCCTCTATATGTCGTTTTATGGTCCTATTCCTGGGGCAAGATTTTGTATCTTCTTCTCGGTATTCTTGTTCTTATCGGGTTGGATTTCCTTATTGCAATGAATAATTATGATCGGTTCTTCACTGTTCTTGGAATTGAAATCATTGCCGCCATGCTTATCGGGTGGATCATCTATCTGATTCTGGATCGGAAAAAGCAGAAAAATCTGAAAGAATCCGACATCGAAGAGGAATGATCTATGCCGCTCGACGGAATCTCAACCCACCTACTTGCTCACGAACTTAATAGTGAACTTGCCGGCGCCAGGATCGATAAGATCTATCAGCCAAGCCGTTTTGAAGTATTCTTTACTATCAGAAACGCATCCGGCAACAAAAAACTTCTCCTTAGCTGTGACCCGCAGAGTCCCCGTGTTCAGTTTACCGAGGTCATGCGTGAGAATCCCCAGATGCCCCCGAATTTCTGTATGCTTCTGCGCAAACACCTGCAAGGCGCCAGGATCCTCTCCGTCGAATGCCCTGATTTTGAGCGTATCATTACGATATCCATATCAACAACAGACGAACTCCATGACACCTCAATCAAGAAACTGGTTGTTGAAATGATGGGACGGTATAGTAATATTATTTTCCTGAATTCCGAGAATCGGATCATTGACGCGCTCCTCCATGTAGATAATTCTACAAGCCGTGTCCGTGAGATCATGCCCGCCAGGATTTATGAAGCCCCGCCGTCGCAAGGTAAAATCGCTCCCGACAGGGCACTTGATATGATAAACCATGACCAGATGCCGATATTACAGGAATCACGCCAGCGCCCTCTTGCCAAAGCATTACTGGATTCACTTCTTGGTTTCTCTCCGCTTCTTGCTAACGATATATGCTTTGAAACCAAACTGGATCCACGAATGGGATACTCCTCTCTGACAGAAGAAGATCGCGCGTCTCTCATATCCGTTCTGAAAACGGTTTTAACCGACATTTGCCATTATTCAGCGAAACCGACAGTATTTTATATCGACGGAGAACCTTCTGACTGGCATGCTCTGGAATTAAAAGATGCAGGAATCGCCAGAACTGCATCTTCACTATCTGAAGCCATGGATATCGTCCATGCTTTTAAAGACAGACAGCTACGGTTCGAAACGAAACGGAAGCAAATACGTACTCTTCTTTCCAATGCGTACAATCACGCCGCTAGAAAACTGTCAATTCACGAAGAAGATATTCGCGCCACAGCAGATGCCGAAGCAATGAAATCACAGGGCGAATTGATCCTTGCATATCAGTATCTGATCCAACCGGAAGATAAGGTACTCTCTATTCCCGACTATCCTGATTTCGGCCATACTACGGAAATTGCGCTTGATCCGACTATGACGCCTACAGAACAGGGACAGATCTATCTTAAGCGTTATCGAAAAGCACTTAGCCGCAGGGAAGCTGCAACCCGTTTCCTAGAGGAGGAAAGATCCGAGGTGGCCTACCTGCAATCCTTGATCCAAGCAATCGATGCCGCCAATGAACCGGAAGATCTGCAGGCTGTAGAATTCGAGTTTCAAACGGCAATCGCTCCCGAAAAGGAAGAAAAGTCCGACAAAACTTCTGAAAAGTATCATCCCGGCAAGGCCAAATCCGGCAAAGCCTCTTCCCGCGCTCTTCGGAAAGCGGCTGAAGCGGCCAGATCGAGGAAAGACAAGAGTTCATCGAGGAAAAAAGCGGAAGACACCTCTTCTCCCCGCCGATATGAAGTCGACGGTCACTTTGAGGTACTGGCCGGAAGAAACAACATTCAAAACGATCATCTCACCTTTCATGTGGCCGCAAAAAATGATATCTGGTTTCACGTGAAGAACATGCCCGGAACTCATGTTATTCTACGGACAAATGGCAAAGAGCCTACGGAAAAAGCCATTGTTGAGGCTGCGTCTATTGCGGCTTACTTCTCACGAAGTAATAAGGCCTTTTCAACAGGCACTTCCGAATCAAAAGCGGAATACGATGTGCGTGTACAGATCGATTACTGTCCTGTAAGCCACGTCAAGAAGATCCCGAAAGCCAAACCCGGAATGGTGATCTATGAAGAATATAATACGATCCTGGTTAGTGCGAAGCTTCCCAACCATCCGGGAATGAAGAAATAATCTTCTCCTTATATTTCGAATCATCCAGCGAATAGATACATCCGCAATACTTCTGCCTGTATAGGCCGTGTTCCCGTGCCATATTCTGTCCTTCCCGGAAATTCGGTCTCCAATCCATATATAAGAAACGTACTCCGTATCTTTCTGCACAGGAAGAAGCCATTTCCCTGATTTTGTCATGCTGCTGGTACGGACTTACCAGCAAACTCGTGGAAAAAGCATCATAGCCATGCTCCTTCGCATATCTGGCACTAAAATCCATACGGATCGCATAACACATATCGCAACGTGATGTATAAGAATCCTCCCATTCACGTGAAAGCCACGCATCCATTCGGAAATCATCGACAAAAAAACAGGAAAGATCGAACAGTTCACCCAAACGAACGACCTGTTCCCTTCTCCTGTCAAATTCGAAGCGCGGATGGATATTCGGATTATAATATAGCACATCCGGTTTCATGTCACGGGAGATCAAATCAAACACAGGATATTCCGCACATGGAGCACAACAGGCATGAAGAAGGATCTTTCCATCACTCATTTATACATCCTCGGGATCTTCAGATCGCTTATTTATCACATCATCGATCGTGATCTGGGCAGAATCATTTGTATTTTTCGTAGAAACACCTAAACCGCTGAGTTTTCTATCCAGATCAGCAGGGCAAGACAAACCGAGATGTTTCCAACCTTGTGGGGCAAGCACTCTGCCTCTCGGGGTCTTTGCAATAAACCCGCACTGCATAAGGAAAGGTTCATATACATCCTCTATCGTCCCCGCATCTTCACCGGTGCAGGCAGCAAGCGTGTCTAATCCAACCGGTCCGCCTAGGAATTTCTCGGCAATCGATGTCATGATCCTTCTATCCGTAGAATCCAGTCCCATTTCATCGATAGCAAGCTGCTCCAAACCGAATTCGGCGATCTCACGATTGATTACACCTCCGCCACGAACCTGCGCAAAGTCGCGCAATCTCTTAAGCAGGCGAATAGCAATACGCGGAGTACCGCGGGATCGGCGCGCTAGACAATCCAGGCCCTCATCATCGATCCCGATATCAAGGATCTCAGCATCTCGTTTAAGAATGACCTTAAGTTCTTCGGGTTTATATAATTCCAGACGATGAACCATGCCAAATCGATCACGAAGAGGTGCTGAAAGCATACCGGCGCGGGTTGTTGCACCAATAAGCGTAAACTTCGGAAGATCCAAGCGGATCGATCTGGCTGCCGGCCCTTTACCGATCATTATATCCAAAGCAAAATCCTCCATCGCCGGATAAAGAACTTCCTCCACATTTCGGTTGAGACGATGTATTTCATCGATAAAAAGCACTTCTCTTTCCTGAAGACTCGTAAGCAAAGCCGCGAGATCCCCTGCCTTCTCAATAGCCGGACCCGTGGTAATACGCAGGTTTACACCCATCTCATTCGCAATAATACCTGCAAGCGTCGTCTTTCCAAGACCAGGCGGCCCGTATAAAAGGCAATGGTCAAGGGCTTCCCCTCGTCGCATAGCCGCTTCAATGAAGATCTTAAGATTATCCGTGACCTGTTTCTGACCGGAATAATCGTCCCACGTTAAAGGGCGAAGGCTCTTCTCATCACGGTCTTCAGGAAGCCGTTCTCTAGCGATCATTCGATCATCATGTTCAAAATCAGTAAAGTCCATCCCGTGCTATATCTCCTTATTTCGCCATATACCGAAGCGCACTTCGGATCATCTCTTCGACACTTACGCCTTCATGATATACGGCTCTGGCCGCTTTACCCGCTTCAGATGCAGGGTAGCCGAGCACGACCAAAGCTGAAATGCAATCCTCGAGTTCACTCTGACCCGCTTCCGGAATCACTGCATCGAACCCATCTGACTGCTCGACAGAAGATACATCAAAGCCCTTGAGCTTATCCTTCAGTTCAAGAATAATACGCTCTGCCGATTTCTTTCCGAGGCCCCTGACCGAACTGATCTTCTTAATGTCACCTTGCAGAACAGCCATAGCAAGTTCAGAAGGACGAAGTGTCTCAACCACCGTTATTGCCGTTTTGGGGCCGATCCCGCTGACCGTAAGAAGGAGCTCAAACATATCCTGATCTTCCGGCTCCGGGAAACCGTACAATGCTATCATATCTTCTCTTACATAATAATATGTATAAACACAGACCTGATCACCCACATGACCGATCCGCCCTTGAAGAAGCAACGGCATATAAATCTTGTAGCCTATGCCGTTGTTTTCAACGATAATATCTTCTCCGCGAACCGAAACAAATTTACCTTTGATATACGCGTACATTAAACATCCCACTCTTTCTTTCCATATCGTCCGTACTGATAACCGGCCACTGCCTGAAATGCCGTATTCATTCCGGTATGAGCCTGGCAAATGGCAATAGCAAGAGCATCCGTAACGTCATCAGGTTTCGGAAGCTCTTTCAGATTAAGAAGCATCTTAACCATCTGAGAAACCTGGTTCTTGTCCGCCTTACCGTACCCGGTCACAGCCTGCTTGATCTGCATCGGAGTATACTCATAAACAGGAACATTTGCCTCGGCCGCCGCCAGAATCTCCACGCCTCGCGCCTGAGCCGTTCCAATAGCCGTTGTAGTATTGCGTTCAAAGAATAATTCCTCAATTGCCATAACATCCGGATGGAATCTCCCAATAATCACATCCAGCTGCTGATGCAAAGTCAGCAGTCTCTGTTCAAAAGGAGTGTGTGCTTTCGTCGTAATGGCTCCATAATCAAGAACAGTAAAATGATTCTTCTCATAGGAAACCACGCCGTATCCGGTGATCGCATATCCTGGATCAATGCCTAGAATGACCATATTACACACCCTTTCCAAAATGTGAACATTCGTTCTTTTGTATTATAGCAATCATTTTTTCCGTTCGCAACAGAAATCACGGAGAAATGATACTCAGGATCTCTTTCGGAGGTTCCACAGGGTCCGAAGCGATTTCATAGGCATCCTGCATCTTAAACAAAGCCTCATCAATACGGTCATCTCCCACCTGGGGATCAGATCCCGTGTATAGTGTAAAGAGTTCCTCACCCCGTTTGACCTTCTCGCCGATCTTTTTATAAAGGCGTATTCCTGCGCCCATATCGATCTTATCTTCTTTCTCCATCCGGCCAGCACCGAGAAGACATGAGGCTTCGCCAACGGAAAGCGCATCACAGGAAGCGATATAACCGTCCTTTTCTGCATATACCGTCATCACATCAAAAGGCTGATCCACGAATACCGGTGAACCGTCAGACTGAAGCATTCCACCTTGTGAAAGGACAAGCTCGCCGAATTTATCCCATGCTTCACCATTATTTAGTTTCTCACGGCAGCGCTCCATCAGTTCTTCACGCTCAAGGCCCCTACCGTAAGGCGTCAGATGCAGCATCTCTGCCGCCATAGTCAGCACGACTTTCTTAACATCTTCTCTTCCCTCACCACGCAGGATCTGAAGAACCTCCTGCATCTCCAGAACATTCCCGACCATCTCGCCTAAAGGCTGCTGCATGGAAGTCATTACACATGACACCGGTCTCCCGGCCAGTTTTCCAATCGAAATCATACGCCTTGCCAGTTCCCCTGCAGATGCCTCATCTTTCATAAAAGCACCGCTCCCGCAAGTAATATCGAGAACGATCGCATCTGCGCCTCCTGCAATCTTCTTGCTCATTATACTGGAAGCGATCAGCGGAATAGAAGGAACGGTACCCGTCACATCCCGTAGTGCATAGAGATACTTGTCACATGGAGCCAGATCAGCTGTCTGACCGCCGAGAAGCATACCGCATTCCTCTATTCTATCTTTAAACGACGACGGATCGACAGAAGTCGAAAAACCTTTGATCGACTCGAATTTATCGATCGTTCCGCCTGTAAAGCCCAACCCCCGTCCGGATAACTTAACGCAAGGTATTCCAAAAGAAGCAACTACAGGCAGCAGGATGGGCGTGACCTTGTCCCCGACTCCGCCGGTGCTGTGCTTATCTACTTTTGTGCCCGGAATGTTTGAAAGATCGCAGATCTTACCTGATCTTGACATCGCCATGGTCAGTTCTGCTGTCTCTTCATCATCCATTCCTTTCCAGAGAACGGCCATCAGGAAAGCGGATATCTGATAATCCGGGATACTACGGTCAGTCACTCCATGAACAAAGAAATCGATTTCATCTTTATTCAATACTCCGCCATCACGTTTCTTCTCGATCAATTCAAGCATATTCATAGGCGTTCTCTCCTTATATGTCTTATATCTGATATTGTATCATTTTATATAGTTTCTCATGCGGTTATGTTAGAATATCCGTAGAATAATAGTGTAAGCGAGGGTGTCATATGGCGCAGAATGTAGATTTGGCAAGATTCAAGGTCGCAATTATCGGATGCGGACGAGTCAGTGAAAAACATATCCGTGCGATCGCAAAGCTCAAAGACCGTCTCACCCTATGTGCGCTCGTCGATACCAATCAGGATGCACCGTCCCACCTGCTTTCTTCATGTAAGCGCAAAATCAAAAAGCACCAGGAATTCAAGGCTTCGATTAAGACCTTTATCGACTATAAAGAGATGTTATCAGAGATCCATCCTGATATCGTTGCCATTACCGTACCTTCCGGTCTTCATTTTCAGATCGCTAAGGACTGTTTAGAGTTCGGTTGTAATATTCTTCTCGAAAAACCGATGACTATGAGCAACAAATCATCCAGGGAGCTATATGAATTAGCTGAAAGCAAAGGTCTGAAGATTGCGATGGGGCACATTTACCGTTATTTTCCAATCGTCAATCTCCTTCATGAGGATATGGTCAACGGCATCTTCGGGAAAGCCGGCCATGGCTCTGTCGTCGTACGATGGGGACACGGAGATGATTACTATCATCAGGCCGCATGGCGCGGCACCTGGAAGAGTGACGGCGGCGCACTGATGAATCAATCAGTTCACGCACTGGACCTAATGTGTTACCTCATGAATGCCGAAGCGACTAATGTTTACGGAATGATCGCCAAACGTTTCCGCGATATGGAGGCAGAAGACACGGCGCTTGGCGTTTACACCTTCGAAAACGGCGCACTTTGCCAGGTTGAGGGAACTACGGCAACTTTTCCCAACGATCACGAGGCATCCTTTTTCATAAATGCAGAAAAGGCTTCCATCCGTATATCTCTACGAAAAGGAAAGCCATCTTTCTCGATTACGACCCCGAAAGGCAGAAATCTGGCATTCCGCTATCTTCGCAGATATATCAAGCAGAACGGTTTGTCTTATCTGATTGCAGTCGCGAAGAACCCGCACTATGGCATTTACTTTGATCTTCACCATGCAATCGCCTCGGGAACCTCACCCATTGCAGATGGACGAAGCGGATATAAAGCGGTGGATATGGTACTTGGCTTCTATCGGTCCGTAATGAAAAAAGCGGAAGTTGAACTCCCGCTTTCTCATGAATTCAAAATTGAAGAAATGAACAAGATCATACTTTGATCAGCAGCAGAAACATCCGTTCATCAATCCGCAGAAGGTTCTCCTTCCCCGTCCGACGGTTGTGCATCAGCAGGTGCCGGAGTTTCAGATGTGGCTTCTGAACTCTCTGTATTCTCAGAGGATTCCTCTGAACTCTCAGATGATTCTGAAGAGCTTTCAGATGATTCGGATGTCTGTTCAGAAGAACTCTCGGAAGGCTTCTCGGATGTGCTTTCCGAACTCTCGGAAGGCTTTTCGGATGTGCTCTCCGAAGTACTTTCAGAAGTGGGCTCAGAAGAGCTCTCCGACGGATCTGACGCAGAAGTATCCGATGTCGCCTCTGAAGATTCCTCAGTCGATTCAGTCGTACTCTCAGAAGGTGCTTCCGTCTCCGTAGTATCCGCAGGCTCCTCCGATGTATCCTTAGGCTCCGTAGTCGTCGGCACCGGTGTTGGATCATAGAACTCCGTCGCACTTGTTTCTCCGGCTGTAGGATCCTCATCCGAGATCATCTCGAGCGGAACATAGCCCATTAAGCCGTTTTCTTTTCTAACTTTGGCAAAATTCTCGTTCATCGCAAGAAGTGTCACAGCTTCACCGCGGGAAAGAATATCGATGGATTGGCTATCCAGAGACTCTTCGACATACAAAGCCGTATCATCATAAAGTGCATAGACGACCTGACCGCTCACATCTTCATTGGACTCTGAAGTTGTCTCTGAGGTGATCGATTTGAGATTTCCTGTCCAATGACCGGCATTAAAGAGAACGTACATGCCCAAATATCCGACCAAACAGCTGATTACGAAAATAAGCAGTCCGATAAGAACATATTTCAAAGTTTTACTCTTCTTCTTTGAAGTCTTTGTTTTTTCGGAAGAAGCCGAAACACGGGGTTCTTCTATCTCATCCTCATCGTCGTCGAAGTCTTCGTCATCAAAATCATCGTCATAATTCGAACCAACCGGATCCGCAGTTGCTTCCCCCTGCCCCATGACCTGGTTCATCTGATAGCGAAGTTCTTCAGATTGAATCGTAGGAGCATCTTCCGGAACCACAGATGAAGCAGGCTTAACGATTGGCGCCACCGGAACATCCGGGACAACATGCTTAGGAGCAACGGAAAGATCGTTGGAAACTGCCGCCTGTTCGATATCCGCATCTCCCGGAAGCAGCAATGTACTCTCAATACGCATAACAAGAGCAGTCAATCCGAATTTCACGCCATTATTAATTCCCAGCTGAATGATTTCGGAAGCCTTGGTTTCCGGCTGCGTAGGGCGAGCGATCACCGCGCCGAGTTTCTGAATCGGCAAACATTGATCCAACCCGGTTCCGATCATGACGATATCATCGCCATCCTGAAGTTTCAGGTGAACTTTCTTATCCGGAATGACCTCACCGTCCTGAGCAAATCTTCCCAGATACTGCGTAAGTTCGTTCTTGCCCTCATGCATATACTCGGCTTCCTTAGGAATGGCACCCATTTGAACATACCGGTGAGCCACCGTCTGATTCTCGGTAAGAGAAATCAATTTACCCTGACGATAGAGCCAAATATGAGTATTTCCAATATTCATCACCCGAAGAGTATCGCCTTCAATGATGACCATCGACATAGAAACACGAATTCTCGCGCCATTATTCCTGATGGATTCCTGGCAAACCGTATTATTGAGTAAATTTACTACCTGTGTCGTGAAACTCTCATAGTCCAGAACGCTCATTAACTGGGTCTGGGCAGTAATTTCCTGCATTTTCTTCAGCACGACCTGAAGAGTCATTGCCGCAAGGGTGTCTTCTCCCTGTGCCGAGAAGCAAGCACAGATCTGGATCGGTGCCGTAGATTTCGCAGAACGAACATATTCATCTGCGAATTCTTCCGGTACGCGAAAAAGACTGTGAAAAAATACATTTTCCTGGTTTTGTCCCTGTATCTGATTGGTCTCACAAACGACCGCTGATGAAGTCTTGCTCATTATTGATCCTCCCAGATAAATCCATGCAGATCCGCCAGCTGCTGATCCCAGTCAACAAGCATGATCCATGGATCTTCCTGAACCGTGAACATGCCGTCTGCCGGTGCGCGGTACTGCTTCACATCACCCAGAACATCCATAGCCGCAATTGCCACTCTCATCATATCCATCGCAGTCATATTTGTTTCGAACATTCCGGCCGAATCTTCAAGAAGGGCAGTCTGCTCCAATCTTCCAAGAGAAGCAACCTTATTGATAAGTGCAATCGCCAGCGTTCTCTGCCGGCTTGTACGTACATAATCAGAATCCAGATAGCGGATGCGTGCCCAGGAAGTCGCCTGAATTCCATTTAACGTCTGAAGTCCGCCGTTTGTCAGTAACGGAACTTCTCTTCCCAGAAGTTCACTTTCCTCCTGGATGTTGTGATTAGCGTATTTCACCTCACCGGCCGTCACTTCGATATCCACACCGCCAACGAGGTCGATCAGATTAGAGGAACTTCCGAAATCCAGCATCACAAAGCGCTGGATATCCAGTCCGAAATTGTCATTGATCGTATTAATGAGAAGTCCGACGCCGCCATAAGCATAGGCATGTGTCAGTTTGTCCGTTGACGAACGTCCTTCGATCTTAACTCCGGTGTCGCGCATGAGTGAAATCATTTTTACACAATCGTGCCTATGATCGATAGAAACGATCAAAATGGCATCTGCACGACAGTTGACATCATCTGTTCCACGGGAATCCACGCCAAAGACAAGGATGTTCTCCACTTTACTGTCTTTCTGCGAAACTTTCTTAATCGGATACTTCTGGTTCACATATACACGGGTGTGGCCGCCCTCCTGCCAGGAGGAAGCGACATCACCGGAGTTCAGATCAATACTGTCAAGGTCATCAAAATCGATCGTCTCATACTGTGCTTTATTCACAAAGGGCGTGTTAACAAAGCCGACTGCGCCCATAAGTTTATAGATATACAGCGCAATGCCCGTACCAAGTCCCAGGACCGCGCAAAGTATGAAACACAGCACCCGGATCACGACGGAAACGGCGGAACTCTTCCCTGAGCGGTCCGAATCGCCGTACACACGCTTATCATTTACATTAGAAGACATACTTTTACCCTTTCTTAACCTTGCATAATATTACCCGATTTTGTATTACATTTCAATGACATGCTTGATATTCCTGGTGTTATGTTACAATAGAGTCATATTAAGAAAAGGAGAGAGCAAATGAATAAGCAACTCACCAAGCTGATATCCCTGTCAACTGCGCTTTTGATTATGGCAGCGCCTCTGATGGGATGCGGCAAGAAAAAGAACGAAACCATGAGTTATGAGACCTGGTGGACATCCACGTCTCCTGACGACACATCGGATACAGGCAACGAATCTCAAGAGAGCACCGCTAAGCCTACGGAAACAACACTTCCACCGCCGAGCGAATATGCCGTAAATCCGTTTACGGGAATTGAGGATATGGACAAGGAAAACGTCGGAAAGAAAGGCGTTGGCGTAACCATCAACAATTGCCATGCAGCCCAGCCTTCCCGCGGAACCAGTGAAGCGTCCGTAATTTACGAATTCGAAACAGAAGGCGGACAAACACGTATGCTCTGCATTTTTGCAGATGTCTCCCGTATTCCGTTACTCGGATCGATCCGAAGCGGACGTGTAGGTCCTGCCGA
Organism: Clostridiales bacterium; assembly: GCA_017620475.1. Taxonomy (GTDB): domain Bacteria; phylum Bacillota; class Clostridia; order Saccharofermentanales; family Saccharofermentanaceae; genus Scatonaster. Next base: position 14,687 of record JAFZQI010000046.1, on the reverse strand, counting down.
TCTTTGCGGCGGAGCCGGAGTCATCTTCATATCCTGGGGATCTGACGAGACTGCCGTACCGTCCCATGTCCGCAAGAACAATATCGAATGGATCGATATCAACAACAACATCTATGCGTACGGCAAGGGTCATGATGCGGTCGATGTAACCGGAGATGACAATTTCTGCTGGTACGACCGTGAATGGATGAACGACAAGAGCCGTGCGCAGGAACACTGCGGTGTATCCAGAGGAGATTTCCTCAAGAAAGCCATCGAGTATTATAAGATCGACCTTAATGGCGAGACTCCTGAGCTGTTCCACTTTGTACCTGCGGGAACAGCAAAGATGACAGACAGCACAGCATGCACGGAGCTGACCGTTTATTTCTCGAGTACCAATGATGACGCACTTTTCGTATATAACGAGTCCGAGAACGTTTACTACAAGAGCCAGTATGACGGTGAACCGCAGATGGATATCAACAACAATGTGCAGCTCAACTTCACAAATGTATTTGTTCTTTACTGCGGTATCAATCCCCGTCCGAATGACCCGAGTACAGAAAGACACGTGGACATTCACTTCGAAAACGGCGGCACCGGATACTATGTATCGTACGGTCAGCTTGAAGAGATCACATGGACTAAGCCGACTCCGAACGACCCGATCAAGTGCTTCGACAAGAACGGCAACGAGATCGAAGTCAACGCAGGTAAATCCTATGTATGTGTAGTTGATGACGATCGCGCAAGCAAAACGGTCATTAAATAACTCAATGGTTTCGAGCAAAAAGAAGAGCTGTCTCATTCGAGACAGCTCTTTTCATATGTTCAATAATAGGAAAAACTCAGCCTTTCAGCACTTCCTGAAGTTCAGCGTACGTCAACGGACGAACAAGCAGCTCGTCCCTGGTTTCGTCCAGTTTAAACTTCTCTAAATACTTCATTCCCCGATCGTAATCCAGTTCGCCGATGATCTTCTTATCCGTAGAACTGATAACGATAAGAGCAAAATGATCGGTTTCCTCATAGAACTCGCCCGGTTTCTTGAGAAATCGGGTAGAAATACCTTCATTGAGCGCAAAAGCCGCCGCAGGCTCACCTTTACTATTCGTAATAAATGAATAAGCAGGCATATAGGCTTGCTGCCATAACGGAGAATCGCTTTTCTCCTTATCCCGCTCTCGTCTTCTATCGAATATACCCAACTTACATCTCCTCCATATGCGTCTCTGCAGCGATCATTCCGACCATCTCTTTTTTGTTTTTCACATACACATAGATCGAAACTACGATTCGGATGATCAGCATCAGTACAAACGCACCGGCCAGATCGAGGAAAACATCCAGAAGTCTCGAAGCCCGTCCGGGAACAAAGATCTGATGATACTCATCCGCCGCCGCAGCCAATGCCGTAATCCAAAGAGCAACGGCAATGTACACTTCATTATCATTTTTCAATTTCTCAAGCATTGATCCCGAAAAAGGAGCGACTTTGACATGATTTGTCGCGAACATCGCAATATAGCAAAGCACAGACAAAACAATGTACTCAAAGACATGCGCACAATGTCTGAGAAAATCTTCATTCACATACAGATGGAAAGTTTCCGAAATCCGGCGAACCATATCCGAAGACCTCATAGACGAAGCCTCGCCGCTCTCAGAAGAAAGTGAAAAGATTACAGCAAGCCAGCCAAGCACAAGACTCCACATGATGAGAGCAAATAAAAAATATAAAGGATGAAAGATTGCTTTCTTTTCTTCCTGTGTCAGGCTCATCTTGCACATCTCCTCAACATTTTACATGTCAAGTATACTACAAATACCGAAACATCTCAAAATAATAAGCGGAAACTTAAACAGATGAATTCTTTTTTTGACTTTTCATAGCACGATCGATATCACGTTTCGCCGTCTTCTCTGCGGCGGAATCACGTTTATCAAAATTCTTTTTTCCTCGTGCCAGACCGATTTCGAATTTGACTTTGCCATCTTTAAAATAGCATTTCGTCGGAACAAGTGTCAGACCATCCTGCTTTACCGTAGAGAAAAGGCGGATGATCTCGTTTTTATGCATAAGAAGTTTTCTCGTCCGCATCGGATCGAGATTAAAGCGGTTTCCATGATCATACGGACTTATATGGACTCCGATCAGGTACATCTCCCCTTCTTTGATCTGAACGTAGCTGTCCTTGAGATTAACTCTGCCGGCACGAAGAGATTTCACTTCCGTACCTGAAAGCACGATCCCGGCTTCATACTTCTCATCGATATAATAATCATGAAAAGCTTTTCTATTTTCGGCAATGATCTTAATTCCTCTTGATATAGCCATTTTATACTCCTAACTCCAAAGACGGATATGCGTTCATATCCATTCCATCACGCACTCCATGAACATAATCATAATACCCGGCAGATGCGATCATCGCCGCATTATCCGTACAATAAGCCATTTTCGGCAGACAGATATGACAGTGTCTCTTCTTTGCCAGTTCTTCGAACTTCTTTCTAAGGCAGGAATTCGCCGAAACGCCGCCGGCAAGGCAGATTTTATTCATGTGTGTCTTCTGTATCGCTTTATCCATCCGATCACAAAGGATCGAACAAATCGCATCCTGGTACGAAGCGGCGAAATCAGGGATAGAAATCTCTTCTCCCTGCTGACGCATATGATTGATCGTATTTAGCGCCGCCGTCTTTATTCCGCTAAATGAAAAGTCCAGAGAATCCGCTATACGTGGCGCAGGGAACGAAAAGGCGTGCGGATCGCCATCCAAACTGGCCTTATCCATCTTCGGCCCCCCGGGATAGCCGAGTCCGATCACTCTTGCGATCTTGTCAAAAGCCTCACCGGCCGCATCGTCACGTGTCGAGCAGATACAGGACATCTCCGAATAATCCTTGACCAAAAGGATCTCACTATGTCCGCCGGAAACCACAAGGCAGAGAAAAGGCGGTTCCCAGGACGTATCAGTGAGATAATTGGCAGCGATATGTCCGCACATATGATTGACCCCGACAAGAGGAATATTCTTCACCTCACACAGTGCTTTTGCCGCGGAAACACCTACCAGCAATGCGCCTACCAGTCCCGGCCCTTTGGTCACGCAGACCGCATCGATATCTTCATAGGCAACATCCGCATTCTTAAGTGTCTCAGAAAGGCAGGGAACGATGGCCTCAACATGCATTCTTGAGGCGAGTTCAGGTACTACACCGCCGTACTGGCTATGAAAATCCGCTTGCGAAGCGATCATGCTGGAAAGCACGATCCTTCCGTCTTTTACGATGGCACATGCAGTCTCATCACATGAGGATTCTATTCCCAATGTCAGCACCGGCATCTCTTCTCTCCTTACTTAAAATACGTCTCGAGATACTGCTTCAGCGTTTCGCGGTATCCCACCGGATCGATCATATACGACTCGACATAACCTGCACCCGAAATCATTTTCGACATTGTCGTATTCGGATTAAGGCGCTTACGCTCCTCAACGATCTGGCCGATCTTATCCGAACCGATGAACGTATCTCGTCCGCCGTAAATGATGCAAACCGGTATAGGAAGTCTCGAAATCTCCGTTGCCAGGTTCGTACTCGATGATTCGCCAGATGAAACACGGATCGCATAGGGGACAAAATACTTCGTCACAAAAGACAGTTTCGATTTCTTCACAACAAACGGTGTGATATAGTCGTCCGAGTTTTTAGCCGGCGAATCCAGTATAATTCCGGCAATATAGTGCTCATCAAACCCCAGATCGGCGATCTTTTGATTATAGTTTTCCAGCACTTCCGTATCCAATGATGGCGGAAGTTTGTCCATTGCCAGCAAACAGGCACTACAGCCCGATCCAATACCGTATAAAATAACATCCGTGGTCACCGAGATCTTCTTTACATGCTTGATCGCTCCAAGCACATCCTGCCATTCAAGATAGCCGTACCCGCAAATCGCCCCGTCACTGTCACCGGAATGACGAAGGTCAAAAAGGAAGACATTAAAGTTCAGATTAAGGAATTCATTGATCATTTCGACCATTTCCACATTAAAAGGAAGCCGGTTAGACTGCGTATCATGAACCACGATGATCGTACTTTTCGGTGAATCCGTCTTGAAAAACCAACCAGAAAGATTCGTCTGATCATCGGCCGAAGTAAAACTGGTAGCCGAATACGAAGGCAGGATCGTCGCCGGAATATTCGGCATTTCCTTCTTATCCAAACTCATGAGGCTATTTGCCGTAGAAGTCGTGATAACGATAAGCGCAACCGTAACCACAGCCAGGACACTCAAAATGAGAGCCATTCGAACGATCAGACGCGAGAAGGAAAACTTCGTTCCTTCATGTTTTGTGATACCTCTGCCCATATACACCCCTTATAGCATCCTATGCCTGCGAAGGACGACGATAGCCAGACACACGCTCAGAACTCCGGCCAGTATAAGCACGATAAAAGGCTGCGGCTGCGAGGAAAATCCTTTATCCCATGGCATAAGGCAATTCTGTCCGAAAAAACTGGAAATGATCGTAGGCACAGACAGCGCAATGGTAGCAGCTGTCATGATCTTCATGATGTCATTTAGATTGTTATCAATAATGGAAGCATAGGCATCCATCGTATGATTGGCAACGGACATATAAATATCCGCCATTTCCCTTGCCTGCTTGAACTCGATCAGGACATCGTCCAGAAGCTCCTCATCTTCCGCATACTGGCGGATCGCTCTGCCTCTCATCAGTTTCTCCAGCACTGCCTCATCAGACTTAAGTGATGTAGAGAAATATACAAGCGTCTTAGACAATTCCAAAAGACGGTAAAGCTCACGATTCGTTGTGGTCTTCGCAAGTTCACGATCTGATGACTCAATACTGCGGTCCACCAAACGCAAAAGCCTGAGGTACTCTTTTGCTGCCACCAGCATGATCTGTATCGCGAAACGGTTCCGGAACTGAACATTACAGTCCTTCACCTGATTATTGATAAATGTACCGAGAAGCGGAATATCGCGGAGGGATACCGTGATGATCTGGCGTTTTTTGATGATGATGCCAAGTGGCACGGTTTCATACTGGTCCGGATGATCATCCTCATAATAATACGGGATATCCATAATGATCAGCTGATCGCCGTTATCCTCATCGATGTCGACACGCGGTCTTTCCTCATCATCCAAAGGATAACGCAGGAATTCTTCCGGCACATCCAATTCTTGAACAAGTTTCTCGATTTCTTCATCCGAAGGCGCGACAAGATGAATCCAGCAGTCATCGCAGATCGCATTGACCTTCTTGACCGTATAGATCTTCTTTTCTTTCTGAGTAATAATCTCTTCCGAGATATAAACATCTAACATGATTCGTACGCCTTTCGTCAGAATTAGTATATTTTATCATTTCTACCGGCAATTGACCATAAACTGCAGGTATCACATGCCGCTTCCTTTAGAAAAGCACTGTTTGTCAGACACCTGTGGATCCGAAACCGCCTTTGCGGTCATCCCCGATGCCTTCAACGCTCTCCACCAACTGAAACGAAGAAGTCTCATAACAGGCAACTACCATCTGGGCGATACGGTCGCCCTTTTTCACATGGTACGGACCTTTCCTGTTCCCCTTATCCGTCAGCAGAAGGTCCTGTTCCTGTGCACTCGTTTCCGGCGAGGTATTCTCCAGGATCACACATATCTCACCGCGGTATCCGCTGTCGATCGTGCCAGGCGCATTCGGAATACGGAGCGGCGTATTCAGCGAAAGCCCGCTTCTCGGACGAACCTGCACTTCATAGCCTTTCGGGATCGCAAACTTCAACCCGGTATGGATAAGCACGGTCTCACCCGGAGCGATAACCACATCCGAAACACTATAAAGGTCCATCCCGGCATCGCCATCATGCGCATAGGCCGGAAGGATCGCCTCTTCACTTATTTTCTCCACAAAAATCTCAGTACTCATACCAATCTTCACCATCCTCTTCGTCAGAATCCTGATCAAACATGGACTCAATGATCATACGTCTTTCTTCCTGATCTTCATTCATAAACCGGGCCGTAGAGGCAATCGGAATACCCTGTCTAAGCAGTTCCTGAACGGTTGAACCGGAAATCAGGTATTTTGCATCACCGAAAAGATCCGATCGGCAGAAACCGGGATAGCATACTATATCAACACGATGATCGTGATGCAAATCACTCTTATCTAAGCCCATTTCTCCCATCGATACTTCAGGATGCTCCGTGCACATAGAACAATGCTTCTGATGACGGCCCAAAGGACAGAATTCAGACTGCATCCATTCGATCGGTCCAAAGCGGTGAACAGCCATATACGTGGAGAAAGAATCTGCACGGATATCGGTTCCCAGTTTTCTCAGTTCCTCATCAGACAGTTCATATGATGGGAAAAGAAATTGCAGATCCCGGGCCGATTCATAACGGTATCCGAATCGGTTAAAAACATTTGCGCCGGCAAGAAGACCAATCGTCAGGCCATTTATATTCGTCCCGAAGAAACCAAGGAAACGCTTCCCTGCATGTGTCTTGAGCATAGAAAAAGCCTTATCCAGGGACTCGATCATATCATCCTTATAAGCACCGGGAAGGCGCAGCGCCACCTTCGCCTCCGGTTCCGCCTCCATCAGTTCGTCGATGTAACGAATACGTCCGGACCTTAAGATCTGCAATGCAGAAAACACATAAATATCCGCGCCGCAGGCATAGCCGCCGGTGATTCGACGCATATCCAGATAGTCCGCTATAGTAATATGCATTTTCTCAGGTTTTTTGAAAGAATGTGGTTTCTCATCCGGAACATCAGTATAATCTCGAGTTCTTCCCGCATTTTGTTGAGCGAGTACGGCCTCAGCCAGATATGCCATCGCATCCCTGCGCATTGCATTGATCTGGGCAATACGAAGGAAAACCGGGAAATCACCATCCTGCTTCAGTTCGGCAAAACGGAAAGGCGTCTGTCCGGTCTTTCGCAGCTGTTCCTCAGTACGCACCCAGGTAAGCGGTTCACCGTCGCCAGGCTCCTGGATCATTTCAGTACAGCTGGCAGAAACGCCATCAAACATGCCTCCCATCACACTGACTTTAAGCACATACCCCGAATCCTCTTTAGTTAGCGTTCCCGAAATCGGTGTACGGCGGATCTTCTCCCTCGGCACTTCGATCTTCTTACTCATACGGTAAACGGACATCCCATTTCGCAGTTTGCTGATCGCATCCGGATGAAGGCCTTTAACAATTGCACCATCCCAATCGATATCGATCTTACCGATCGGAAAACTCGCCACTTCCTCTTCTTTGTTCCTTACGGATAGAAAATCTCCGCGCTGCGGTACATCCTTCTGAAAAGACCGAACATTGATCGTTCCGAGTTTCGGATTCACGCCAACGATATCCCCCCAGTAAAGACCGTATTTACCGGCATATTCTCCGGACAGATAATCAGGTCCCTTCTTTCCCTGCATATACTGCGTAGTGAAATCACCGCCACGATTAAACGTGATAAGAAGATCATTTCTAACTTCTTTCAAGACCTCATCCGTATCATTATTCTCGAAGATGGCATCGATCATACGCCGATAAGCCGAAACGACTGCTGTACAATACTGTTCATCACGCATGCGCCCTTCTATCTTCAGGGAATCAACTCCGATACTCATCAAATCGCGCAGATACGGAAGAGCCGATTGATCCTTCGGAGAAAGAAGCTTACCGGAACGGATGGGTTTACCTATGACCTCAATTCCGCGCTCGCCTTCCCATATCTGATAACTCTGCCGGCACGGCTGCGCACAGGAACCACGGTTTCCAGATCGCGAACCGGACTTATTCATGCTGCTGAATAAGCAAAGTCCGGAGTAACAGACACACATAGCACCATGAACAAATACTTCCACTTCGATATCCCGCTCATGGAAAAGCTCCGCTCTGGCTTTGATCTCAGAAAGCGATAATTCACGAGGAAGAACCACTCTCTTCATGCCCAGATTTTCCATTTCATCCGCCTGATCCAGCGAAAACACATTCATCTGGGTACTGGCGTGAAGAGGGATCTGGGGGAAATGAGACGAAAGATATGAAGCTAGTCCCTTATCCTGGACAAGGAAAGCATCTGCCCCTTTCATAAACGCATCCAGCGCCAGTTCCACCGCATCCATGACTTCGTCATCCGTAAGAAGCGTATTCAGAGTAATATACACTCTCGCATTCCGAAGATGCGCATAATCCAGTGCTTCACAGAGCGATTCCGGCGTGAAATTATCAGCGTGGATTCGTGCATTATACTGATTCAATCCCAGATAGACCGCATCCGCTCCGGCATCCACCGCGGCACGAAGCATTGACATAGAGCCCGCAGGGGCCAGAAGTTCCGGTTTTCTCATAATTCCTCCATCGGGATATTGTTCTCTTTACAATACTGTTCAAGCGGAAGAAGCGGAGCTTCCTTCGGTTTCTCATCCTGACTCGCAAGCGCAGTCTGCCAGCGGAAGCACGCTTCCATATATGCAAGGATCAGCGCCTGATTCGTCGGGATCATCGGATTCTCCTCAAGCGTTTCAGCCAAAAGATCATTCGCCACCTTCGCACAATAGAGAGTTTTGGCTTTTTCCTCATCCGAATCCACCTGAAAACGGTAATTCATCCCGGCAATACGAACATAGATGACCTGTGGATAATTCTCACCGGCCTTTTTGGATTTCTTGCGGACTTTCGGTTCCGGTTCTCTCGGAAGCTGCGTATACTCGGCAAGAACGGGTTTATCCTGTTTCTTGCTCTTTTTCACCTTCGCCTTACTTTTATCATTACCCGAAGAAGAATACTTCTCAAACAACGAGTCCGCTATACGCTCATATGCCATAATCTTAACTTTCCTCTCTTCCCTGAAGGATCTTGAATAATCCTGCAAATTCTTCCGGCATCAGTTCTTCACTTCGCACGGAATCCTTTAGACCCATCTTCCTTAACGCGGCAAGGATGGCCTCTTTCCCATATTTACCACCGGATGAAAGGCTATTGATCAAAGTCTTTCTCCGTAATGCAAAAGCACTTTCCACGAACCCGATCCATTGCGGATTCCATTGACCTGCCTCCGCCGCTTCATCTTTTCTCTCGATCACGATAACGGCTGATGTCGTATTCGGAGCCGGATAGAAAGATCCGGCCTCCACAGTAAAGCATTTCTTCTTACTTCCGAAGAGGTCAGTCAGCACCGAAAGCGGACCGTATGCCTTCGTCCTCGGCTTTGCAAAGATCCGGTCTATCGCATCTTCCTCCACCATAAACACCATTTTCCGGCATCTCGGGAAATCACCCAGGACCTTCAGCATGATCGGAGTCATGACATAGTAAGGAAGATTCGAAAGGATAACATCCGGAGCGAAGTCCGGTATCGGAAGATCCTTTACATCCAGATGCAGATAATCCTCAAAGAGGATGTATCCGCCCGGTTTCACAATTACATCTTCAAGCCGCTGCTGAAATGATGTATCGATCTCCACCGCCAGATACTTTCCCGCAAGAAGAACGGCCTTTTCTGACAATGCCCCGAGACCGGGACCGATCTCAAGGCATGTCACATCTTTATCAAGCTGCGCGAATTCGAGGATATCCCCGATCACATCATCATTACACAGGAAATTCTGTCCAAGACTTCTCTTTGCCTGAAGCCCGTACTTTTCAAGTATGGACAACACCTCCTGTTTGTTCATCCTACGAAATACCTTACACCGGCTTCGAAGATCTTCTGATCTTTCTGACCCGGAATATTCTTAGCAACGCCATTACCCATACGTTCACTATGACCCATCTTACCGAGAATACGGCCGTTCGGGCTCATAATTCCCTCGATCGCGCACATCGAACCATTCGGATTGAATGCGGTATCCATTGTCGGGTTTCCATTATCGTCAACATACTGCGTGGCGACCTGTCCCTTCGCGAAAAGCTCTTTCAGGAGCGCTTCTGAGCCGCAGAAACGGCCTTCACCATGAGAGATCGCAATCTCGTAAGTATCCCCCTCATTGGTGAAGCTGAGCCACGGAGAATTGTTGGAAACGATCTTAGTAGAAACATATGCACTCTGGTGGCGGCCGATACGGTTAAATGTCAGCGTCGGGCCATCATGCTCCAGAGGGAGGATATCACCATACGGGAGAAGTCCCAGTTTCATTAGGGCCTGGAAACCATTACAGATACCAAGCATCAGGCCGTCACGGTTAAAGAGAAGATCACGCACAGACTCGGTCACAGCCGCATTTCGGAAGGCCGCCGCGATAAACTTACCGGAACCTTCCGGTTCATCACCGGCAGAGAACCCGCCCGGGATCATAATCATGTTCGCTTTCTTGATCCGCTCGCTCATTTCAGAGAAAGAATCTACGATCTCCTGAGAATCACGGTTCCGGATCACCATAACATCCGGCTCGGCACCGGCCCTCGAGAAGGCAAACGCCGTATCATACTCGCAGTTAGTACCCGGGAAAACGGGGATGAACACCTTCGGCTTCGCACCGGTAAGGATACTCGGAGCGGTAACCGCATTTCTTTCTACCTCACCCTTTTCGTAGGAAACCGCCGCCCCTTCATCCACGATCGTCGGGAAGATCGGCTCCAGCTTACCGACATATGCGTCGATCGCATCATCAAGCGAGATCGACTGACCGCCAAGAGTCAGTGCTTTTTCAGACGTTGTCTTACCAAGGAGCTTACCGCCTACCTGCTCGATCTTATCCACTGCATTGCCGTCTGATACGGACAGGAGCACTGTTCCGAAAGAATGCTTGAAGAGCGATTCCATATCCACACCATCTGCAAATGCGAATCCAAGCTTATTACCCATACACATCTGAGCAACACGGGCAGCGATACCTGCAGAACGTACAACACCGGCGCAGCGGAGCTGACCACGATCCTGGATCTGGGTGAGACACTTCATAACACGGATCGCATGATCCTTCACATATCGCCCGTTATCATCACGCTTAATGGTAATAGCATAGAGTTTCTCACCTGCTGAAGCCAATGTCGAAGAAACGACCTTATCTGTTGTCGTCATACCGACAGCAAAAGAAACAAGCGTCGGCGGAACGTGCAGTTCATTGAAGGAACCGGACATACTGTCCTTACCGCCGATCGAAGCCGTACCGAAATCAAGCTGTGCCTGATAAGCACCAAGAAGAGCTGCCAGCGGCTTGCCCCAGGACTTCTCACCGGCCATTCTTTCGAAATACTCCTGGAATGTCAGTCTGGCGGCAAACGGATCACAGCCCAGGCAGGCCAGACGCAGAAGTGATTCCGTTACAGCATGATATGCACCGTGGAACGGGCTCCATGCCGAGAAATACGGATCAAAACCATAGGCCATAACAGAGACCGCATTGGTCTTTCCTTCCTCTACCGGAATCTTACAGGCCATACCTTCCTCAGGAGAAAGCTGATAACGTCCGCCGAAAGGCATCAGTACCGTACCTGCGCCGATCGTTCCATCGAAACGGGAAACCAGGCCCTTACGGGAGCAGCCGTCCAGCGAGGAAAGTGCGCCCTTCACCGATGCTGCAAAGTCACCTTCCACATAGGCTTCGGTGGTCTTATCGATAATTCCGTTATCAAAATCAGGCTCGATTACTTCTGCCTTCGCATAGGACGAAGCGCCATTAGTATCAATAAAAGATCTCGGGAGTTCCACGATCGTATTGCCCTTCCAGGTCATCTTCATGACCGGCTCCTCGGTAACGACCGCTACAACCGTCGCCTCAAGGTTTTCCTTCGCCGCATATTCGAAGAACGCTTTCTCATCCTTCGGATCGATTACGATCGCCATTCTCTCCTGAGACTCGGAGATCGCGATCTCGGTACCATCAAGGCCTTCATACTTCTTCGGAACCTTATCGAGGTCAATCGCCAGACCGTCCGCCAGCTCACCGATTGCAACGGAAACACCACCGGCACCGAAGTCATTGCATCGCAGGATCATCTTAGAAACTTCCGGAATACGGAACAGCCTCTGGATCTTTCTTTCCGTCGGCGGATTACCCTTCTGAACTTCCGAACCGCAAGTGAGAACGGACTTCTCGTCATGAGCCTTGGAAGAACCTGTCGCACCGCCGATACCGTCACGTCCGGTACGTCCGCCGAGGAGAACCACGATATCATCAGGTCTCGGACGGACACGAACGATATTTTCTGCCGGCGCCGCACCTACGACCGCACCGATCTCCATTCTCTTGGCCACATAACCCGGATGATAGATCTCATCAACGTGACCGGTGCAAAGGCCGATCTGATTACCATACGAACTGTAACCGGCTGCCGCAGTACGAACGAGTTTCTTCTGGGAAAGCTTTCCTTCCAGCGTCATGGAAACCGGAACCGTCGGATCACCTGCGCCCGTAACACGCATCGCCTGATATACATAGGATCGGCCGGAGAGCGGGTCACGGATCGCACCGCCGAGGCAGGTCGCCGCACCACCAAATGGCTCGATCTCAGTCGGATGGTTATGTGTCTCGTTCTTAAACATCAGAACATAATCTTCCGGCTTGCCGTCCACATCGATCCTGATCTTGATGGAGCAGGCATTGATCTCTTCGGACTCGTCAAGGTCAGCAAGTTTGCCATCCTTCTTGAGTTTTCTCATCGCCATCGTCGCAACATCCATCAGGCAAACCGGCTTCTTGCTGATGCGCTCGCCGTATACTTCCTCTCGTGTTGACAGATAATTCGCGTAAATGCCTTTCAATTCCTCGGCAAAAGCACTGTCACCGTCAATTTTGACGTCGGTCAGCTCGGTAAGGAATGTCGTATGACGGCAGTGGTCAGACCAGTATGTATCGAGAACACGGATCTCGGTCATGGTCGGATCACGCTTAATAGACTGGAAGAATTCCTGTGTAAACTGAATATCAGCGTCGGACATCGCCAGGCCCCAGGTCTTTCTGAGCTCAGAGAGTTCTTCCTTCGACTTAGATATAAATCCGTCGATCGTCGGTACCGAAGACGGTACATCAAATACATCCTCCAAAGTCTCCGGCTTATCCATCGAGGCTTCCCGGCACTCAACAGGGTTAATGAGATACTTGGCAATAGCCTTCTTCTGGTCTTCCGTAACTGAACCGTAGAAAACGATCACACGGGCAACACGAACTAGCGGTTTTTCCTTCTGTGTCAGGATCTGGCAGCACTGCGCAGCAGAATCGGCACGCTGATCATACTGACCCGGCAGGGATTCGATCGCCAGCACATAAGCGCTGCCTTCTGTATCGATCGTCTCGTCATAAACCACGTCTACCGGCGGTTCGGAGAAAACGACATCCTTAGCCAGAGCATACTCTTCATCCGTCAATCCCGATACATCATATCGATGGAAGATCCTGACACTTTCCAGCGTTTTCACGCCGACATCGGACTTCACGTCTTTAAGAAGACCGGCGGCCTCTACCGCAAACTCTTTCTTTTTCTCCGAGAAAACTCTGCGAACCTGATTACTCATAACAAATCCTCCAAATTGATGTATCGCCTTACTTTTCTATGGTAACACAAAACCCTGTTTCCTACGAGAAAGGAAACAAGGCTAAATGTGTTATTTCAGTTTTTCTGCCACCTCAGTCAGCAATTCGCTGTTGTACTTCAGGAAGCGCTTAAGTCCCTCCGCATCGAGAGACCCGTGGGCCAGTCTGGCCTGATCATAGATGTGCTGGCAAAGCGCATCCATTTTCTCTTTTTCTTCCGCCACTCCGGCCATACCACGAAGCCGCAGAACAAGAGGATGATCGGTATTAAGAACAAGATCCATCTTGATCGGGAACATATCGTCCAGATTCTTATACGGATCATCTTCTTTACCCGTTCTCATTGCTTCGAACTGCTTTCTCATCTCCGCCATACGACGGGCTTCTTCCGTCTCACGGATAAAAGCAGGAAGCTGATCGGCACCAAGCGCCACCGCGGAAACCTCCAGTTTTTCCTCACCGGTTGCAGTCTTGAAGAGTTCACTTAGCGTCTTCGCCTCATCTTCCGAAGCCGATTCGCCTTCAAGCTCAGCATCGACACGCTTAAACTTCACATCATTCTGCTTATACTCGAGGAAAGAGATGAAGTTGTTATCGAGTTCTTCATTAAGTACAACAACATCGAAACCCTTCTCTTTCGCCATGGCAATGTATGCCGCCTGCTGATCCGGAGCTTTGGTGTATCTTACCGTATCCTTCTCCTTATCCTTTGTCAGTTCTTTGAGCGTGAAATACTCATCATCGACGGTCTTGAAGAGGCAGATATCCTTCACTTTCTCATAGAACTTCTCTTCCTTCATCATTCCGTACTTGACGAAGATGCTGATATCATTCCAGTATCCCTGGAAGCTATCCCTGTCATTCTTAAACACTTCATTAAGTTTATCGGATACCTTTCGAATAATATGCGAACTGAGTTTCTTGACATATTCATCCTGCTGAAGCGCCGAACGGGAAACATTCAGCGGCAGGTCGGTGCAATCCAGGCATCCGCGTAGGAGGAAAAGGAATTCCGGGATGACCTCTTCAATGTTATCCGCTACGAAAACCTGATGATTATAGATCTTAATGCGGCCCTCGAGCGTTTCGTAGACATTATTTGTCTTCGGGAAATAAAGAATGCCCTGAAGATTGAACGGATAGTCCATATTGAGATGGATCCAGAACAGCGGCTCCTTCAT
>JAFZQI010000045.1 GCA_017620475.1 Clostridiales bacterium | reverse complement strand
GAGCGTGCTTCGGATGTCGTTTGGGATATCCTCGAAGATGTTATCAAGGATCATCCGGTTATGCTCAACCGTGCGCCTACGCTCCACAGACTCGGTATTCAGGCTTTCGAGCCGGTACTTGTTGAGGGCCGTGCGATTAAGCTCCATCCGCTCGTATGTACCGCGTTCAACGCCGACTTCGACGGTGACCAGATGGCTGTACACGTACCGCTTTCTGCAGAGGCACAGGCTGAGGCCAGATTCCTCATGCTGTCTACCAACAACCTCCTGAAGCCTCAGGATGGTAACCCGGTTACCGTTCCGACACAGGATATGATCCTCGGATGCTATTATCTGACGATCACCAAGCCCGGTGAGAAGGGTGAAGGCATGATCTTCTCCTCTATCGATGAGGCGATCATGGCTTATGGTGACCATCACCTCGAACTGCATGCGCCGATCTCGATCCGCGTGACACGTGAGTTCAACGGTAAGCCGATGACCAGAATCGTTAAGTCCACACTGGGACGTTTCATCTTCAATGAGATCATCCCGCAGGATCTCGGTTATGTTGATCGTACGAAGGAAGGCAACGAGCTGGTTCTCGAGTGTGACTTCATCGTTGGTAAGAAGAAACTGGCTGACATCATCTCCCACTCGATCCGCGTACACGGTATCGGTGCGACAGCGAAGCTGCTGGATAACATCAAGGCTATGGGTTATAAGTACTCTACCCGTGGCGGTATCTCCATCGGTATCGAAGACATGATCGTGCCGGATGTTAAGGAGAAGATGGTTCACGAAGCAGAAGAGAAAGTCGAGTATGTCAACAAGATGTACCAGAGAGGTCTTCTCGATGAGGACGGCCGTTATACTTCCGTAGTTAAGATCTGGACACAGACCACCGACGCGATCACGAAAGTTCTTATCGATTCTCTTGGTCAGTACAACCCGATCAAGATGATGGCGGACTCCGGTGCCCGTGGTTCCTCCCAGCAGATCAAGCAGCTGGCCGGTATGCGTGGTAACATGGCAGATACATCCGGTAAGACCATCGAGATCCCGATCAAGTCTAACCTCCGTGAAGGCATGAACGTGTTGGAGTTCTTTATCTCCTCCCACGGTGCCCGTAAGGCTCTGTCCGATACCGCTCTGAAGACGGCTGACTCCGGTTACCTGACACGTCGTCTCGTAGATGTTGCCCAGGATGTTATCGTTACCGAGGAAGACTGCGGTACGGATGACTTCACATGGGTCAAGGAGATCGCTACGGTCGCCGGTACGAAGAAGGATATCGTGAAATCCCTGAGCGAGCGCCTGACAGGCCGCTATGCTGCTGAGGATATCTACGACCTGAAGAACAAGAAGAAGCTTCTTGTTGCCAGAAATGAACTGATCACTTCCGATGTTGCAAAGCAGATCGAAGCTTGCGGATATGAGAAGGTCAAGATCCGTTCCGTATTTGACTGCCGCGCCCGTCACGGTGTCTGCAGCAAGTGCTATGGCATCAACCTTGCATCCGGCCAGCCGACCATCGGCGGTGAAGCCGTTGGTATCATGGCTGCCCAGTCCATCGGTGAGCCTGGTACACAGCTTACGATGCGTACCTTCCATACAGGTGGTATTGCTTCCGGTGACGATATTACACAGGGTCTGCCGCGTGTAGAGGAACTTTTCGAAGCCAGAAAGCCGAAGGGCCAGGCAACGATCTCCGAGATCGACGGTATCGTACATATCACGGAAGATGCGAAGCATAAGAAGGTTATCGTGGTTACTCCGGCAACTCCGGAAGGCGAGGCCATCACGGTGAACCCGAATCCGGACAGCGAGATCGAGATCGAAGAGAAGCACTATCCGATCCCGTATTCCGCAACCGTAAAGGTAAAGGACGGCGAGTTCGTTGAGGCAGGCGATCTGCTTACTGATGGTACCATCAGCCCGCAGGAGATCATGAAGATCAAGGGCGTCCGTGGTGTTCAGAAGTACATCGTCAGCGAAGTTATCAAGGTTTATAAGAGCGGTGGTGTTACCATCAACGATAAGCATATCGAAGTTATCACACGTCAGATGATGCGTAAGGTTCGTATCGACGATCCGGGTGAGACGGATCTCATGACCGGTTCTACCGTTGATATGTTCGACTTCGAGGATGCGAACGAGAAGGCGGAGGCTGCCGGCAAGGAGCCTGCTAAGGGCAAGAGAGTTCTTCTTGGTATCACCAAGGCTTCTCTGGCTACAGATTCCTTCCTCTCTGCGGCTTCCTTCCAGGAGACTACGCGTGTCCTGACTGATGCAGCGGTTAAGGGTAAGGTTGACCCGCTCTACGGCCTCAAAGAGAACGTAATCATCGGTAAGCTCATCCCGGCAGGTACAGGTATGGCCCGCTACAGAAATGTCACTGCCGTTCCGGTACTTCCTGAGAACAATGAACTTCTCGGCAAGGACCCGGTCGTGATCCCGAGCATGATCCCGGCGACAACTGAGGGCTGATCGGCGGTATCGCTCCGGTAAGAGAGGATCCGTAAACGGATCCGGGAACCGATTCTAAAAAGCATAGAAGGACTGTCTCATCATGAGACAGTCCTTTTGCATATGTGGGAAAGATCGGCTGTAAATAGAATGTAAAATAACAGAAATGTCATATTTTTTGACTACCGTATCTTGAGAGAGTAAAATGTTATGTAATACTGGGAAGTTAGTAATATCAAGCTTTTCAGATATTTTGGAAAGGATAAAGAGGTGTGCAGACGGGATCTGATTCTGCATACCCGGTTTCTGGATGCGGCAGCGCAGGAAGGATCGAAGAACTAGATTTGCGGTAGTGATCATTGCGATTTGCACGATGATCACCTTCCCGCTGATGATGATTCCGGTTGGCATGCGAGAGGGCACGCCGGCGGGTGTTCTCGTGGCGCGTGCGTATGCGGATGCTTATCCTTATTCGGATCAGGAAGAAGTCCTTGTTGAGGATTGGGCGATTGCGCCGGTAAGCTTAGAACCGGAGATCGATCCCGGCATGGATCCTGACAATCCCGTAGTGGATCCCGATAACCCCGAAACCGATCCGGATAACCCGGATTTGACATTAAGTCCGACTCCTACCAAAGCGCCGGAAAAGATCATTGACCCGGAGACCGGTATGGAGCTGATCGTGCTCGGTGAAGGCGAGACGATCGGTGAGACCTATATTGACGACTTCGAGCAGAAAGAGAAGAAATATGCGGACATCATGACGGCACAGGTCGTTCAGACGTACGACTCCTCTGACCTGCCGATCGAAATGCTCGACACCAGTGCTTTTACACCGGTAGAAGAGGAACTGTATATCAAGACCACGAAGACACAGCTTAAGGAGATCCCGAATATGGACTCCACGACGATCGCGAATATTGACCGTTCTTCGGAAGTAGTACGTATTGCCGTCGGTGATACCTGGTCGCTGATCCGGACTGCGGATGGTATTGAGGGATATGTCCTTTCTGCTTCTCTTTCCAAGGAAATGGTCTTCAACGAGATCGACCGTACCGTTTGGGTAGATGCGAACGATCTTAAGCTTCGTTCCGAGCCGAATACGGATTCCGAGGTCATCAAGTACCTTAAGAGATGGACGCGGCTGCACTGCTCCGGTATAGCAGCGAACCAGTGGTATGAGGTAACTCTGGATGACGGAACCCATGGTTATGTTTATGTTTCGTATACCACGACCAAAGCTCCTCCGAGCCCGACGCCGAAACCGGCCCCGAAGCCGAAGTCATCCGGTGGCGGCGGTGGTGGAAGCTCTGGCGGTGGTGGCGGAAGCGACTATACTCCGCCGAAGATCACCGGTGTTAACGGTGAGAGTATCATCAACATCGCGGAGTCCATGCTGGGCGTAGATTACGACTGGTGCGGTGAGAGCCGAAGCGGTGTAGACTGCTCCGGTCTGGTCGTGTACTGCTATAGGCAGGTCGGTATCTCCGTGCCTCATCAATCGAATTCCATCCGTTATGTTGGTGCCGGTGTAAGCCGTTCGGATATCCGTTTGGGCGATGTCATCGTTTATGACCTCAAGGGCGGTGACGGCGTGGCCGATCACGTAGCCATCTACGCCGGTGACGGACAGGTCATCCACGCCTCTTCCAGTAGAGATGCCGTTGTATGGGGCAACCTGGATATGGGTACGATCCTGACGATCCGCCGTTTCATCGGATAAAGGTTGTTAATTAAGTGTATAAAGGACCGGTCATCATGGCCGGTCCTTTTTGAGTTTGTGAAAAGACATGGGACACCCATGCCCGGAAATCGTGCTATACTGAATTTATCAGAAATGATTTAAGGAGGATGAAAGTATGAGCATTATCATTGGTCTGATTATCGGTGGTCTGGCCGGATTCTGCGGAAGCAAGATCATGGGTGAAACGAACGGGCTTATCATGAACATTATCCTGGGTGTCGTCGGTGGATTTATCGCAGGCTTGATTTTCACGTTCCTCGGACTTGGAACCGTTAGCTACATCGGAACATTCATTGTATCCGTTATCGGTGCTTGCGGACTCATTTATCTGTGGAGAAAAGTGTTGAAGAAGTAAACGCTTTTCTCGCACACAGCAAATCAAACAGCAAAAAGAATCCCCTCATGGCTTCAAACAGTTTGCTAAAGCAAAACTTGCCATTCGGGGATTCTTTTTGCTTATTATGGCTGGCTTGCGAGAAAAGCTTGTGAAGATGGCGGCCGCGCGGAGTATCTTTTTTGTCTTTGGTTTGATGTTGAAAATGGGTGTTGACATCTGGAACGGGCGTTGTATAATGAAATTAGTCAAAGAAAGTCAAAGTCAAATGGTAAAATCAAAACCAAAGACGAAAGACAGTTACGTGGAGTGGTATTTTGTCGGGCTGAGGCAATAGCCAAAGGCCGGTGGCTCTGCCGGATGGCGAGCCGGTCGGATAGGAGATGAGAGGGTTATGGCAAGATTGGTCGATGTGATCGAGATGATGATCAAGGAAATGCTGGACGAGAATAACGGTGCGGCGGTGATCAACAGAAGCGATCTGGCGGAACGGGTCAACTGTGTACCGTCTCAGATCACCTATGTCATTTCCACCCGCTTTACCAACGGACAGGGTTATATCGTGGAGAGCCGCCGCGGCGGTGGCGGACAGATCCGTATTTCCAGGGTACAGGGAATGCCGGGGACGAACTACCTGATGCATACCATCAATTCCCTGGGAGACACACTTTCCCAGCAGCAGGCAGAGATCTTCCTTCTGAACTTCGTGGATTACGGGGTGATGGATCAGGGAACGGCGCGGCTGATTAAGGCGGCGATCTCGGATCGGGCGCTGTCGGGGATCGACGCGGATAAGAAGGCGGCGGTCAGGATGGATATCTTTAAGAACATGCTGATCAGTTTGATTACGAAGTAGAAAAAAGAAAGAGACCGCATTGAAAAAGAAAAGAAAGGAGCACCGGCCGGTGAGCCGGACCTCGATGAGGATAAGGAGATAAAAAGATGAAGTGTCAACGTTGTAAGGAAAGAGAAGCGAATGTGAAGATCATGAAGCAGACGTCGGGTAAGGCGCCGCAGATGCTTATGCTTTGTGATGAATGTGCAAGAGAACTGGGCATTGCGATGCCGGGTAACCTCATGAACGGAGGCATCTTCGGGTCGGCGCGGGGCGCCGGCGGAAGAGATCCGATGAGCGCCGGGCTGGGCTTAGGTGCCCTTACGAACCCGCTGGAAATGCTGGCCAGTGCTTTTGAAGCACCGTTCGGATTAGGACTTGAAGGCGTGATGGACGATAGGGAGGAAGTGAAGTGTCCGACCTGCGGAATCACCAGCGCGCAGTTCACCAAGAGCGGTTTCCTGGGATGCCCGGACTGCTACGAGGTTTTCTCCGATTATATCGATCCGATGTTCCAGCGTACGCAGATGGGTTCGAAGCATGTGGGAAGGCAGGCAGGAAAACCTAGCCGGATCAATATCCCCGCGACGAAGGAGGAAGAAGCACCTACTTTTACGCAGGTGGAGACAAAGGCAGATGAACTGGAACTTCTTCCGGAGGCAGAGAAAGCTAAGAGAATGCTGATCATGGAGAAGGAGAGGCTTTTGAAGCAGGCCGTAAAAGAAGAGAATTATACGGAAGCGGCGAAGCTTCGTGACGAGATCCAGGCGATCAAGGGAGAGGAGGACAACAAATGAGCTGGTATTTAGAAGCAGGAAATGACAGCGATATTGTACTGTCCAGCCGGATCCGTCTGGCGAGAAACCTAAAAGGATATCCTTTCCCGAATTGCCTGAACGATGCAAGCCGGCACAAGGTCCTCGAGATGGTTTCGGAGACACTTCAGAACTATCCGGAGGCCCCGCTGATGCGGATGGATATTGCGCCGCTGCCGGAGACGGACAGACGGGCACTGATCGAGAAGCATCTGATCTCCGAAGAGCTTGCCAAAGGCAAAGAGGGCCAGAGCGTTTTCATCTCGAAGGATGAGAATATCAGCGTGATGGTCAACGAAGAAGATCATATCAGGATCCAGGTGATGGCTCCGGGATTCGCTCTGGAGAACACATACAATGAAGCGGAAGAACTGGCCGTATATTTGGAAAAAGCACTTCCTGTGGCGTTTTCGGAAAAGTATGGTTTTCTGACGGCCTATCCGAGTAATACCGGAACGGGACTTCGGGCTTCGGTAATGGTACATCTTCCGATCATTACGGGGATCGGCCGGATGCCGGCCCTGTCGGATTCGCTCACGAAAGCCGGGTATACGGTGCGGGGCGTATACGGTGAGAAGAGCCAGCCGGCCGGGAATATCTACCAGATCTCCAATACGATCACACTGGGTATCTCGGAGAACCGTACATTGCAGAATTTCGCGAAGATGATCAATGAGGTCATTGCGCTGGAAAGAAAACTCCGTAAGGATAACTACGAGAAGAACAGGGACCGTCTGGAAGACAAGGTGTTCCGTTCACTTGGCGAATTGGTTTACGCGAGGATCCTTTCTGCAAAGGAAGCTATGAACCGCTTAAGCGATCTGCGGCTGGGCGTGGCCAGCGGGTTCCTGAGGATCGTAGATGAAAGACAGCTGATGCTGCTTTTGAATACCATCGGAGATGCTTCCGTACATAAGCACTGTGGAGAAGTGCTTTCACAAAGAGAAACAGACATGAAGAGAGCAGAACTGGTACGAGAGATCCTGCTCCAAAAAGAAGAGAAAAAGGACGACAATTAAGTAAAGGGGGAATGACCTATGAATATATCCAGAAGAACCATGGAGATGCTGTCCCATGCACATATGTATGCAGTATCTTTTAACCTCAATTTTATCGGAACGGAGCATATTCTCCTGGCGCTGACGGACTCGGGGATGACTCCGGTAGATGAGATCCTCAACCGCTACGGCATCAGCAGCAACGATGTCATGGGCGAGATCGTCAAGATCACAGGCCGCGAGCCAAGTGCTTTTGTAGAAAGAGAAGGCGATCCGAACGAGATCTTCACGCACTGCACGAACCGGACCAAGAGACTGCTTTATCTGGCCGAATTCCTTACGAAAAAGACCGGAAAGAATGTGGTTGAGCCGGAGCATGTTCTTCTTGCGATCCTTAAGGACGGACAGTGCACGGCATTCCGTATCCTGGCCTACCATGATTTCGATGCCAAGGAAGCTTCCGTGGAATTGATCGATATCCTGCGTCAGCGGGCAAAAGACGAGACATCCGATTACGATGCGGATGAGGCAGATGATCGTGATGACGAAGATGAGGATGCCGATGATATGGATTCGGATGGAGATTCCGATTCTTCTGAGGATCCGGTAGCCCGTTTCTTCGGCGGCGAAGCTGCGGCCAGAAAGGGAAGACCTTCTTCCAGACGCGGTACTTCCCGGGATAAAGAGAAGGAAGGAAAGACCAAGACCCTCGATAAGTTCTGCAAGGATCTGACGGCAGAGGCCAAGGAAGGACGCATCGATCCGGTGATCGGCCGTGAAGAGGAGATATCGAGAGTCATGCAGATCCTGGTACGGCGCACGAAGAATAATCCGTGCCTGATCGGTGAACCGGGTGTTGGTAAGACGGCGATCGCCGAGGGCCTTGCCCAGAAGATCGTCAACGAAGATGTTCCGGACCTTCTGGCCGGAAAGAAAGTCTACTCGCTGGATCTGGCATCGATGGTCGCCGGAACCAAGTACAGAGGCGAATTCGAGGAGCGTTTCAAGAAGGCTCTGGAAGAAGCGACGAAAGCCGGTGACGTGATCCTCTTTATCGATGAACTGCACACCATCATGGGTGCCGGTAATGCCGACGGTGCGATGGATGCAGCCAATATGCTCAAGCCGCTCCTGGCAAGAGGCGACCTGCATGTGATCGGTGCGACGACACTGGATGAATACAGAAAGCACATCGAGAAGGATTCCGCGCTGGAGCGCCGTTTCCAGAAGGTGCTGGTCAAAGAGCCGAGCACGACGGACACGATCCTGATCCTGAAAGGTATCAGAAGCAAGTTTGAAGAACATCACGGAATCAAGATCCCGGACGATGCTATCGATGCCGCCGTGATCCTGAGCAGCCGTTATATCACGGACAGATTCCTTCCGGATAAAGCCATCGACCTGATCGATGAAGCGGCATCCCGACTCCGTATCAAGTCTTCGACCGAACCGGATGAGACGAAGAAGATCGGTGAGCGCATCAACGAGATCATGAGACTGAAGCAGGAAGCTGTGAACAACCAGGACTTCGAGACTGCGCAGAAACTGCGTGACGAGGAGACGCTTCTTGAGGAGAAACTCAGCACGCTTCGCCAGCAGGTCGTCAGCTCCAAGGAGAAGAAGGAACTGGCCCTGACTCCAGATGATATCGCGGATATCGTGGCCAACTGGACGGGTATTCCGGTAAAGAAGATCACGGAGAGCGATGCCGAGCGTCTGAAGACTTTGGAAGAAGAACTGAAGAAGCGTGTGATCGGTCAGGATGAGGCGGTGACCGCGATCGCTAAGGCGATCCGAAGAAGCCGTCTGGGACTTAAGGACCCGAAGCGTCCGTCCGGATCCTTTATCTTCCTCGGTACGACCGGTGTAGGTAAAACGGAGCTGGCCAAGGCGCTGGCAGAGGTCATGTTCGGTAACGAGAATGCACTGATCCGTGTCGATATGTCCGAGTACATGGAGAAGCACGATGCCGCAAAACTCATCGGTTCGCCGCCGGGTTATGTGGGATACGATGAGGGCGGACAGCTCACGGAGAAAGTACGCCGCCAGCCCTATTCCGTAGTGCTTTTCGATGAAATCGAGAAGGTGCATCCGGAGATCTTCAACTCCATGCTGCAGATCCTCGATGACGGACGTCTGACCGATGGTCAGGGACGTGTGGTCGACTTTAAGAATACGATCATCATCATGACATCGAATATCGGTGCCAGAATGCTGACTACCTCGGCAGGACGCCATATCGGATTTTCAGTGCCGACGGAAAAGAAGGACGACGATCCGTTCGTTGATGAGGCCGATACAGAGAGACTCTACGGCGGCAAGTCCTATAGCGAAGCGAAGGAACTTGTGCTGGAAGAGTTGAAGAAGGCCTTCAATCCGGAGTTCATCAACCGTGTGGATGAGATCATTTTCTTCCGTATGCTGGGCAAGCAGTCGATCCTGAAGATCGTTGATCTTCTTACCGCAGGACTTTCCAACCGGGTCAAGGAGCTTGGTATTGAAATCGAGCTTACGGATGCGGCCAGAGAGCTTCTGGCGAAGAAAGGATACGACCCGCAGTACGGTGCAAGACCGCTGAAGCGTGTCATCCAGTCGATGGTCGAGGATAAGTTCTCCGAGGCACTTCTCGACAGAACCGTTGAAGCCGGCTCTACGGCGCTGGTAGACGCGGAGAACGACGAGATCGTGATCCGTAAGAAGGAAGCTCTGGTCCTCTCGAAAGATCGAGGCCTTGGTACTTCGGAAGATTGAGGTCGGGTGTGAGTAACATAATCAGAATTACATTAGCAAAGGAGCCGGTGGAGGTGGATTGTCTGTACCCGCAGACAGAAGCCTTCCTGGCTCCTTATTGCGTTTCCGGAGACGGGGAGACGGAAGGAGACCGTGACATCGGGTCTGAACAGAACGGTTCGGAAAGTGAGCCGATCCGCGTGAAGGTCCTCCCGGAGGAACTGACACGTGAGCAAAATACATCCGATCGCGCCCATGACCGTGATGGCTCGCCGAGGGTGACCTGGCCGCCGGAGTATCTGGAAAGACTTGCGGTCTATCGCCAGATCGCGGAGGCGATGCCGGAAAGAGGCATCGTCCTGATGCACGGTTCAGTCATCGCCGTAGACGATGAGGCGTACCTTTTCACGGCGATAAGTGGAACGGGAAAATCCACGCATACGAAGCGTTGGCGGGAGCTTTTCGGAGATCGGGCGCAGATGATCAACGATGACAAGCCGCTGATCCGGATCGAAAAGGACCGTGTCCTGGCGTGTGGTACGCCATGGGACGGGAAGCACCATTTAAGTACGAACAAGTGTGTGCCGCTGAAGGCGATATGCTTTTTGAACCGCGGGGAGAAAAATGAGATCCATCCCATCGATCCGATGGAGAAATATCCGACACTGGTACAGCAGACGTACCGTCCGTCTGATCCGGTGGCTCTTGGTCAGACCATGAAATTGATCGATCTTCTGATGAGAAGTGTTTCTTTTTACGATCTATATTGTAATATGGATATTGAAGCGGCAAAGGTAGCCTTTGCGGGTATGAATCAGAAAGAAGAGCCGGGGACGGATGAGTAAGACGCAGAAGAATAAACCTACACTGCAATTCCTTTGGCGGGTGACCGGAAAGCATAAGTGGAATGTGATCTGGCTGACGCTGATCCAGAGCGCCTTGGCGCTTTTTGCAACGGTGCAGGCGGCGATCCTTCGGAATGTGGTCGACCGGGCGGCAGAAGGAAACCACAGTGCTTTTGTCTCTGCGGCGATCTTCCTGGCGGCGGTTGTCGCGATCCAGCTGATCCTTCGGGCTTTATACCGGCCGCTGCGGATCCGGGCGCAGGGCGTTTTTGAAAATGCTTTTAAATCCAGGCTTTTCCACACTTTACTTTGGGATGATTATTCCTATGTTGCCGGTACCCATTCGGGAGAATGGATGAACCGATTGACTTCCGATACGCTGGTGATCTCTGAGAATATGGCCCAGATCCTTCCGGATCTGATCGGCATGATCGTCCAGCTTCTGGGTGCCCTGATCTATATGCTGATCCTCTGTCCGATACTGACATATGTCGTGGTACCTACGGGAGTGATCGTAGGCGTGGTGGCCATGCTTTTCCGAAAGAGGATGAAAGCGCTCTATCACCGCATCCAGGAGGCGGATGGTGATCTGCGTGTGTATATGACGGAGCATCTGCAGAATATGGTCGTGGTACGGTCTTTCGCACAGGAAGAAAATGTGCAGGCGGGTGCCGACGAGCGAATGAAGAAGCACCTGGATGCCAAGATGCGAAGAGTCAGATTCTTTAATCTGGCTCAGGTTGCCTACGGAATATTCTTCCGAGGCACTTTCCTTCTGGGTGCGCTGGTATGCGGATACGGGATCCTTCAGGGAACGGTTTCCTACGGTACTTTTACCGCAGTGCTTCAGCTGATTGCGCAGATCCAGTCTCCGATCGCCAATATCACCGGGATCCTTCCGAGATACTATGCGATGCTGGCCAGCGCCGAGCGGCTTATGGAAGCGGAACCTTATATCCGTAATGATGTCCCGACGGAAGGTGTTGAGGATTTCAGCAAACTGGGCTTTGACCATGTGGACTTTGCGTACAGCAGCGAAGATGAAGACAGGAAGGAGACCTTCGTGCTCCGCGATTTTAACCTGTCGGTCAATAAAGGCGAGTATGTGGCCATCACCGGCCATTCCGGCTCAGGCAAAAGCACTGCGCTCCGGCTTCTGATGGGGCTTTACCATCCTTCTGAGGGCCAGTGCTATGTGCAGACCCCGAAAGGGAAGATTCCGCTGGATCAGGCTAAAAGACAGCTTTTCGCATATGTGCCGCAGGGCAATCAGCTGATGTCCGGTACGATCCGGGAAGTGGTATGCTTCGAGGATAATGAGAAGATGCAGCAGGAGGAGAAGATCCGGGAAGCCCTGAAGATCTCCTGTGCAGATGAGTTTGTGGACACATTGGAGGATGGCCTGGAAACCCTACTCGGCGAGCGGGGAGCCGGTTTGTCGGAAGGACAGATGCAGCGTATCGCGATTGCCAGAGCAGTCATGTCATCGCATCCGATATTGCTTTTGGACGAAGCAACCAGTGCACTTGATGAGAAGACGGAGCAGAGGCTTCTTGCAAATCTGCGATCCATGACGGACCGTACGGTGATCATCGTAACACACCGCATGAGTGTACTTTCCATATGTGATCAGGAGTACAAAATCTAAACAGAAATCCCCGTTGACAGAAACAAACGTTCGGTATTATAATGACCTCACCATAATAAAAACGAACATAAATTCGTTTAAGAAAGGAGGCGCCGGGCGTGGAGAATGATCTGGAATATATCTATGATGGAACTTTTGAAGGATTTCTGTGCTGCATTTACCAGAGCTATGTGCGACAGGAGGTACCGAAGCATATCTATGTGGAAGAGGGGCTTCCGCTCCTTGGTGAAACAGCGGTATGGATCCCGACGAACTGGAATCAGGCGCAGAGCGTGTATGTATCACTGAGCCGCAAGATCGGGATCGAAGCACAGGATATTGTGAAGGAGGCTTTCCTTACCCATCTTCCGAATAAAGAAATCAAACTTTACCGGTATATCCGCCTCGGATATGACCGGGGAAGAGCGGTATTGTCTTTGGAGAACTGGGAGCAGGCCGGGCTTTCGGATATGAAGAAACAGGAGGAACTGATCCTCACGATCCTTCAGTCCAGTGGAAGTTACCGCTCGGAGGTGAAGAATATTGAGGGGAAACTGCAATTCCGTTCGTATTCGGATGTGATGATTTCCTGTATCACCCCGAGGAACCGGGTACTTCCGGCGCTTGCCGATTACTTCGAAAAAAGGTTCCTGGATATGAATTTTCTGGTCTACGATAAGACCCATCAGATGGCGGCTGTCCATCGGGAAGAAGGGACGATGGTGACGCTGATGAAGAAACTGCATCTTCCTGTTCTTTATGATGAGAAGAATGTGTATGAGTATCTATGGAAGTCCTGGTATGACCATCTGCATATCGAAGTTCCGCAGAATCCGAGATATGCGCTTAATGAGATGAAGTCGAGACTTTGGTGCGAACTTCTTCCGGAGTAAATGAGGTGAGTAAGGATGACTTTTTTCTTCAGAAGGAAAGAACGGGTGAACAGGTATACCGCCTCTTCGCAGAAGCGGAGGTCAGGTTCAGATTTCTTCTTTTGCCTGCTGCTGAGCCGAGAGCCGGCCATGCGTCAGTCTATAGAGGAAATGAACGGCGAAGGGAACACTGGTCATGCAGGTAAGAAGGTCACATACCGGGTAGACGGCCTCGATTCCGGAGATGCCGAAGAAGTGCGGGAGCAGAAGGACCAGCGGAATGAAGTAGAAACCCTGGCGCAGACAGGACAGAAACGATGCCTTGAAGCGCTCGCCGATCGACTGGAAGGTCATGTTGCACATGACGTTGACCGTCAGAAGAGGAAGGATGAAAGCTTCCAGACGGAGTGCCCGGGTTCCGATGGAGATGACTTCCGCATCATCGATGAAGAGCGGCATCAGCTGTGGGGCGAAGAAGAATAGCGGAACCGCGAACACCAGCATGATGGAGGTTCCGAAGATCCAGGTGAAGGTGAAAGCGGTCTTCATACGATCCCACTTCTTCGCGCCGAAGTTGTAGCCTAGTACCGGCTGATATCCTTGTCCGATACCCAGAAGGACGCAGAAGATCAGCATGGTGACCTTAGAGAAAATACCCATTGCAGAGAGTGCCGCATCGCCGGCCAGGTTTCCTCCCTGAAGATTCAGAAAAATGGTCGACAGACTGGCAAGCCCCTGACGAAGAAGGGAAGGAAGTCCGGTAAACCAGATATTGCCGTGGAAGGACAGATCTTTGGAGAAGTTGCGGATGCTGAGTTTGGCGACATTCTTCTTGAGAATGACCGGTACAAGAAGAAGGATGAATGAGATGCACTGGGAAAGGAGTGTAGCGATGGCTGCACCAGCTACCCCCATATCCAGCTCCATAATGAAGAGCGGATCAAGGAAGATATTGAGGACGCCGCCCAGGCCGATACCGATCATGGAGAAGACGGCTTTGCCCTCCCAGCGCCAGAGATTATTGAGTACATAGGTTCCCATCATGATGGGAGCGCCCAAAAGGATGTAACGGGCATAGATTTTCGCATAAGGAAGTGCGGTCGGCGTAGATCCGAGAAGGTTCATGATCGGTTCAAGAAAGATCAGACCCAGTGCCGTAATCAGGGCTCCAATACCCAGAGCGGAGAAGAAACTGGTAGACAAAGCCCGTCCGGCGGTCTCCCGATCCTTGGCACCGAGGGAGCGTGAAATGATGCTTCCGGCGCCCATGCCCAGGGTGAATCCGATGGCCTGGATCAAGGCCATAAGGGAGAATACGACGCTGACTGCGCCGGAGGCGCTTTTACCAAGCTGGGAAACGAAATATGTATCGGCGGTATTGTAGATACCGGTAACGAGCATGCTCACTGTCGTGGGGATGGCCAGCCGGCAGATCAAAGGACAGACCGGAGACTCGGTCATCTTCTTAAATTGTTTCTGGTCATACGCCGCTGCAGCCATGGTGGAAATGCCTCGTAGAAATGGGATATCTTTCAAACAGGAACCATTATAGCAAAGGCGGTGCGGATGGAAAATAAGAGAAGTTGCACGAAATTTCGAGATATTTACGAAGAGTTTCTTTTTGCATCAACGAATATGCGAAGGAATTGGTATACTAGTAATAGAATGCGCAAGTGAATCGGCCGGAAAGGAGGGATACTATGTTGGACAAAATGATCGTCCTCATAGGTATGCCCGGATGTGGGAAGACCACGATCGGCCGGATCCTTGCTCAGGAACTGGAAGTACCCTTCATCGATACGGATAATCTGATACGTGAAGAAGAAGGAATGCCGCTGGAGAAGATCCAGCAGGAGAAGGGAATGGAGTATTTCCTTTCTGCAGAGGAGAAGGCTCTTCTGTCTTTGGATAATACTCCGAAGGTCGTGGCAACGGGAGGAAGTGCCGTATTCTGCCAGTATGGCATGATGTATCTGAATTCCGTTGCGACGGTGATCTATCTGGAAACGGATCTTCCTATGCTTCGAAGAAGGATGGGCGATCCGAAGAAACGCGGAGTGGTCCTGGCACCGAACCAGACGATTGCCAGCGTATACCGTGAGAGAAAACCGCTTTATATGAGATATGCGGACATCCGTATCCGGACCTTCCATACCACGCCGAAGGTCGTGGCCCGAAGGATACTGGCGGTGCTTAACGGTGATCCGGAGGAAGAAGAACAGGAAAGACCTCTGATAAGGAAGGATGGTAACGATCATGCCGAAAACAACCAAGAAGACGGAAAATAAGAAGATGGAGGAGCAGCTCTACGATCTGGCTGATCTCTTTAAAGTGTTCGGAGATTCAACGCGTATCCGTATCTTATATGCGCTTATGCAGGGATCGCTCTGTGTGGGAGATCTGGCAAGCGAACTGGAAATGAATCAATCGGCGGTGTCCCATCAGCTGAAGATCCTTAAGCAGAATAAACTGGTCAAGAGTACCCGCGCAGGGAAGGCGATCTGCTACGAATTGGCAGACGGACATGTTAAGTCGATCCTGGAGATCGGACAGGAACATATCGGAGAACTGTAAGTTTACATGGACAGACGGCCTTCATTTAGTGCGCTCGACATTATCTCCAAAGTCATCCGTGAACACGTTCGGGAAGGCGATCTCTGCATCGATGCCACCGCCGGACGCGGAAATGACACGGCGCTTCTCTGTGAACTTGCAGGAAGTTCCGGGCATGTGCTCTCTTTTGATATTCAGGAAGATGCGGTAAAAAGTACAAAGGAACTTCTTGAGAAAAGAGGCCTTTTAGATCGGGCGGATGTGTATCTGGAAAGTCACAGTGAGATGAGAAAATACGCGGATCCGGAAACGGTATCCTGCATCACATTTAATTTCGGATGGCTTCCGAAAGGCGACCATAATATTTTTACGAAGAAGGAGACCAGTATCCCGGCGATCGAAGCGGGACTGGAACTTCTTAAGGACGGCGGGATCATGACGCTGATCCTCTACTATGGCCGGGAGACCGGCTTTGAGGAAAAAGATGCACTCCTTGAGTATCTGCCGACGATCGACAGTTCACGGTATACGGTCGTCGAGATGCCGTTTGTAAACCGGAGCAATTGTCCGCCGATACCGATCATCATCTTCAAGGGAAGATAGCAGTGTATGAAGCATACGCGGCTTGATTAGAAGCAGAAAGGCATGTATATGGGTAGAATGAGTACCGGAAGCAATCCCATCTTAAGAATGGATTTCCCGGATCCGGATATTATCTTTGCCGATGGCGTATATTACATGATCTCCACTACAATGCATTTTCTTCCGGGAGGACAGATCCTTCGTTCTTACGATCTTCTAAACTGGGAGCATGCGGCATATGTCTTTGACCTTTTGGACAGTACTCCGGCGCAGTGCCTGCAGGAAGATAAATACGTGTACGGCAAGGGGATGTGGGCGGCCAGTCTCCGCTATCACAAGGGGACATTCTATGTGGCCTTCGTGTGCAACGATACCCAAAAGACATATCTGTACCGGGCAGAGAAGATCGAAGGTCCCTGGCGCAAAAGCGAGATATCCGGTTTTTACCACGACTGTTCGCTTCTTTTCGACGATGACGATCGGGTCTATGTGGTGTATGGCAACCGGCAGATCTATCTGACGGAATTGGATGCGGATCTTCGCGGTCCGAAGGAGGGAGGACTGAATCGTCTTCTCCTTCAGGATTCGGAGAAGACGCCTCTGGGCTATGAGGGTTCCCACCTATATAAAATCAACGGGCGGTACTATCTTTTTATGATCCATTCTCTGGAAGAGAAATGGCGGCGTGTGGAAGCATGTTTTTCATCCGACTCCCTGGAGGGTGATTTTACGGGCGGTGATGTGTTTAATGACGATATGGGATTTCGGAATTCCGGCATCGCGCAAGGCGGTATCGTCTGCGGAGCAGACGGAGTATGGAACGCCGTGCTTTTCCAGGACAGCGGTGCAATCGGGCGTATCCCCGTGGTCGTGCCGATGACATGGGAAGACGATCGCCCCGTATTCGGAATCGACGGGAAGGCTCCTTCGGAACTTACTCTTCCCGTGTCGGATGCCTGCCTCGTGGCAGAAGAAGCGTGCGATCCCTTGCTTCACGAAACGTGTGAGGACGGGTATGCACCGCTTGCGGGAAGCGATGATTTCAAGTATGGATTCACCTGGGAAGAGGGACTTCGGGAGGATTTCTCTCCGGATTTCAAAAGGAAGTTCGGATGTTTCGGGATGCGGAGCTTCTGGCAGTTCAATCATGAGCCGGACCTCCGCCTGGTTTATCGGGATGAACAAAGCGGGAAGTTCTGGATCACCTCAGACAAACTGAGCCTGAATATCAACCATGCCAAAAATACGATCACCCAGAGGATGATATATCCGTCCTGTGCCGCGGAAGTCACGATCGACTGCGCACACCTTTCGGAGGGCGACTGTGCAGGGCTTGTGGCGCTACAGGGCGATTATTGCTGGGTCGGGGTCGAACGGCGTGACGGAAAACTCTTCGAGGTTATGTACGGGCATAAAAGTGAAGAGGGACCTTGGGATCTAAGTCCGGTTGCCGGAACGAAGCTGGAAGAGAGAGAAGCACAGGTGCTGCGGGTCAGCGGAAAAGATGATGAACCGGTGAAAGTCCGGATGGAAGTGCTTTTCGAAAATGAAAAAGATGAGGCGGTCTGCTTGACCGATCGGGACGGGTCGTGGCAAAATATCGGGAAACCGCATAAGCTCCGATTCCGGTTGGACCATTTTACCGGAGCGAGATTCGGGCTTTTTATGTATTCGACGAAGGTCACAGAAGGGAAAGCGGGGTTTTCGGACTTCCGGTTCTTTCCCGGGGAAAAAGAATAAAAAGGAGAAACTCTATGAAGAAAAGAATGGCGCTTCTGATGGCTGCGATGATGCTGGTGGTGAGTGTCGGCGCCGGCTGCAGCAAGAAGGAAGAAACGAAAAAGAAAAAGAAGGTTACGAAGAAAACTACGGAAGAAGTGGAAGACACTTCCGATGAAGAGACGGACACAACAAAAGAAACGACAGAAGCTCCCCAAACAGTTAACGGAGATTTCCAGCCGGAGATCACGTTCTCCATTACGGACAGAGACGGAAACCAGATCAGCGAGAGTGTTTTTGCCGAGAACAAATTGACCATGATCAACTTCTGGGAGCCCTGGTGCGGACCGTGCGTCGAGGAGATGCCCGAACTGGAAAAGATCTACGAAGAGTACAAGGATCAGGGATTTGCAATCATCGGCGTGTATTCGACGGAAGGAATGGAAGAGGATGTGGAATCTGTCCTTGCAGATGCCGGGATCACGTATCCGATCTGTTTCTATACAAGTGCATTTGACCCGTTTCAGACGGGATATGTTCCGACGACGATCTTTGTGGATCAGAACGGGCATGTCATCGATATGTCTGACGGGGAGAAGACGGTCGTTGGCAGTAAAGACTATAACGGATGGATGCAGATCATCAAGCAGTACATCTGAGAACATCAGGACATGCAGCTTTCAATATGGTGCTGCAGTTCCATGTATAAGCTGTACCCGCGTGCTGTGCAGGCGAAGACACGAGAGTTGTCTATGAAGAGATTAACCGAAAAAAAGAAGAATATTGTTGCCGTGGTGCTGATTCTTGCAGCCGCTGCGCTGATCGTGACCGGGGTCGTTCTCGGGCAGGAGAGATCCGTGCTGACTAAAGCTATCCGGATCTGTATGGAGTGTGTCGGAATTGGATAGATCATCGAAAGAAAAACCATCCATACGATCCGGCAAGGGCGTCCATATGGGGATCCAGGCTGTGGCGGTACTGATTCAGAATGCCAACTTCAAGGGATTCTTTACCGGAAAGATCTATACGGGTGCGACGAAGAAAGTCTGCGTGCCGGGACTAAACTGTTACTCCTGTCCGGGAGCGGTAAGCGCCTGTCCGGTCGGTTCGCTGCAGAGTTTCCTAAGTGCCAGGACTTTCCGTTTCCCGTACTATGTTCTGGGTATTCTGCTGTTTGCCGGCGCGCTTTTGGGAAGAGCCGTATGCGGGCTTCTTTGCCCGTTCGGATTTCTGCAGGACCTGATCTATCTGATCCCTTTTTTCAAGAAGAACAAGTTCTTCCTGGACAAGTATTTGAGATACCTGAAGTATGCTGTGCTTCTGGTTCTGGTGATCATCCTGCCGCTATGCATTCCGCTGACGCCGACGTTCTGCAAATATGTCTGTCCGTCGGGAACGATCTCCGGCATTCTGATGGCGATCGTTAATAAGTCGATACGCCCGCAGATGGCAGCTCTTTTTCACTGGAAACTGATCGTTCTTCTGATTATTCTTGTTTCCGGACTGATCGTATGGAGGCCCTTTTGCAGATATCTCTGCCCGCTGGGTGCTTTCTACGGATTCTTTAACCGGTTCGCCCTTTACAGAATGCACCTGGATACGGGAAAGTGTGTGGATTGCCATGCATGCGCGAAAGCATGTAAAATGAACATCGATCCGTCAAAGATCCCCAACAGCATGGAGTGTGTCCGATGCGGGGACTGCCTGCGTAGCTGTCCGACGGGGGCACTGGTGATGGGTATACGGGGCAATACGGCTGCCGTTTCTGCTGAAAGAAAAGAGAGTTAACATGATGCATTGGTTTTTCATCTTAATAGCGGTTCTGGCGATCCTCCTTATCGTGGGGCTTGCGTATTTGTTTTCCCGTTTCAGAAGGCTTTTCCTTCTCGGGGAAAAAACAGAGGATGTTCCGAAGAAAAAGCGTTCTGTGGCGACGGGAGCCGCGGCTGCGGTCATGATCCTTCTGATCCTCGGCTGTGTGGTGTGGCCCTATATTCTTATCGTGCCGGTACTTCACTTGATCGTTTTCTGGGCTTTGCTGGAACAATTGATGAAGTTTGTGGAATGGGTCGTTCGGAAGAATGATGCGAAAGAACAAAATGAGAGAAAACGTCCGCAAGAGAAGACGGTTCCTTTCTGGATGGCGGGTATTCTGGCGATGCTTCTGACGGTGATCTACATGGCGGTCTGCTACTATCTGGCGGTGCATGTGTGTAAGACCGAGTACACGATCAAGACCGACAAAGATGTGCCGCCGCTGCGCGTCGCGCTGATTGCGGATTCGCATGTCGGTGCCTGTTTTGACGGAAACGGCTTTGCCGAACACATGAAAACGATCGAGGAGCAGCATCCGGATATCCTTGTTATCGCCGGTGATTTTGTAGATGACGACACCAGTAAAACGGATATGGTGAGAAGCTGTGCGGCACTCGGAGAAATGAATACGACCTACGGCGTGTATTATGTGCCCGGAAATCACGATGCCGGGTATAGCGATAACCGCGGCTTCTCGTATGACGATCTGCTTTCGGAACTTCGGAAGAACGATGTGACCGTCCTTGAGGATGAGTCCGTCCTGATTGCGGATAAGTATTATCTTGTCGGGCGCAATGACCGCAGTATGGAACGCATGACGATCGACCGTCTCCTGATGTTTATCCAGCCCGCCTATTACACCATCGTGCTGGACCATCAGCCGAACGACTATGCGGCCGAGGCGCAGGCGGGGTGCGATCTGGTCCTGAGCGGACATACCCATGGCGGACAGATGTTCCCGGTCGGAATTCTGAGCGATCTCCTCGGTGCGAACGATGCAACTTACGGACTGAAGGTCAAAGACAATACGACATTTATCGTGACTTCAGGTATCGCGGACTGGGCGATTCCGTATAAGAGCGGAACGGTTTCCGAGTACTGCATTATCGACATCCAGCCGGAATAATCTCCAGTGCATGGACATAGCGAAAGCACGTTTTATGCGTTTTGTATTTGTCGCTTGATGGGCGACCTTTTGGAATCATTTTTCCTGTTTAATGAACTTGTAAGAAAGAGATGTGGCGGCGCGAAATGCACCGGCAGCCCGGGGAACATCCTGACAACCGCAGGATCGAAAATGTCCGGCGGCGAAGGGCGCAGAGCCTCGGGACAGTAGAGACCGCAACAAGTTTAAGGAGGAAAAGAACATGAAAAAGATTACTTGGAATGCAGATAAAAAGAACACGAAGGAAGAGAAGATCGAGGCAGCAAAGAAGAGCGAAGCAAAGAACAACATCACGGAGATCGTCTTTATTCTCGACAGAAGCGGTTCGATGGGAGGCCTGGAGAGCGACACGATCGGAGGCTTTAACTCCATGATCAATAAGCAGAAGAAAGAGGACGGCGAATGCTACGTCACCACAGTGCTTTTCGATTCGAAAGTGGAGACACTGCATGACAGAGTGAAACTCTCGGAGATCAAAGAGATGACCGAAAAGGATTATTTTGTAAGAGGCAGCACGGCGCTTCTGGATGCGATCGGATCTACGATCCATCACATCAGCGGGATACACAAGTATGTCCGGGAAGAGGATGTGCCGGCGCACACGATCTTCGTGATCACGACGGACGGAATGGAGAACAGTAGCCGCGAGTATTCTTCGGACAAGGTCAAGAAGATGATCGAGAAGAAGAAGGGCAAGGGATGGGAGTTCCTGTTCCTGGGTGCGAACATTGATGCGATCGAGACGGCAGGAAGATTTGGTATCGCGAAGGAAAATGCGGTCAACTACCACTGCGATGCGGCCGGCACGGCGCTGAACTATGAGTGCCTCAGCGAGGCCATCGGCAGTGTGAGAAAGCGCGGCAAGGCGGGGACGGCCTGGAGAAAAGCAATCGATGAGGATTTCGAGGCCAGAGGCTGATCGAAACAGTAAGGACGAGCAATACCGTAAAGCGTGAAAGAGGATAAGTAAGGACGAGCAAAAGCGAAAAAAGTGAAAGCGGGTCCGGCGGGAATGGCATGATGCGGTTCCCGCCGGATCTTTTTGCCGGAAAAGATCTTCGGGGAAAGACCTTTGGGAAAAAACTTCGGGAAAGGAACTTCGGGATGTATGACGGAATCGTCACGGTGAGAATGACGCATACGTCATTTTTCCTTGATGTAGGGTCTATATAATGAAATTACAATGGAAATTCATGAATGGATCGGGGAGAAGAGTCATGAAAAAAACGCTCAAATGCATATCTGCAGGTATCCTTTGCTTCAGTTTGATAATGCCGTCGGTAGCGTGCTCGAAGAAGAAATCGGGAAAGGCCGTGAAAACGGTTCAGGAAAGCGATCCGTACTATCGTGCCGAACAGATCGAACTTCCCATTCCGAAGGCGGATCCGGATCTGGTTTTGGATTCGGCTATGATGGGCAGGTTTACGGCTCTAAGTTCATGCGTGACCACCAGTTATGATATCACGTATGTGATACCGGCAGAGCTTCAGGAAGAGTATCAGAAATACATCATGAATCCTTTGAGCTATTCTGAGGAAGATGGCGAGAGGCTCATGAATGAGTTTGCCCGTTATTCGGACAGCGGCGTGATCGTTTATAACCTGGACGGAAGTATCCGCTGTACGATCCCTTATGGCGGGCCGGGAAGCCCTTCAGTTACTAAGATGTTCGAAAGAAAAGACGGGAAGCTCCTGGCACTTCTTGAAAATTACGGCCAGGCTCCGGATTGGATCATGACGTACTCGATCGTAGAAGTGACCGACTCGGGTGAACTGGTAAAGCTTTTCGACTTGGACTGCAAGGACTGCATGTTCAGCGATATCGCGATGACGGAAGATGGCGGATTCCTCTGCGTCGGCTGGAGTGATGTCATGCTCTTTGATGCGTCGGGAAAATGCATCGTAACCGACCGGGTCACTGAGGGGGAAGTGATTCAGGGACTCTTTCATCAGGACGGAAAATACTATATTTTGCTGTGGCTTCCGGATGCGGAGGACGGCATAAGCGCCGATTGCTTACGCGAGTTTGATCTTTCTTCCGGAAAACTCGGAAGTCAGCGGATCGAATCAGACGGACTTTCTTTCTCGCAGGGGAATGACGGTATCTATTATCTCTACGGAAACGGTATGGAAAAGGTCGATATCGTAGGAAGAACGACAACGAAAACGCTCTTTTCCTGGAACGACCTGGATGTGAACCGTAACGGGATCAGCGCCTTATATGTCCGTTCAGAGGATGAACTGTATTTCGTCAGAAGTCTCACGACCGGCGATGATCCGTACTTTGAAACAAGCGGGCAGCCCCGGAACTATCTTGTCAAACTTACTAAAGAGGAGAAGAATCCGCATGCCGGAAAGAAGATCCTCACCGTGGCCGCGCCGATAAATTCAGCGATGATCCCCAATGTGCTGATGGACCGGATCGTCGATTATAATCTGGATGCAAGTAAAGATATCCGGATCGAGTATGTGGACTACTCGATCATGTCGACACCCTTCCCTCCGGAGGATCTGAGCGAAGCGGAGATCGTTTCCCAGACAGTCGATAAGGTCTATCTGGATATGCTTTCCGGAGCGGGACCGGATATCCTTATCAATTTCGGTGAGTACAGCCAGTTTGATAACGAGAAGGTCCTTTGTGACCTGAATGCGTTTATCGACGGAGAGAACGGACTGAATCGCGATGACTACTTCGATCATATTTTCCGTGCATGTGAAAAGGACGGACACCTTTATCAGATCCCGGCCAATTTCATTGCTTATGGAATGGTTATCGATAAGCAGTATGCTAATGGAAAAACAACATGGAACTATGAGGATCTGCTGTCTATTTCCAAAAGCCTTCCCAACGGCATGACCATGATCCCGGAGAAAAACTGGGCACAGCTTCTGGAAACGCTTATCTATGGAGAGGGAAGGACCTTTATCGATTACGAGAATAAAGCGGTCCACTTCGATGACCCGAAGTTTCTGAACATCCTGGAAGCCGTAAAAGAACTGGGTTCATCCAGATCCGAAGGAGAAATCTTCGAGAGCACGGTCGCGGATTTCTATATGGGTACCAATCCCGACGTCCACTTCATGCAGGAAGGTATGACGGCCGGAGCATTCGGAAGACTGACCCATCTTCTGGAATTTGCCCAGTTCGATGCGGTAAATGACGGAAATGTCGAATTCATCGGCTGTCCCGGAAATGAAAAAGGAGGATTCTCGGTCGAGTATAACTTGAGTATCGGCATCTCCAATTCTTCCGCTTACCAGAAAGAAGCATGGGATTTCGTGAAATTCCTTTTTGACCAGCCGACGCAGGAAGAATGTGCGGATGCGGTCGAAGGATTCCCGGTCCACCGAAAGGCCTGTGAAGAGGTGCTCCGCCATCAGGTTGACCTTTATAGGGAATCGATGGAAAATATGGGTGTCGGATATATGCAGGAATATCTCACAAGTCTTCCGCAGCTTGATGAAAAAACGGTCGAACGGGCGATTGCACTTCTGGAAAACATCCAATCTGTCAGAGGTTTTGACAAGACGGTGTTCCTTCTGATCAAGGAAGAAGCCGAGGGCTATATCCTCGGGAACCGCTCAGCGGCGGATGTGGCGAAGAATATCCAGAACCGGACGGCAACGGTGATCAACGAGCGGGGCTGATGCGCCATATAGCGAAAACGAGATGCGGGCGTTACCCGGTTGTAATCTTGTCCGCGTAGAATGAGGATGAGTACCTATCCGATAAAGATAAGTAGTTATCCGATAAGGGGGCAGGCATATGGGGAATAGAAAGATAAGGCAGCTGGCCAGTGTTTTTCTAGCGGTATCGATCGTATTTACAAGTGCGTGTAAGAAGTCGGATCCGGGTGATTCATCGAATCCTTCGGATCTGCCGACGCGTGTGACGATGGATCCGGATAATCCCAATAACAACGTGGACTACACGGTAGATATCGTGAAACCTGAGGATCCCTATTACGACGTGGAGAGATGGGAACTTACTGTTCCATCGGATCCTTCGAAAAAAGTTGAGGAGGATTGGTCCGTAGGTGAACCGGCCTTCGTCGGAGAATACATCGTGAAGGAGATCTATCGCAAGTACGAATTTCCGCCGGGTGTCCAGGAACAGGTTGATCAGATCAAGTTCCCGGATGAATACGATGAATTCGTAAGGATCGCTTCGGACTATTACGAGCAGGGTCTGGCCGTCTTTAATGCGTCCGGAGAATATCAGTTCACGCTTTTGGTGGATAGTCTGGATTCCTCGCCCGGCATGGCTTTTGAAACGGCGGACGGGAATCTCGGTATGACCGAGATCACGATGAGTGATGGTTTTTATGCGGATATCCTCATGTTTAATGACAAGGGAGAACAGATCGGAAAAGAACCGCTGAGCTACACGGAGTATCATCTGTCTTCCTGGAACGGTAAGTCGACGATCCTTCCTTCCGGGAATATCCTTCTTTCCAATTTGGGTGCAGTGATCCTTGTGGATAAAAACGGAAAAGAACTCTGGTGTCTGGCCCCGGACGAGCGTTCTTCTATGCAGAACGGGTCGGTTCATGATGCGTTTTTCATAGACGGGAAGATCTATCTATATTACATCAACGACTGGGACTATCCTGTGAAACGCTATATCCGGGAGATCGATGAAGCAACAGGAAACCCAATTGGCGATATGATCGAGATCTCGTCGAAGGTGCCGGATACGGTTTTCCAGGGCGAGAATGCCTGTTTCGCAGTCGGGTCCAACGGCATCGTCAAGGTGGATCTTCTGACCGGTGATATGGAAGCCGTTATTAACTGGAATGAGACGGATATCAACTGGTATAACCTGAAGACTGACACGTGCAAGATGATCTCGGAAGGGGAGATTTGTTTCCTGGAGTATGAGTACGATATCGAGGCGGACGAAGAAAGTGCCTATGTGACGCACTTTAAGAGGACGGCAACAAATCCCCATGCGGGAAAAACACTTCTTCACCTGAGTGCCTACGGTCTTTATGATTCCACGCTCATCGATCTTCTGATCGATTACAACAAACGTCCGGACGGCAAGGCCCGCGTTATGACCTATGACACGAGGGATGATGTCAACTCGGTCATGCCCGTCAATGCGGGAAATGCGGATATGGCGTACAAGATCTTTCTGGACATGAAGTCCGGAACCGGTCCGGATCTCCTGATGAATTTCACGGATTTCGGAGAGTTCGAAAACGAAGAGATCCTTTGCGATCTGAATCCTTTCGTCGACGGGACATCCGGGATCGAAAGAAGTCAGTACTTCGATAACGTGTTCAGAGCTTTTGAAACGGACGGAAAACTGTTCCAGATGCCGCTGCTCGTACAGGGTCAGGGCCTTCTCGGGAATTCGGATATCTGCGGGAGCCGGTACGGCTGGACGTACTCGGATTTCCTTTCTGTGGTCCGGCAGTTACCGGATGGGACGACGGCGTTCTTCAGCCAAAAGGCCGAGGGTCTTATGGAGAAGATGCTCTGCAGCGATATCGCTTACTTCGTCGACTATGCTTCCTGCGAAGCGAAGTTCGATTCTCCCGAGTTTAAATCGCTCCTTGAGATTGCGAA
Source organism: Clostridiales bacterium (assembly GCA_017620475.1). GTDB lineage: Bacteria > Bacillota > Clostridia > Saccharofermentanales > Saccharofermentanaceae > Scatonaster. The sequence continues at coordinate 46,187 of JAFZQI010000045.1, read as the reverse complement.
GCTCTGCGAAGTGCAGAGGGAACGGCAGGATCTGGGTGATGACTATGAAGGCGATCCGGTCCTCGACGGTATAGACGCGGGGCTCTGGGTCATGGTGACCTATCTTCTCGATGGCGCAAGAGAAATCGCCGATTACCGGAACCTTAATCAGGGAAAGATCTCCTACATGGGATACCCTTCCTCTTCCGGTTCGGGATTCGGCGCGACGGCGAATTTGTCGATTGCGATCTCATCCTTCTCGAAACACAAGGAGGAGGCCTGGGACTTCGTGAAGTATCTTCTGGAGGAAACCTCACAGATGGCCCTGGGCGGGCGATTCGGAATCCCGGTGAACCGCGCCGCTTTGGATGAGCGGGTCCAACTACAGGCTAAGGAAGTGGAGAAGATGAAGCAGGATATGCAGGGTGATCCTCATGTCCGGCCGGTCGAGACGATCGAGGAGGCTGACATCACGAAGTTCATTGATCAGGTCGAGCATATCGACAGGAAGATCGCGACCTATCCGGCCATCCTTGCCGTGGTAAAAGAAGAGGCGGCAGCCTACTTCGTCGGCCAAAAATCGGTGGACGATGTGGCAGCGGTGATCCAGAACCGCGTGATGGTGATCCTGCAGGAAAGCCAGTGATGCGAAATGCATGAGAATCCTGCAGAAGAGCCGATGAGCGAAAGATGTAGGAATGAATAAAAGAAAACACTCCGCGCGGCGAGTTTTGCGTAAGCAAACTGTTCGAAGCCGCAAGGAGTGTTTTCTTTTTTCCTGTTTCGCACACAAACCTTGTCGATTCACGGCTTTTCTGTGGGTTATCGTAGGCGGTGAGGGCGTCTTCATGCTATAATGTACCTACTTTCAAAAACCGAGGTAGAGGCAATGATAGAAGAGGCAAAACCTGTGGGGATCCGTAAGGCGGGAATCGTTGGACTGGGCCTGATCGGAGGCTCTTTGGCCAAGGCGATCCGGCAGCGTACGGATGTGCAGGAGATCGTGGGTATCGACCCGGATCCGAAGGCCGGGGAGCTGGCCGGAAAAGAAGGAACGATAACGGAGTTCAGCACAGATGACCTTTCGATTCTTGAAGGGTGCGATCTGGTCATTCTTTGTGCACCGATCGATGCCATCACGAAGATGGAGCCGGAACTGGCGGCACTGAATATCGGCGTAATTACGGATGTCGGTTCGGTCAAACGGCCGGTGATGAAATCGATTTGTCTTCCCAACTTCATCGGCGGACACCCGATGGCGGGATCCGAACGTCACGGTTATGCCTGCAGCAGTGGCTCTCTTTTTGAAAATGCCCTCTATGTGCTCTGTCTTCCTGAAGACTCCTCGATCCCCGTTCAGAAACTGATGGGCCTTGAAGCATTGATCAGGAAGATCGGTGCGATTCCGATGTATATGACTGCGGAAGAGCATGACATGCGCGTAGCGGCGGTTTCACATCTTCCGCATATCGTGGCCAGCAGCCTGTCGCTTCTTCTTGCGGAGAAGGACGATGGCGCCCTCGGACGCATGGCGGCGGGAGGATTTCGGGATATCACCCGTATCGCTTCTTCCGATCCGAAGCTGTGGGCAGGGATCACGGAGAATTCCAAAGAAACTCTGCTTCCCGTACTGGATGACTATATCGATCTTCTTTCCCGATGGAGAAATACGATTGCGGCGGACAATGAAAGCGGCCTGGAGAAACTCTTCACACAGGGTGCCTGCTACCGGGATCACCTTGACAGCAACATGAGAGGGGCCTTGGAAGCATCGGCGGGACTTACGGTGTATGTGGACGATAAGCCCGGCGAACTTGCCCGTATCACGGCCATTCTCGGGAAGGGCAATATCAATATCCGTAATATCAACATCCGCAACTTCAGAACGTATGAGGGCGGTCAGGTGAGCCTTCTGCTCGGAACTGCCAAAGAAGTGGTGGAGGCGTATGCGCTTCTGCGGGAGGCCGGTTATGAGTGTGATTAAGGCCGGCCTCATCGGCTGCCCGCTGGGGCATTCCATGTCCCCGTATATCCATGAGCGCATCATGGAGGCGAGCGGCATTTCCGGGAAATACGAACTCTACGAAATCACACCGGAGGAGCTTCCGAAATACGCGCCGATCCTGATGCGTGATCTGACGGGCTTTAATGTCACGATTCCGCATAAGGTCAGCATCCTTCCTTTCCTCGACGACATCGCACCGATGGTGAAGGAGTACGGCGCAGCGAATACGGTCTGCGGCCGTGTGGGCTATAACACGGATGTGGACGGTTTTTTGTCCTGCAATATCCCCATGAAGGGAAAGAAAGTCCTTCTTCTCGGAGCCGGCGGCGTGGCCCGCATGATGGCCATCGAAGCCCTGAAGGCCGGCGCGGATCTTTCGGTTTGGGCCCGTTCGGAGGAAAAAGCACTGGCTCTTGTGAATGAGTGCAAGGAAAAGGGGTACGAGAAGGTATGCGTGGTGACGGATGCGGACACAGGTGAAACGGCCTCGGGCAAAGCAACGGCCGGAGAATTGGCCGGTGCGACAGAGGCAGCTTCCATGACAGGCGGCGAAGACGGTTCCGGGACAAGTACTTTTGACGTCGTATTAAACGGCACGCCCTGCGGCATGTGGCCGAATGTCCATGATGTGGCACCGCATCTTGATCTGCTTTCACCAGGCGGCACATTTTTCGATACGATCTATAATCCCTGTCCGACGAAGTCCTGCATGCAGGTTCGAGCCGGCATGACATCCGGAGCGGGGGCACAGGGCGACGAAACCGTGAAGGGCGGAACCGCGGTTTCGGGCCTAAAGATGCTCCTTAATCAGGCCATCGCGGCCGAGAAGATCTGGGCGCCGGACGCGCATTTTGACGACGAAAGACTGGCAGCGATCCTGCCGGATGTGAGAAAGAAACTTTGGGAGAAGAACCCCATGAAGATCGTGCTGACGGGGTTCATGGGCGCGGGCAAGACCACCATCGGAAGACGGATCGCCGAGGACATGAAGATCCCGTTCCTCGATCTCGATGAGCGGATCGTTCAAATCGCGGGCTGCCCGATCACCGAGATATTTAAAAAAGACGGCGAAGAGACCTTCCGCAGGATGGAGCACGATGTCCTTAGGGCCGTGCTCGAGACACCGGGCTCCGAGGTCATTTCCCTTGGCGGCGGCGTACTGACGCAGGAAAAGAACCGCGTGCTTCTTTCTGAAAGTAAGGCGGTGGTGATCTACCTTAAGGTGGACGCGGATACCATCTGGGAGCGGGTCAAGGACGATACGACCAGGCCGCTTCTTCAGGCTTCGGATAAGGAGACCGCGTACAGGAATATGTGCGCGAGACTGGAATCGCGGGAGGCTTCCTACGTGGAAGGATCCGACGTGATATTGCCGGCGGCTGAACCGGTGGAAGTGCTTTTCGATAGGATGAAGAAACTGCTCCTGCCGTGATAAAATAGAAAGAAGAAATGAGGCGCCTGAAGGGACGAAGGAAAAAACGAACAAGCGCTTCGCAGGGCGCATCGAAATAAGAAAACCGGCTACTGAAACAGCCGGAAAACAGGAGGAATGAATTATGCCGGAGATCATGGCCAATACCAATCATGGAAAGTATCCGATCCTGATCCGTACAGGGGCGCTCGCCCAGCTTGGAGAAGTGGCGGGCAAGACCGTTCGAAGCCGTAAAGCGTTCGTGGTGACGGACGATATCGTGGAGGGACTTTATTATGCTTCCGCGGAAAAAGCACTGAAGGCTTCGGGTTTCGAGGTGGCTTCTTATACGATTCCGAACGGGGAACAGAGTAAATGTGAGACGAAGCTTTTTGAGATCTACGGCGCGATGAATGCTTTCGGTATGGCGAGGACCGACCTCGTGATCGCCCTTGGCGGCGGTGTGGTCGGCGATCTGGCCGGCTTTGCGGCGGCGACCTATATGCGCGGATGTAATCTCATTCAGGTGCCGACGACGCTTCTGGCGCAGGTGGACTCGTCTATCGGCGGTAAGACCGGCATCGATATGCCCTTCGGGAAGAACCTGGTGGGCGCCTTCTACCAGCCGAAGGCCGTGGTCATCGATCCGGGCCTTCTGAAGTCTTTGTCGAGAGCCAGAATGGCAGAGGGCATGGCCGAGGTCATTAAGTACGGATGCATCCGCGACGCAATGCTTTTCGAGGCGATCGAGAAGGGCCAGGCGGACATGGAGTGGATGATCCAGCGCTGCGTGAAGATCAAGACGACGGTCGTGCAGAACGACGAGTATGATACCGGCGAGAGAATGCTTCTTAATTTCGGTCATACCTGGGGCCACGCGATCGAGAAGGTCTCCGGCTACACGAGATATACCCACGGCGAGGCGGTGGCCATCGGTATGGTCAAGGCCTGCGAACTGGGCGTGAAACTCGGCGAGACTCCGGAGGGCATTAAGGAGCGGATCATGGCCGTGCTCGAGAAGTGGCACTTACCGACCTCCACCGATCTTCCGGTCGAGGACCTCTACCGGACGATGCTGTCGGATAAGAAGAAACTTAACGGCAAGGTCTACTATGTCATGATCAACGATATCGGTGACAGCAAGACCCGTCCGCTGTCGGAGCAGGAACTTCACGACCTGCTGTAAAAAGCTGCCCGGGCGAAAGATTCCGGGCGGTGTGGAAAAGGCGGTTTCTCACATGAAGTGAGGAGTGAAACCGCCATGAAGGAGTAAATTTGGAAACCGATAAGAAGATACAGATCGCGGCGCTTTTTGCGTTCGGAAAACTGGGGATCGAACCCTCTGCTTTGACCGGCTCCGTGAAGGTGCCGCAAAGTAAAAGTGCAGCGCACAGAGCGCTCATTATGGCATTCCTTGCCGGGGATGTTTCGCTTGCAAAGATCGATGAGCAGCATATCTCGGACGATATTACCGCGACAAAGAAGGCGCTTATCCGGATCTCCGAGGCGATGGCCCTTTCAGGTGACGAGGGAGATCTGATTGACGGGAAAGCCCGGCTGAACGGCGATTCGGAACCGGTCGTCATCGACTGCAAGGAGTCGGGATCGACGCTTCGTTTCCTGATCCCGCTTGTGGCGGTCCTGGGTGTGCATACCCGTTTCATCGGGTCCGGACGGCTGCCGAAGCGTCCGATCCGGGAATATGAGCAGGTCTTTGCCGGTTCCGGTGCGCAAATGATCTATCTTGATCAGACCGGCCTTTCTCTTCCGCTGGAGATCCGCGGGAAGATGAAGGCGGGTACCTACGGGCTTCCAGGAAATGTCAGTTCACAGTATATCTCCGGCCTTCTTATGGCGCTGTCGGCGGCTGATGGCACATCGAAGATCACCTTAACTACGGAACTTGAGTCCCGTCCCTATGTGGATATGACGCGTGAGGTCATGAGGGAATTCGGTGTGGATGTGGCGCAGGATGCGAACGGCTTTTACTTAAGCGGCCGTCAGAAACCTTCACGGAACATCCCTTATGAGGTGGAGGCGGACTATTCGCAGGCGGCGTTCTGGCTGGTTGCGAACTACCTCGGATCTTCCATTGTTCTTACTAATCTTCCGAAGAAGACCTCGCAGGGAGACCGGGCGATCGAGTCCCTTCTTTCGGGTCTGATGCAGGCCGGAAAACAAAGCGACGAGAACGGCTCGAAGGTGACTTTCGAGATGGATGCCCGTGACGTACCGGATCTGGTACCGGTGTTTTCCGTGGCGGCAGCGGCAACGAACTGCCGGACACGTATCGTTCATGCAGAGAGGCTTCGTATCAAGGAGTCGGACCGTATTGCCTCGACAGCCGCCATGCTTACGGCACTGGGCGCAAATGTCGAGATCACGGAAGACGGCCTTCTAATCGAGGGCGGAATCGGGAAGCATAGTGATGAAATAACCGGTAACGGAGTGCTTTTGAATCGGGAGTATCCGGCTTTGGACGGCAAGTGCTTTACCGGCGGAACGGTGGATAGCTGTAAGGATCACAGACTGGCCATGGCGGCAGCGATTGCGGCTACGAAAGCCGGCGGACCGGTGTGGATCGAATATCCGGGCGCGGTGGAGAAATCCTACCCGTCGTTTTTTGAGGAGTATCTGAGTTTGGGAGGAAAAATATATGGGATCAACGTGGGGTAACCGCTTGAAGATAAGTGTCTATGGAGAGTCGCACGGACCGGCGATCGGTGTTCTGATCGACGGGCTTCCTTCCGGCATCGCCATCGATGAGGCACAGATCGTTAAGGAAATGCAGAGGAGAGCGCCGGGTTCCCAGGCGGGATCCACCGCGCGCAAAGAACCGGATTTTCCTACGGTCCTGTCCGGGATCTATAATGGCAAAACGACGGGGACACCGCTTTGTATCGAGATATTGAATACCAATCAGCATTCCTCCGATTACGATGGATTTACGGTCACGCCGAGACCGGGACATGCGGACTATACAGCAAGACTTCGTTATAAGATGAACAATGATCCGAGAGGCGGCGGACACTTCTCCGGACGATTGACGGCGCCGGTGCTTTTCGCCGGGGCAATCGCAAAACAGGTCCTTAAGGCCGTTTGCGGAACCGAGGTGTACGGGCACATTATCCGTATCGGGAAGATCTCCGCCGGAAGCTGGGAAGAAGAGGAGACGCCGGTGATTCCGACAGAGGGGGCTTTTCCCCAGGAAAATACGGCCGTGGCGGCCCGTATGAAAGAGGAGATCGAGGCGGCAAAGTTGGAGAATGACTCGGTCGGTGGTATAGTAGAGGTGATGGCGACCGGATTCCCGGGAGGTGTCGGTTCACCGATGTGGGATACGGTGGAGAGCAGTTTCGCCCAGCTGATGTTCGGCGTTCCTGCAGTCAAGGGCGTGTCCTTCGGAAGCGGCTTTGAAGTGGCATCGAGAAGAGGCTCGCAGAACAATGACCATCTGCAGTTCAAGGACGGGAAGCTCCGCATGACTACCAATCACGGCGGAGGTTTCGAGGGCGGTATCAGTAACGGGATGCCGATCCTGGCGCAGGTGGCTTTCAAACCGACTCCTTCGATTGCCAGGGAACAGGATACTGTGGATCTGGAGGCGAAGGAGAACGTGAAGATCGAGATCAAGGGACGACACGATGCATGTATCGTGCCGCGTGCGCTTCCGGTAGCTGAGGGGTGCCTGGCTCTGGCGCTTCTGGATGCGTATATGGGAAGACCGGAATAACCCGGCGGCGCGGTGCGGCTGCTTTTGCCGGTGAAATAAAGGAGTAGGAGATACATGAAAACGATACTGATCATGAACGGCCCGAATCTGTCGATGCTCGGAAAACGCGATCCGAAGCATTACGGCAGCGGTACGCTTTCCGATCTGGAAAATGCCTGTATTAACAAAGGCATCGAACTGGGCGTGAAAGTGCAGTGCTTCCAGTCGGAATCCGAGTCCGCGATGATCAGGAAACTTCATACATCGATGGGCGTGGTGGACGGTATCGTCCTGAATGCCGGTGCATATACACACTATAGCATTGCGATCCGGGATGCGATCGAACTGATTAAGATCCCGGTCGTCGAGGTACATCTTTCCGATATCCATAACCGTGAGGATTTCCGGAACCGTTCCGTGATCGAGGCGGTCTGCGTTGAGCAGATCTCCGGTATGGGCGTGAAGGGGTATCTTCTGGCAATGGAAAAACTGGTGGAGAAGTACATGGCGGATCCGTCGAGCGAAGAACCGGCCGACGGCACTTCGGATGAGGATCCTCTTATAGAGGAGAGGGAAGCGATCAGTGAGATCGACCGCCAGATGCTGGTGCTTTTCGAGCGGAGGATGAAGCACTCGGAAAGAATTGCGAAGATCAAGTCGGAGCGTGGCCTTCCGACATATGTTCCTCAGCGCGAGGCCGAGATACTGGACGGCGTCGAGAAGTCTGTGGATAAGGAGTATTCCGAATACGCGAAGGCGTGGATGAAGGAGACATTACGCCTTTCGAAGGAAAGACAGCAGGAGCTTAACAACAAGGGGATGTGAGACGATGGAGAAAACGAGATTTCGGTATATCACGAGTCTGATTCTTGTGATGATTTTCCTCATTGCGCCACTGCGTGTGCTTCGAGCAGCGGATGATGTTACGGTGAAAGCAATCCGCCGTAACGGAGGAAATTCGTACGACATCTTCGTGACCAACTCCAGCGGGCGTGAAATCACATCCTGGGTGATCAATATCTATCTGCCGGATGGCGCGACCTTTGACGGGTCCTGGAACTGCGGCGAAGATAAGATCAGTAATAATCATATCCGTCTTACGAATCAGAGTGAATGGCAACTCGTTCCTCCCGGACAAACGATTGAAGTCGCGGGCTTCAACCTGTCCGGAGAATATGAGGAAAAGAACCTTACCGTGACGATCAAGCCGGAGTTCGCTGCCCCGCCGACGCCTTCTCCGTCGCCGACGCCGAAGCCGACGAAGGGTGCGACGCCTACACCGACGAAGCCGGCAACACCCACGCCGACGAAGCCGGCAACACCCACGCCGACGAAGCCGGTAACACCTACGCCGACGAAGCCGGTAACGCCTACGCCGACGAAGCCGGTGACACCTGCGCCGACGAAGCCGGTGACACCTACGCCGACAAAACCGGCAACACCTACACCAACGAAGCCGGCGACACCCACGCCGACGAAGCCGGTGACACCCACACCGACGAAACCGGTGACACCCACACCGACGAAACCGGCAGATCCGACGGTCGTCCCGGGTACGGTGGCTACGGTAACTCCGGCGCCATCGGAGACGACTGTGCAGCCGACGCCTTCTGATCCTTCGGACTCTTCGGAGACGACGGAATCCACACAGGCTCCGTCTGAAACGGAAGACCCGGGTGCCGGAACACATACTCCTGTCGACGGGGATGACTGGCTGACTACAGACGGGAACCGGATCGTAGACCGAAACGGTACACAGGTTTGGCTTACGGGCGTAAACTGGTTCGGATATAACACCGGCACGAACATTTTCGACGGGTGCTGGAACTGTAACATGGCTGATGCACTGAAGGCAATCGCCGATCACGGATTCAATCTTCTGCGTATTCCAATGTCCGCCGAGCTGGCGCTTCAGTGGAAGAAGGGAGAATACCCGCAGGCGAACTTCAATCAGGCGACCAATGCCGAGCTTGTCGGTATGAACAGTCAGGAGATCTTTGACTACGCTCTTTCGCTTTGCCGGGAATATGGCATCAAGGTGATGCTCGATATCCACAGTGCCAATACGGATGCGTCCGGGCACATGACCAACCTCTGGTATACGGATAAGGTCTCTCTTCAGGATTACTACGATGCCCTTTCCTACCTTGCCGACCGGTATAAGAATGATGACACGATCATCGCATTTGACCTCAAGAACGAGCCGCATGGCAAGCCGAACGAGGAGAAGGCAATCTGGAATAATTCCCAGCAGGACAACAACTGGAAGTATGTCGCTGAGACGGCCGGCAATCTGGTACTGGATAAGAATCCCAATCTCCTGATCGTTATCGAGGGAATCGAGATCTATCCGAAGGATATCGCGTCCAACGGGGACTTTTCCAGCACGAACAATGACGATTACTACTTCAACTGGTGGGGCGCCAATCTCCGCGGAGTGAAGGACTACCCCATCGATTTCGGCTCGGAGGAGAGAAACCGTCAGATCGTGTATTCTCCTCATGACTATGGCCCGACGGTCTATAAGCAGCCTTGGTTTGAAGGCGATTTCACCTACGAGTCCCTGCAGGCGGATTGCTGGAACGAGAACTGGCTTTATATCTATGACGAGAATATTGCTCCGCTTCTGATCGGTGAATGGGGCGGCTTTATGACGGAACCGAACCTGACATGGATGACGTACCTGCGCCAGCTCATTGGCGAAAAGAACTTGAACTATACTTTCTGGTGCTTCAATTCCAATTCAGGTGATACCGGAGGACTTGTCCTTGATGACTTTACGACCTGGGATGAGGCGAAGTATGCTTTTGTCAAAGAAGTACTCTGGCAGGACGACGATAAGTTCGTCGGTCTGGACCACGAGGTTCCGCTGGGAGCAAATGGTATCGCTCTTTCCGCTTATTCCGGAGCGCTTTCACCGTCTTCACCGAAGAACGATCCGGCGCCGGATGATACGACACCGGCGGATCCTTCTGATACCGCTCCGTCTGAAGGTGCGGCAGCAGCGATGGCGACCGCGGCAAGTGCAGGGAAGAAGAGCATTTCCGTAAAGAAGATCATCATTTATGTCCTCCTTATCCTTCTGCTTCTTCTGATCCTTGTCGGGCTTTATCTCTTCATCAAGCTCCCGAAGGTATGGAACCGCATTATCGATCATTTCTACCTTCCGGAGAAACTCAAGAGAGATATTCCGTGGGAAATCGAGCCGGAACCGAGTTCGCGGTTCCAGTTCAGTCCGGATATGTATCCGCAAAGCAAGAAGAATAATGAATTCGCGGGGAAATACCGTCCGACGAAAAAGGGCGAGGCGGCTTCTGATTCGGATAAATCCGCTGTAGCTTCGCAGGCAAAGAGTTCTTCGATCAGGCCGAGTCCGAGACCGATAGCCAAACCGGCGGCGGGTACGAATCTGCGTCCGTCAGCTAAATCTGCGTCAGCAGGCGAAAATCCGCGCCCGATGGCAAGACCTGCGGCTTCGGCTTCTGCAACGGCGGCCTCCGCTTCCGCAGCGACGCAGACTTCGGATCCGGAAGCGAAGAATGATTCTTCGGCAGGCGCTTCTTCCGATGAGTCTACACCGAAATCGCCGTTTAAGAGACAGGGAACCGGTCCGGCCAGACCAAGCAGTTCTGCTGCCCGTCCGGTCAGCTCGACCCGCCCGATGCCACGTCCGGCTGGGATAGGTACATCGGCAACGCGTCCCGGCAATACGAGTGCATCGATGTCACGTCAAACCGGAGCAGGTGCAACCGCATCACGTCCTGCCGACACGGGTACTCCGGGGATCTTAAAGGACTTCGGGTCTTCCGTCCCAAGGTCGGAAACGGAGCCGATTCAGCCGAAAGAGAATATCCTTCCGACATGGGCTTCCGGTTCTGCAATCCCGAACGGCAGACCGATCTGGGCCAAGCCGAATCCGGATGAAACGAAGCCGGAAGATACTAAGAAACCGGAACAGGAAAACAGCGGGGAAGAATGACGCGAACAACGAATCGGAATAAAAGCGGGAGACGATCCCGTCAGCCAAAGAAAACACATCCTGCGATACAGACGATTTTCTTTATCCTGGGTGTGTTTCTGCATCCGTTCTTTATCGGGTATAGTGAACGGTTCCTATCTCCTACGCAGGAGATCTTCCTGCTCGGCGCCTCGCTGGCCATTACGCTCATGATGTTTCTTCTGTCGAAGAGCCACTTTATCTGTTCCCTTCTTCAGACGGGCGGACTTCTCTTGAATGTGGCACTGTTTGTATTTAACAGGGTGCGGAATGACGGATGGAAGGCCATCTTAAAAAACATGGATTACGAGTGGTGGTTCCGCATTATCCTGATGTGGTGCGGCGGGGTTACGATCACTCTTCTGATACGGCTGTTTGCCCATAAGAAATGGAATGCGTCCCATATCCGAAAGACCTTCAGTAAGGGGTTCCTGTGCTCGAGTATCGTGTTCTCGATCCTCTACATTATCCTGCTTCTGGACCTTTTTATCTTCCAGAGAAGTGCGGTCGTTCCTGAGGCGGTCACGCTGAACCTGATCCCCTTCAAGGGCGCATTTGCCACGTACTGGCCGCACATCCGGTCCGGTCGTTTTCAAGGCGGAGTATTCGTCCAGTTTTTCGGCAACCTTCTTATCTTTGCGCCTTTGGGCTTCTATCTGGGACTATGGTGGCGCAAACGCCCGCATAAGTGGATCCTCTATCTGATCCCGGTCGTTCTGGCCGGTGTGATCGAAGGGTGCCAGTATTTCCTGAGGATCGGTCAGTGCGACATTGATGACCTGTGGATGAATGTCGTGGGATTTCTCATCGGCATCCTGATCGGGAAAGCCATGGACATCCTTCGGAAATGGGTCACAAAGGGGAAGGAGAAGACGATATTTAAGCTTCCCGGGTCCTAAGCGTAATTACACACCGCGTTCGAAAAAGAGAATAAGCCGGGTGGGAAGGATCTTGGAGGCGACGTGGAGTGCCTTCTGACCCAGCCCGTAGACCAGCATGCTCTTCCCCTTCTTTGTGGCCTTAAGGGAGGCCGGAATAAGCTTGTCCGTGGTAGTGACGAACCTGGCTTTGATTCCGGTGAAGGTGGCATTCGGGTCGTTCTTGCTGAGCTTGATGAAGTCTGTATCGCAGGGACCGGGACAGACGCAGGTCACCGTGATATTCTTTCCTCTCAGTTCTTCCGAGAGCGCACGGGAGAAAGAGATGACATAGGATTTGGTGGCGGCGTAGACCGCGTAGCCGGGCTGCGGGAGAAATCCTGCGGACGAGGCGATATTGAGGATGCGTGGGGCTTCTTGTTTGGAGAGCGATGCCGCGGCCGGAATCATATATGGAAGACAGATGTTTGTCAGTTCGGAAAGGGCGCCACAGTTAAGCGTGATGGCGGAATGGGTGTCTTCTTTAGTCTGCTCGGCAAAAGCACCGTTTCTTCCCATGCCTGCGCAGTTGATGAGCAAGCGGATGGTGGGCTTTTCGGAAGCGAGCATATCGGATAAAACGGAAATAGAGGACGGATCGGTCAGGTCTAAAGAAACGACGCGGAGCAGTGCTTTTCGCGCGGAGGAATCGGAGACTGCAGATGTCTTTGTGCCGGAAGACTCTGTCTTCGTTCCGCAGATTTCTTCTTTAAGGGACTCCAGTTTGTCGCGGGAACGGGCGATCATCCAGATCTCATCGTAAGGGGCGCCGAGACGCGCATCTTCTTCCGAAGCAAGGTGCTTGACAAATGCTTTTCCCATTCCGGAGGAGGCGCCGGTGACGATCGCGATGTTCATAGGAAGACCTCGTTTGAATTAGGCGGTTGTGTTTACGCCGATCTGCTTGAAATACTCCTCAATTCCGTCTGCAACGGAGCTGCAGACGACTTTTAAAGCCGCCTCATCCTGAAGGATGGCGCGGTCGGTCTCGTGTGAAATGAAGCCGAACTCCAGAAGCGTGCCGACCAGTCCGGTCTTGCGGATGACGGCCCAGTTGGCGGTATATACGGGCTTATCCATATTGGATTTCAGTGCCGGCGTATCCGCGATGATGGCATCGTACAGGGTCTGGCAGAACAGGAGGTTATGCTCGTTCGGACGGCCGTGATAGGCCTCACGGACAGGCGCGCCGGCGGTCTGATTCTTCGGCTTGCCCTCATATTCATTGACTGCATCGTCCGTTACGTAGGTGACCTCGATACCGTGATGGTCGACGGGCTGTCCGTCGTCGGTATAGTGAGCGTTGAGGTGGATGGAGATAAATACGACATTGGTCAGCTGGTATTCCATCTCGAAAAGCTCTTTGAGCTCGGGACCTGCACCGGTACCGGCCATGAATCCCATACCGCCCTTCTCGTAACTGTTGTCATTGACGTCCTTGATTTTCTGCAGCAGTGAACGGAGTTCCTGTTCACGATCGGCGGAGAAGGGAAGGATGCCTCTTTCTTTGGCGATATCCATGCAGATCAGGTGTACTTCCGCTAAGCGGTAGTAGAGGGAATAGTAGTTGTCTTCCGTACGTGTGACATAGACTTTTGCGCCGCGGCTTTCGAGTTCTTCCTTGAGATAGCCGGCGATCTTGATGGTGATGGTCGGCTCTTCGTTTTGGTCACTGTTGAAAGGATACGAAGTGCCGCGATCCCATCCACCGTGTCCCGGATCCAGAATGACGGTATATCCGGACATGTCAGCAGGAAGCTCGGTCGGTGCAGCGGAACTCTCCTCTGACGAAGGGACCGCCGAAGTGATCACAGACGTCAGGGAGGTTATGGATGACTCCTTCTTTGAGGAGGATTTGGAAAAGAGACCCGAGCGGCAGAGAAGATACACGACGCCACCGAGAACGAGAGTCATGCACACGGCGATTACGCACTTGGCAAAAAACAGACGACGGGCAATCTCGGCTTTAGATTTTCTTCGAGCGGGGCGTCTCGTTTGGGAATAGGGTTGGGTTGGATTGGTTTGGGTTGCGCCCCTGTTTTGGCTCGAATGCAGTTGATTGTTATTCATCACTACTTCCTCTCTTTTACGTGCAATATAAGTATAAGCCATTCTGGTAATTTGTAAATTACCAGACGGTCATTTTCGCTTAAAACACGGCGAAGAAAGAGGGAAAACCGAGGTTTTTTCATCAGTTTGTCAAGAAGAATTCAGATTCCTCTCTGAAGGAAGTACATCTTTACGCCATCACCTACGGAGCTTGCGACTTCGTCAACAACACTGTCCTGAAGAAGCATCTCGCGGTCATTGTCGTCGGAAAGATAAGCAACCTCGATCAGAGCCCCGGTAAGACCGTGCTCACGCAGTACGGCGTAGTTGTCCGCGCATACCGGTGTGGCGTTTGTAGAGAAGTCCGGGATGTTGCCTACGATGTTGTCGTAGAGGCAGCAAGCGAGGAGCTCATTGTCATCGTTGTGGCGGCCGTAATACTCTTCACGTTTGGGAAAATCCGATCTTTGGAAATCCGCGTTGGTTTTTGCCAGGTGGCGCTCGCTCTCAATGACGGATTCGTCCGTGACATAGAATATCTGTGTGCCGTGCAGTCTTCTGGCTTCGTGGGAGTTCAGATGGATCGACAGGAAAAGCACATGATCCAGCTGGTATTCCATCTCGAAAAGTTCTTCGAGATCTTCGCCTACACCCGAACCGACCATGAGCCCCATGCCGCCGGAAGCGACACTGTCTTCATTGATGTCGACGCTCTCCTGAAGAAGTGCGCGGAGTTCGTCGGCACGGGAAGAAGAGAAGGGGAGGATCCCCTGACTCTCGGCGATGTCCAGACAGATCAGGTGCGTCTGGGCAATACGGCTGTAGAGTGAGACCCAGCTGTCATCGTTACGGAGCAGATATACGGTGGCTCCGCGGCTTTCCAGTTCCTCTTTGACGCGCTGTGCGATACGAAGGTTGAAGTCGCACTCGTTGTATTGCGGGTTGTTGAAAGGGAACACGCAGCCGGTGTCGCGTCCGCCGTGTCCGGCATCCAGGATGATCGTGTACCCGCAAAGATCTCCGTCATCTCCGTCATCCGGTAATGTGAGAGTCTCCCGCTCGGTATCGCTGTAGTCTTTCGTTTCCCTGGTTTCGTTTGTTCCCGTGCTGCCGGAAGTATTCTTTCTGGATTTGGCTTTCTCGTCGGATTCGAGATAATAGTCTCCTGTCTTTCCTTTCCCGGAGCGGGTGGAGGAAAATTGTGCGCGGATACTCTCAAGCTTTCCGTTCTCATCCAGGTAGAAAAGCGCTCCCGCAAAGCATCCCAGAAGGATGGCAGCGATGAGGCAGAAGATCAGAAGTCTTTTGAAAAAGCCGGATTCTGTTTTGTTTTCTTTAGTGGAAGAGGCATCAGAGTTTTCCCGTGAAGAAACAGGCTGTTCCTTGCGCGGGGTGGTGTGTTTTTGTTTCATGAATTATCCTTTCGTTAGTAAAGGTCAATGGATACGTGAGAAGATCTCGCCAAGGCCCTCGTGGAAGACGATCTCCGCATAACGGTCCTGCGCGGTCTCATCCCGATTCATAATGATCAGATGCTGCCCACGGAAATAGTGGGTAAGGGTATTTGCCGGATATACCGTCAGAGAAGTTCCGCCGATGATGAATACGTCCGCTTTGGCCAGCGCACGTGTTGCTCCATCCCAGGCCTCATGAGGAAGACTCTCTTCATAGAGTGTGACGTCCGGCCTGAGCATACCGCCGCATGTGCAGTGTGGAACCGGTTCCGTCGATGTGAACAGGATATCGTATGGATACTCTTTTCCGCATTTGTCGCAATATACGCGCTGTGTCGTGCCGTGTACCTCGAACACCTTCTTGCTTCCGGCCTTCTGATGAAGACCATCGATATTCTGGGTGATCACGCATGTGAGTTTCCCGGATCTCTCCATCTCGGCAAGTTTCTTGTGCGTGATGTTCGGTTCGATCGTCCGGCAGTCCATCTTCTGTCGATAATATTCGAAGAAAACCTTCGGCTGGTCGTAGAGGCAACTGTGGCTCAAAAGATATTCAGGAGGATACTTGTCGAACTGCACATCGTGCTGGTTGTATAGTCCGTCTTTGCTGCGGAAATCCGGAATTCCGCTCTCGGTGGAGACTCCTGCTCCGCCGAAGAATACGACCGACTTCGCATCATCCAGAATGTCCTGGAGTTTCTTGAGTCTTTCTTCAAAAGATGCCATACTCTCGCCTTGCCTTTCGTGTTTTCTACGCACATTGTATCACAGGCCGTAGAAATGTTTGTGACGGTTTATTCATGTCATTTACCGTCGTGTTCATAGATGAATACGACGGTATTTTTTCTCTGTACTATCGGATCAGATCGATGAATTGGCTTACCATGGAAGGCATGGAAAGAACGTCCAGGAAGATAAGAACGATGCAAAGTACGATCAGAAGCATGGCGGCAAACCCGGATGTCGGAACCGGAGGTTCTTTGAAGATGCCGCGCAGCTTGATGATACTCAGAACCAGAAGCAGGACGGAAAGAATAAAACAGGCAAAGTAGGCACAGTACATCAGCGGTGTTCCGCCGCCTTCCTCCATGGCTGCCGGTATAGCTTCTTTGCAGGTTCCGGCGGCAAAAGAAAGAAGCGCAAAGAGCAGAGATATTCTCGGCCTTGCGGTCTTTTCCGGCTCGGTATCTTTGACCTCTTCGATGGTCGAAGTGGTATTGAGGTTTTCACCGCAGTTCTTACAAATGGATGCCGTGTTCGCATTCTGATGATTGCATTTGGGACAGATCTTCATGACTGATACCTCCGACGGATACATTTCCATTACAAGAAACATTATACCCTATCTTCAGGTAAAAAACTGACGTAACGCGCAAGTCCGGTGAGTGAAAGCAGATTCCGCAGAGATGTTAGCTCCTGATACAACAAAAGCCCCGAAATCGGGGCTTCTGTCTATGGCCGGAACATACGGCCTTCTCTTTGGAGCCTTTAACCAGGATCGAACTGGTGACCTCATCCTTACCATGGATGCGCTCTACCTACTGAGCTATAAAGGCAGATAGAAGATGTGCTTTCGTGAAGCACGTCATACAGTTTGCCATCTATAAGGAAAAAAGTCAAGATGAAACATGGATTTGTGAGGGGAAAACAGGGGGAAATAAAAACTTCGGAACCGTGTATGGTTCCGAAGTTTCTTCTGGAGCGGATAAAGGGAGTCGAACCCTCCTGTTCAGCTTGGGAAGCTGACGTTCTACCGATGAACTATACCCGCGGATATGTATATCATTACAAACGAAATTGTGCCATGAATCGGGCATAATGTCAAACCCTCCACTATGCTTAATCAGTTATATACAAGCCATTCACACTTTTGAAATATATGCCCGATAGACTATAGTTGTAAGCCTTGGGATGTGATGGCGTGATACGGTTAAGGAGGATGGATATGAGAAAAAGAACACGTGTTTGTGTCTTGTTTCTGATGTCGGTCCTCTTTTTCTGTGCCTCCTGCACGAAACCGGGTCCGTCCGGCGAGAGCGGGAATAAAACACATATCGATCTGGAGATCGTGTATAAACGTAACCAGTTATGTTATGCCATCGCCGAGAAAGACGAAGATACTTCCCTTTATGTTTTCAACGCCGCCGGTCAGCCGATCTATGATATGGACGGTTCATCGGTCACGACAGCTTCGGTGAAGCCGGGCATGACGGTTTCCCTGGCCTACGACGGATATGTGCTTCAAACTTATCCTTGCCAGTTCTCGGATGTGTCTGAAGTTCGGATCACGGGCAGCAAGTCCAATAGCGTAGAGTTTATTTCCACACAGATCAGCAATATGTTTCCGTCCTCGACGCCTGCGGATATGAGCCGGTGGGAGATCTCTTTTGACGGCGATGCTTTCCTTAGCGCCAAAGAGAAGAGGGCACTGGAAGTTGTGCTGAAGGAAAAGTGGGTGGATACCGTTGTTACGGTCGAGCCGGAAAAAGATCCGTCCGATCCGGCCGGTGTGATTACGGTCGATGTGCATCGTATTACGGATACTTCCGTTACGCTGAAGATCCTGGTGAGCGAAGCGAACGGGGATGTCCCGTTTCTAACGAAGGACCTGTCCGCATCACTTAAGAACGGGATCTGGACGGTCTGATACGATCGGTCCGGAAAGACCGGCCGACCTCATGTTGATGGTTCCGCATCTGCGGGATCGCAGGTATATGCAAGCAAGAAATCATAGTTATTCTCCTAAGAAAGACCGTCTGTTTTTCGAAAGAAAGGCAGATGGGCTTTTCTTAGGCTTATGCTTATTCAGTTCTTTTCGCGAAGACATAAAACACCCCGGTGAGAAAGGAGAAACACCGGGGTGAAAAAGAAAGGAAAAAGAAACTGAAGTAATATTAGTCTTTCGCTACTGATGATGAGAAGTTGTACTGCTTAACGACTTCTTCATTCTCATAGATCTTGGTCTGCCACTTGTTGGCGGTCTGCAGGATCATCGTGTACGGATTCTCCTTGCCATCTACAAGCTGCATATCTTCCTGATAGCTGATCGCCTGTGCTTCGTCATCAGACAGAAGCATGTACTGGGAGACCAGGAAAAGGCTTCTTACGCCTACGCTCATGTGAACGAGCTTCGGGTTGATCGTGTAGGTCGGAGCAACGGAAAGTGTCTTACCGAACGACAGACCCAATGTGGAAGTGGTGGATCTTTCCTCGAGGAGGAACAGAGGCTTGCCCTCAACACCGACTTTACCTACGTCATGGAAAAGAGCCATGATGATTGCGGATTCGTCATCGAGCTGCGGCATCAGGGTATCCTTAATGCGCAGAAGCTGCTTCGCTACACCAACGGAGTGGATGAGAAGACCCTTCTCGAATGCCAGAGGACCTTCCAGCTCGGCCGGAGCCGTCAGCCAGGATGTGCGGTTCTCGAGGAAATCGATGAAGTGATCGAATTCTGTCTTTCTCTTGATGATCTTGGACTTGAGGTCGTTATACAGTTCATCAACATTATCTTTAGTTACCATGATCATCGGCATGATTGCGCCAACGGATGCAGAACGTCCCTTGACTTCTGTTCCGCTACTGGAAGAAGTTGCGGGTGCACCGGCAACATTTCCCTGACCATCTGTAAAGTCGTACTTACACTTCGGGCATCGAATCGCCTGATTCGCAATTGTCATACCACAATCTGGACACTTTTTCATATGAACCTCCTTTGATGCAGATCCTTTATTTGTATAGGATTTACATCTTTCACGTTTCCTTTCGTGATGTTTATGTGACTATTCTACAACGAAACCAAACATCAGACAACCTCAAAGACCTTTGAAGTGCGCAAAAACAGAACGAAAAATGAAAATTTAACAGGTTGTTCATTTTTTCTTGGATTTCGGCGGATGGTTTACTTTGTAGTAACGGCGCATGCCGCGGAAGAACGTGCCAAGGTGAAATTGCTTGGGGAAATACTGCATCCGGTTGAATTGGTGAGCGGTCAGGACCATCTCCAGTTCCTGGGGATTGACCTGGCGGTTCTGGTTCATCATGAAGTCCGTGGTGCCGGGCGCTTCAAAATAGAAGCGGTAATCCGCGCCGTATGCATCTCCGAGCCCGAGAAGATGTCCGAATTCGTGGGCGCATTCCTGCTGGAACGTATGACGGTCGTTACTCTGGCGGATCGTCACGTTGCCGGGCTGCGTTCTGGACCAGTTGAGGGTAAGGGCTTCCGGCTGGAAACTCTTGAGGAAGCCCCAGCCCCAGCGCCAGATCGGACTGGTTACATGGCCGGCCTGGTTTTCCTTGTAGGAAAGGCGGATTTTGACGAACCGCTGACCGGGATAGTCGTTAACGGCCTGCGGAGTCTGGTACCGGATGAACTCCAGCGTTACACGGGCAGAGGAGGGATCCGGACGCATCTGCTCGTCCGAAGGATTGTTGTCCTGCGTAAGTACGCGGTAACTGGCGTGGGCACGGGACATTTCATAGCCGTCGTCTTCGAGCCAGCTCATGGGATATTTGCCGGACCAGTTTCTGCGGATGCCGGCTTCAGCCACGTCTGCGTATGTGATATTCGTTCCGGGATAGTAGCGGAACATTTTTGAGGAGTAGCGGACGAACACGCGGATACGGACACTGTTCCCTTTAAGGAGCAGCTGAATCGGCACCTTGCGCGGGTGGGGGTACGAGATAGGGTACCGCCGATCCAAGGTGCGGGAAACGGTTTCACGTTTTGCGTTTACATCATATACGTGTTTCATGTCCTCTCCCAATAAAAAGTCCGATTTTCCCTCATTCTAACTACAGAATACCACGAATAGCGAGGAAAGAGTATAATAAGCGTAGTAACGGAGATCACGGGAGAGTAGAAGATGAAGCTAGAAGGCAAGACTTTCAAGATGAATGTGGTTTTGCAGATCCATGTCGTCGACCATACCAATGAGAAAGCTTCTTTTGTAAAAGAACTGGATGAGGCGCTGGTGCAGCTGTGCCGGGAGATGAATGTGCCTTTCCCGCTTTGGCTGTCGAAGAACACACGTGAGTTCGCGCAGTTCCACCAGACAACGTTCTTTGAAGATCAGTTCTCGGACAAGGTACCGTTTGACCGTTTTATGATCCGCATGATCGGATAAATGGACGGCACCGCCGGATCAGAACCCGAATGGATTCCGCGTTATTGAATAGATAGACAGGAGAGAAAAGTAAATGCGCATAGATAAATATTTAAAAGTGTCCCGTGTGGTCAAAAGAAGGACTGTGGCCAATGAGGTCTGCACGGCAGGACGTGTGGAGATCAACGACAAGGTAGTGAAGCCCGGAGCGGAAGTGAAGGTGGGCGACATCGTACAGATCCGCTTCGGTAACGGAGTGACACGATTCCGTGTTCTGTCTATCAAGGAGACGGTTCGCAAGGAGGAAGCTTCGGAAATGTATGAGCTTCTTGAAGGCAAGGAAGTCGAGTAAGCATAGCTTACATTTTCGTTACAATTATTGCTTCACGGCTTACAAAAGTTCTTTTTTATGAGATAAATAGGGTATGAAATCAGTCTTATTCGGAAGGACGCTATGAAGCACAGACAGATCAAATCTCCGGTTGGAAAAGTTCTTCTTTTCGTTTTCTTTGTTATCGTATTTGCATTGGTAGCAGTGCGTTTGAACAAGGAAAAGGAGATGCGTGCGCGCGTGGAAAAGAGATCCAGGGAACTGGAAGCGGCGGCACAGCAGGCAAGTGCGGAGTATGCGGATGCCGCAGAGAGATCCAGAAAAGCCGGCTCGGATGATTATGTCGAGGAAGTGGCAAGAGAATCTCTGGGCATGGTAATGCCGGGTGAGACAGTCTTCAAGCCAAGCGAAGACTAAGTCCTTTTCCGGCAGAGTATAAATTCATATTTTCGATGAACGATTAGAATTCGTGTCGCGCCTGCATGGCTTTGGACAGGGTGACATCGTCTGCGTATTCCAAATCGGAACCCATAGGAAGTCCCGAAGCGATCCGGGTCACTTTGATTCCCGACGGCTTAATGAGGCGGCCGAGATACATGGCGGTTGCTTCGCCCTCAGCTGTCTGGTTCGTCGCGATGATCACTTCTTTTGTGTCCGGATTCTCGCGAAGCCTCTGGATCAGTTCCTTGATTTTAATGGAGTCGAGTTCGACATTGTTTAGGGGAGAGTATACACCATGAAGAACGTGGTACAGGCCATTGTAATCACGCATGCGTTCCATGGTGGCCACATCACGGGGATTCTCAACGACACAGATCGTCGAGCGGTCCCGCTTCGGGTCGCCGCAGATAGAGCACAGTTCCTGATCCGTAAAGTTCTGGCACACCTTGCAAAGACGTGTAGAAGTGCGGGCATCCATTAAAGCTTCAGAAAGACTTTTGACTTCTTCCTGAGGCATGGAAAGAACGTGAAAAGCCAGGCGCTGGGCCGACTTTGGTCCAACGCCCGGGAGTTTCCCGAGTTCGGAGATCAGCTTTGCTACGCTTGGAGAATATCTGGACATCGTGCCTCTCCTTCTTTATCTGAATCAGAACGGGAGCTTGGCGCCGCCGGTAGCCTTGGACATCTTCTCTGCGGAGATCTCGGCGAGCTTTCTGGAAGCTTCGTTATAAGCAGCAACGATCATGTCCTGAAGCATTTCAACGTCTTCCGGATCGACTGCAGAAGGATCGATCTCCAAAGACTTGATCTCGTGTGTTCCGGAAATGACGATCTTTACCACACCGCCACCGGCTGTAGCATCCACTTCAAGAGCGTCGATCTCGGCTTTGGCGGCCTCGATATCGCGCTGCATCTTCTGAGCCTGCTGCATGAGTGCACCCATGTTTCCGCCGCCCATTCCAAATCCACCTTTAAATCCTTTTGGCATTTTATTGTTCCTCCTTATGTTCTTTTAAGAAAAGACTATCTTCGTTTATTCGCTTATGCGTTCTATTATGACATAAATTACATGTCCGTGACATGTGTGATCGGAATTCCGTTCTTCTCGCTGACCTTCTCCATTGCTTTGACCCAGTCAGGCTGTGCAGATCCCTGCGTAATTCCGGCAAGATCGCCCGTGGACGCTTTAGTGTCGTAGTCGTGCTGTGTGACAACATGTGCGTGGATCAGTGAGGGTTCGTGTTTCTGGCAGATGCTGAGAAGGTGAGTCATGATGATGGGATTCTTGCGGATCTCATCGATTGTCGTGGCAAAACTGTCCGGCATGATGCACCATACCGTCTGATCCTGCCAGGCAATCTTGGAATCGCACATGTACATGTATTCAAAGGTATGTTCCTTCATCAGATAATCCAGGAAATCTTTGCGGGCTGCTTCAAATGCGTCTCCGCCGGAATGACGGATCACCTGCTGGAGATTCGATACCGGCGTCTTAGGTGCGACGGGTGCCGTCTCATTGTCCAGAACCAGGATATCTCTTGGCATTTCGGGAACACGGACGTCGGGTTCTCTTGCTGCCTTGGCCAGGTTGGTATTCTGTCCCTGACTTACATGCTCGGAAGCGAAAGCCTTATGCAGGTTCGGCGAGGTAGGCTGGGTGTGAGCCAGTTCCTCGGCAGTGGGGGCATGTTCTTCCTTTTTCTCGACAGGAGGAAGACCGGCTTCGATGTCATCCAGTGGCGGCGGAGCATCAAGGTCGTCCGGAAGCGGGGGGACCTGCATATCGTCTGCCGGCGGAGCTGTGACTTCGATGTCATCCAGCGGCGGCGGTGGTACGCTGAGGTCGTCCAGGACCGGAGGCGGCATCATGATCGCCGGTTTTTCCGGTTCCGCTTTAGGCGTTGCAATTGCCGGCTTTTCAGATTCAACCTTAGGTGTTGCGATCGCCGGGATTTCTGCCTCCGGCTTCGGAGTTTCTATTGCGGGCTTTTCAAGCGCAGGCGGTGCCGGAGGTGTCGCAGGTGCAGCCGGTTCATTTGTTACGGGTGCAGCCACAGGGGCAGGGGCAGGTGCCGCTACAACAGGCGGAGCGATCTTATTTCCGCGAGCGGCCAGACGCAGCATCATGATCTCGAAAGATGTGCGTGGAGCCGGAGACCACTTCAGTTCTCCGGCAAGCTCAGACAATTTGGAAATAAAGAACAGAAGCGCTGTGGAATCCGTGCGCTTACCAAGTGCGGTCATCGCCGCAATAGAAGCGGATGTGGACTCGATCAGGGTCTGGGGCGCAGGAGAGATCCGGGTCACCAGAATGTTGCGGAAGTACTGTGCCAGATCCAGTGTGAAACGGATCAGATCCCGTCCGTCCATGGCCAGTTCACGGCAAAGCGGAAGCAGGTCGGCGGCACGGCCTTCAAGAAGTACGGTTGCAAATTTGTTAAGGAAGGCCTCATCAACGATGCCGGTGATCCGGAGGATGTCGTCACGGGTGATGGTTTTTCCCTCCGATGTGGTACTTACCTGATCCAAAAGGGAAACCGAGTCACGAAGTGCACCGTCACCGATGGTGGCGATGGCCGAAAGCGCATCAGGTTCAATAGAAATATGCTGTTTTTCGGCGATAAAGGACAATCTTTTCACGATGCTTTCATTCGTGATACGACGGAAATCGTAACGCTGGCATCGGGAAAGGATCGTGGCCGGAATACGGTGCGGCTCGGTCGTGGCCAGAAGGAACACCGCATGCGCCGGCGGTTCTTCCAGCGTCTTCAGTAATGCGTTAAAAGCACCGGTCGATAGCATATGTACCTCGTCGATGATGTACACTTTATACTTCGCTCTCGCCGGCATGAACATGACCTCGTCGCAGATGCGGCGGATGTTGTCTACACTGTTATTGCTGGCGGCATCCATCTCGATGACGTCTAGAAGGGACCCGTCGATTACGCCTTTGCAGATCTCGCATTCGTTACAGGGGTTACCGTTTACCGGGTGCTGGCAGTTGATGGCTCGGGAGAAGACCTTGGCAATGGATGTTTTTCCGGTTCCTCTCGTTCCGCAGAACAGGTAGGCATGTCCGATTTTACCCGTGATAACAGACTGGCGCAAAGCAGATACAGCATGCTGCTGCTCCACGATATCGTCAAAGTTCATGGGCCGGTATAGTCTGTATAGTGCGACGTGTTCCATGGGACTCCTCCTTCACGCGATAGCGGTCTGATAAAAAATCGTCCCGGCTGGACTACAGTCGGGGCAAGCACCCTTGCGGCACATACGAGTGACCGCTTACTGCTGCTTCCTTCCGGACCTGACAGGGTTCACAGGCTCGCATCGCACAAGACCCACCGCCAACTGTAGACCACCCGGGACGAAAATACGAAGAAATTATAACACAAAATGCCTAAGCATGACAGTAACTTATGAAATTATAAACGAGTGCCCCAAGAGCTGCCTGAATCTCCTTAGCGGCTTCGGGAGTCGCAGCTTCCACGGTAACGCAGATGACGACCGGCTCGTAAGAAAGAATGATCGCAACATCCGATTCGCTGTTGAATTCGGAATTGCTTCCGCTTCTGTGAAGGACCATAGAATCGGAAGGGAAATATCGTGCTACTCCCGAGGATTGGTCGGAAGACGAAAGAGCGTTGATCAGGTCCTGATAATCATAAGGGTAGGACATATACCGCCAGTACAGCATCTGGGCATACGAAGCCAGATCGTAAGCAGAAGACCGGTGTTCTCCGCTCTGCTGGATCCCCTGAAAATCCGTATAGTTCTGCACGGAGGTAAAGTCGATACAGGAGGTCATCTGTGAAAGTCTTTTCCAAAGAGCATCCTTATCTCCCATATGATCCAGGATCATGTTCATAGCGACACTGTCACCATCTCGAAGCGCCAGATAGACCAGCTGATACATGTAAAACTGTTTCTCGTCAGGAAGTTCCGCTAATGCAGTTTCGGTGTCTTCCTGTACGTAGGAAGGATGGAAGGGGACCACCATGTCCGGTGAGTACTTCCCGGCGCGGACATCATCGTAGTACATCATGGTCAGCGGCAGGTAGATCGAAGATCCGACTACGAACGGAGAAGACTCGTTATACCCGAAAGCTTCGCTGGTGTTGAGGTTAATGTAATAAAATCCGATCCTGACTTCGCTGTGTTCCTCAATGTATTTCTTGACAGCATGCTTAAGATTAGCGAAAGACTGGTCACGCTCCGCATGCGTCACTGTCTGAAGCGGATATTTCTCCGGGAAAAGGACCGGCTCCGGTTCGATCCACTCATCCGGAAGAAGAGAAATCGTTGTCGTGGCGGTCGTATCCTCCGGATCAGAGGGGTCTGTATCGTCTCCTTCGGATGTGTACACGGTCGAGGTTTCAACGGATTCTTCCGTCTCTTCGGTTTCATCTGTTTCGGAAGTCTCTGAAGGATCAGTGCTCTCAAGCGGATCCGTACTCTCGGAAGGCTCGGAATTCGAAGAGATCGCCCCGGACTCTGTGGTGACTCCGAGCTCCGGATCCTCTGTTTCGGATCCCGGTGAGGATTCCGAAGAGGGGACAAATGATGCCCGGGTGGAAGTGGTTCCGGAGAACTCGGTATCGATATCGCTTTTTAGACGAAGGATGTATGCAAAGAAAATGGCAAAAGCAACGACCAGGATCACGGCACCGGCTATGATCCCTCGGATAATCATTCGGGTACGGCGTATTCTCCGCGCTTCCCCGATATAATTGCTTTTCGGATTCTTCATAGGAAATCAGAACAATCCTTCAATGACGCCGTCAGCATCGATGTCGATGTCCATGGCGGCCGGATGCTTTGGAAGACCGGGCATGGTCACGATGGCACCGGTAAGGGCAACCAGGAATCCCGCACCGGCGGAAAGCCAGATGTCTCTTACGGTCAGCGTAAAGTTCTCCGGACGGCCGAGGACTTTCAGGTCATCGGACAGGGAGTACTGTGTCTTGGCAATACAAACAGGAGTGTTGCCGAAACCTGACTTGGTGAAGTCTTCGATCTTCTTCATCGCTTCCGGCAGGATCTCCACATTTGCGGCACCATAGATATTCTTGGCGATCGCTTCGATCTTCTTTTCCACCGGCATATCCAGTTCATACATGTAGTGCGGACCGTCGGAAGGAGTATCGATGGCTTCCAGAACGGCGTTAGCCAGCTCGATGCCGCCTTCACCGCCCTTAGCAAAGATCTGAGCCGGAGCGAACTTCGCGCCCTTCTCTTCGCAGAGACGACGCAGGGTATCCAGTTCTTCCGGTGTGTCTGTCAGGAACTGATTGCTGGCAACGACGCACGGGATACCGTAGCTCAGGATGTTTTCGATGTGTTTAGCAAGGTTCGGGAACCCCTTTGCAACCGCTTCTGCATTCGGAGTATTGAGCTCTTCTTTCGGGATTCCGGCATTATATTTCAGCGAGCGGACGGTCGCAACGATTACGACTGCGTTCGGCCAGATGCCGGCGGTTCTGCACTTGATATCGAGGAATTTCTCGGCGCCCAGATCTGCACCGAAGCCGGCCTCGGTAACGACGATGTCGGATAGTTTCAGCGCCATCTTGGTAGCGATGATACTGTTACATCCATGCGCGATGTTGGCAAAAGGACCGCCGTGGATGAGTGCAGGGGTATGCTCCAGAGACTGTACCAGGTTCGGACAGATGGCATCCTTCAGAAGAACGCTCATGGCGCCCTCGGCTTTCAGTGCGCTGGCACGAACGATGTTGCCGTCCATATCATAAGCGATAGCGATGTTTGCCAGGCGCTTCTTGAGGTCTTCCATATCCGAAGAAAGACACAGGATCGCCATGATTTCCGATGCAGCGGTGATGGAGAATACTTCGTTTCTCGGAACGCCGTTAACGCCACCGCCTACGCCCAGGTTCAGGCTTCTGAGGGCACGGTCATTCATATCCAGGCATCGCTTCCAGAGAATGCGCTCTTTATCCAGACGGAGTTCGTTGCCCTGATAGAGATGATTGTCGATCATCGCTGCCAGAAGATTGTTAGCTGATGTAATTGCGTGGAGATCTCCTGTAAAGTGGAGATTAATATCGTCCATCGGGACGACCTGAGAGTATCCGCCGCCGGCCGCGCCGCCCTTGATACCGAAGACCGGTCCGAGGGAGGGCTCGCGGAGAGCCAGCATAGCATTCTTATCCAATTTATTGAGAGCCTGTGCGAGACCGATACTTACCGTTGTTTTGCCTTCACCGGCCGGGGTCGGGTTCATCGCCGTGACCAGCACCAACTTTCCGTCCTTTTTGTCTTTGCGGTCCTTCAGGATGCGCAGCGGCAGTTTGGCCTTGTATTTTCCGTAGAATTCCAGATCGTCTCTGGCGATCCCCAGTTTTTCTGCGATCTTCTCGATAGGCAGCATGTCGGCATTTCTTGCAATCTCAATATCACTAAGCATAATCGGTCCTCACTTCTCCATCAGAATGTATTATCCGCAAGACCTTGGGGAAGAGATCCTTGCGCCAAAATCTTCGCATATCATTATATGCTTTCCCCCATGGGATGCCAACATGAAATGACAATTTGGTTACAAATTCGAGCAGATCCGGAAGGATATGCCCGATGGACGAACACTATATTTGGTTATATTACGCAAAATGACCACTAGAAATTGTGCTTTTCATTGACAAAGCGTAAGAATGCTGATATAATTCCGTAACAGTAGGTTATTCATTTTTGGGAGAAGATGGAGGTAACGCCAGTGATTATTAAATCTGATGTTGAAGAGTGCAAGAAGAATCTTGAGACGTTTATCGGCAGAACTGTTCGCCTGACTTCTAACGGCGGAAGAAAGAGAATCATCGTTCACGAAGGAATCCTCGATCACTGCTATCCGAACATGTTCACAGTGAAGTGCAACAGAAAGCCGGCTAATTCTACTAAGGAAATCGTATCCTACAGTTATGTGGATGTTCTGACGAAGACTGTACACATCACAACGGTTGCCGAAGCGGAGACACAGGCCAGCTGATCCTGAAGATAACGGCAATAATTTCAAAGAGGAAGAAGCCGCGTGTGCGAGTCACTTTTCTGTGCGAGCACGGCGGCTTGTTTTTATGATAAAGAGGTCAACATGCGAATCACTCGGCAAGCTCCGGCAAAGGTCAATCTGTTCCTGAGAATGGCAGGGAGAAGGGAAGACGGATACCATCTTCTCTATAGCTGTATGCAAACACTATCCATTTATGATGAACTGGATCTGGAGGTGGAGCCGAAAAAAGGAGGAGAAACCTCCGAGGTCAAGTTCTTTTCCGAATGTGATTATCTCCCGGACGACCCGGTGAAGAATACGGCGGTAGCGGCAGCGATGAGGTTCCTCGAGAGACTTGCGCCGGAGAAGTATACCGTGAGTGTGCGCCTGAAAAAGGTGATTCCTTCTCAGGCGGGACTTGGCGGCGGGAGTTCGGATGCGGCGGCGGTCCTTCTGGCGCTGGATGAGCTTTTCGAACGAAGAGTCAGCCGCTCGGAACTACACAGGATCGCTCTTTCCGTAGGAGCGGATGTGCCGTTCTTCCTTCAGGGCGGGACGACACTTTGTGAAGGCGTGGGCGAGATACTGACTCCGATGCCGTCACTGTCGGGGATCCCGATGCTTCTTCTTAAGCCGGAAAACGGGGTTTCCACACCGTATTGCTATTCGGTTTTCGACAAATTGGGCACCCCCCTTGTCACAGACACGGAGAAGGATCGGCTGAAAAAAGATCTGCAGTCTTCTTTAGAACCGCTTGCCCGCGTTCGGGCAGCGTCCCCGCTTTGGAGCAATGATCTTCAGAATCCGGCAATCGGCGCGGTTCCCGAGATATCGGAAGGACTGGCGCTGCTCAAAGAGGGCGGTGCCGTTTTCTCGGCCATGAGCGGATCGGGAAGTGCCGTGTTCGGATTATTCGATTCGGGAGAAAGAATCGACGAAATTATAGACAGTCCCCGATTCCTTACTCTGATGGACCAGGGATGGTGGGCCGGGAAAGCTAAGACACTTTAGATTTTGTCCGACTTCGGATGGATCTGGGGAACACGCGATTGTACGATAATGCCGTGGATGCGGATGGTTCCTTCGCGCATGTCGGAAACAGAATACTTCTGATACTGCGACATGGAATGGTTCAGTATAGCGATGAGACCGCTTCCATCCTCCACGAGACGGGCGGGAGTGCATCCGAATTCATCTGTGCTGATCAAGTATATGCAACCGGGACAAACCTTTGTTGTCTGAAAAACGATATTTACCGAATTCGGCGTCACCAGAGGAATAAGATTGTTCGTGGTGCAGTAATACCCGAAGAACATTTCCGGATCAAGCGGAGTATCCTTTTCAGAAGGGGAAATGACTTCAAGCTGCTCTAGTCTGGTCAGCAGGATCCTCATTTCTTCCTCAGTAACCTGAAGGATACAGCCTTCCCGGGTACAGATGATTTTTTGGCCATCGCTTTGGATCGATTCGTAGACCGGAAGAGAGAAAGGACCGCCTTTGAAAGAGGCACCGAAGATGAGATCAAAAGGCATGTTCAGATATTTGGATATCCGCTTGGCGGTAGTGACTTCCGGGTAAGTTCTGCCGTGTTCCCAGCGCGATATGCACGACTGGGAGACACGAAGTTTCTCGGCGAGTTGTAGTTGATTCAGATTTGCACGCAACCGGTATTCTTTCAAATTATTCATAACCCAATCCCCTTCCATGTGTATAAGTAGTAATTCTATTCTAAGAATTCAGGGGAAGAAAGAAAGACTTTGAAAATGACGAAAACGCCGATATGCAAACTGTGTATAGTTTCCCGAACGAAGGGCGAACATTATTCCTGCGGTGCATAGCTGCATCGCATATGGAACTGCTCATTCAGCGGGGAAGGGGAGCCAGCTTTTTCCCGAAAAGACCACGCTCATAGCCGCGACGGTCGTCCGAAGCCAGGATCTGAAATCCGTGTGCCTCATAATAGGCGACCATACCTTTGTTGCTTAAGGCGGTGTGAAGGAGTATGTGCGAACAGTGGGTCAGCCTTGCGACTCTTTCGCAGTAGGAAAGCAGGTAGTTCCCGATCCCCTGGCTGCGCCACTTGTCCCATACGGAGAACCGGGCAAAGTAGGCGATCCTGCTGGAAAAACCGGAAATGGCATTAGCAATCTCATCGTCCAGTTCTCTTCGGGGACGGATGTAGAGACGGCACGTCCCCAGGATCTCTTCTTCGTCGTTCAGGGCGACGAATACTACTCCGGAGGAGATGGCATCTCTAACCGTCTCTGCGGATTCAAATGTCGCTTCGATAAATGAATCCGGAATCCCCGAATCGCGACAATAAGATGACATGGATTCATGTACCAGTCGAAGTATCGTCTCTTCTTCGCCGAACCTGGCTGTCCGAACGTGAATGTCAGGCATATGCTTCACTCATGAGGTGCACGAGGATCGCCTTGTGAGCGTGCAGACGGTTCTCTGCTTCGTCAAACACAACGGAACGCGGACCGTCGATAATGTCTTCCGTTACTTCGTATCCGCGATAAGCGGGCAGACAATGCAGGAAGATCGCGTCCTTGTTTGCAGTGGAGAACAGATCGGCGTTGACCTGGTAATCCTTGAAGATCTGCGCTCTTACGGCTTTCTCAGCTTCCTGTCCCATGCTGGCCCACGTATCGGTATAGATGACATCGGCGTCCTTGCAGGCTTCGTACGGGTCTTCCGTCATGACGATCTTCGAACCGGTGATCTTGGCGTCTTCCTGAGCCTGAAGTACATATTTTTCCGGACAGGTGTAGTTTTTCGGAGAAGCTACGGAGATATCCATGCCGGCTTTCGCGCAGGCCTGCAGGAGAGAGTTGGCCATGTTGTTGCCGTCGCCCACATATGCCATCTTCAGTCCCTTGAGTTCACCCTTATGCTCCTTGATGGTCAGAAGATCGGCCAGGACCTGGGTAGGATGCTGATCATCGGAAAGACCGTTAATTACCGGGATAGAACCATACTTGGCGAGATCTACGATATCCTGATGAGAGAAAGTACGGATCATGATACCGTCTACCATTCTCGAGAGAACGTTAGCCGTATCATAGATGGTCTCGCCGCGTCCGATCTGAATGTCATCGCCGCTAAGGAACAGTGCATGGCCGCCGAGCTGGTACATTCCTACTTCGAAGGAAACACGAGTACGTGTCGAAGACTTGGTGAAGATCATGCCGAGCGTCTTGCCTGCAAGGATCGGATGGGGAATACCCTTCTTCGTCTTGTCTTTCAGATCCAGCGCGGTATTAAGAAGTGCATCCAGCTCCGGGATCGTTACGTCTTCGTGAAAATCGATATAGTGTTTCATGTGTTTTACTCCTTTCCTTCGAGAACATCCTGCAGTGCAGAGGTAAATTTAATGGCCTGTAATTTCGAGAGGTTCAGCGGCGGTGCGATACGGATCACGTTTGATCCGATGGAACTGACGAGGAAGCCCTTCTCGAAAAGCTTCATCTTGACGTCAGCGGCTGAACCGGAATCCAGTTCGATACCAATGAGTAATCCCTTGCCGCGGACCTCGGCGATCTTCTTGGTCTTCTTTGCGATATTAGAAAGCTTCTTCTGAATGTAGCCGCCCACATTCATTACATTTCCGAGAAGGTTCTTGGATTCGATCTCCTCGATAACGGCAAGACCGGCAGCGCAGGCCAACGGATTGCCTCCGAACGTGGAGCCGTGATCCCCAACGCCGAACCCGGTGGCAGCCATTTTATTCGCAAGCACGGCTCCGATTGGAACACCGCCGGCTAATCCCTTGGCCAGTGTGAGGATGTCAGGCTGGATGCCGAACTGCTCATAAGCAAAGAATGTTCCGGTATGTCCGACACCGGTCTGGACTTCGTCGATGATCAGCAGGATCTTGTTCTGAGTACAGAATTTCCGTACTTCCTGGATGTAGTCAAAGTCGGCCGGATGAACACCGCTTTCTCCCTGGATCAGTTCCAGCATGATGGCACCGGTCTGCGCATCTGCCGTATTCTTGATGGCTTCGATATCGTTGAAAGGAACGTATTCGAAACCGGGCATGACCGGAGCGAAAGGAACCCGGAACTTCTCCTGACCGGTTGCGGCGATCGTTGCCAGAGTACGGCCGTGGAAAGACATCTTCGCCGTGATGATCTTCGGCTTGGGTGTGCCTTTCTTCGACCAGTATCCGCGGGCAAGTTTGATTGCACCTTCGTTGGCTTCCGCGCCGGAGTTGGCAAAGAAGACTTTGTCGGCAAAACTCATATCGACCAGCTTCTTGGCAAGCATCGTCTGGGGTTCGTTGTAGTAGTAATTACAGCAGTGAATGACCTTCTTCGCCTGGGAACTGATCGCCCGTACGAGACGGCTGTTACCGTGTCCCAATATATTGACGGCGATTCCGCCGATCATGTCCATGTATTTCTTGCCATCCGTCCCGTAAAGGTAGACGCCCTTTCCGTGATCGGCTACGAGCGGGATGCGCTGCCCGAATACGGGCATATAGTATTCTTCGTCGTATTTTATGATCTGTTCCAGTTTATTCTCTTGCTTCTCGTCCATATCAGATTTTCTCTCCTTCGAAATACGGTTTTCTTTCACGAATGATCATGGTGCCGATACCTTTGCCGGTGAAGATCTCCAGCAGGATACTGTGAGGTATACGGCCATCGATAATATGTGCACGGCCGACTCCTCGTCGGATCGTATCCAGGCATCCGGTCACCTTCGGGATCATCCCGCCGGTAATCACGCCGGACTCGATCATATTGTGAATGTCGGATTCGGTGAGAACGGGGAGAACGGTCTCCGTGCCGTCTTCCGAAACGGCCTTGACACCTTCAACGTCAGTCAGTGTCATGAGTTTTTCGGCCTTGAGTGCGACGGCGATCTCAGCGGCGACTGTATCGGCGTTGATGTTGTAGCTTTCTCCGTCGGAGCCGATGCCGATTGGGGCGACAACGGGAATATATTCATCGTTGGCCAGTGTGGAGATGACCTTGGTGTTGATGTTCTTGATTTTTCCGACAAAGCCGACATCGATGGGATTACCGTTGGCATCCTCAGTAAGCTTCTCGCACTCGATCAGGTGTCCGTCGATTCCACTGATACCGATGGCCTTTACACCCTTCTGTCCGAGGTAAGATACGATCTCTTTATTGGTCTTGCCGACGAGTACCATCTGGGCCACGCTCATGACTTTAGCGTCCGTGACTCGCAGTCCGTTCTCGAAACGGGATTCTACATTCAAGGTTTTCAGCATGTTACTGATATCCGGTCCGCCGCCGTGAACCAGTACGGGATTGATTCCGACTGACTTAAGAAGAGCAATATCATCCATTACGGAAGATTTCAATTCATCGTTGATCATGGCATTTCCGCCGTATTTGATGACGATGGTTTTACCGGCCAGGCTTTGAATATACGGGAGGGCCTCGATGAGCGTTGCCGCCTTATTGATAAATGTCTGCATATCGTTACCTACGGTAGGCAGTGTTTTCTCTTTCTCCATACAAAAACCTCAAATTATTATATGTATTATATTGTGCGCGGGACGTATCCTATGAAAAAGACGCGCCCATCATGGCCACTAATATTTATACAGAATACTGAATAAACTTGCATAAAGCAAGCGGCAGATTGAAAAATCAGGAAAATTGTACATTCTGCACAAGCGGTGAAAGGGTATCTTTGTCAAGTTGCTACAATCGCTTGAAAAGGGTGTCAAAAAAGAAAGTGATTTTTTGGGGATTTTTACGAGTGGCGGCATGAATAAGCGCGTGTTATTCTAGTTCCATAGAAAAAAGTGCCCGCGTAAAGCGGTGCAATATGGAGGTTCTAAAATGGCAAGTTTATCACTTCAGCATGTATTTAAGAAGTATGATGGCGGCGTAGTCGCAGTTTCTGACTTCTGCCTTGAGATTTCCGATAAGGAATTCATCATCCTGGTAGGTCCTTCCGGTTGCGGTAAGTCCACTACTCTTCGTATGATCGCCGGTCTCGAAGATATTTCCGAGGGTGAGATCTACATCGATGATCGTCTGATCAACGACGTACTCCCGAAGGATCGTGACATCGCGATGGTTTTCCAGAACTACGCTCTGTATCCGCACATGACAGTATTCGATAACATGGCTTTCGGTCTTAAGCTCCGTAAGGTTGAGCGTGGTGAGATCAAGCGTCGTGTTCAGGAAGCTGCTAAGATCCTCGAGATCGAGCACCTCCTCGACAGAAAACCGAAGGCTCTCTCCGGTGGTCAGCGTCAGCGTGTTGCTCTCGGCCGTGCTATCGTACGTGACCCGAAGGTATTCCTCATGGACGAGCCGCTGTCCAACCTCGACGCGAAACTCCGTGTTCAGATGCGTGTTGAGATCACAAAGCTCCACCAGAGACTGCAGACAACCATCATCTACGTTACTCACGACCAGACAGAGGCTATGACGATGGGTACCCGTATCGTAGTTATGAAGGATGGCTTCATCCAGCAGGTTGACTCCCCGACGGAGCTCTATGACAACCCGGTCAACACATTCGTTGCAGGATTTATCGGTATGCCTCCGATGAACTTCATCAATGCGACCATCAACGTAGAAGGCGACGATGTTTATGTTGCATTCGAGAATACTTCCATCAAGCTCGCTCCGAGCTACTGTGTACCGGAAGTTATCGAGCGTGACGGCACAGAAGTTATCTTCGGTATTCGTCCTGAGGCTCTCACCGATGACGGAACTTACGTATCCATGCATCCGGAAGCTGCTTTCTCTGCTGACGTCGACGTTGTTGAAATGCTCGGTGCTGAGACCTACCTGTACGTAACAGTTAACGGTTCTCTCCCGCTGACCGCAAGAGTAGACCCGACCACATCCGAGTCCCGCGTTGGTGAAGTTGTTGATATCGCTGTTGATACCAACCGTGTACACCTCTTCGATAAGGACACAGAGCAGAGCATCATCTCCTGCAGTTCCGCAAATGCGAAGAACACCTATGATGACGAGGTTTACGAGCAGTAAGAGCAAACAGGGAAGTGTAATATTTCCTAGGGGGCTGCCTGAAAAGGCGGCCCTTTTTGTTTGCCCCGAAATACCGCCTGATCGTTCCTTCCGGAAGAAATAAGTGGGGCAGGTTGCAAGTTTTACGTGAAAAGATTAAGATAAATAGGATAAACGGTACTATATCTTTGTAGTTCCGGACAGCTGCGAAATCAATGACGAAAGAGATTAGGTGAAGCGTATGGAAGAATTAAAGAAATGTATGCGCGAAGCAAAGAAGATCCTTGATTTGACTGTTGGTGTCATGGATACGTCCGGAATGGTCGTGGCCTGCACGGATCCGGCATGGGAAGGAATTGAGGATTCCAGTGCCAGAGCGGTCCTTCTTTCC
The DNA here is from genome assembly GCA_017620475.1 of Clostridiales bacterium. Taxonomy (GTDB): domain Bacteria; phylum Bacillota; class Clostridia; order Saccharofermentanales; family Saccharofermentanaceae; genus Scatonaster. The sequence goes on along the minus strand of JAFZQI010000045.1, from coordinate 10,421 downwards.
GATGACCTGTTCTCCAGTACGGCCGGAAAGACTTACATGAAGATCGTCATTGGCGACGCAACGCAGTATATCGCATTTATCAGTGGAGTGGATGCCGTAGCCAGAACCTATCTGGAACTGGTCACCCAGTGGATCAAAGCCGCGATGCGTGAACGTAACACCGATGTGGAGCGTGAGACGTTTATTAAGAATGTTCTTCTTGAAAACGAATTGCCCGGTGATATTCCGCTGAAGGCCAGAGAATATAAGATCCCGTTTGCCACCCGCCGCATCGTCTTTATCGTTCGCGTGAGCAAGAACGATGGCGTGGAATGCCTGGAGATCCTGCAGAATCTGTTCCCGGATACGAAGACGCAGATGGTAGTTGCTATGGATGAGGAGACGATCGTTTTGGTCATGGATCTGGGCGAGAACTTCGACACCTACCTGACCGAAGTCAGTAAGACGATCCTGGATAATCTCAACGCTGAGTCGATGATCCGTGCACATGTAGGTATCGGTATGCCGGCGCCAACACTTCGCGATATTGCCAAGTCATACCGTGAGGCGACACTGGCACTTCGTGTGGGAAGTATCTTTGAGAGTGAACAGTTTATCATGCGTTATGACAAGCTCGGCCTCGGCCGTCTGATCTATCAGCTCCCGCCGACGCTTTGCAATATGTTCCTCAACGAAGTATTCCCAAAGGGTGCGTATGAATCCCTGGATTCGGATACGTTGGTGACGATTCAGAGCTTCTTTGAGAATAACCTCAACGGAAGTGAGACGTCCAGAAAACTGTTCGTACATAGAAATACACTGGTTTATCGTCTGGATAAAGTTCAGAAGATCACCGGCCTTGACCTTAGAAGCTTCGATGACGCCGTGCTGTTCAAACTCGCGGCTATGGTACGTACTTACCTGGAGAAGCAGGACCGATCAGGCCAGGGTGGGAATATTAACTGGTAAACGATAGGAAAACTGTTTTGATACGTTTTGAAAATGTACATAAGACATACAAGACCGGCACGGATGCACTCCGCGGAGTGACGTTTGTTATCCGTGACGGAGAATTCGTGTTCATTATCGGCAAGAGCGGATCCGGCAAATCCACACTTATGAAGTGTATTACCCGTGAGGAGAAGCCGACCGAAGGACTGGTCATCATCGATAAGTTCTGCATTTCCAAGATGCCCCGGGCACTGGTGCCGATCCTTCGCCGACAGATCGGCATCATCTATCAGGACTTCCGCCTGATCGAGACAAAGACGGTGGAAGAGAATATCGCTTTCGCCGGTGAGATCATCGGCGTTCCCAAGAAAAAACTGCATCAGATGGTTGATATTGTCCTGGGTGCGGTAGGCCTTCGCGATAAAGCAAACTCGATGCCGCTGGAGCTTTCGGGCGGTGAACAGCAGCGCGTAGCCATTGCCCGCGCCATGCTTAATAGCCCGAAGCTGATCGTTGCGGACGAACCGACAGGAAACCTGGATCCCGAGACTTCGGAGTCGATCATGGCGCTCCTTCAGGAGATCAACAGAAACGGGACGACCGTGGTCGTATGTACCCATGACAGTAACCTCGTCGACCGAATGAAGAAACGTGTCATCGAGGTGGAAGACGGTCTGATTATCCGTGACGAATTCGGTTCCGGATATACGGCCGAGGATAAGATGGCACTTCCGAAGTCGATGATCGATGAGTTTACTCCGGAAAAACCTTCGGCACCGGCCGTGCTTCTTGATACGCCGGAAGAAAAACCGGATGAGGATCTTCCGAAGTTCCCAACAGATGCGGAAGAAACCGTCCCTGCAAAGCCGATAAAAAAAGAAGAATCCCTCAAGTCTCCTTCAGTGAAAAAAGAAGAATCGCCAATAGTCCTTGTGACGGAAAATGAAGGATCCGAGACAGAGAGTCCGAAGAAAGAAGAGATAGAGACGTCTCTTCCGGAAAAGAAGGAAGAGAATGCTTCTAAGCCGAATAAAGAAGAGCCGCTCCCGGTATTCCCCTCCGAGGAGGAAGACGTCTTGCCCGAATCACCTTCGGATAAAGAAGAGGAGAAGGGAAAAGGCAAGGATAGATGGAAGAGAAAAGCCAAGGGAAAAGATAAGGAAAAAGGGAAGAAAAAAGAATCCCGTTCTTTGGAGGATTTTGATGATCCGGATATTCCTTCGAGCAGGAAGGAGGACCGGGAATGAGTATTCGTGCATTGTGGAATTCATTTAAAGAGGGTTTTCAGGGCATCATCCGCCATCCTCTGGTGACGGTAGCTTCAATCACCACGATCCTCCTGATGCTCCTTCTGATGTCCGTGTTCTTCATTTTCTCGGCCAATGCGCGCTTTGTCATGAAGAAGGTCGGGCAGCAGCCGCCGATCGAAGTGTACATGAAGCTGGGCTGCACACAGGAACAGATGGATATGCTGGTCAGCTATCTGCAGAGCAATCCTCAGCAGATCAAGGAATACCACGGCCTTTCACCGGAAGAGAATTATAATCGTTTTCGAAAAGAACTGGGTGACAGTGCTTCGATCCTGGATGACTTCGACTACAATACCTATCTTCCGTACACGGTTACGGTTCAGCTGACGGATCCGTCCTACGCAGACGAAGTCGTCATGCGGATCCGAGCGATCCCCGGAATTGAGAAAGTTATGCAGGAAAGCAACGTCATGAAGTTCCTCACCCGTGCCACCAGGACTGTAAATATCACCACGGTCATCGCGTTTACGGTACTTTTCCTTATATCATTGTTCATTATATCTAATATGGTACGTATCTCCGTTTATTCACGATCCACGGAGATCGCCATCATGAAATTCGTCGGAGCGACCAATGGCTATATCCGCCTTCCGTATATCGTTGAAGGCGCGATCGTCGGACTGGTCAGCGCGCTTTGCGCCTGGGGAATCACCTATTTTGCCTATGACGCGCTTTACCAGAAGGCCATGAAGAATGTTGCCCCCACCAGTATCTATGCCATCCTTCCTATGAAGAACCTCTCGCTGTCCGTACTGATCCTTTGCCTGGCATGCGGAGTGATCATCGGTTCCATCGGAAGTGGCATCGCCGTACGCAAGTACGTGAAAGTGTAACGAGGTGGCGCTATGATCCGTATTACCGGAAGAGTAAAGAAAGTCCTGGCCGTACTTCTTACCATAGCAGTATGTGCTTCTATGTTTTCTGTTCTGAACAGAAAACCGATCCGTGCCGTTGATCGGTATTTCCTTGCTTATACCCCATCCCGGGATGACCTCGAAGACGCCAGAGAGCAGAGAGATGAGGCGCAGCGCAAAGCACAGGAAGCTGCGGAGATGGTCGATGAACTAAGAGAGAAGAAAGGGGAACTTTCCGGAGAACTGGCTGAACTGAAGGGCTTAAGTGATGAGCAGATGGCGCAGTATGAAGAAATCTCCGAGCAATATGCAGCGGCTCTCCTTGCAAAACAGGAAGCGCTTGATGAATACATCAAATCGCAGGAGAATCTTCAGGCCAAGAGAGAAGAATACGCGGAGCGTATCAGCGTCATGTTTGCCTATGAAAACAAGTCCACACTGGAGATCCTTTTGGATTCTGACAGCATTGCCGGTTTCTTCACCAATCTTGAATTGATCTCCATGATCGGTGATGCAGACCTTCAGATGATCGACCAGCTTACGATCGCGATGGACGATGCAGAACTGAAGAGCGTCTATGCGCTTCAGGAAGCGGAGGACATGCAGGCAATCGCAGAAGAGAAACAGGCACAGCTTGAAGAACTCCGAAACCGTATCGGGGTGACCGAAGAGGCATTGGAGGAAACATCCGGTAAACTCTCCAGATGGGAGCAGAAAGAAGAATCTTTCAAAGAAGAAGCGGATCGTCTCGATGACGAGATCAGAAGACTTCAGCAGCAAAGAGAAGAGGAAGAACGCGCAAGAGCGGCAGCAACCGCTGCTGCCCAGCAGAAAGAAACCTCTAATTCAGGCTCAGCACCTACGCCGGCAAGTAACGGAAACGGTGGCGGAAGCAGCAACAACAGCGGTGGAAACAGCAGTAACAACGGAAGCGGTAATGGCGGCGGAAGCAGTTCGTCTTCTCCCGCTATGAAAATGACCTGGCCGTATCCGGGTGACTACACCGTATATTCGCCCTTCGGAATGCGTTATCATCCGATCTATCACTACGATAAGATGCACTGGGGCGTTGACCTCGGCGGTGAGTACGGCAACCCGATCGTAGCTGCGGCGGATGGAACCGTGATCAAGGTAGAAGAACCGGTCGAGGGTCAGAATACGGGAAGCGTCAACTACGGAAATTATTGCGTGATCGACCATGGTAACGGAATTACGACGACCTATGCGCACTGCCGTGACGTATATGTATCTGTCGGCGACTATGTCGTAGCCGGACAGACGATTGCCGAATGCGGCAGCACCGGCACATCTACAAGTCCGCATTTGCACTTCGAAGTAAGAGTGAACGGAGAGAAAGTCGATCCGGTTCCCTATATTCAAGGATAAGAAATATGTCAGCTTATGATTTTCTAGCCGATTACTATGATGCATTCCAGCAGGATCTTGATCCCCGTGCGTGGGCGGATTTTGTTGACTGGATCGCAAAACGCTACGGACGTCAAAGCGGAGACGGTGATGACGGACGCCTCCTTCTTTGCGATCTGGGGTGCGGAACCGGCGCGGTAACTTGCGAATTCGCGAAAAAAGGATATGATACAGTAGGTGTCGACGATTCCCTCCCGATGCTCGATCGAGCGGGGAAACGGGCCGAGAAGGAGAAACAGAAGATCCTTCTTCTTTGTCAGGATATGACGGAGCTGGACCTTTTCGGAACGATGGATGTCTTTGTTTCTCTTCTGGATACGGTCAATCATATTACTGATCCAAAAGCACTGAAAGACCTGCTTATGTCTTTCCATTGCTTTCTGAATCCGGGTGGGCTTTTCATCTTCGATGTGGCTACGCAGAAGCATTTCCTGGACACTCTGGGGGACGGATTCTTCTATACGATTGAAGAAAAGTTCGCCGTGCTGTGGGAGAATGAATACGATTCGGCCGAAGGGATGAATTATGCGTCACTGACGATGTTCGGTTCGGATGATGGTGAAAAGTATCACCGCTGTGATGAGGAGATCGTCGAGCGGTATTATTCGGATGAAGAGATCCGAAGTCTTGCAGAATCCTGCGGGTTGGAAGTAGTCACCGTTTTCGGCGATCTTAAGAAGAGAAAGCCCGGGGACAAAGACGAGAGGATTTTCTACTGCCTGAGAAGGCCGAAGGATAGTCAGATGCCTGCACCGAATACGATTATTAAACGGGGAAAAAGAAATGAATGACTTTTATTTAGCTCCCGGATCACCAACGGATGATTCGGATTATATGGTGACAGCAACGGCACTTGAGGGGAAAGTACGGGCTCTGGCGATCCGGTCAACAAAGCTGGTATCAGAAGCACTTCGGATCCATAAGACTTCACCGGTAGCCACGGCGGCATTGGGACGCTTTCTTACGGGGACACTTTTTCTTGCGGATACCCTCAAGAGCGATGGGGATTCGCTTACCGTGAATCTCCGGTCAGATGGACCGATCCAGGGCATCACTGCGGTTGCGGATTCCCATGGCCATGTTAGAGGGTATTGCCTGGAACCGGTCGTGGAGACCACCTATCACCGTCCGGGTAAACTCAATGTCGGAGCCGCGGTAGGAAATGGCAAACTGACGGTAGTGAAGGATTTCGGACTTAAGGAGCCCTACATCGGGCAGGTGGAACTGGTTTCCGGTGAGATTGCGGAAGATTTCACCTATTATCTGGCGTCGTCGGAACAAACGCCGTCCATCGTCTCTCTCGGAGTCGGTCTTGATTCGAAGGGCGTGACATGTGCGGGCGGCTTCATGGTACAGCTTCTCCCGGGTGCGGATGAGGAGACGATCTCTTATTTGGAAGAACGCGTGAGCGGCGGTTTCCCCGAAGTGACATTTCTTCTTCAGGAAGGAATGAACCCGGAGAAGATCCTGGATATGTTCTTAGGAGATAAGGACATCTGTTTCCTTGAAGGCAGGGAAGTGTCATATCAGTGTAACTGTTCCAGAGAACGAATGGAGAAGAATCTTATGGCAATCGGCAGGAAAGATCTGGAGGAACTCTCGCTCGATCCCAATGGGATAGATCTTGAGTGTCATTTCTGTGATCAGAAATATCACTTCTCTCAGGAAGCCGTAAAAGCCCTGATTTCAGATAGTTCGAAGTAGAACAGTGCTTTTGACGCGAAAAAATCAGCCTTTTTTCAAAATAATGCTTGCAAACCCTAGACATGCGTTGTATAATTTCTCCTGCGCGACTTTATATGCGTAAGCGTTGAAGCTTGAGATTGCCGCCGGATAAAGCGGGCTGTGCTTTAGAAAGCGGGTAACTTAGGCAGAGCAGTCGGAGACATAGATCTCCGGCGAAGAACCCGAAGATACAGCGTGTGTTTTGAAGAACACATGCCCAGGCCCAAAGTGCCGTAGTGTGCGGTAACTGGTTTCCTGGGTTTTATGATGGGATCAGAAGAAACGCTGAACAGGGTGAAGAAAAAACAACAGCAAAGAAATTGGAGGAAACTACAATGGCAACAAATCAGAAGGTCAGAATTAAGCTTAAGGCTTATGATCACGAGCTCCTTGATCAGAGTGCAGCACGCATCGTCGAGACAGTCACCAGAACAGGCGCAAGCTTCTCCGGTCCGATCCCGCTCCCGACAGAGAAAGAAATCACCACGATCCTGCGTTCTCCTCATAAGTATAAGGATTCCCGTGAGCAGTTCGAGCTCCGTACGCATAAGCGTCTGATCGACATCTTCGCACCGAGTCAGAAGACTATCGATGCACTTACAAAGCTTGACTTGCCCGCCGGCGTTAGCATTGAGCTTAAGGCTTAAGGGCATTTTCCGCGTCTTGCCGGCAGTCCAAGCGGCAGGATATGCGGAGGTCATGTTCGTGAGACTCATATCGCGAACCAATAACCTAAATAGGAGGAAACAACAAAATGACAAAGTTCGTACTTGGCAAAAAGGCCGGCATGACACAGCTCTTCGATGAGAGCGGTCTGGCAGTGCCTGCAACCGTTATTGAATGCAATCCTATGTTTGTTATTCAGAACAAGACGGTAGAAAAGGACGGCTACAAGGCAGTGAAGGTTGCAACAGGCGACATTCGCGAGAAGCTTGTAAATAAGCCGGACAAGGGACAGTTCGCAAAGGCTGAGGTTAGCGTTAAGCGTACTATCCGTGAGTTTAAGACTGAGGAAGATTACACACTCGGTCAGGAGATCAAGGTCTCCGACATGCTCAACGTTGGCGATCATGTTGACGTTAGCGGTGTATCAAAGGGTAAAGGTTACCAGGGTAACATCAAGCGTCATGGTCAGAAGGGCGGTCCGGACGGACACGGTTCCATGTACCACAGACGTGTAGGTTCTCTGGGTGCGAACTCCACACCGGCTCGTGTTCTCCCCGGCAAGAAGATGCCTGGTCACATGGGCGCTGTGAATTGCACAGTACAGAATCTGACGGTCGTCAGTGTTGACGGCGAGAGAGGAATCCTCGTTCTTAAGGGCGCGGTTCCGGGTCCTAAGGGCGGCATCGTAACAATCACGTCGTCTGTAAAGGCTAAGTAATTCGACGACAAGGAGGAACTAAGAAATGGCTAAAATTGATATTTTGAATCTTAGTGGAGCCGTTGTCGGATCGATGGATCTTTCTGACGCGATCTTCGGTATTGAGCCGAACGCTGCAGCAATGCGTACAGTAGTACTCAACATTCTGGCTAATCGTCGTCAGGGCACACATTCCACGAAAACAAGAAGCGAAGTAAGAGGCGGCGGAAAGCGTCCGTACCGTCAGAAGGGTACCGGTCGTGCACGTCACGGTTCCACTCGTTCTGCTCAGTATGTTGGCGGCGGCATCATCTTTGGGCCTAAGCCGAGATCTTACAGCTACACCGTTCCGAAGAAGATCAGACGTCTGGCTATGAAGTCTGCATTCTCTTCCAAGATGGCAGACAGCAAGATCGTTGTTGTAGACGCTCTTGACTTCGACACAATGAAGACCAAGAACATGGTAGATTTCATGAAGGCAATCAAGGTTTCCGATTCCGCACTGGTAGTACTCGGTGGCAAGAACGAGAACGTTGAGAAGGCTTCCAGAAATATTCCTACCGTAAAGACAGCTTTCGTCAATACGATCAACGTATTCGACATCCTCAAGTGTGATTCCTTCATCATGACTAAGGAAGCTGCAGAGAAGATTATGGAGGTGTACGTATGAGTAAGGCACCGCAGGACATCATCATCAAGCCGGTCATCTCTGAGAAGAGCTCTTATGACACAGCGATCGGCAAGTATACTTTCCTCGTCGCTAAGACAGCAACCAAGACAGACGTAAGAAAGGCTGTTGAGCAGCTCTTCGACGTAAAGGTAGTCGCGGTAAATACTGTTAACTACGATGGAAAGAAGAAGAGACAGCGTTATGTTGAGGGAACCACTGCTTCTTTCAAGAAGGCAGTTGTGACGATCGACATGGAAGCTAAGGAAGCGTCTTATCTTGGTAAGGGCGGCAAGGCAACTAAGTCCGATAAGAAGTATAAGACAGCAATCGAAGAATTTGGAATCGGCCAGTGATCGGCCTGATGGTAAAGGAGTGAAGAGAGAAAATGGCAGTAAAGACTTTTAATCCAACTTCTCCTGCAAGACGCAGCATGACGGTTGCGGACTTTTCTTCCCTGACGAAGAAGGAGCCCGAGAAGAGTCTGCTCGTTGCACGCAGCAAGTCAGGCGGACGTAACTCTTACGGACGTATCACCGTTCGTCACATCGGTGGCGGCAATCGTCGTAAGATCCGTGTTATTGACTGGAAGAGAACAAAAGATGGTATCCCGGCAACAGTAGTTGCTATCGAGTATGATCCGAACCGTACCGCATTCATCGCGCTGATCCAGTATGCAGATGGTGCAAAGTCCTACATTCTGGCTCCTCAGGGCCTGAAGGTCGGCGATAAGGTAGTTTCCGGTACAGACGTTGATATCGTAGCGGGCAATGCGCTCCCGATCAGCAACATCCCGGTTGGTACTATGATCCACAACATCGAGCTCAAGCCCGGCAAGGGTGCTCAGATGGTAAGAACAGCAGGTGCCGGTGCACAGCTGATGGCTAAAGAGGGCGATTTCGCTCAGGTACGTCTCCCGTCCGGTGAGGTTCGTATGGTTTCCATCAAGTGCCGTGCAACGATCGGTGTTATCGGCAACAATGAGCACGAGAACGTGTCCATCGGTAAGGCCGGACGTCATCGTCACATGGGCGTAAGACCTGCAGTACGTGGTGTGGTCATGAACCCCTGTGATCACCCGCACGGTGGTGGTGAGGGTAAATCCCCGATCGGTCTGCCGGGTCCTGTTACACCTTGGGGTGTTCCGACTCTTGGTAAGAAGACCAGAAACAAGAAGAAGCATTCTAACAAGTACATTGTTAAGGGTAGAAAGTAAGCGAAGGGAGGAACCATAATGAGTAGATCAACCAAGAAGGGTTATTTCGTACAGGATGCCCTGATGAAGAAAATCAATGCGATGAACGCGGCGAATGAGAAAAAGGTTGTACAGACTTGGTCTCGCGCTTCGACGATCTATCCTGAGATGGTCGGACACACGATCGCTGTTTATGACGGAAGACGTCATGTTCCGGTTTATGTGGTTGAAGAAATGATCGGTCACAAGCTGGGTGAGTTCGCTCCGACCAGAACATTTAGAGGCCATGCCGGTGAGAAGTCGTCCGGCGGTAAATAATCGTAAGCTTTGAAGGGAGGAAAAAATAGTGGAAAAAGTTAAGTTGACTAAAGACTATATCGAATCAAATCGCGCTGAAATCCTCGAAGCTTACGGTAAGCAGCAGAAGAAGAACGCGAAGAAGCCGGTCCTTACCAAGAAGCAGAAGAAACTTCTGGGTATCGGCAAGGATCAGGGCAAGGCGATTGCTAAGTATGTCCGCATCACACCCCGTAAGGTTCAGGTTGTTGCTGATCTGATCAAGGGTAAGGATCTGGAGGAAGCTTATGCGATCCTGGAGTACACACCGAAGATTGCATCCCCGGTTCTGAAGAAGGCTCTGAAGTCCGCTGAGGCCAATGCAGTAAACAACAATGGCCTGACAAGATCCAGCCTTTATGTTGCTGATGCATTCAGCAGCCAGGGACCGATCCTGAAGCGCTTCATCCCGAGAGCAAGAGGATCTGCATCGAGAATCAATAAGAGAACAAGTCACGTTACTGTAGTTCTCAAGGAAAGAGTATAAGGAGGAATAAAGAATGGGCCAGAAGGTTAATCCCCATGGATTGCGCGTCGGTGTCATCAAAGAGTGGGACACACGTTGGTATGCCGACAAGAAGACATTCAGCGATTTCCTCGTTGAGGACAAGCAAAT
>JAFZQI010000044.1 GCA_017620475.1 Clostridiales bacterium | reverse complement strand
GTTTTCTATGCAGTCTTGAGGGTGCAGCTTGAAGACCCTCAACCATTCCGGTGGTTATGACGGCGAGGCCACACCTGTTCCCATTCCGAACACAGAAGTTAAGCTCGCCGGTGTCCAAGATACTTGGCTGGTGACGGCCTGGGAAAATAGATCGCTGCCGGATTAAATTCCTCTATAGCTCAGTCGGTAGAGCATGCGGCTGTTAACCGCAGGGTCGTAAGTTCGAGTCTTACTGGAGGAGCCAAATAAAGCCATCGGTTATCCGATGGCTTTTTTGTTTGCCATTCATTCTTGCTTCCTTTTTCTTTCTGTTTTTCTTTATTCATTTGTTTATTTCGGTCTGTCTTTCTGCTAATACCGCTTTTTCCTGCGTGATATAATCAATATATAGTCGGGAAAGAAAGATATTTGGAGATCGTATATGAAGTGGCAGGAGTTCTATGACAAAAGTGATCTGTGGCAGGATATCGGATCCTGTCTTCCCGAGCTCCAAAGTCTTGAGGAACTCGGTCCGGCCGATGAGGTCATCTCCTGCTTTGACTGGCTTGAAGGCGAAGAGGCCGCCATATTATTAGATCTCATTTCTGCCTTTCAAATCGAACTATCCTTTGAACAGGTAGCGGAAATCAACGATATGATCGATATCGATGAGACGCAACAGGAGAAACTTGTTCTCCAGGCGATCTACCACAATATGCCGATTGCTGCAGATGAGATCCTGGAGTATAGTCAGGCATTGGGAAAGCCCGCTTTTACAAGGATCCTCCGTTATGGTTTTTCGAAGAACATACAATATACATCTGAACAGCGCGAAGAGTTATATGATTTTCTCAGGGATGATCCGCTCCTTCTTGAGGTACTGCAGGATGAACTAAGACGCGGAGAGAAGCTGACAGGAGAGAAACTGCTCATGTTGACGGATTTCCTTCGTAACGAGGATTATGACGCGCTGATCACCTATGTGATCCAACAGAATATGACGTTTTCCGCTAAGACCCTAATGGAACTGGCGGACCGGATCTTTGAAACGAAAACGGTGGACAGGCTATTTGATCTCGCGTTATATAGCGGGACCGCTTTTACATGCAAACAGATCACGGAATTACAGTATCTGAATGTAAGTGATGAGATGGTGGGAAAAGCGGCTTTATGTTCATCGAAGCAAGGTATGCGGTACAGCGTAAAGCAGATCATTGAACTGGCGGATCTGGTAGATGAAAGCGTGCTGGCGCAGATCCTGGAAAACGAGATGACACAGGGGATCGAGCTCTCGTCAAAAGATGTGGTCGGAATCATTGGTACGTGCAATGTTAGCGAAGAGATGGCCACGCGGCTGGTCAAATACGCCCGGGATAAAGGCGTTTGCTTTACGGCAAAAGAACTGGATAAACTCGATGGCTGCGTAGATGATGCTTTCCTGCGGCAACTCGACAAAGAACAGGGAACAAGTGCTTTTGCCGAGGAAAAAGACGAGGATGCCGAAGATGACGCAGATCCCGGGGAAGACGACGATGACAGGGAAGAATGTGAAGAAGAAGAAGACGAAATCGAGGAGCACGAACAAGAAGAACTGATCGAAGGCGCAACTTCAGAAGATACGGATTTCCTCGAGGATTACGGTGTCCATATAGATAACACGAAGAAACCCGGCATTCTGGATCATTTGGGTGTGTTCTTCCTGGGACGTCAGGTGGACAAGCATATCAGGAACAAAGAACTCATGAAGAAGTGCAAGTACAGGGTAGGCGACCGCGTTTATCTGCGCTTTCATAGCGCGCAGGAGGGGACGGTCACCGGCATCATCGGAGAAAAGAAATATAGGGTCCATCTGGATAACGGAGTGGATAAAAACTTCAACGAGTCCGATCTGGAGACGCCGTATTTCCACTAAAAAAGATCACAATATACGAAACGTGTAAAACGGATCACCATGCGCGAAAAGGGCATGGTGGTCTTTTTCAATTATGGCTCGAGTTCTTCAATCGGAACGAAAGGCAGCTCGATGACAGAAGCCTTGGTCTCTGAAGAGGACGGCTGTGGCTGTGTCGCTGGCGTCGGTGAATTGTTCTGAGACGAAGACGGAGTCGGCGTATCTACATGGATCGGTGTAGGTGTCGGTGTATCTCCGGGTTTTGCCGTCGGACCTGGTGTAGGTGTCGAGGTGGGAATCGGTGTAGGAGTGGGCGTATCAGCAGGGTCGACAATCAATTCACCATCGCCGATTTCGGGTTCGATGGGATCCGGTTTGGACGGTTTCGGAGTAGGAGTGGGTGTGGGCGTAGCTGTCGCACCGGGCGTCGGAACAGGTTCAGGAGTGCCCGTTACATTCCCGGATGAAGATGTCGGATCGGAAGAAGATCCCGGAACCGGAGTGGGAGTAGGTGTAGGTGTTTCTCCCGGCTTCGCTGTCGGTCCCGGAGTAGGTGTTGTTCCCGGAGCCGCTGTAGGTGCTGCGTTTCCGTCCGATGAGGAAGAAGCATCCGAAGGAGCGGGACTTCCAGCCGGGGTCGGAGAAACCGTCAGAACGGGATCAGAGCCGCTGGTGGTGGAAGATGAGGTATTTCCTTCAGAAGAGGAACCCGGTGTGTTATCCGGCGAAGAAGGATCGTCCGAGGCGGAAGGATCGCCGCTAACCGCGCCTTCCTTGGATCCTTCCTGTGATCCCGAAGAATTCCCGGAAGACACGGAAACACTTGCCGACGAGGAGTCAGCAGGTGTTTTATCTGAAAACAAACATCCGCGTAATGTGATAACGACGATCAAAAAGACGAATATCACGAAAAATATGATAAGACTGGCAATTAAAGACTTACGGTTACTCATACAATTTGCCTTTTACTTAAATCAGAATTCACCTTCGTTATCTTCTTGTTCAGGACTGGTTTTAATCACATCGTCCGTCTCAAAGATAAGTACTTCCACTTCAAGTTCTTCGTATAATTTCTTTTCCATTGTTTCCCTCAACTATTTTTCTTAGTCAGTTATCTTCCTGGTCAATTCTTTCCTCTTATGGTCAAAGCGATTCGGCGAAGTTATAGTACGCTTTCGCAAGATTCTTCATGTTCTGGGATGTCGAATCCTTGTAGACGATGGACTTCAGGTAATCATCGATGGCATAAGTGTACTCAACACCGTCGATCTTGATATAGAAGTCCGTATCGTGTGCGGTAGCTGAAATACCGTTACCGCCCGGTCCTTTGACACGGTATACGGAGTAACTGCCGGAGGCCTCGGCCGAAAGTGCAGTCCACTCATCGTTAGCATTGTATTTCACATAGAATTCCTTCTCGGAAGTAAAATAGAACTTCACTTCGTTACCGGTAAGGAATACGACTGTCACGCCGTAGAAATCCGCCACCTCTGAGAACCGGGTGAACTCGGTCGGGACGATATCGGACTGAGGACCGGATTCGGAATAGGAAACCGGATAGGAACCGTTACTGCTGGTCGGCAGTTCATCTGTACCGTCGTTGATCTTGAACTGCTTCTGGGCATAGAGACCATAGATCAGAAGCTTCTGAAGGATCGTTTTGACGCTGCTGTCCACATTGTTGTTGTTCAAAAGAGCGTTGGCATAGCTGTTGATCGACATCTCTTTCGTAGGAAGCTGCGTCTCTCCGTAGGTCATAGAGAAGGTGACCGGACGGGTCATGCAGGAAGAATCTACAGGAACGGATACCTCGTAGCTGCTGCCGGAGCCGGACACGGGAGTCAGGCTCAGACCGCCGTTTGCGGATGTGGAGTATGATTTGCTCTTGGTCGTACCATTCTTATCCACATAGGTGTAAGAAGCGTCAACAGACAGATCACTTACATCACAGCCTGAAGGGATCTCGATTCTTGCGATGAGAGAGATCACACCGGAGATGTTGACATTATAACCGGAGATATACGGCGTAGGATCGTTGTTGTTCTGAAGAACGACATTTCCGTTACTGTCTACGACTAATGCTTCATCATGGTTGTCACTGAAGAACTGGGCACCGTCGCCATCAGAAAGCCCGGTTACCAGCGTAGAGGTATGAGAAGTGGCCGGACGGCACACACCGATGCTGGCATCGTCAGCGATATCGCCATTTACCTGCACATTGATCTTGTCATTGGAAAGATACACGTTATCTCGCGCGTCACCGTCGCCATAGTCGCAAATGTTGTCACAGACCTGTACATGGCATCCGACATCATTCCCGGCATGGTCCTTGTCTGTCAGGATCAGCTGCCCGGCATACATCATAATTCCGGCACCGCCTTTATTGACGCCCTGATGGCCGTTTGCGTAGTCTTGAGCGGCATAGCATGTGTTCCCGGTGATCTTAGCGGTTCCGCTAAGTTCGATCTTGTTTGAGTCAATACCCGCGCAGATGCCTCCGCCGACCGACTCCGCCGTATTATTGGTGATCTCGCCTCCGGACATGTACACATATCCGCAGTCATTGGTGTTCGAGGTTCCTTTGATGAAAATGGCTCCGCCGGAAGAAGCAGAACAGCCGGAGATCTTTCCGCCGGACATATTCAGTACGCCCTGACAATAGATGGCACCACCGACTCCGTTAGCACCGGTTTGACCGGACGCGGCATGACCGTTAGTCAGAAGACCGCCCTGAATATTCAGTGTGGCGTGTCTCGGAACATAAATCAATCCGCCGTTACCATGCATATTCACTTTTTGATTGCTGTCATTTTTCCAAACGTCATTGTTTTCCACAAGCGGTGTATTGGACCCGACGATTCTGCCGGTCTGGGAATCGGAACTGTCAAGGATCGTGAGAGATCCGTAGTTTCCCGCCTCTTTATTTCCATTGAGTTTGGTATAGAAGCAATACACCCTTGAGGAGACATCATCGGAGACCTTGATGGTCTTTCCGTTGAGGTCAAGCACGATATTCTCGGTAGAGACTTTTCCATCCGTCTCGCTGCCGATGACAAACATGTGATCGATCGTTATATCCTGGCAAAGCTGATATGTTCCGCTCGTAGTCGGAAGGGCGGTCTTCTCGGCATCATCGTCACCCCAGATGATCGGATCACCATCCGCCAGGAGCGCCGCTGCCGGAGCAAATGTCATGACACCGGCCAGAAGTGCGGCCGAGCAGACAACAGACAAAATCTTCTTGAATGTGTTTTTCATAGTTTGCATCCCCCTGTGTTGTCAAATACATGGAGTTATGTCATTCTCAACGAGATTATATATATAAATAATATATTATGCAAGAAAAAAGATTTCCGAATCAGGACAGATACGTTCCGCTGTAGGATAAAAAGAGTTCCGGAAATAAAAAAGCGGATCAGCGATCCGCGGGTTCGTAGGTGCGACGGAACAGTTCCCTGTCCACGATGAAGAAATCAGAGAGATCATTCTCACGGATCGCGATGTAATCGCCCTCGATACCTCGTACGTAATTATTCGCATCCCAGATGGTGAAGATCTTCACGGAGCTGGTGATGGGCTTCATATAGACATACTCGGAACCCTTCGTGATACAGGAACGGATGTGTTCGGCCAGGTCGAATGTTTCGCCGGAACGCAGATTCTTGATGGTCGGGCGGTACTCGGAGGAAACCTTGGACTTGGCACTGCACATGTCATACGTTTCCTTGAACTTGTCGACGCTGATCGGAACGATATCACCGGAGACGCCTACCATGATGCAGGTGTCTGCATTCGCGTTGATATCGATATCTCCTTCAAGAGTACGGACGAGAAGCGGTGTACTCGTGGAGACGAAATCCTTGCAGAAGACAACGCCGACAGGGATCCTCTTTTTGCGGAAACGGTGAAGGCCTTCGATGCTGACTTTATCGATGCCGGCACGAAGGATCGTGCACTCGCCGGAATACTTGATGAGCTTGTTTCTCAAGAACTGCATAAGACGCAGACTGCCATACTTGGCAGAATATTCATCTTTGCCGATAAATCCGCCGGCTTTGTTCTTATGGCCGCCACCGAATCCGATCCCATCGGTGATGTATTCGGCAAGTTCGCTGGCCTTGGTTTCCTTGATACAGCTTCGGATCGAGAGCTTGTATCCGGTGTAGGTCTCATTGAACGCCACACAGATGTCCACGCGGTCAACCTGGATCAGGAAGTCACTGATCAGACCGAGGATATTCGGGTCACAGGGCTGCACCTGAACAAGCGCCAGACGCAGTTCGCTGTCGAAAGTGAAATCGTTCATGGCCTGGGCCGCAATGCCCAGTTCGCTCAAAGACAGGTTGGAGTTGGAAAGACGTACGACGGCTGCCTGGTCAAAAGCCAGCGCATCACGCATATCACGATCGAGCGGGTGGTACATCTCCGCGAACTGGTTAGTGTCACAGTAAAGTCCGTAATAGAGAGCAGTTGCGCATATGGGATCCTTGTTGATGTCGATGCCTTCATTACGGAAGAGCTGCCAGATCAAGGTGCAGCAGCTGCCGACGTTTGGCTGGATATAGGAATAATCCACATCGATTCCGCAAAACTGATGGTGATCGATGACGGCCACTTTCGGTGCCGGGAAGAAACGGACATTACCGGAGCGGTACTGGCAGTCGACAGTGATGAGAAGATCACAGGAACCGAAATCGGAAACACAGTATTCAATGGGGATACGGAACATCTCGACCATCATGGTCAGATTCACCTTCGTGATCTTGGTCCGGCCGCTGTAAATCAGACGCACGTTGCAACGATGGCTCTTAAAATATCGATAGAGCGCAAAGCCTGAAGCGATCGCATCCGGATCCGGATTGTCATGGCACTGTATGGTGATGTTCTGATATTGCGTCAATTCCGACAGTTTCATGCCTGAAAACTGCTCCTTCCCACCCAAGAAGTTCATCCTAACCACATAAATAATATCACAGGAGGGACTATGGAAAAAAGCCCCCCCGGGGTAGAAAACAATATATTTTAAGAATAACTTAACCAAAAAGAAATAGTTTTGCTTGCCAATTGACGGTCAAAGGCGCAAACTAATATAAGGAAAAAAAGGAGGAACACCATGAGAAAAATAAGATTTCAGGCATTGGCGATGGCCGGTGTCGTAATGATGTCGATGTTTTTGGGAGGGTGCAAAGACTCAAAGAAGAAAACCGCTAAGGATAAAGGTGCTACGAAACAAGCGACAGCCGTGCTGGACGATTTCTGTGCATACTACAAAAGCGGGAAGTTCGAAAAACTGGAAAAACTGATCGACGGGAAGAGTAAGGGTTTGGAGAAACTTAAGGATTATTCGGAATCCCCGGCGAAAGATGTTTTCGAAGCGGCCAGGAAAAGGATCTCCTTTTCCATAGAAGAAGTCGTTGTTGACGACGATGAGGAAACAGCTGAGGCCACAGTTGTTTTCGAGTATTTCGATGTAGATGATCTGAAGAAGAAAATTAAGAAAGACGATACGTCCGGGGATATCCGCAAGGCGGTCACCGATGCAAAGGACCTGGACCTGGAGTTCCAGGTGGATATGGTCTTTGACGGTGAGGACTGGTATGTGGATTCCGGAAGCATGGACCAGATCGAAGAGGAGATGTTCTCTTTCATGGAGGATCTGAATCTGGAAGTCGTGCCGGTAACCCCGACTCCGATTCCGGCAAAGGAAATGGAAGTATTTTCGAGTACCTGGTATGACGATAAGTGTAACGAAGTGCAGGGATACCACGAGTCGTCAACATACATCCGTTTCATGGTCATACTTTGGGACAGTTACGATAACGAGACGGTGACATTTGAATTTGAGGACTATAACGGTTCGCTCTATTCCGGAGAATACACGATCACCAATTATTCGGATGTGGTCGATTGTATATGGTATCCGACAAGCAAGCTCCAGAAGGGCGGATTGACCTGCTGCGTATATGACAGCCAGGGACGGCTCGTTGCCGTCGGGTGTACTAATGTCTATGGCGATGACGAGGACATCCCTGCTCCGCTTTATATCGTATCCTGCAGCATGATCGACAAAAATCAGAACCCGGTTCCGGGCTACCACGAGGGAGACGGAAACATCGCGGCCAAAGTCATGCTGGTTGGCGATGGCAAGACCAATGTATACTACGACTTCTGTACGGTCGATCCGCAAACGTATCTGCAGACCGTGCTCTACAGTAATACGGTATCTTCGGATGATGATGGTTCTATGGCCATTCTCCCATGGGAGGGAATGGATTCGATCGAACTTGGAACCTACAGGCTGAATGTTTACTCGACCACAGGCGACTTGTCCTGGTCCACGGAATTCAGCGTGGTCGAGAGCGGAAAAGATTTCCCGATGGATGAGGATGCTGCGGAAATCTACTACTCCTGTTTCTCTTTGGATTACTGGGGCTGCGATATCAAGGGATCAGTTCCTGCCGGTACGGAAAGCGTGTATTACATGTTTGAGACTTTCTCTTACTACACCTACATGAAGTTCCATTTTATCCTCAAAGACAGTTCAGGAAACGTGGTGCTCGAGGGCGACAGTATCCTGATCGATGACGATGAAGCCAGAGTCGTGATCGACCTGTCCGAAGTGGAGAAGGGGACGCTTACGATGACCGTCTTAAATCCGGATGGATCGGTACTTGTGGAAGATACGCTTGAGGTGACGTAATGAGCAGGAAAAAGAATAAGAGACTGACTTTGATTCTGTTGGCAGTGACTGCGCTTCTTGTCGTGACAGCTATCGGACTTGCGTTTACGATTGGACCCTGGAAAACCTTGAAAAAGAGTACAAAGCCCGGAAAGAATGCAAGTAAAGTCACTACGGCGCAGAAGGAAAAGGACACTTCAGATCCTGATGAGACCACGGAGGAGCAGCCTTCGATTACAGCAACAGAACATGCGGTAACCTCTGAAGAAAGCACGGAGGATACTACTGAACCGGAGTCGACTCCGGAGAGCTCGGAAGAAACGACAACAGAGACGACACCGGAGCCGACGGCAACGCCGGAACCGACACCGGAGGAGACTACGGCCGAGACGACTCCCGAGCCGACGCCTGAACCGACGCCGGAGCCGACCGCAACCCCGGTTCCCGAGACATCTGCCGAGCCAGATCCGCCGAAAAGTAATCCCGGCTCAAGCGAATACTATGATCTCTCCGGTATGGTGATCGTTATCGATCCCGGACACCAGGCGCATGCCAACTCGGATCAGGAACCCGTAGCGCCCTGGTCGGACGAGACGAAAGCGAAAGTCTCGGCAGGAACGTCCGGTGTGGCTACGGGACGCCCGGAGTATGCAGTCACTCTGGAGATCGGCCTTCGTATGCGGGATATTCTGGAATCCATGGGTGCAACGGTCATCATGACCAGAACCAGTAACGATGTGGATATCTCCAATATCGAGAGAGCCCAGATTGCGGTCGATAACAATGCGGACGTTTTCCTCCGCCTGCACTGTGACGCTTCGGACAGCTCCAGTGCCAGAGGTATCGGCGTATTTGTCTGCAGCCGCGGAGACTACGCCGACAGTCAGGTGACATGGGGCAACTGGCTGGGAAACTGCCTTGAGGAATCCACGGGATCCCACTATCGCGGCTGTGATGCTTCGACCCGCTACAGCGGCCTGAACTGGTGCACATCCGTACCGTCTTTCCTTCTGGAAATGGGCTTTATGAGCAACAGTGACGATGACTGGCTGCTGTCCGATCCGGACTATCAGCAGAAGATATGCCAGGGTGTGGCGCATTTCTGCTATAAGATGAAACAGAGGTGATCGGATGTCTTTGGATAAAAACAGCAGGGATTTCGATCTGAAACCGGGAGAGAACGAGCAGTATAAGCCGGTTAAGGCTGATATTACGTGCTCTTCCTGCGGGAAGAAAAGTGAGATCACGCTTCGTCCGTGTGTGAATGTATCGCTTCACCCGGAAGAAAAGAAGATGGTCCTGGATGGATCCTTCTTCGTTTATACATGTCCTTCCTGTGGGGAGAAGATGCCGATCGCTTACCCGTGCCTTTACGATGACATGGGCCGGGCCCTTATGATCTATCTTCTTCCGGATCAGACGGAAGAAGCCCTTCAACAGCTCAATGCCCAGCAATCGACCTGGTCGGCTGATATGCTTAAGGCAGCCAAAGTCTGCACCATGCGTGCCGTGCGGACGGTAGATGAGCTGGCGGAGAAGATCAAGATCGCCGATGCCGGCCTTGATGACCGGTTCGTGGAGCTTTCCAAAGCCTTCGTGTTTGCGCAGTTCCTTAAGCAGATGCCCGGTTTTCAGGCGCGAAAAGTACTGTATGAGCAGCAGTCGGGTCAGGACGGGCTGACGATCTTCTCGGCGGAAGGCAAACAGTACTGGGCAGCTTTTCCGGAGGGACTCTACGACGAGGTCGTGCGAATGTTTACCGATTGGGTCGGAAAGAAAGAGAATACGGAATACGAGCTGATCGACGCCGGCTGGTCCATGCGGATACTTTCGACCATCGGCAAAGAATGATATAGTTAGGTGAGAAAGCAGGAGGACTTGTGCAAGATGAGGAGACCTTCACGAGCGTCCATCGTATCCGTCATCGTTACCATAGCAGTGATCCTGCTGGTGGTCATGGCGCTGAACATCTATATCGATAAAGAGAAACGGGTATTTAAGGAGTGTACGGTCGAGGCCGGCACACCGGTATCGGCTTCGGATTTCGTGCGTTTCAAGAAGGATAAAAAATCCGCGGCATTTAAGTACGGAACCTCTTCTTACGATACATGCGTGCCCGGCGAGTATCCCATTACGATTCAGCTGGGAGATCATGCATATGATTCGAAACTGATCGTTTACGATACGGTCCCTCCTCAATTCTCGATCTCACCGAAGACGACGATGTACGGCGTTCCGATCGACACGGAAGACTTTATCGTTACGATGAACGACCAGACGGCCTGCACCCTCGAGTATGAGCGTATGCCGGATTATGAGAGAGTCGGCGTCCAGGACGTGACCTTAAAGTGCAAGGATCTCGGAGGAAACATCACCACATCGACCACACAGATCCGCGTCATCGGTATCTATCCCGAAATCACACTGGAAGCGGGAAGCAAAAAGCCGGAGATCAGTACTTTTGCATTTGGAGAGAAAGATGCTTCTCTCCTTACTCCCTTGAGTTCGATCAAGATGGATGAGCCCGGTGACTACACAATATCCTTCAGTGTGGACGGTGTCCGTTACGACAGCGTACTTCATCTTCTGGATACGACCCCGCCGCGGGCACAGGGCATCACTTACGAGGGCTTCGCGTGCTACCCCAGGACCGCGGAGGAACTGGTGGATGGCCTGACGGATGCAACTCCGGTTACCGCGGAGTTTGTTGACGATCCGAAGTTTGATGAACCGGGAGAACGTGACGTGCAGATCCGCCTTACCGACCAGGGAGGCAACTCAGAGATCGTCACATCCCACATTGTGCTGACTGCGGATGAGGAAGCACCGGTCATCTCGGGCACCCGTGACATCAGCGTCATCACCGGTGAGTCCATCGCGTATAAGGATCACGTCAGCGTAACGGATAATGCTGATGAGGACATCACATTTACGGTCGATAACTCCGAGGTGGATATCAGCACCGAGGGTGAATATAGCGTTACGTATACGGCAACGGATAAGGCCGGCAATACCACGGAAGTAAAGATCAAGGTGACCGTTGTTTACCGCCCGTACACCGAAGATGACGTGTGGGCGCTGTGCGATGAACTGCTGGCGGAAATCATCAACGACAACATGACCGAGAGACAGAAAGTGGAAGCGATCTTCAACTGGGTAGACTGGTCAGTAACATATAAGAGCCACGGCACGAAGGTAAGCTGGATCCAGGGTGCTTACGACGGATTAAAGTATCATTCCGGCGACTGCTTCACGATTGCAGCCACGGCCTATGCGCTCTATACCCGGGCCGGTTTTGAAACCTTTATCATCGAGCGCTATCCGATCACGTATGCACAGCACTTCTGGAATGCGGTCAAGGTCGATGGCGTCTGGTATCACTGCGATTCGCTGACCAAGGAAGACGGCACGCGGTTCTTCATGTGGAACTCCAAACAGATGAGGGAATATGCCGATTCCCACAGAGGATACTTCTATTACGACGAGTCACGTTACGAGGTGAAGATCCCGTAAACGTGTAGTATTGAAACAGACCGTGTGAGGATCGCCGCATTCGGACGGGAAAGAATGCAGCGAAGGATAAATAGAGAAACGAGGAAGAGATTTTGAAGAAACTTGGTATCATCGGCGGACTGGGCCCCTTGGCCACGGCGTATTTTTATCGGCGTGTGGTGGAACTTACCCCGGCTTGCTGTGATCAGGAACATATCGAGACCTGGATCGGCTCCTGTCCCCAGGTACCTGACCGGACAGCCTATCTTCTGGCAAAACGCGCAAATACAGATGATCCGGCAGAAGCCGGATCCAATGATTCCGCACTTTCCGCTGCGGCGGAAAATCCGCTCCCCAAGATGGTGGAAGTCGGACGGACACTTCGCGACATGGGCGCCGAGGTCCTGGCGATCCCCTGTATCACGGCACATGCTTTCCATAGTGAGATGGAAAAGGGCATCGGGCTTCCGGTGATCCATGCGATCCGGGAATTGGGCGAAGTGTGCCGGGCACGCGGTATCACGGCACTTGGTATCATGGCGACGGACGGAGCACGGACAACGGCGATCTACGACGACACACTCAGTGAATACGGCATAAAGTGCATCTGGCCGTCAGAAGAAGGACAGAAGGCAGTCATGTCGATGATCTACGATGATGTCAAGGCGGGAAAAGAACCGGATGGCCGGTCTTTTACTTCGGTGTCACAGGAACTTTCCAACGCGGGTGCGCAGGCAATCGTGCTGGGCTGTACGGAACTCTCGCAGGCAGACATACAGGGCGGGGACCTGAAATCAAAACTCAAGACGGATCTTCCGACGGACGAGTATTATATTGACATTATCGATGTGCTGGCGGCCGCATGTGTACGCGAGTGCATGAAGTAACGAGTATCGGCGCGGATGTTCAAAGCAAAGAAATACGCCGCGTGAAGAGGAGAAAACTATGCATAATCATGTGCTGAAAGATCTTAAGAAAACGGCAGAGAAATACCCCGACAAGGCGGCTTTCTGCGGTGAGCATTCCACCCTTACATTCCGGGAACTCGATGAAGCGGTCGACCGCATCGGGACATTTGTGCTTGCTTCGGGCATCCGCAGAAGTCCGGTGGTCGTCTATATGGAGAAGTCGCCCGAGGAAGTCGCAGCATTCTTCGGCATTATCCGCGCGGGAAGCTACTACGTCCCCATCGATGCGGAGATGCCGATGGTCCGTATCCACTTGATCATGGAAAATGTGCAGGCACCTCTTCTAATCTGTGATGAATCCACTGCCGAGGCGGCCTCGAAGCTGGGATTCGGCGGCCGGATCGTGAGGTACTCCGAAATCTGCGGAGACAGTTCTTTTGCCAAAGAAAACAGCGAAGCCGGAATCGACAGGCAGGCCCTGGAGGAGGTGTACGAATCGTCCATTGATACGGACCCGCTCTACATCGTATTCACCTCCGGTTCGACCGGTGTTCCGAAGGGCGTAGTGGGCTGCCACCGTGCGGTGAACGACTATATCGACCAGCTTTCCGAAGTGCTGGGTTTCTCGGAAGAAACGGTATTCGGCAACCAGACGCCGCTGTATCTTGATGCCTGCTTCAAGGAACTCTACCCGACGATCCGCTACGGCGCGACGACATATTTCGTTCCGAAAACGCTCTTTATGCAGCCGCTGAAACTGGTGCAGTACCTGAATGAACATAAGATCAACACCGTGTGCTGGGTGGTCTCGGCACTGACGATCATCTCCACTTTCGGGACATTCAAGACCGAAGTGCCGAAGTACTTAAAGACAATTGCTTTCGGGTCGGAGGTCTTCCCGCTGAAACAGTTCCGTATGTGGCGGCAGGCCCTTCCGGAAGCGACTTTTACGAATCTGTACGGGCCGACTGAAGGCACGGGGATGTGCTGCTATTACCGGGTCGACCGCGATTTTAAAGATGGCGAAGCGATCCCGATCGGCCGTCCCTTCGATAATACCGATATCATTCTTCTCGATGAGGAGAACCGTGAAGTGACGAAAGAAAGCGGAGAACAGGGTGAGATCTGCATCCGCGGAACCTCCCTGACACTGGGCTATATGAATAATCCCGAAAAGACTTCGGAGGCATTTACCCTCAATCCCCTGCAGAAGGGCTGGCCGGAAAGGATCTACCGGACAGGTGATATCGGTCGGTATAACGAACGCAGCGAGCTGATGTTCGTATCAAGAAAAGACTTCCAGATCAAGCATATGGGTCACCGGATCGAGCTGGGGGAGATCGAAGTCAACGCCCAGATGATCGAGGGGATCACGGGCGCGGCGTGTGTATATGACAAAGAAAAAGGGAAGATCGTTCTTTTCTATAGCGGGGATAAGGAAGAACCGGAAATGAAGGTGCTCCTTAAGGACAGCCTTCCCAGATATATGGTGCCGAATGTGACGCGGAAACTTGCATCGATCCCGCTGACAAGTAACGGCAAGACGGATCGGGTGGCGCTTCAGGCAATGATCTGAAGTCCGGATCCGGGACGAAGCCTAAGGAAGGCAAATCGTATTCTTTTTGAAAAGCACTGTAATAAGGAGTTGTGGAATGGATATTCTTTTTCAAAGCGGATCGGATAAGGCGTGTGTTACGCTTCCGGCGGAGACCTGGAAAGACCTGGCGATGGATGAGATCGTCGGCAGGATCACATCTTCGCCTGAAGAGAAGGGTATTCTGAGAACGATTGCTTCACAGATCCCTAAGAATACGGAAGACATCCGCTTCCGCCAGGAGATCTTTAAGGACCTCCATAACCATCCGGAACTTCGTCAGGCGCTTTACGATTCACTCGGCATGATCCGCACGCTGAAGGATTTTTCCGGTGCAAGAAAAGCCGTGAGCAATAAGGACAACGCGCTCTACACTCTTCTTCAGGATCTCAGGTCGCTGTCGGCCTATGTGGAGACGACCCATTATCTTAGTGAGAAACTCTGCGCATATGACATCACATCCCGGGGACTTCTGGATCTGAAAGAAGAACTGGTACGCATCACCTCTGCGGAGGATTTCGAGAAGGCCAGAGAGGATATCAAGATCATGCTCGAGGATCTTTCCACGGTAAAAAGCGCCATCATCGGCGTCAATTTCACACCGGATCTGAGCATCTCCGAAATTTCCGCCGTGGAATTTCTGCCGTATCAGACACGCTCGAAATACCGCTTCGCGGAAGTGGCAGCATCCATCAGCATGCTGACTGCGTACGGGCAGGCGGCCCAGCACGCCGGTATGGCTCAGTTTACCTCCAGGAAATTCGAGGATCCGCTTCTGGTGAACATGGCGCCGAAGATCGAGAAACATCTCAAACGCCACTTTACTTCGCTTAAACAGGTGCTGGCCAAGTATACCAATCTGGACAGCCACTTCATCACGGAGATGTACGAGGGTCTGACATTTTATCTGTCATTTGCCAAATATGCGGAGACGTTGAAGAAGAACGGATACGAGATCTGTATTCCGGAAGTTTCGGAGACAGAAGGAAACGTATTTGAGGTCAAGGATTTCTATAACCTCCGGCTGGCCAACCTTGAGGAGAAAGAGATCGTTAAGAATGACTTCTCGTTTTCCGAGGAAGAGAATATCTTTATCCTCACCGGTCCGAACCGCGGAGGAAAGACGATCCTCGAACAGGGCCTGGGCATTATCTCCCTGATGGCCTCCCTCGGTCTTTTCGTCACGGCGAAAACATGCAAAGGCATGCCTTTCCAAAATATTCTGACGCATTTCCCGATCGACGAAAATCTCACGATCAACTACGGACGGCTCGGCGAAGAAGCCAAACGTATCCATGATATCGTAAAGGTCGTTGATAACCGGAGCCTGGTGCTTTTCAATGAGACGTATTCTACGACCTCTTCATCCGATGCGCTTTATCTGTCGCAGGATCTGATCCACATTCTCAAGGAAAAAGGAACGGCCGTGATCTTTAATACGCATATTCATGAACTGGGCAGGACCATCGACGAGATGAACGCGTTTGAGGGCAAGTCCCGGGTCGTAAGTCTCGTGATGGAGATCGTGGACAACCAAAACACCTTCCGAGTGAAGCGTTCCGAGCCGGATTGCTGTTCGTACGCGAGAAATATCGCGCTGAAATACGGGATCACGTATGAGCAGATGAAGGCCGATGCGGACAAATCGAAATGATGCAAAGGTTTGCTATTTGCCGGAGAAAGCCGTAAAATCATAATAATGTAATTCGCCTATAACGGGCGTTTTTCGGAGGTTTATACATGGATGAACTGATTACGATACTTAAAGAGATCCACCCGGATGTGGACTATGAAACGGCAACGAATCTGGTGGACGGAAAGATCCTCGATTCCTTCGATATCATTACGCTCGTCGGGGAGATCGCGGATAAGTTCGATGTCGTGATCTCGGCGGAGTACATGATCCCCGAGAACTTCAACTCGGCTCAGGCATTGTGGAATCTGATTCAAAAACTTGAGGACGACGAGTAAACGAACGAATAGAATATGCTGTTTACTTCCTACAAATTTTACGGATTTGTGATCCTTCTTGTGGCGCTCTACTATGTCTTGCCGAAGAAGGCGAAGTGGCCCCTGCTTTTGCTGGGGTCCTATGTTTTCTATTACTTCGCGGGATGGAAATTCCTTTTCTATATTCTGGCCGTAACGGTCATCACGTACGTTTCAGGACTTCTCATCTCCCGGAATAAGGCTCGTGCCGAGGCCCGGATCGCCGAGATGAAAGCGCTCGACAAGGCCGGAAAGGCTTCTTCCGATGACAAAAAAACTGCCGCCGGTTCTTCTAAAACGCTTGATGTCGGAAAGGAAAAAAGAAAGCATTACAAAGAATCTCAGAAAAAGGCACGGCGCCGTATCATGGGGATCGGCATTACACTGGCGCTTCTGATCCTAGCCGTCGTAAAATACACCAACTTCACCATCTATAACATCAACGGGATCCTCTCGGCCTTTCATGCGCCGAAACGAATCAATTTTCTGACGATCGCCCTCCCGATGGGTATCTCGTTTTATACCTTCCAGGCGGTCGGTTACGTCATCGATGTGTACCGTGACCGTCACGAAGCGCAGAAGAATTTCTTCAAATATGCACTTTTCGTGAGTTTCTTTCCCCAGCTGGTGCAGGGCCCGATCAGCCGCTATGGCGATCTGAGTAAAGAGCTTTTCACACCGCACGCGTTCTCGGGACGCGTGGTGGGAAGAGGCCTTGAGCGTGTGATCTGGGGCTACTTCAAGAAACTCGTTATTGCCGACCGCATCTTTCCTGCGGTCAACACCATGATCGACACCCCCGAGAACTACAAGGGTATGTTCGTATTCTGCGTCATGATGTTCTACGCCCTCGAGCTCTATGCCGATTTCACGGGCGGTATCGATATCACGATCGGTATCGCCGAGATGCTCGGTATACCTGTGAAAGAGAACTTCGAGCGTCCGTTCTTCAGTAAAAACATCGCCGAGTACTGGCGCCGCTGGCATATTACGATGGGCACATGGTTCACCGATTACATTTTCTATCCGATCTCGGTAAGCGGGCCGATGCTGAAACTCGGCAAATGGAGCCGGAATCATCTCCCGGAGCACGCCGGAAAACGCCTGCCGGTCTATGTTGCATCCTTCGTTGTATGGTTCACCACAGGTATCTGGCATGGCGCGAGCTGGAACTTCATCGTCTGGGGCCTGGGCAACTTCGTAGTCATCATGTTCTCCCAGGAACTCGAGCCTCTCTATGCGAAGTTCCATAAGAAAGTCAATACGGACGGAAGCACGGCTTACAAGTGCTTTCAAGTCGGGAGAACGATCCTTCTCATGAGCGCGCTCCGTCTTTTCGACTGCTACAGAGATGTACCGCTCACGTTTAAGATGTTCGGCACGATGTTTACCACATGGAACTGGAACCTCCTGCGTGGCAACGCGCTTCTTGGCCTCGGGATCGGGCGTGCGGATTACATCATCCTTGCTCTCGGAACGCTCCTCATGTTCATCGTCAGCATGTTCGGCCGCTCGGGCTCCGTACGCGACAAACTCGAGAAGAAACTTCCGATGCCTCTGAGGTGGGGGCTTTTCACGATCCTACTGCTTATCATCCTGGTATTTGGTGCCTACGGCCTCGGCTACGATGCCTCGCAGTTTATCTATAACCAGTTCTGATCAGACGGGGAATTACACCCAGCGCAGTTTCTTCTTGAAAAGCACTTTTTCCGAGCCTTTGTGCGTAGCTGTCCCGCTCACGATCGTACCGATCTCATAGCAGTCGTGGAACTTACTTAAGTGGCGGATGACTTTGGCCTTATCCTTCTGGGACACGACGATCGTCATGCCGACGCCCATGTTGAAGGTGGTGAGCATCTCGGTATCCGAGACGTTGCCGCGTTCCTTGATGAAGCGGAAGACCGGTAGGATCCGGATCTTGGAAAGATCGATATGGGCATCGAGCCCTTCGGGCAGGACGCGGCAGAGATTGCCTGCGATACCGCCGCCCGTGATATGTGCCATACCACGCAGAAGCCCCTTCCCGAACAGTGCTTTTAGCGAAGGATAATAGGGCGTGTGGGGCTTCATGATCTCTTCAATAAACGTATTGCCGTTGAGTTTCTCGAGCTTGATCTGCGGCATCTTACTGAGGAGCATACGGACCAGCGAATAGCCGTTGGTGTGAAGGCCATTGGACGCGAGGGCCAGGACCGCATCGCCCTCCTCGATCTTTGATCCGTCAATGATCTGGGATTTTTCCGCGATGCCCGCGATACTGGAAGTAAGAACATACACGCCTGCGTCAACCACGGAAGGCTGAATCGAAGTCTCACCGCCTACCAGGGAGCACTCGTTCTCCCGGCAGGCATCCGCTACGCCCTTTACAAGGGAACTGATGGTGGCCTTCTCGGCCTTGCCGCAGACGATGGTGTCGAGGACGGCAAGCGGCGTGGCGCCCATCACGACGATGTCGTTGACGAGGTGGTTGATCATGTCATGGCAGATGGACTCGGTGTAGCCGTACTCCATCGCGAGTTTCTGTTTTGACCCGGGCTCCTCGGACTTAAGGACCAGGACCGGTTCCTTGATCTCGGGGAACTTGATGTCATAGAGGGAGGCGAATGGCCCGAGGCCGTTCAGGACGCGGCGGTCTTTGGTCACGAGATGCTTGCTCATTTCGGACTTAATGGAATCGGTATAGGCGATGTCGATGCCGGCCTTACTGTAGGAAAGACCGTCCTGCTCCTTCTCGGAACCCGAAAGGAGCTCGTCCACGGAAATGTCCAGCGCCCGCGCAAGGTCGGGAAGAAGTTCGACATTCGGATAAGCCTTGCCGTTTTCCCACTTCGATATCGTCTGAAAAGAAACATTCAACTGTTCGGCGAGCTGTCCCTGGGTCAGGCCAAGCTCTCTTCGCTTGCTGTTGATGAAAGATCCTACTTTATTGCTGTCGATCATGCCCGTATCCTCCGTTTTCATTGAAATAACGATGAATGCACCATTTGCGGCAGGTGCTCTTTGGCTTATGAACCATGCGCCTTTTTGCTTTTCTGCCTTAAGTATGGCGCACCACCCGCCGGTAACACAATAACATTATCGTTGAAAATGAAGGTAAAATTCAACCGTTGGGCGAATCTTTGCGGCGCTAGATAATCGCAGCATCCCCCGAAAGATAATTTTCTTTTGGCAATTACCTCCGAGAGTGCCTGTTTTTCAAGCAAAAACCGCCGATTATTACAGTTGTGTAAGAAAGCGAACTTTTCGCTATGCTACAATTTTCATGATGGCAAAAACATCGCATGTAAAAAGAGGGAATAATACATGCGGATCACTCTCGATGCGGGCGAAAGACCGGGGAGATAATGCCCGGCCCATCGAGAAGATGATAGGAGGTTGGGTTATGAAAAGACTGGTATGTGTATTCCTTGCGGCGGTTTTGCTATTGGGCGTGACATCCTGCAAAAAAAGTACGAAGGTCCTCTCCGAAGTGAGGACGGTCCCGGAGGATAGTCCGTGGTGGGATAGTTCGATAACGACGATCAGTGCAGAAGAACTCAGCGAACTTCTTAATGATGAGCTCTATACCTCGATTTCCTCATGTTTAGCCACAGATGAAGAATCATTTGTATTGAGGACCGGCGGGTTTACCATGAACCTTGGTCGTTATGATATTTTGAGGCATTATTCCTATTCCGGCCAGCTCCTGGGCCAGGTCAGCATCAGCGGCTATTTTGGTGAGGACGAATCGTATCAGGCCCCTTCGGCGGTCTATAAGCAGAACGGCAGATATTATTGTTTCATCGAACACTTCGATGCGCAGGCGAAATCGAATGTGGTCACCGGATATGAGGTTGATTTTGATGCCGGAACGCTGAAGGATCCGTTCCCGATGGAAAGACCTGAGGTTAAGGGAGCACAGATGTCTCTGGAAAGCGTGATCGGAACCGGTAAGAATACGGTATATCTGTGGCGCATTGCTGACGATATGGATTTTACGTATAAGATCCTAGCCGATGATGGAACCGGGATGCACGAATATGTTCCTTCTTTCGGTAATGGTGTAAAACTGGAGTACATCGACAATTTTACTAAAAACGGAAACTGTGTTTCTTTTTTTGCGGATGTTGTGGATAACGGGCAATATAAGACCTTGTACTGCACACTGGATCCGGACTCCTTTACGCTTCAGAAGGAAGTCGATCAGTATGATCTTCGATATGCGGATATCGTGCCGGATTGCGGCATTTTTGAGATTGCAGGCGGAAGAAAGATCTCCCGCGCGGATATTGCCACAGGAGAAAAGACAGAACTGGTTAATCTCGACAATACCGATATCCTCGGAAGTCTCGATAATGTACATGTTCTTCGGGCCGAGGAGGAAAGGATCGTGCTTTTTGACAGTAATCAATACGAAGGCATCGATTCACCGAAGATCACCGTGTTAACGAAAGCCGGGCATAATCCCTATGCCGGAAGAAAGATCCTGAGCCTTGCCTATCTCTGCAGTATCGGAGAGGAAGAGTATGCGGCGATAAGTGCTTTTAACAAGGAATCCACGGAATACTATCTGACCCTCGATCACAAGTATTATGACCTGCAGAATTCGGTCGAAGAAACAGAGGAACAGGAAGATGCTTCGTCTTTGGCGGATATCGCGAATGCGGATGCCATTACGGTCCTTATGTCTGATATCCGAGACGGCGCCGGTCCGGATCTTGTCATATACAGTAATGAGGCGGCGCAGCTGAATTCGGCGGATTATCTCATCGACCTTAGTTCCCGGATAGATTCAGAAGCAAGCCTTAAGGACGGGGACTATATGGATTTTATCCATCAGCCGAACGGCCGTGACGGCAAGCACTACCGGCTGAATTACTGCTTCACGAGTGAATGCTTCCTGATCGATAAAACATACATAGATGACGGTGTGAAAGGTCTGACCTACGACGGGTACGACAAACTGATCTCGGAAAAACACGCCGGGATAGGTGCGCTGTTTAGTGACGATCTTCTGCTCATGAAACACCTTCTTATGACTTCGGATTGCTTCTCCTTTAATGAAGAAGGGAAGATCAGCCTCGGCTCCGGCGATTTCAGAAAGGCATCGGAATACGTTGCATCGTTGCCGGAAGGGGCGATCAATGAACCGATCATCGGATTATTGGCCGATACGGTCATGTTTTCCGGAAATATGTCTTTCGGATTGTACTTCGACTGCTGCGAGAAGTATTTCGACAGATACTCGATCATCGGTATTCCCTCTTCTGACGGCCACGCAGAAACGATCTTCGGCAAAGGCCTGGGGATCACAAGCTGCAGCCCTTCAAAGGATGCGGCCTGGAGTTTTGTCATAAAGATGATGTCTCCGGAGATCCAGAAACTGTTCGTTTTCGAAGATGCCGTCTTGAAAAGCGCCCTTCGGGCGTCCGCGGAGGAACGGGTCAATCTGTATAATGCGCGTCCGGACCCGAACGGAGAATCCGACGGGCCGGTATCCCCGGACATCGTCGACCGGTACATCGATCAGATCTCGGATGCGGTTTTGGTTCCGGACCTGGATTCCTCGATCCTTGTCATCGTAAATGAAGAGGTTCCCGCATATTTCAACGGCGATAAGACTTTAGATGAAGTGATCGCGATCATTGAGAACCGGGTCAATCTCATGCTTACAGAAAGGAAAGCCGTGGAATAGACAGGAGGAAACCTGCATAGTCCGGAAAATAAGCACTAAACCTTCCTGACTCGGATCATCTCTTCAATCCGACAACCACCCAGTCTTCTTCTTCCATGTGATACGGCGTACCGCAGGTCGGGCACTGGAGAATGTGCATCGCATCGAAACTTGCGGCGCAGGTCTTGCAGTTTACGGCGTGGATCGAGAAGCCGAGGTTTTCCTGTGCAGTGAGCTTCTTGACCAGGGTCATGTTGAAATCTTCCTTCTTCTGTACGATCTTCCCGTCGATCAGATAGGTCGTGAAAAGATAGACACGTACGAGAAGCACGAGGTCGTTACCGTTCTGAACGGTCATGTTCAGGTACTTCATGGCGCCCCGGTAATCAATGTCGATCAGGTCATCGAAACCGTAGATGTTCGGATCACCGCGATAGATACTCATATTGGTCCGGTCCTCGGAAAAAGCAATGGCGCGGAACAGCGACATCACTTTGCCCTCGAATAGTTCATAGGAGAACTCCGGATCGAAACGCTGCATCGCCTTCGTCAGGGAGTTTTTGGTAAGAGACGCCGAAGCGACATCTGCGGTGGAAACGGCCTGAGTGAACATTTTCACCAACATGAAGTATAAAAAGCCAATGCTGAATAACATGTAGATGCTGATGAACCCGACGAAGCCTGTAAGAAGTGCGGCCCCGATGCCGAAAAAGAGGGCACCGGCGACACCGGCATCGGACCAGTATTGGATCGCGACATATGTGCCGGAGCAGAGCCCGAGAATGACCGCCAGCGTGGTGATGACGCGGATCAGACCGTCCATAGAGAAGCGGGGAGCCATCTGGGACATGAGCCAGAAGTTACTGACGCAGGGGAAAAGCTGCTTCATCTGGAATCTCGTGCCGCACATCGGGCAGCCGTTGCTAAAGATCGCCAGTGTTGCCTTGTGACCGCAGTTCGGGCAGATATATTCCGCGTCCTGGATATCTGTACGGTTGAGAATATTGGCATAGAAAATACTTGCGCTCTTCTTGTGCCGCTTCAGTCTTTTTTGCGTAGAAACATTCGTATACTGCGTGGAAGAATCGCACTCGGCAAAGGAGCGGTCAACGGTATACGGCGGCCGGTTCCTGGTCATCGTGTGCTTGATGCCCTTTTTCTGGAAAGTGTAGCGGCGCTGGATCTTCACGCCTTTCTCGGCAAGGCGCTTCTCGTGCTGGTGCAGGAAGTACCGCATGTCCTGGGAGGCCTGGCTCGGTTCCGTACCGTCCTCGTAGAAACGCTCCAGATCCTTGATGAAGGTATCACGGATCCCCTCCGAAGCCTTCAGATTGCCACTGTTCTTCTCTTTGATGCTGTTCCAATTATCTTTGAAATCCTGAAAGAAACCCATAGATACACCCTCCCTCGATGAATCACTACGACGTTATTGTAGCACATGAAGGAACGTGGATAACACAGGCAATGTGGCGCAATAGCAAGCGGTTTTTCGCAAAGGACCCTAGCGGAGAGATCCCGGCGGTAACCTCAGAGCGGATTCTCCTCGAGGTCCTTGGCGATGATGGCTCTTGCCTCGTCGGAAACGTCCGAAGTCTTGACGCCCTTGATATGCTCTGCAGAGAATACATCCACACACTTCACGCGAACTTTGGTGCTGTGCCAGGGGTAGTTCTTACTGATCTTCTCGGTGCCCTGGATCGTAAGGATGACGACCGGAACATCGGCTTTCTGGGCGATCTTGAATACACCGTTGTGGAACGGGAGAAGCTTGCACTGCTTGCTTCTCGTGCCTTCCGGATAGACGAAGATGGAGACCTCGTCAGCCTTGAGGAGCTTACTTGCGCGGTCGATGGTCATCATGGCATTTCTCGGGTTCTCACGGTCGATCGTCATGAAGCAGCAGCGGCGGATCATGCGGCCGTAGAAAGGAACTTTGAAGTTGGATGCCTTTGAGATGAAGGTCGGGTGCCATTTTCTAAGCACACGCCAGGAAATGAGGGGATCGTAGTTGCTTCTGTGATTACAGACAAAGAGCATCTGACGGCCGTCGGGGATCTTCTCAAAGCCCTGAAGGTCGTACTTGATGCGCATGATGTGCATGCCGATGCCCGTTGTGGATTGAAGGAGGAACCGGTAGAACTTCGATTCTTTGTCATATTCCTTCTTGTTGTTGATGAACATCGAAGCGGCAAATGTAAACAGGAAATAGATGATGATGCCGGCGATCTTGATGCCGATGATGGCGAGAATGACGTAGAGTATGTAGCGAAGTATTTCCATGGATTCCTCCGAAGTAAAAAGTGTTTTTGCCAAAGATATGGCACAGGACTTCTGAGGCGGCAGAAGGACCGGTGCTTCTTTCGAGACAGTATTCTAGCACAAGCCTCTGTATTTTTCATCCGGATCCAGTGATCTGTCTACGGATCCGGCGATAAACTGTATTGCTCGGAATCGAACACTCTCACGGCCTCATCTCCGCACATGATCACGTAAAAACTCTTCCCGACCGCATTCGAGAACAGGCTTTTGGAAACTTTCGACGACGCTCCGTTTTTGAAAAACAGCCAATATTCCTGGACTTCGATGTCCTCGTTCCCTTTGTAATACACATCTTTGCTTACACAGACGGTCTTTACGACTTCCGGTTTGTGGAGGATGTAAGGGACGGCCGGTCTGATGAAGAGCAATGAGACGACAACTGCGGCTACGACGAGAACGTATGTGAAGATGTTCCTTCCGAATAGTAGCGTGCATATACAAGCTGCGGACAGAAGCAGGAAAAACATACCGAAACTATAGAAAGCGGCGGAACAGATCTCGTACGACCGAAGTGTGCTCAGATACGATTCGGTGAGATATGTGCCATACGGCGGGTGAAAAAACAGCGCGAAGGTCAGGCAGAGCAGAAGTGATAGAACATCTGCCGTGACGAGGATTTTGAAAAATATCGTGGAGGCATTCTTTCTGATATCTTCTCCCATACTCTGACTTCCAATCATACGGTTCGGGTCCCTAGGGCGTGCCCGCGCGGGATCGGACCGTTCTGCCGCGTTATTGCTTCCGGCATGCTTGCTGTATTTAATCTAATGATACAACTTTTTCGTTTCCCGCCATATATCAATGTGTTACAATGCAGATGTTTGAATTGACGAAAGGACGCAAGCATGGCAGAGAATACCCGAAAAGACATGGATGTGGAACTTCCGGCCGGAGCGCTGTCGAAGCGTGGTAAGACAGCCCGCACGGCCGTGATCGTCCTTGTGCTGCTCCTTCTGACCTTCGGGGCGATCTATCTTGTTGACCTGCTTCTGCGTCCGAAGTACATGGGCGAGGTTACGGAAGGGGCGCTGACCGCAGAGTATTACAAGGCATACGGCGATCACGATGTGCTTTTTGTAGGGGACTGCGAAGTGTACGAGAATTTCTCGACAGTTCAGCTGTGGCGCGAATACGGCATCAACAGCTTTATCCGCGGTGGGGCGCAGCAGCTTCCGTGGCAATCCTACTACCTTCTTGAAGATGCACTTCGCTACGAGACCCCTGATGTGGTGGTCTTTAATGTGCTGGCCCTGATGTACAATGAACCGCAAAATGAGGCGTATAACCGCATGGCGCTCGACGGCATGCGCTGGAGTTCGACGAAATGGAACGCGATCAAAGCCTCAATGTGCGAAGACGAGAACATGATCGATTATATCTTCCCGATCCTCCGATACCACAGCCGCTGGAATGAGCTGACTTCCGAGGACTTCAAGTACTGGTTCAAAAAGGATACGGTCTCGTTCAACGGATACTATCTGCGGACGGAAATTATGCCGGCAGGGGAGATGCCGCCGGCGCGTCCTCTGGCCGATCCGAATTTCGGCGATAAGGCGATGGAGTATCTCGATAAGATGACGGAACTATGCAGGGAAAAGGGGATCCATCTGGTGCTGATTAAGTCGCCGTCCCTTTATCCGCACTGGTACGATGAATGGGATGCAAATATGCAGGCCTATGCGGCGGAACATGATATCCTCTACATCAATATGCTGGAGATCGCGGAGTCCGAAGTCGGGATCGACTACTCTCTCGACACATATGATGCCGGACTTCACATGAACGTGACGGGGGCAGAGAAGTGTTCTTCGTATTTGGGCAGGATCCTTGTGGAAAAGTACGGGCTTTCCGACCACCGCGGCGATCAGAAGATGAGCGCTTACTGGGAGAAGGTCGGTGCGCGGTACGACCAGGCAAAGAACGCCTGATATGGGTGATCTGCGCCGGGAAGCGTCTGAACGGCAGTCAGCGCGCCTGATTTTGCGCAGCGAGTTTACGAATCATTCATTTTTGATCATGAATGCTAACTTTCCATGAACAATGGGTAATCTGCTTTGCACGCTGACGGCAGATGTGCTAAAGTATTTTTATGATAAAGAATCATGCGACAATTAAGATCCTGAGTCTGGGCCTGGCTGGCTTTATCGCGTTAGCAGGCTTCTTGGGAAGCGCGCCCGTAAAAAGGGCAGCGGAGCGTGATGGTGATGAGGCGGAGAACGAGGCCGAGCTTCTGCTGGATGCCTCCAAAGGATATTCCACCGTACTTTATAACAATGCCAACGGACTTCCGACGTCGGAAGCAAATGCGATCGCGCAGACATCGGATGGATTTCTGTGGATCGGAAGTTATAGCGGCCTGATCCGCTACGATGGCAATTCCTTCGAAAGGATCAAATCTGCCGAGACAGGCATCACCAGCGTGGTCAGCCTTTACGTCGATTCCAAAGACCGCCTCTGGGTCGGAACGAATGACAGCGGCGCCGGCATGCTGGACCGGGATGAGTGGACGCGCTTTACAAAACAGGAAGGGCTGAAATCCCTGTCTGTGCGTGATATTGTAGAAGACGAAGATGGCCTGATCTATCTGGCGACGACAGAGGGCGTGGCACTGGTGGATGAACAGATGAATATCACGATTCCGTCATCGGATAAGATCCGCAAATATGTCCGCTCCATCACACTCGGTCTTAACAACATCGTTTACGGTCTGACGATCGATGGCGATGTGTTTACCATGCAGAAAGGGCAGCTGACATCCTTCTACAACAGCGAGGATCTGGGCGTAAAGGACATACATACCATCCTTCCGGATGCGGGAAAAATAGGGTATATCTATTGCGGAACCGAGGGATCCGAGATCTATTACGGCGCTTTGAGAAACGGATTATCGGAGATTGCGAATGTATCTCCGCTTTCATACATCAATTCGATCACGGTCATCGAGGATAATATCTGGGTATGTACGGATAACGGTATCGGCCGGATCGTGAACGGCGAACTCATTATTCTGAAGAATCTTCCGATGACCACTTCCATTGAAGGACTGATGGCGGATTACCAGAATAATCTTTGGTTCGTGTCGTCCCAGCAGGGCGTCATGAAGATCGTTCCCAACCGTTTCAGCGACCTTTATGACCAGTACGGCCTCTCCGACGATGTCGTGTACTCGACCTGCCTTTCTGATGGAAGGCTCTTTATCGGCACGAAAACATCCGGACTTCTTGTTTTGGAAAACCATATGATACTGGACTCGATTCCTCTTGAGAAACTGGTCTCGGCGTCCGGCGAAGAGGAGCCTAAAGACGATCTGATCAAGCTGTTGTCCGGGTTTAAGATCCGTTCCATCATTCACGACAGTAACGGGAATCTGTGGTTTTCGTCCTTCAGCGACTACCCGCTGATCCGCTATGACGGAAAAGGCGCAGTCTTTTTCTCGAAGAAGGACGGACTTCCTTCCGATCGTGTGCGTACAGCCTACGAATGTGCGGATGGATCGATGGCGGCAGTATGTACCGGTGGTGTGGCCATCATTTCGGGAGACCGCGTAACCAGGGTGTATGGCGAAGCGGATGGAATCAGCAATGAAGAGATATTGACTGTGGTCGAGGCGGAGAACAAGGATCTTCTTGTGGGCACGGACGGCGGCGGCATTTTCGTGATCTCGGATGGAAAAGTCCGATCGATCAATACGGACAACGGACTTTCGTCCGATATCGTAATGCGTATCAAGAAGGACCGGTTCCGTGATCTTTACTGGATCGTAACCAGCAATTCTATCGCCTTTATGACTTCGGACTATAATGTGGTCACGATCAGGAATTTCCCCTATTCCAACAATTTCGATATCTATCAGAACCAGAATGACGAGATGTGGATCTTGAGCAGTAACGGCATCTACAAGGTGGCGACATCGGAAATGATTGCCAACGAAGAGATCCTTCCGTTCTTCTATGGCCGGGATAACGGACTTGCCTGTTATGCGACGTCCAACTCCTACAGCGAATTGTCGGACAACGGCGATCTTTACATCAGCGGATCAACGGGTGTGGTGCTGACGAATATCGATGAACCCGATGAAGTGGAGAACGACGTTCAGATCATCGTGCCGTATGTCGATGCGGATGGAAAGAGGATCTATCCGAACGAAGACGGTTCTTTTACATTACCTTCTACTACGCGAAAAGCAACGGTTTACGCATATTGTTTCAATTATTCTCTCGTTAATCCCGAGCTGGAGTACCGGCTGGAAGGATTTGACCGCAAGGATACGGTCATTCGGAGAAGTGAACTTAAGCCTTTGGACTATACCAATCTTTCCGGAGGACAATACGTCTTCCGCCTTAAGCTTTTGGACTCCCGCGGTCAGGTCCAGAAAGAAATCGCGGTACAGATCGAAAAGAAGATGTCGATCGGAGAACAGCCGTGGTTCCGTGCCTTTAGCATTATTGGGCTGATCGCCATTATCCTTCTTGTGGCTTACTTTGTTACGAAGCAGGAAATGAAAAAACTGAAGGCCAAAGAGCAGGAACAAAGGACATTGGTTCGTGAGATCGTTGAGGCGTTTGCGAAGGTCATCGATATGAAGGATCGCTATACGAACGGTCATTCCACAAGGGTTGCGGAGTATACGGCGATGCTGACGAGGGAACTCGGATATGACGAAGAGACCGTGGATAAGTATTACAATATCGCACTTCTCCACGATATCGGTAAAGTCGGTATCTCGACCGAGACACTTAATAAGCCGGGAAGACTTACGGACGAAGAATTCAAGGAGATCAAATCCCACTCCGGAAAAGGATTTAATGTTCTTAAGAATATCAGCATCATGCCTGAACTGGCGGTCGGCGCAAGAGACCACCACGAGCGGCCGGACGGAGCGGGATATCCGAAGGGCCTTAAGGGGGATGAGATCCCTCGCGTGGCGCAGATCATTGCAGTGGCCGATACCTTTGACGCAATGTATTCCGATCGTCCGTACCGGAAACGTATGAACTTTGACAAGGCGATCTCGATCATCAAGGAGGTTTCCGGAACGCAGCTGACTGCGGATGTGGTCGATGCTTTCCTGCGGCTGGTGGAGAGAGGTGAATTCCGTGCGGAAGACGATCATGGCGGCGGAACTTTCGAAGACATCAGCAATATCCGCAAAGAAGAGAAAGAAGCACCGGCGCAAGAGAAAGCTTCTGAAGTAAAGCCGGATGGAAATGATGATCCGCCGAAGCCTGAAGCGCCTGAACAGGCCGATCCGCCGAAGCCTGAAGCGCCTGAACAGGCCGATCCGCCGGCCGAAGCGGAAAAGTGACAGTTTTCTGATTGAAAGTCTTTAGTAAAAATGCGACAATAGGCGAAGAAAAGAAAAAGAGACAGGTCGAGAGGTCCGATGCTTCCGGGAGAAGAATTCGTGTGGCCTCGGAATCGAAGGAGACAGCAGTATGAAAAGAATAAGTTCTCTGGTTCTGGTGCTGGTAATGGCAGCGGCTCTGACCGCATGTTCGGACACCAATACGGTAGGAAGTAAAGCATCCGGCTCATCGGCAGCGACGACGGCAGCTCAGGGCGAGAGTCAGACACAGGAATCTCAGAATGACGGCGAGGGGTCCGTTGATGTCACTCTCGATACGAAAGATAATTTTGTTTTTAAGGCTCAGGATACGGATATTCTTCTTGGCGGAGACCCGACAGCCGTTCTGGAAAAACTCGGTGAACCCAAGTCGAAACTGGATGTACCGTCCTGTGCACACGATGGCACAGACCATGTTTACACGTACAGCGATTTTTCTCTGACCGTTTATACGGAAACCGGAAGTGAGACGGGCTTTATTTCCGATGTGCTTCTGACTTCGGATCTAGTTGCGACCCCCGAAGGCTTGGAGATCGGAATGAGTGCGGACAAGACACGTGAAATCTATGGTGATGCAGATAAGGAAACCGATACGCTCTGGATCTACAAGAGAGGTACATCTCAGCTGATGGTTACTTTTAATGCGGGAAAAGTCATCTCGATCGAATACCAGATCCCGTAAAGCAGGAGGACAGTTCTTTTGGCGCATTATTATGACGAGAATCCACAGGGAGAGTCGGATCGCCATGTGATTACGGCGAGGATTCACGGGATGGACTTCTTCTTTACGACGGACGCGGATGTGTTCTCGAAGAAGTTTCTGGATTTCGGTTCGCGCGTGCTTCTGGAGACGGCGATCGGGGATCTGACCGCGATGGAACGCAAGAAGGGCCGTCTTTTGGATCTCGGCTGCGGCTACGGCCCGATCGGCATCATTATGAAGCGTGTTTTTCCTTCGATGGAAGTGACGATGGTCGATATCAATCTGCGTGCGCTGGACCTGGCCAAAGAGAATGCGGAAGCGAACAGCGTGAAGTGCGTGGATGTCCATCAGTCGGATGGTTGTGCTTCTGTGGACGGCCTTTACGATGTGGTGCTGACGAATCCCCCGGTGCGCGCGGGGAAAAAGACTGTGTTTTCTTTTTATGATGGCGCGTGGGAGCATATGACGGATGGCGCGCTGATCTACGTGGTGCTGCAGAAGAAGCAGGGTGCGCCCTCGTCACAGAAGTATCTTCTGGAACG
The DNA here is from genome assembly GCA_017620475.1 of Clostridiales bacterium. GTDB lineage: Bacteria > Bacillota > Clostridia > Saccharofermentanales > Saccharofermentanaceae > Scatonaster. The sequence continues at coordinate 118,165 of JAFZQI010000044.1, read as the reverse complement.
GTTCGGCAACTGCGAGATCATCGCGAAAGAGTCCGGCTACTGGATCCTCAAATCAGTGAAATAAGGTATTTGGCGCAGAGATGCGCGGCGAAACAGTGCTTTTCGAGCAGGATTACGATTTGTGAGAATGAGGGAGCTATGCTTGCGCCAGAAGCAGGCCCAGGATCTTCCCTTTTACGGCCAAAGTATTGAACCCGCCTTTGACGAATTCCATGGTGTATAGAATATCCACCCCGTCGCGGATGCTGGCTTTCTCATACGCTTCCAGCTTCTCGAGGTTGTCCATTCGGTAGGAAGTTTTGCCCATCATGCCAAGGTGCTCAATGAAGAAGTACCTGCCGATCTCCGGACAGTAAACGGCAAAATCCGGCCATCTCTGATTACCGATAACTTGAATGACAGGCTCGTATTTGTACGGCAATCCCAGTTCCTCCAGGATCTGCGCAATCAGCATCTCTGACTTAGAACGAAAGATCCGCCGACCGTGCCGATACCCGTTCGGAATGCTCATATCGTTCAATTCCTCAAGAGCGCACCACTCCTCATACGAGAAACGCCCAGTCCGAACCGCCTCATCAGGGGATGGATTACTGTCAGCCTCCTGTTCGATCATAAACATATCAAGAAGTGATTGCACTTCGTTCTTCAGATCGCGAATCAGTTTTCGCAACTCCGCATTCCTTCGCGCAATAGGCAGAAACTTCTGCCCCTTGGCCGTGGAGGTTGAGATCTCTCGGTATTTGACCCGACCGTCTTGATCGGTATGGTAGCGGAGAACCTCTGTGGACACACCTTTTTTGAGATGCCAGCCAATCGTGATAGGGGGATTCTTTTGAAGTTCTCTTCGTGCCATAGAAATAGCGGAAGATCGCATTTTCAGTCCTTTTCGAACGATCTGCGTCGAGAGCATGGCGGCCTCCTTTACCATTGAGGATACTGTTCGCATGACGTGGTTTGTATTTGAAAAGAATGTATCATCTTATGAAAAGCATTCCAATATGATATATCCGAAAACAAAGGAAAGATTTTTCGACAATCTTAGTCGAGTCTGAATAATACTGTTGATTCGGACCGGTTTTAGATTTTTAAGCCCTATAGTCTGAATGGGGTCTGAAACGGACTTACGATTCAGACTCGATTCGGATATAATCGCCTGAGAATCTGAATGCGGTCTGAATCGCACCTGTAATTCAGACTCTATTCAGATTCTTGTCTCCCTTAACTTGAAAATCCGCTTCTTCTCGAAAAGAACTGTCTCGCTGCCCGATTCGTCTCGAAAAGAACCGGTTCGAGGTGCTTTTCTTCTCGAAAAGAACTGTCCCGACTCACTTTTCTCCGCTAAAAGAACTTTCCCCGCGGGTGATCCGGAAGCTATGCCCCGGCATTTGCTTTTCTTTCTGCGCTGTCGTACAATAAAGGCTCCGAAGCGGCGTCCGGGAAGTAGCGGAATACACGCATTCCGGCGCCGCATATAGTACTAGTGATTTGAGGTGAATTTTATGGGTTCTTGTGATTCCTGCGGTTCGAAGGATTCGTGCCCGTCCGCTACAGCAGGCGGTTCTTGCGGTTCCGAGCCGGAGTCTCTCATTGCTCCCCTGCATGAGAAATCAAGTGTAAAGAAAGTCATCGGCGTCTGCAGTGGTAAGGGTGGCGTCGGTAAGTCCTTCGTGACTTCTGTTCTGGCAGCGAGACTGGCCAGAGACGGCTATCGTGTTGCGATCCTCGACGCGGATGTGACCGGACCGTCCATTCCGAAGGCATTCGGCCTGAAGGGACAGCTGAAGGGCGACGAGAGCGGCATCCTGCCGATGATCTCCCACTCCGGTATCCAGATCGTTTCCGTTAACCTGGTTATGGAGAACGAAGAAGCGCCGGTCGTATGGCGCGGCCCCGTGATCTCCGGTGTAGTTAAGCAGTTCTGGTCAGATGTGATCTGGGAGAACATCGATGTTATGCTTATCGATATGCCGCCGGGAACCGGTGATGTACCGCTTACGGTATTCCAGTCGATTCCGCTTGACGGTATTTTCCTCGTCTCGACTCCTCAGGATCTCGTGTCGATGATCGTCAACAAAGCCCGCAACATGGCACTTCTCATGCAGGTCAAGGTGCTTGGCTTCGTAGAGAATATGAGTTACACCGTCTGCAAACACTGCGGCGAGAAGACCCCGCTCTTCGGTGAAGAAGGCAAGGTCGGTAAGGCTGCCCAGGAACTGGGCGTACCGCTTTTGGACAAGCTGCCGCTCGACCCGGACATTACGGCGCTCGTAGACGAGGGTCACATCGAGAAGGTACCTTCCGACATTCTCTCCGGCACGGTGGAATATGTCGAGAAACTGCTCGAGGATAGTGCGAAATAATGACCCGTTTACCGGCACGCACATTTGAATTTTCGAATCGAGATTCGAGATGCGGTTCGCAAGGACATTTAAAGTGCTTTTCGCAATGGTGCTCGAAAAGCACTTCGAAATGGTGTTCAGTATGGAAAGCCCTGACATGTCTGCTTCTCATAGCGGGCATGTCGGGCTTTTTGTGTTCGTGCGGCCGGAAAAAGGAAGGAAACGCGGATCTTGGCGATTACCACAAATATCTTGGCGACTACTACTACGACTGCTCCATCAGTGCGATGGTTTTCGAGACGCCGGAAGGCGAGGAGGAGCCGGGCGTACTGTACCGGCAGGTGCTGGATCTGGAAGCGCTCACGAAATCCTGCCCGATCCCGGTATGTTTCTTCTTTTACTCCGGAATGCAGGCAGATGTCTATGGATTATTTGCATGCATGGAGCAGATCGCCGAACAGTACCATGATAAGGTTTTGATCGTAGCGATCGATGCTCTTGCGGAAAAAGAACTGTCTGCGGCGTATAAGATCGAGGCTTTGCCTGAGGCGATCATCATAAAGGAAAACACGCAAAAAGCGCGTTTCGATGGAACAAATAGAGAAGAATGGACGGCTCAGGATCTGGCCAGCTGGGTCATCACCGAAGCGCAGAAATAAATGGTATAATGGGTGTGGCGCAAGCGCCGATGTGAACCATAAAACAGACGCGGGACCTGTTTCTAAGAGGGCCCGGCAAGATAAGAAAAACCGTAAGTCTAATAAGAAAAGGTGGAGAATATGCAGTACGAATATGCTAACGGAATCGGTCAGGACAGCCATCGTTTCATGCAGCCTTGTGAGGCGCAGCTTAAGAGTGCGGACAAGTGGCCGAAGAAACTCATCCTCGGAGGAGTGGAATTTCCCGGTGAGACACCGCTTGTTGCGAACAGCGATGGCGACGCGGTACTGCATGCATTGACCAATGCGATTTCCGGCGTGACCGGAATCAACATCCTCGGCGCCATTGCCGATCAGATGTGCAGAGAAGGGATCACCGACAGTTCGGCTTACCTCGCCAAATCCCTCTCGTTTGCGAAAGATCAGAATTGGGAATTGACCCATATTTCCATCACCATTGAAGCGCAGAGACCCAAATTCACTCCGATGATCGGCCCCATGAAAGTCCGCATCGGTGACCTCACGGGGATCGATCCCCAGCGCATCGGCATCACGGCGACGTCCGGCGAACAGCTTACCCGTTTCGGCGAAGGAGAAGGAATTATGGTCTTCGCCAGCGTAACCATGCGCCGCGAAGAAATCTGATTCCGGACTTCTTTACGCTCTTTTCGCCGCGAAGAAATCTGAACCCTGAGCTTATTTGTTTTTTTGCGTCTGGAGAAAAAGTTTATTCTCTCTCTTTTAACATGAATTCGGCAAGTGCCGCGTCTTCGGGCGTGGTGATCTTGATGTTCCCGTAAGAACAGGTGATAAGGTGTACCGGGATACCCAGTGCTTCGGCCAGCGCGGTGTCGTCGGTTGCAGTGATCCCGGCTTCTTTTGCACGTGCGGATACATCCACAAGAACACTGTATTTGAATACTTGAGGAGTCTGAACCTCGTAAAGAAGAGAACGATCGAGCGTCCGATCGACCACAGGCGCCTGTGATACGGCTGCGGCTTCAGACTTAGTCTCCGCCTTCGGCAGAGCCATTTTGATCGTGTTTTTACAGGGGGTGGCAGCAACGCAGACATCGTAGATCATACCACCGTTATAGCAGGCGCGGATCGTCTCATAGTCCACCATACAGCGGGCACCGTCATGAATGAAAACCGTATCATAGCTTTCGGGGACGCGGTCGAGAGTGGTCAGTGCTTCGATGCCGGCGGCAACGGAATCCTGCCGGGTGGCTCCGCCTACAACGACTTTTTCAACATAGTCGATCTCATATTTATCGGCGATGGCATACACACGGTCGATACTGTCCGGTGTGGTCACGATGACCGCATGGATCGGGATGTTCAAACGGGACCGGAAGTCCTGAAAGGCAAGAAGCGTGCGGGCCAGCACGGGCACATCGCCGATCTTATAGAACTGTTTACTTTCCGGGATACCCATTCTACGGCCGAGCCCTGCGGCCGGAATAATCAGATATAGATTACGCTGCCAGGAAGCAGGGATGTTTTTCAAATCTAACTGCATATTGAGACGGCCCCCTTTTCCTTTATCATACCACAGAAGCCGAGGACGGGCGGGCATGCAGTATATAGACTTCAGGAAAAGAGAATGTCGATCGCCTCGGAGAGTTTGTCCACATAGATATACTCCAGTTTGAGCGGGAGGCGCTCGGCGGCTTTCTTGGACGCACCGGGGAGCACACAGGCGGTGAACCCGAGACGGGAGCAATCGGATAGGCGCTTCTCCAGGTCACTGACCGGACGGAGTTCTCCGGTGAGACCGACTTCGCCGAGGACAAGCGTATCCTCGCGGATGGGTTTGCCGGAGAAAGAAGAAAAGACTGCGCAGACAACTGCCAGATCGCAGGCAGTCTCATCCACCCTCATGCCACCGACGACATTGATGTAGGCATCCATATTGGCAATTCCGACCTTGCACTTGCTCTCAAGAACGGCCAGAAGCATACTCACACGGCCGCGGTCCAGCCCCTGCGTCATACGCTGCGGGTTAGCATAAGAAGAGGACGACATCAGCGCCTGGATCTCCAAAAGAACGGCGCGGGATCCCTCAACCACAGAAGTGATCACGGAGCCCGGAGCCATATGCGGCCGGCCGGAAAGAAGGAAAGCAGAAGCATTTTCTACGCCGATCAATCCGCGCTGGGTCATCTCAAAGAAAGCCAGTTCTCCGGTGGAACCGAAACGGTTCTTCGTGGCGCGGAGCATCCGGAGTGCAGAGGAGCCATCCCCCTCGAAATACAGCACCGTATCGACCATGTGCTCAATGATGCGCGGACCGGCGATGGCACCGTCTTTGGTGACGTGACCTACCAGAACGATAGCTACATTGAGCGACTTGGCCAGACGTAAAAGCCCGGCAGTGACCTCACGAGTCTGGGACACGGAGCCGGGAGCGGACGCGATCTCCTCACTGTAAAGCGTCTGGATCGAGTCGATGATGCAAAGTGAAGGCCGGCGCTCGTTGATGAGCTCCGAAATATGTTCAAAAGAAGTCTGGGAGCACAGGCAGATGCTGTCGCGGTTTACCCCGAGACGGTCCGCCCGCATCTTGATCTGGGATTTGGATTCCTCACCGGAAACGTAGAGGATCTCACCCTTGACGGAAGCCGAACCGCTGACCTGCATGAGTAGCGTGGATTTGCCGATGCCCGGGTCACCGCCCACCAGCGTCATAGAGCCGTCGACAAAACCACCGCCGAGAATGCGGTCCAGTTCGGAGATCCCGGAAGAAAAACGCGGCTCCTCCTCCTGGGAGACTTCGGAAAGCTTTGAAATACCGCGCTCGGCGATCCAGCCCGCACGAAGTGAAGGCTTGGCATCGGCGGGAACAGAGGGGGCCTCCTTGACTTCGTCAAACGTATTCCATTCCTGGCACGAAGGGCATCGTCCCATCCAGCCGGAGGTCTCATATCCGCAGTTGCGGCAAACATACTGTGTTTTCTTCTTGGCCATATATTTCCAACCTTTTCGAAGTGTTACCTTGGTTTCTTCTTCGAAGAGTCTCCTTTGTTTCTTCCTAATGATACCACCTTGCTATTCCTTTTTTAACGGAAATTGAGTAAAATACATAAGATTGTTTATGGAATGTAAGGAAGTACTGTGGCATGGATCGTTCTTGGACCCAACACTACGATGAAGAGATGACCGGTTTTTCCGAAAAACCGGACAAAACCCTGTACGAAATGCTTCTGCGGACGGCGGAGGTATTCCCGCAGAGACCGGCAGTGACCTTTGAGGGCACCCGGATCACCTATGCGGAACTGGTCTACGAAGTCGACTCTTTTGCCACGGCTCTTGCCGATTGTAATGTATCCGTAGGCACGGTCGTGACGGTATGCCTTCCGAACATTCCGCAGGCGGTGATCGCCATCTACTCCCTAAGTAAACTCGGCGCGATTGCGAATATGGTCCACCCCAAGACACCTGCGGCTGAGCTTCGGACCTGCATGGAGCAGACCGGCAGTGAATGCCTCCTGCTCCTCGATGCGTTCCTTCCCAGAAGCAAGGCAATGCTGGACGAGCTTCAGCCGGGACTTGTCATCGTCTGCCGGATCACGGACTATCTGTCCGGCTTCAAGTCCCTCGCATTCAAAATGACCAAGGGCAAGAAGATCCCTAAGGTCAGCCAGGACGATTTCTATATTCTCTACGATAACCTGATCACCCACGGCGAGATGCTCCGGGACGGCAAACTCGACGGCGAATACGACTGGCCCAGTGCTTTTGAAGATGAAAAAGCACCGGAAACCAAGGCGTATGTGCGCCCGGTGGGACCGGATGATCCCGTGCTGTACCTTCACAGCGGCGGAACAACCGGATCGCCGAAGATCGCGGTGATCTCCTCAACCAATATGAATATCCCGGCAATGCTGGGACCGCAGATCATCCGCGTGCCGGATCCTTTCGAGGATCCCGAAAAGTTCCCGCAGGTGATGATGGTGGCGATCCTGCCGCTGTTCCACGGATTCGGGATCTGCATGTGCATGCACTGCATGATCTCCTGTGGGATCAACATGCTTCTCGTGCCGATGTTCAAGCCTGACGAACTGGCGAAGATCATCCGCAAAGAGAAGCCGCAGCTTCTGGCGGCGGTGCCGACACTTTATGAGGGCATGCTCAAGAGCGACAAACTGAAGAATATGAAACTGGATTTCCTCAGAGCCTGTTTCAGCGGCGGAGATACGCTGCCGATGGATCTGAAGAAACGCTTCGAAGAATACATCCATGCGCGTGGTGCGAATATTTCGCTCCGTGAAGGATACGGGCTTACCGAGACGTTGACGGTGTGTGCCGTAAATCCTGAAAACGAATGTAAGAGCGGATCCGTGGGACTTCCGCTTCCGGGGATCGATATGCAGATCGTAAAGCCCGGTACCGATGAAGAAGTTCCCATCGGGGAGAAGGGCGAGATATGCATCAGCGGTCCAACCGTGATGCTTTCCTATCTCAATGATCCGGAGGCCACGGATATGGCGATCCATGTCCATGCGGACGGGAAAAGATGGATCCATAGCGGCGATCTGGGACATCGCGATGAGGAGGGCTTCTTCTACTTTGACCAGCGGATCAAACGCATCATCAAGGTATCCGGCGTGCCGGTCTTCCCGACACAGATCGAGAAGGTCCTGATGGAGCATCCGGACGTGGAGTCTGCATGCGCGGTGGCGATCCCGCACCCGTACCGGCTCCATGTGGTAAAGGCTTATATCGTGCTCAAAGACATGACCGCAGCCGGCGGGAATAATGAGAAAACGGAGCATGCGTCTTTGGCAAAAGAACCGGAGCGGCAGGATCGTGTCCGTACGCAGCTGGCTAAGCTATGTAGGCAGAACCTGATCCCCTATGCATGCCCGGTGGAGTACGAATTCCGAACGGAGCTTCCGAAGACGAAGATCGGGAAGATCGATTTCCGCACATTAGAGCAGGAAGCACTGGCCGGTTTTGAGAAGGGGCAGCCGGCGGACGGGCAATCAGCCCCGCCGCCGTTTCCGAAACAGGAAGGATCCTCGCGCGATGCGTAAGAACCATATTGCCCATGTGATGCAAAGTGAGTGGCGCAAGACCTCAAAGACGAAGGTCCGGCTGGTCATGATGCTCATCGCTCCGCTTCTAAGCGTGCTTTTCTTTTCATGGGCGATGGGGTATGTGAGAAATGTCACCTCCCGGTATAAGGCCGCCGTTTTCTGTGGAAAACAGGATCAGGATGAGATCCTTTATGAGAACTACCCGGAATTCACCCGCATGGACGGCTCCAGAGCAGAAGCCGAGGAGGAGATCTCCGAAGGCCGGGTCGATGTGGCGGTCGTAGTCGCCGAAGAGAGAATCGAGATCCTCTACGACTCTTCACTTCTGACCTCTTCCGATGCCATCAAGGAAGCTTCCGATCTGGCATCGGACCTGAGTTTTTTTCTCGAAGGAAAAGAGTACTACGACGATATCCAGTTGTACTTCCCGCAAAAGGAGATCATCGACATCAGCACGGATGAGGATAAGCTGGAAACCTACATGGACCAGATCGCCGGCGTCATCGGCATGATCATCTTCCTCATGATGTCCAGTAATGCCCTGACTCTGGTCTCCGGATCGGTCACAGGCGAGAAAGAAAGGCAGACCTTCGACACACTGGTGCTGTGCCCGGTTCCGCTTTGGAAGATCCTTCTTGGAAAGATGCTGGTGTTGCTGCAGGAAGTCTTTCTAGCCGGCGCCGCGGGAATAATAGCCGCCGTGCTGGGTATGGCGGTCTGGGCAACCGATCAGTTTTCGACTCTCCGACACACAGTGGGATCGGTTGCAGAATGGCTTCCGGCGATGGTCATCATCCTTCTTGGCGTGTCGATGGCTATCACCTCGATCTTCACCCTGATCGCGTCCGCATTCTCGGAAACGAAGAAGGCTTCGCTTTTCGCCTCGGCCGGAATGGTGATCGTATCTTTTGCCGCAATATTACCCAACTTCATCAAAAGTGATGTTGTCAATTACATACCCGTCGCCAACTGGACGCCTGTGCTGAAGGCCGTTTGCCGAAAAGAAACGGAGTTCCTCCCTGTATCGGTCTCCCTTTTGATCGCCGCCGTCCTTCTTGGCATCAGCATGATCCTGTCTTCAAGATTATGGGAAAGGAACCACGAATGATTACGATCAGCCATTTGCGAAAGACATTTAAGAACAATAAAGTCGAGGCGGTGAAGGATGTTTCCCTCACGATCAACGATGGCGAGATATTCGCACTTCTCGGCCCGAACGGTGCCGGAAAGACCACGACGATGCGTATGGTCTCCACGCTTCTTGCTCCCACATCCGGAACGATCCTTTTCGACGGGAAGGAAGCGGATCCGGGAGATCCTAAGCTCCGCCGGCGCATCGCATTTCTGACCAACGAGATCCGTCTGGACGGACAGTTTACGCCGGACGAACTTGCGGACTACTACGGGCATCTATACGAGATGACGCCGGAGCAGATCAAAGAGCACCGCGACAAACTCTTTGATTATTTCGGGATCAGCGAATTCCGCAACCGCCGGTACGAGACCTTCTCCACCGGCATGAAGCAGAAAACGTCTCTGGCGATCTGCCTGCTGCACGATCCGGACACCATCATATTCGATGAGCCGACCAATGGATTGGATATTCTGACGCAGCATCTGATCGAGTCTTATCTTGTAAAACTCAAGGAAGAAGGGAAGTGCATCATTCTTTCCACGCACATTCTGGATCTGGTGAGCCGTCTGGCCGACCGCGTCGGGATCATCGTCGACGGCAAGTCCGTTTTCTGCGGAACAGTGGAAGAACTGCCGAAGAGCAGAAACGTCAGCACGGTAGAAGAAGCCTTCCTGGAACTTTACAAGGAAAACCACGAAGAGAAAGCGATCATCGAAAAGTAGAAAGGACCACGGATGTACGGGTTAGGAAAGATATTCCGTCATGAGATGCTCAAGATCGCCAAGGAGAAGACACTTCTCTTCGGCTTTCTTGTGCTGCCCGTAATCACGCTTTTCCTGACTGTCGGAATGACCATGCTGACCCCGATGGATCAGGAAGAGGCCGAAGAGTACAGAATGTATTTCCACGGCATCAGTATCGAAAGCTATAACATCGGAACCATGGAGGATAAGGAGATCTGGATCGTACCGGTGGCCGAGGATCCGCAGGTGTTCATGAAATCCGATGACTTTCACCACTACGATGTCATGGTGGATTTTTCGGATATCCGCGATGTGAAGATATATTATTACGAGAGCAATTCCGTTTCCTGCTACCTGAAGATGAGCGCGGAATCCTTCGTAAGGAAAACGTATGAAGAACTCTACAAAGGCATGAACCGGAACGTTGCTTTTCGCGAGGTGTTCGTCGAAGACATCAAAAAAGAAGATGACAGCAACCGCATGATCGCTATGCTTCTTCCTTATATGCTCGTGCTGCCGCTTACGGCTAACATCGCCAATCTTGCAGGCGATACCGTAGCCGGTGATAAAGCCAGAGGAACGTTCTACCAGGTTATGCTGTCGCCGATTCCGCCTCTGAGCCTGATCATGGCCAAGATCCTCTCGGTCAGTGTGATCAGTATTGTCAGCAGTGCGATCTATATCGGAATGGATGTGGCCGGAAGCCGGATATGTAAGGCCGTGGGGGTCCGGGATGCTTTCGGGTTTGCCGATGTCAGCATTACCGTGCCGCAGCTCCTGCTGATCCTCCTTTACGCCGTGCTCCTTTGCTATCTTTTCTCGAATATCGGCGTACTGATCTCTCTTTTCTGCAAGGACACCAGCCAGGCACAGACCGCCCAGATCCCTATGACGCTTCTTTGCACGATCGCCTCGATCATGTCCATGTTCCGATTCGGCATCTCGCCGGCTTCCCACTACATGATCCCGGTATATAACATCTGCCTGATCTTCCAGGATCTTCTGAACTCCCGTGCGAAAATGTCAAATATGCTCCTGGTCGCCGTGTCGCTCCTGATCCCGGCGGTCCTTGTTCTTCTGGCCACGCTTCTGTCCTATAAGAGCGAACGCGTGCGGACATGACCTCTCCGTCAGAATTGAGGGCTCTTCGACACTTCTTTGGCAAAAGAACTGTTCCGCAGGTATGGCTTTCCGAATTTTACTTTGCATGCCTTTTGTGATTAAATATCCCTTATAAAGGAGGAAGAGAAACGCATGAAGAAGACGATCATGAATCGGCTTCGTGTTTTGGGATGTATTGTGCTTTCGGCATCGATCGTTCTGAGTGCATGTAAGTCCGAAGAAACGAAGAAGAAAAACAAAAAGACTAAGAAAACCACTACGGAAGATACAGAGCCTACGGACGATACGGAACCTTCTGTCGATCCGACGACGGACACGGCAGTGCCGACCGATACTTCTGCTGTTCCCTCCGTAAAAACATATACCGGAGATGATGCTTCGAAACGTCTCCATGAACTCGACGAAGAGATCTTCGTCAGAGGCGAAGAAGATATCATCACCATGTATTACGATCTGGAGAACCCGGAGACGTTCGGACTGGAATGGCCGGAAGAAGGTATTCTTCCCTGGGATCCGAGTGAAGAAGACGAGGACTACGAATTCTGCAAGTATGTGCTGGATACTCTGGATCAGATCGATTTTGATTCTCTCGAAACCGAGGATCAGATCCTTCTTCTGACCATGCAGAGAGATTACCAGCTGGCTGTGGATTCCTACGGAATGAATTACTATGTCAGCTCGATCAACAGTCTGACCGGTATTAATGTAGAACTTCCGATGGCTTTCGCAACCATGACATTCGACGACAAAGATGATGTGGAGCGCTATTTCCTTATGCTGGAAGATAGCGGCAGATATCTTGATTCGCTCTTTGAGTATGAGAAGAAGCGTGCGGAACTCGGAAGATCTCTTCCTGATGAAAAACTGCAGAACGTTATCGATTCGATTGAAGTCGTGTATAAAGACCACGAAGGCAACTATATGTATTCGAGCTTTGAAGAACGCATCGAAGATCTGGGCCTGGATGATGCGACGAAGCAGGATCTGATCAAGAGAAATGCCCAGATCCTGGATGACGTGTTCTTCCCCGCATATGAGAGACTTGGAACCAATATGAAGACGCTTCTCGGTACGGCGAAGACTTCCGGCAAGATCTGTGAAATGGATGGCGGTAAGGAATTCTATGAATACTATTTCAAATCCCGCTCCGGTACGAACCTTTCGATAGATGAGGCGATGGAAGTTCTTGAGACTGCCATGATCGAAGACATCATGGAGCTCCAGGATATCTACTCCCGTTTGACAGCGGCACAGCAAGCCGCTCTGGATAGCGATCTGGAGTACACCAACGGGTCCTTCGAAAAGGATCTTGAATTCTGTAAAAATGCGATCAAACAGGACTTCCCGGATCTTGGTGATGTGAAGTATATCGTGTATCACGTACCGGAGTCACTGGCGGACAATTTTTCTCCGGCGGCTTATATGTCTTCTCCTTATGACGATATCACGAAGAACCTTTTGATGATCAATGATTACAGCGATGGCGCAAGTGATCTTCTGCCTACCGTCGGACATGAGGCCTTCCCGGGGCATATGTATCAGGCGGTCTATCACAGGCTCAATATGAACAGTTTCTACCAGAAGGGCGGTACGACAGCATATAAGGAAGGCTGGTCCACTTACTGTGAAGACTACATCATGAAGCTGACGACCTATGACTATGATGTGTATCGTGCCAACTATGTCTGGCTGATGCTGATGATCAACTATGTCGCAGAGACTATCATGGATATTGGCGTACACTACTATGGATGGACCGAGAAAGATGCGGCGAACTATTTCGACCAGATGCTCGGCGGTCTGGGTACAGCGCTGGTGGACAGCTTTTATGACCGGATCATCGAGATCCCCTGCTACTGCACACCATACTGCTTCGGCAACTATTTCTGCTGCAAGATCATCAACGACGCCGTGGCGAAATACGGAAATGACTACTCTATGATGCAGATCCATAAGGCCTATCTGGATATGGGTCCGAGCTACTTCGAGCTTTTGCAGGAGTATATGCCGATCTACGTGGAGAAACAGAAGTAATATCCGGTTTCGTGCCGTGATTTGCGGCTTCAGAAATCCGGAAGACGGATACGGTTTGATATGGAATGGATGAAAGAGAATCTGGGAACGATCATCATCTCGATCCTTCTTGCGGCAGCCGTTGTGCTCGTCATCGTGAAGATGATCCGCGATAAGAAGAACGGGAAGACCGGCTGCGGCTGTGGCTGCAGCTCCTGTGCCATGCGGGATTCCTGTCACCGGAAAGGAGACACTGATCAATGAGCGGGCATCGCCTGTTGAGTAAATTATTTGCCATCTCTTTATCGGGGGCGCTGATCCTGGCGCCCCTTTCGGCGTGCTCGAGTACGATGGATCAGAAGAATATTCCGAAACCCCCGCTGTCTACGACAGATGAAGACGGGAATATGTCTCCGGGTGCGGTGGACTGGTCCAATGTGGCCAATCCCGATACACAGGAACTTACCGAGGCACAGAAGATCTGGCGCGACTACGATATGGGGTACTTCGTCGGTGCGTCGGATCTCTTAAGCGCATACTATGCATTCGATGATCCTACTCATTACTACTCGGACTGGCCAACGGTGGGACTTTATTTTCCGGAGGCGGATGAGTACAAACAGGCTTCGGATGCGCTTTTGGAATACGCGGATACCCTGGAAGGACTGAACCGGACCGAGCTTACGGAGGAAGAGATCCGGGCTATCGATGATATGTGCTTCGATCTTCGGTATCTGTCCGAGGAGTACAAGTACTACCTCTACGTGCCGCAGCTCAATCCCATGGGCGGAAAACAGATCGTCTATCCGTTTCTGACCTCACTGATCCAGTTCCGCAGTAAATCGGATGTGGACAGATATCTGATGATCCTCGGCGACTACTACACTTTCTTTGAGAAGGTCATTGCGGTGGAGAAGAAAAGAAGTGAGATGGGGATCGGCTGGAGTGACGAAAACCTCGACCGTATTATCGAAGACTGCAGAAAGATGCAGGAAAACCGCGACACCCACTTCATGAAGACAACTTTCGAGAGCCGCGTAGGCGCTCTTCACCTTTCGGATCAGGAGACATCCGACTATATCCGGCGTAATCAGGAACTGCTGGTTACGGTCTACTATCCTGCTATGGAGATGCTGATGCAGGAACTGGAAGGCCTCAAGGGCATGTGTAACGAGGGCCCGTATCTGGCGGAAACCGCGGACGGCAAAGCATATTACGAAGCGCTTTTCCATATGAAGACGGGAACGGATGTATCGGTAGAGGTATGTACATCGATCCTTCAGGAGGAGATCGACCAAATCTATAACGAGTATCTTCCGAGATGGACCGCCAAGGGCAGTTATTTCTCCTTCGGTGACCTGGATTTCGAGGAAGCGCAGGATTGGTGCGAACGCTTCACCCGCGACCATTTCCCGGCGATCGAACGCAATGAACTGTCGGTCTATAAGGTTCCGGATGAGTTCGGGGAATCGATCCAGCCTGCCAGATACTACTCGGCGCCGATCGATAATTACACGAAGCATACGGTCTGGCTGAACCGGGCACTGCTGGATGATCCGAATTATGACATGTTCACGCTGATCTCCCATGAAATGTATCCGGGTCATCTGTATCAGCACCAGTATCAGGCGGAACATCTGGAGAGCAAATATCAGGTCTTTGCCACCTCGGAGCCCTATGCGGAGGGCTGGGCGGAATACTCGGAGTGGACCATGATCCACTATGCGCCGATCGACCAGGAAATGGCGGAGAATTCCTGGGTGGCTACACTTCTTTATTCGTCCTACATCGCGGCGCGGGTCAGCATCGGCGTGGAATATGAAGGCTGGACATACGATGACTGTGCCCTCTATTTGAAAAAATACGGGCAGGATAGTAAGGAAGTCATCGATGAGTACTGGTTCCGGATCACCGGCTCACAGTGCTATGCCGTGGAGTATGCCTTCGGGTTCCTCTTCACTTCGAGGATCATTGACGGGACCGCGGAAAAGGTGAAAGACGTCTGCACGAAGGATGAGGTCATGAAAGCCTATCTGGATCTTGGCTGTGCGCCCTTTGCGATCCTTCAGGAAGATATGGAAGAATGGGCAAACGAGAAGCTCGGATAAAGCTTTGCCTGCAGAAAAAGAGAACCTCGGAAAAGAATTTGTCTGCATGAAAAAAGATGATGGGAAGATGATCCTTCCGCTTGAAAAGAACTGTATCTTCACGTAATGATTGTGAAATAGTCGGATATTTTTGATCGGACCGCAAATCGGCAGATTTGCGCATGTGGATGAGGATCGAAATGCCATCGACGCGAATTTGTCATGAAATTGTAGAAAAAAGTCCTTCCAAAGCACTTGTTTGAAAAGACATTATGATATAATTATCTAGAAGTAGTGGGAAAATCCCATAATTTGGAGGCGCTATTTTATGGCAAAGCAGACCCGTCTTGCAACCACACTTACCGCAAGATATTTTCCGACAGCAGAACTGACAGATGCTTTTTACATGGACGGACGCGTGACCAGTAAAGCCGTGGCACGTTCGGCCGACCTGACCAATGATAAAGAAGACCGAGGATTTTTCCTCTCCGTTTTTTCACACCAGACGATCCCGGATCAGGATCCCAATGCGCTTCCGCCGTATGAGCCAGTATTGCGCCGCCTCGGAACGGAACTGAAGACCGGAAGACGTTCTCTTGACGACTCCATCGGTGAGATGGTGAATACAGCCGTTTCCATTACCGGAAAGATGAAGATCCAGCAGGATGGAAGCCGCGCGCCTTTCTTCGCCGGCGTAATGGTCAAGGATGGCGAGGCATTCGCGTCGACGATCGGCAAGGGCCTGGCATTCCTTTATCGTGACGATACGCTCTACCCGATGACTGCGGCGGACATCCGCATCGATGCCATTAACACGAACCGTCAAAAGGTGGACAATTTCTATAACTTCTGCGCGACAAAGACCGCTCCGGCGCTTTGCTCCAATATCGCTCAGCTTAAACTCGATGACTGCATCATCCTTTGTAACCGCGAGGTGTACGAGGCGCTCGGTCAGCAGGAACTTCTTCGCATCCTTTATGATGCAGAGGACCAGAGCGATGCAGCCAGCGTCGTCATTACCGAAGCGGCGGCCAAACTTCCGGGCGTTCCGCTTCAGTTCATGATCTCTTTCGTAGAAGATATCACATCCAGTGACCGTGGCGGTTTCTTCGGCTTCGGAAGAAAGAAGAAGAAAGTCGTGGAAGAGCCGGATGAGGATGATTACAACGTTGCTCCGCCGATTCCGATGGATTCGCCGAAGACGAATGTGGATGCTCCTGTTCCGGAGGATGCGATGCTTTTCGGTGATGCAACGCCGAAGGCAGAACCCCGCGATATGCAGAAGGTCCTTGAGGCAACTATGGTAACGCCGGTCGTGGGAAGCGCAGCGGATGCAATCGCTTCTCTGGGCCATGAGACAAGTGCTGCCGGTTCCACGGGTGAGGCTTCTTCTGTAGAAGCGGCGATCAATACACCGATTCCGGAACCGACGCTGACATTCGGCGACATTTCCGATCTGATGAATGAAGAGGCCGGCAAGGCTCCTGCGGCTCCGGCTGTTCCTTCGGCTCCGACTGCACCGGTCATACCGGCTCCTGTTCCGGCACCCTCTGCTACGGCACCTGTGGTTCCGGCTCCGATTGCTCCGTCCGTTCCTGTAGTGAACGCCGGATCGGATGATGATGGCGCTACGAAGGTGATCCCTTACGTGAATACATTTGACAAGGCTGCTGCGGAACTCGACAGCAAGATCAATGCCGGCGAGGCGGCAAGTCCGTTTGTCCAGCCGACGGCAGAACCGGCTCCTGCTGCTAAGGAAGAGCCGTTTGTCGCCGTTAAGAACGCAGACAATCCTTTTGCCAAGGCGGCACAGAAGGCACAGGAAGCCTCAGTAGCTCCTGCTGCACCTGTGATCGAAGCCGGTGCGGCTGTGCCCGCAGCTCCGGTTGTTCCCGCAGCTCCGGCAGAGAAGGACGATAGCGCCGATTCCGGTTCTTTTGAAGTGGGCGGCGAAGCAACACAGGCGGACGATGGTGCTCCGCTCTTTATCGGAGACGAGGTTTTCGGCGGATCGGCAGTGCCGGGTCCGGCCGTTAAGGAGAACATGGCAGGAACTGAACAGAATTCCGAGGCCGGTGCTTCGGGAGCTGTTGCGGAAACAGACGAGGATGCCCCGATTGTTTTCGAAGCGGACGATGAGGAGAAAACGCCTATGAACGATGACCCCGAGTATTCTAATGATCCAAAAGAATTCGACGAGACCCCGCTTTTCTTCGGTGATGCTGAGACTCCTTCGGAGGAGAAATACGAGGCGGCAGATGGCTATTCTGCTGATTATACGGAATCCGCAGAAGGGGTTGACGGACAGGAAGCCGGATCTTCGGACGAGTTCGTGATCCCGTTCGCATCCAATGATGCTCCGAGTGCGGCGACTGCCTCTGCCGATGATGTTCCGGAAATGCCGATCTATGAGGCTCCGACCTATACTCCGCCGACATATCCGACCAACAGTGATACACCGGTAGGATACGAGGATACGGGCGTATATGCACGCGGATCTTATACCGTAGACGAAGATGAGCCGGTTCCGTCCGCAACACCGTTTGTTGCTCCGGCGGCCACACCGGTATCTCCGTTCGTAAATGACGGTGCGGCTTATGGGCAGGATGCATACACTGCTCCTGAGGTTCCGCAGACATCCGACAGCTACGAGCCTTCCTACCAGCCGGAAGCAGACTATAGTGAGCCGGTGGCTGAATCGGTACAGGATCAGACCGAGGGCGGTTACGATCCGTACGCGGCGACAGATGCATACGCGGCTCAGTCTCAGGCTTCGACACAGTATGATTTCAATAATCCGCCACCGTCTGTGGCTGATCTCTTCGACGTAGGCGCTGTCGGCGGCGCAGCGGCATCCGCTTCGCAGCCTCAGTCTGTTGCGGCACCGTCTTCCGTTCCGCCGTACATGCAGACCGGCGAGTCCGTACGTCCGGGTTCCATTCCGGGTGTGAAGAGACCGCAGCCCCAGCGTCCGGGCAACCGTCCGAATACCCAGCCGGCAAGACGCCGCATGGATACCATTGACGACGGATTCGACAGCGGAGAAGACGGAGAAGGCATGAGCTACCTGCCGTACATTCTTGCAGCGGTATCGGTCATCTGCCTGATCATCATCATCGTGCTGATCGCGAAGTCATGCAGCGACGGTAAGTCGGATAAAGAAGAGACGGAAGTTACCGGAACACCTTCCATCACGGATGTTTCCGGAGATGTTTCCGAGACCGAGGATACGACTCCTCCGGAAAGCACGCCGGAACAGACTTCTGAGGTCGTAGCGGCTGACGCTCCTCTCGGTGTGTACACCTTCTCGGATAAGAGCGGATGCCGTACATGGTGGGATCTGTTCTATCACGTATACGGTGTCAAGATCGATTCGGAGACGGATGCAAGAGTAACGACGATCCTGACTTACAATGGACTGGATGCATCTTATAAGCCGAAGGCCGGTGATACGGTCAAGCTCCCGCCGGTAAGTATGGTCAACAGCTGATCCACGGCAATACAACTTGATTTAACGAAAAAGGGGTTGTCTCAGAATAATGAGGCAACCCTTTCTTTTTGCTTTACGGAAGAAAAGTAAAAAGAACCGGAGCACGGTTCGTTCAGAGAAGCGGGGAAGAGAATCGCTCAGAGAAGAGGGGTGTCAGATGGTGCGGAGATCGAACCTGGAGCGGGTACTGGATCGCCGGGTGCCGGCTTTATCGTTTTCTTCGGTACCACCGCGAAAAGCACTGTGAACGTGAGGTTTAATATGCAAAGCAGAATGAAGATGAATGCCAGGTTCATTATCGGAGCGAAGCCTTCTCGCAGCAGCATGCGGAAGGGAAGGCTGATGGCAGAAAAATAGTAGACCAGGGAAGCCACGCATCCGGCGATCCCGAGGATTCCGAGGAGCAGCTCGATGATGAAATACGTACGCATATGACGGGAGATCACGAGAAAGTTGATGATGCCCATGATCATCGAGATCAGTGAGTAGAAAACAAAGAAAGAGGCAATAATGATCGATGCGGTCGTCGGCGCCTTAGCAGCCGAAATCCCGAAAAAGGAGACGACTCCGCCGACGAGTGCGGCGCCGGCAGGGAGGATCGCCAGAAAGCTTGCAGTAAGAAACTGCATCATGTGGATGATGAGATTGGGAATCGTGAATCCTTTCATGACCGCCTCCGAAAACCGGTAACTGCGTGCGCTCTTCCTGTTCCTTCGTATCCGGAACCCATTGGATGGTCCTTCTGCACCATTTGTATGGATGGGTCCTCTGCCATCAATTTACTATAAAGCGGAGCCGAATGCAAAACCGTCCGTAAAGAAGCGGAAGCAGATCCGCTCGTGAGCAATCGTGTGAGAGAACCGGAAAATAAGTAGCGGAATAAAAATCATTTCGTGATCTCCTCTGTCAGGTTGTCGGCTCAAATGCCATCTGACGCGCTTTTTTTGATAAATTGCCGAAAATGTAAACCACAGGTTTTTTATACTGGAAAAAAGGGGAAAATGCGTCTACAATAGTACGGTATGTAATTATAGTTATTACTTGGAGGAGTTTATCATGAGTACGCACAAGAAGCTTTTCATTCCGGGTCCGGTTGAAGTCCGCAAGGAAGTTCTGGAAAAGATGTCTACGCCGATGATCGGCCACCGTACCAAAGATGCATCTGCTCTGCAGCAGGGGATTTCCGAGAAACTGCAGAAGGTCATGGGTACGAAGAACACTATCATTCTTTCCACCTCCTCAGGAAGCGGTCTTATGGAAGGCGCCGTGCGATGTTTCACAGCCAAGAAGGCAGCGATCTGCTCCATCGGAGCATTCGGTGAGCGCTGGTACAAGATGTGTACGGCTAACGGTGTTCCGGCAGATATATTCCGTTCCGAGCTGGGTAGAATCACCACGCCCGAGATGGTGGACGAGGCGCTCTCTTCCGGAGAATATGACCTCATCACCATTACCCACAACGAGACATCTACAGGTATTCATAACCCTGTCGGTGAGATCTCCAAGGTCCTCAAGGCCAAATATCCGGATGTCATCCTTTGCGTGGATACCGTAAGTTCCATGTGCGGTGACTACATCCCGGTAGATGAGTGGGGTATCGATGTCTGCATCACTTCTACACAGAAATGTCTGGGACTGCCTCCGGGAATGTCCATCGCGTCCGTTACCGACCGTGCACTGGAGAAGGCCAAGACCATCCCGAACCGCGGCCTTTACTTCGACTATGTCGAGCTGGCTAAGTTCGTACACGAGAAGCCGTTCCAGTATCCGTCCACTCCGTCCGAGTCTCACATGTTTGCGCTGGATTATCAGCTCGACTGCATCCTCGAAGAGGGCATGGAGAACCGTTATAAGAGACACTGCGAGATGGCAGAACTGGTTCGTGACTGGGCAAGAAAGAATGCGGAGCTCTATTCCGATCCGGATAATCTGTCCGTGACCGTAACCTGCATCAAGAACACGCTGGGTATCCCGTTCTCCGAGATCAACAAGAAGATGGGTGAGAGAGGATATCTCCTGTCCGGCGGCTACGGCGCTCTGAAGGAGACCACTTTCCGTATCGCGCACATGGCGGATACCACCATCGATGAGATCAAGGCGATGCTTAAGGATCTCGACGAAGTAGTAGCCGAGCTTAAGGCTCAGAATGCATAAGGACAATAGGGAGGAACATAAACTATGAAGATTTTAGTTGCCGAGAAGATTGCAGCAGATGCGATTCAGTATCTGAAGGATGAAGGTTTTGAAGTAGATGAGCGTCTGGGCTGCTCCCAGGACGAGATCAAAGGTTTCATCGGTGATTACGATGCGCTGATCGTACGTTCCGTAACACAGGTCAATAAGGACCTTCTGGCCAACGCCAAGAATCTTAAGGTCGTCGGCCGTGCCGGTAACGGTATCGACAATATCGATGTGGCTGCCTGCACCGAAAAGGGCATCATCGCCGTAAATACTCCGGAAGCCAACATCATGGCAGCAGGTGAGCTTGCCGTAGCACATGCATTCTCTATTTTCAGAAATCTCTGCCATGCCAATGAGGCAGCACATAATGACGATTTCCGCCGTGCCCAGATGATCGGTAACGAGCTCGAGGGCAAGACCGCCGGTATCATCGGCCTCGGTCGTATCGGCTCCATCGTAGCCAGAAAACTCAAGGGTATCGGCATGAGCGTTGTTGCATATGACCCATACATTCCGCAGGAGAAGTTCGATACCGTCGGCGTGAAGCGCTGCGCGAAGCTCGAGGATCTCCTCGCTGTAGCGGATCTCATCACATTCCATACTCCGAAGAATAAGGAGACTGTCGGCATGGTCGGCGCAGATGAACTTGCCAAGTGCAAGAAGGGCGTCCGTATCGTAAACGCGGCCCGTGGCGGTCTCGTAAATGAGGCGGCTCTCTACGAGGCACTGAAGTCCGGTCAGGTTGCCGCTGCAGCAATCGACGTGTTCGACAAGGAGCCTTCTTACGACAAGGCTCCGGGCGAGCAGCACTATGAGAACCCGCTTCTGACGCTTCCGAACTGCGTAGTCACACCTCACCTCGGTGCCTCTACACAGGAAGCGAACCACAACGTAGGTTCTGCCGTTACTTCTCTCGTGGCAAAAGCACTGCGCGGGGAACTGGTTGCGGCCATTAACATGCCTTCTTTCAGCGGCGATATGGCGGCCATCCGTCCGTATGCGGATCTCGCTGAGAAACTCGGCGGTATCTACTATCAGGCAGAAACCGTTCCGGTCAAGAAGATCGAGATCGAATTCAGAGGCGCATTGGCTGAGCAGGAGACAGGCATCCTGACACTGTCTGCCCTGAAGGGTTTCCTCGCAGCACATTCCGACGGACGCGTAAGCTTCGTTAACGTACGTCAGGGTGTTGAGTCCCACGGCATTGAAGTTGTCGAGAGCAAGAGCGCACAGTGCGAGCGTTACAGCAGCATGATCGTTGTCAACTTCGTTACCGAAGAGGGCCGTGAGCTCTCCGTTTCCGGTACGATCGTCGGAGAGGATACAGAAGTACTCGTAAGCTTCTTCGGCTACCAGGCAGACTTCGCGCTGGCTCCGATCGTTGTTGCCATGCAGAACGAAGACAAGCCGGGCATCATCGGTAAGATCGCGACCAAGATCGGCGATCACAACATCAACATCAACGCGATGCACTGGGGCGTAAAGCCGGGCTCCACCAAGGCCCAGTCCTTCCTGGCTGTAAGCGAAGCACTTTCTGAGGATGTGATCGGAGAGCTCCGTTCGATCGATGGCGTACTGCGTGTGACCCAGCTCTTCTTCTAATCGTGACCGGCTCATAAGCCGACACTAAAGAAACAGCATAATAAGATCCCCCGCTGCGGTTCCGAAAGCGTTAAGCCCTGGTTCGCGGCGGGGGATCATTATTTTGTTTGTTCGGATCAAAGATCAGTCGAAGTATTCTAATCCCGCAAAGAGGTTGTACGCGCCATCTCCGTCGAAGTAGACATCATATGCGTCACAATTTTCATCGTAATACACGATCATGTTGAAACGCTGATTCTGCGATTCGTCCTCGCACAAAGTGGTGAAGTAGGCGATCTTATAGTAGGAGTCGATACCGAGGATCTGTACGGTAGTTCCCTCGGGGATCGTCACGAACTCGTCGGTAAAAGAACCGTCCTCGAAGATGCCCAGCGTCATCTTTTTCTTCGTCACGCCTATGCCGCTTTCTTCGATATAATCATAGAGCTGGTACGGCAAACCGTCCTTTCCGAGCGCGCAGTCTCTGACCTTTTTGCCCGTGCCCATAAGATCACTTCTGGAACATACTCTGCATTCGCCCGGATTCCAAGGATAGCTTTCAAATTCATCCATCTCTCCGACATACTCAAATTTTCCGTTATTGAAGTGGAACACGGCTGTGGTATTTGCCGGATCTTCCATGCCGAATTCAACATACAGATAGTATCCGCCGTCTGTCTTACACATGCAGGCCCAGCTGATATCGTAGGCATCCTGGGCACATTGGCTGTAATCGCCGGTGGCACAGGACTGTCCGTTGAAGTAAATGGAGAGATCCACCGTGTAGTAATCGTCTCCTCCGTCGAGGGTAACTGTGTCCAGAACACCGTCACCGTCGAAATCCCACTTGAAGCAGTTATTGCTGTCTGCACTCAGCGCATAGGACGAAGGAGTAGAAGTGAAGTAATCGAGATTCACGCAATCTCCCATCTCGAGAGCTGAGAAAGTAACGGAGTAGGTCGTATCCGGGTCTGTACCGGGCACATACGGAAGTACGACATAAATGGCATTCTGGTAAAGGAGGAACGGGAGATCCTCGCCGCTTCGGATGGTGTCGGCAGCAAGACTTAGTGCATGATCCCAATCCACGGAAGCACCGTTATCATCTACGGTAGCAGCATCGACATAGTACCAGAGGAAGGCGTCGGCAAAAGCATTACGATCCGTGATGAAATCATCCATCTTCAGGGCTTCGCCGGTAGCGGAATCGAAGTTAAAGTAAGCAGTGGTCGTTTCATACTCGCCTTTCAGTTCGGAGAAACGGTTGACCGCAAAAGATGTGACCTTGGTGTCGCCACGTTTGAAATTACCATAGCTGCTCACGCCGGCAAAAGAGTAATTCCAGTAATTACTGGAAGTCGCATTATTAATATTGTCCCGAAGTTCATCGCTTGCCTGGCTATAGATCGCCTTGCACGCCTGAAGTTCTTCCGAGAAGATGGCCTCGAGCTGTTCTCCGAGCTTGTCGTGGTCCGGACTCATGAGCCGGTAGTAATCGTTATACTGTTCGGCGGAAATCAGGACATCGTATTCGATGTTCGGAGCAAGTTCACCGTAGGCACGATTGGTCGGTGCATTATAAAATCCGAGCTGGTATTCCCCGTCAGTGATTGTAACGGAGACGGGACCGGCAGGCGGCTCATAAAAAGATGAAGTTGCACTTGTATCGGATCCGGAGGAGTCCGAGGCACTCGTATCAGCCGTGGCTGATGTATCCGAAGTATCCTGGGTAGCCGGAGTCTTCGTGTCGGTCGGTTCCGACCCGGTTTCAGTCTCGGAAGGAATATCGGTGGACTCGGAAGGTCCCGTGTCATCCGTATCGCTTGTTTCTTCCGTAGTCGTCTTCTTGGTTTTCTTCGTTTTCTTGGTCTTCTCTGTTTCCTTCGCACATCCCATCAGCGACAGGACCATGGCTAAGGTCAGAAGCGTAGCTATACAACGTTTCATACTCTCCTCCTTTTGCATACATGCCCCTATATTATACCAGTAATTCTCAAGAAAAGGTGAGAAAAGACCGGCATCAAGTGATGATTTATATCGGCAGTAGAGTCAAACCGATTATTCATTATGATAGAATAATAGAGTACTCTTCCCAAGGATCGGGTCTGAAAGAAGACCTGTCAGAGGAAGGAAATAATGAAGAGGCAATGCGAAAAAGGAGCGAGGGACTATGGTTAAGCACATGATCATCTGGACACTTAAGGACGATATCTCCGAAGAAGAGAAACTGCAGGCAAAGAAGAACATTAAGGAAGGCCTGGAAGGTCTTGCCGGAAAGATCCCGGGACTTATTGATATCAAGGTGATCATTGACGGCCTTTCCAGCTCCAATACCGACCTGATGCTGGATTCGACATTTGAGGATGAGGCATCTCTTAAGGGTTATGCGGTACATCCGGCCCATGTGGAAGTGGCGACCAATATCGTTCGCCCGTATTCCAAGATCAGAAGCTGCTTCGATTATGAAGTGTAATCTCGAAACGACATATCGGCTATGAAGATACTGATAACGAACGATGACGGGATCGCCTCCGATGGCCTTTTCCGTCTGGCAAAAGAAGCCGCAAAATGGGGCGAGGTCTGGGTCGTGGCACCTGACAGCCAGAGAAGCGCGGCTTCTCACAGCCTTACGATTGGAGATCCGCTGGAAGTCTGTCCTGTGGACATGCCGATCGAAAGAGTGAAGGCTTTTTCCTGCTCGGGACTTCCCAGTGACTGCGTGCGCCTGGGAAGCAAATACATCATGCCCGAAGAACCTGATGTGGTTTTTTCGGGTATCAATAACGGATATAATGTCGGCACCGATATCCAGTACTCCGCCACGGTAGGCGCAGCGCTGGATGCGGCCATGTGCGGATACCCGGCCGTAGCCTGGTCCGAAGGCTTTATGGGGGATGAACGCCAAAGCGCATCCGGTCATCAGGTGACGGATCTGTACCTGCCGATCATTATGGAAGAGATCCTCAAACAGGATCTGGTGCCGCATCAGGTGATCAACATCAATTTCCCGGACTGTCCGATCGATACCTGCAAAGGGGTCCTTCGTAACCGGAAGGTCAGCATGGGAAATCCTTATGTGGATATATACCGGCTCCGCGAAGAACGGGAAGACGGATCAAAGCAGTTTACGATCCACTGGGTCGACCGGAATCACGCAGACGAAGGAACGGATCTTCGCGCCATCTTAGACGGATACATTTCCATCGGAATCGTCAACAATATCAGCTGACACAAGCTTTTTGCATGGGAAAAGGGCTTGCTTTTGGTGCATGTTCTTTGGAGGGACACGTTTTTGGCGAATGTTCTTTGGCGCAGGAAAATGACACGCATTTGATTGTGGAAGGAGAGTGATGGTCATGGAGAAGGATAAAAGATTGGTATTTGATACGATACCGGATAAGTTCGACAAGTGGAGGATCAGGTATTCTCCGGAACTCTTCGATTATATCGTGAAGACCTGCGGACTCGGACCGGGGAAGAACTGCCTTGAGATCGGTCCGGGAACCGGTCAGGCATCTGATTTTGCGATCCAAAGCGGTGCAGACTATCTGGCCATCGAGCTGGGTGAGCATCTCTCTGCGAAGATGAGGGAGAAGTATTCTTCCTGTCCCAATTTCAGCATCGTAACCGGCGACTTTGAAACCTATGATTTCGGGGACCGGAAATTCGACTTGATCTATTCGGCAGCGGCGATCCAGTGGATCAAGGAGGACGTCGCGTACAGAAGATGTACGGAGCTTCTCAAAGACGGCGGGATCCTGGCGATGTTTATGCTTCACGGCGACTACCAAAAGAGTAATCCGGCGTTATATGACGAAATCCAGAAGGTCTATGACCGGTACTTTGTCACCGATCAGCCCTACACGCAGAAGTTTAACTATATGGACGGTGGATCCTACGGACTTACATTCCTGGAAAAGAAGGTATTTCTCGGAAGAAGAGAGTATACGGCGGACGAGCACAACCAGTACCTGGGGACGCACTCGACCCATATCACCTTGAAAGAGGAGTACAAAGATCTTTTCTTCAATGGTGTTCGGGATGCCGTCATAAAGCATGGGAACAAAGTCATTTTTGACGATGAATATATCCTTTATCTATATAGGAAATGATCCCCGGTAATGGGTCCGGGTACAAAAAAGGATCCCCGGTAATGATTCCAGGGAACGGGCAGTATGAAAAAACAGTGCTTTTCGCGGAGGAATAAAATCTATGGAAAAATCCAGAACAATACGCGTAACAGGAAGGGCGAACCTTCGGGTAACACCGGACCAGACATGTATCAATATGAGCGTGGAAGGCGTCGAGAAGAAGTACGAGGCGGCGGTGGAGAAGTCTTCGCAGAGGAGCCGCGAGATCAAAGCTTCGCTTCAGGCGGCCGGGATCGATCCGGAAGAGATCCGGACCACCGGCTTTTCGATCGATCCGGAATATGAGAGCTACGAGAAGGAGGGGGGCTGGAAGCAGCGTTTCAAAGGCTACCGGTTCCGGCATGGACTTCGTTTATGCTTCGATTCGGATAAGGAGAAACTGGGCCTGGTCTTCGGTGCGCTGGCCGCCTGCCCGGCTGCCCCGGAATTCCGTGTCAGCTATCGGGTGAAGGATCAGGAAAAGGCGAAGTCCGAACTGATTGCGAAGGCCGTTTCCGATGCCAAAGAGAAGGCTAAAGTCCTGGCCAAGGCATCCGGCGTGAAACTGAAAGAGATCCAAAGGATAGACTATTCATTTTCCGAGATCGAGATGGAAGCGCCCATGATGAATTTACGCAGCCTGGATTGCGTCGCTGCGGGTAAAGTGATGGGAGCGAGAGCCATCGACATCGATATGGATCCCGAGGATATCGAGATCACGGATAACGTTACGCTGGTATGGGAGATCAGCTGATCTCCTATCACTTGGTGATAAAGAGAATGATCGGGAACTCGATCAGCGCACTTGCAAGATTGGCTACGATCGCATAGGCGATGTTTTCGGAAGGCCGGACCACGTCTTCCTTATCGCAAAAGTGATCTTTATAAGAGAGCGCTTCGATGACGACGATGACGACCTCCAGGAACACCCACCAGATCAGGAAGAGCAGAGAGGTGATTCCGTTCCGGTCGAGAACGACCAGAGCCACATTGAGCAAAATCTGAGTGAGGAGATTGGTCACAAGGAAGCGTTTGATGCACTTACCGATCCGGAATCTAAAGACCGCAAGAAGGATGAATTCGATTAAAAGCGTCACCACAAGGCAGCAAATGGCCGAGACAAAAAACGTTTTCCAGCTCAGGGGGTCCTCTTTGACCTTTCCGGTGGAGACGTCAAAGGAACACACTGAATTAAAGTGGGTACGGGTGATGGGCTCGCTGATTACGGTGTCTCCGTCCGCCGACAAAAGGATGACTTTAAAGGTGGAAGGTACGGTGTAGGTGAAGCGGTAGGTGTGCCTCTCGTTTGATGCGAAGAAGCAGCTTCCCACCGGCGTAATGTGGAACATGTATCCGTCGTAGTTGTACACGAGCAGGAAATCCAGGATCTCCTGTTCTTCTTCCGGTCTCTTATCATAGTCCAGATACTCTTTGCCCCAGCTGGCCCGGTTGCTATAGTCGTCCTTCCCGAGAAGCGCGATATAGTATTTCCCGGCCGGAGGGTTCTTCACATGGATCTCGATCGAAGGTTTCGGCCCCATGTCGGCACGGGTGATCGAGGTGATTCCCAAAAGGCACATCAGCGCCATCACCAGGCAAAGTCCCAGGGCGGAAAATGAGCGGGAGTTCATGGATGCCTTCGGCCGAAAGCTCAATGTGCCGGTCATCTTATCGATAGAAGAATTTCTGCTTTTGGAAAAGAACTGTTTGGGATTCATGCTGATTCCTCCGTTTTACCCGTTTGGGTTTTTCCCGGCCTGTGATGATAGTGATCATGCCGCTGTTTCCTTTTATCTTTCTGTCAATTATATCACAGCATGCTGATTGAAATTTGTGGTTGACTACCCTGACCAAAATAGATAAAATGTTAGCGTCCTAACAATTGACACGTAAGGAATGGCAGAAATGGAAGACAAGAATACCGTTAAAAGCGGAAATCCCAGCGATAATACCCATATCGGACCGTATGTGCGGCACCTGAGTAAGTCGATCCGCCTGTCGATCGATGAGGCTCTTGATCAGGAGTTCTCATCGCGGGGCGAGAGCCGTCTGACCTCGGTTCAGGCGCACGTGATGGGGTATCTCAACATGCAGCACGAGCTCGGTAATGTGGTATATCAGAAGGATATCGAACAGGCCTTCCATATCCAGCGCAGTACGGCGACGGGGATACTCAAGCTTCTGGAGCAAAGAGGCTCGATCCGCAGGGTCAGCGAGGAAAAAGACGCGAGGCTGAAGAGGATCATCGTTACGGAGCAGGCACGCCAGACGAAAAAGAGAGTCGACTCGACGATCGAAGGTGTCGAGAAGAAACTGGTCAAGGGATTAACAAAAGAAGAAATCAATACATATATAGAACTAACAGAAAAGATGAGAAGGAATTTGGAATCATGATTAGTCGACTGCTGAAATCCGTGCGGGAGTATAAGAAGCCATCCATACTGGCTCCGATACTGGTATCCTGCGAAGTGGTGATGGAAGTGCTGATGCCGCTTCTGATGAGTAAACTCATCGACAACGGTATCGAAAAGAGCAACATGAATTACGTGTGGGCAATGGGGTCGCTCCTCCTGGTGTGCATGTTCGCATCCATGGCGTTTGGCGCACTCTCGGGAAGAGAGGCCGCAAAGGCGAGTGCCGGTTTTGCGAAGAACCTGCGGCACGACATGTTCCACAATCTGCAGACGTTCTCGTTCTCGAACATCGATAAGTTCAAGACCAGCAGTATCATCACGAGACTGACGACCGATGTCACGAATGTGCAGAACTCCTACCAGATGGTGATCCGTATCACGGTAAGAGCCCCGATCATGCTGATCTTCGCGATGTGTGCGAGCTTCTATGTAAATGCGAAAGTGGCTCTGATCCTTCTGGGCATCGCACCGGTCCTGATGCTCGGACTGATCATCGTGTTCCGCTATGCGCACCCTATCTTCAAAAGAATGTTCAAGAAGTTCGACCTCATGAACAACGTTGTGCAGGAGAATGTAAGAGGTATCCGTGTCGTGAAGTCTTTCGTAAGAGAAGACTACGAGATCGAGAAGTTCATGGATGTGAATAACAGTATCCGTAATGATGCCGTCAAAGCTGAGCGTGCGATCAACTGCAACGCCCCGCTCATGATGGCCAGTGTGTATACGGCGATGCTCCTGATCTCCTGGATCGGCGCCAAGCTTGTTGTTAACGATGAGATGACCACCGGCCAGCTGACCTCGATGTTCTCCTATACGATGCAGATCCTGATGAGCCTTATGATGATTTCCATGATCATCGTCATGCTGGTTATCTCCAGAGCTTCAGCCGAGCGTATCGCCGAGCTTCTTGATGAGACGCCGGATATCACGAACCCGGAGAATCCGGTCATGGAAGTCAAAGACGGATCCATAGATTTCGACCACGTTTTCTTCAGTTATTCGAAGAAGAAGGAAAAGAGTTGCCTTATGGACTTCGATCTTCATATCAAGTCCGGCGAGACCATCGGTATCATCGGCGGTACCGGTTCCGGTAAATCTTCGTTTGTTCAGCTGATCCCGCGCCTTTACGATGTTACGGACGGTGATATCAAAGTCGGCGGCGTGGACGTCAAGAACTACGATCTCGATGTCATCCGCGACAACGTGGCCATGGTGCTTCAGAAGAATGTCCTTTTCTCCGGAACCATCAAAGAGAATCTCCGATGGGGCAATCCGGATGCCACGGATGAAGAGATGATCCAGGCATGTAAAATCGCGCAGGCAGACTCGTTCATCAGTGCTTTTCCCGAAGGATACGACACTTATATTGAACAGGGCGGAACCAACGTATCAGGCGGACAGAAGCAAAGACTCTGTATCGCCAGAGCGCTCCTGAAGAAGCCGAAGATCCTGATCCTCGATGACAGTACGAGTGCCGTGGATACCGCCACCGACGCTCAGATCCAGAAGGGATTTGCCGAGTTTATTCCGGGCACCACGAAGCTTATCATTGCGCAGCGTATCTCTTCTGTCGAGAACGCGGACCGCATCATCGTTATCGACAACGGGCGGATCAACGCTGTCGGTACACACGAAGAACTCCTTAGAGACAATGAGATCTACAGAGAAGTATATGAATCACAGAAGAAGGGAGGTGAGGAATAATGCCGCCGCCGAGAGGAGCACGTCCTATGAATCGGGAGGACTTAAAGAAAAACCCGATCTCCAAAGACCTGATCAAGAGACTTTTGACTTATGTCACAGGCAAGTACAAGGTATTACTGGGCATTGTTTTCTTCTGCATCATCGTGG
This sequence comes from Clostridiales bacterium, assembly GCA_017620475.1. Taxonomy (GTDB): domain Bacteria; phylum Bacillota; class Clostridia; order Saccharofermentanales; family Saccharofermentanaceae; genus Scatonaster. The sequence continues at coordinate 87,378 of JAFZQI010000044.1, read as the reverse complement.
CTTCCGTCACATCTGTTCTGGGAAACATGTTCATCAAGAACCTCATTGACGACTACATCGTTCCGATCCTGAATACTAAAAAGGAGACCGGCGCAGCCGATTTCTCCGGACTTCTGAAATGGATACGTATGGTTGCCATACTCTATGTTTTCGGTGTGATCGCCAACTTCTTCCAGGGACAGATCATGCTCGTGATTGCTAACAACGTCCTTAGGAATGTGCGTGGTGATATGTTCTCGCACATGCAGACGCTGCCGATCCGCTACTTCGACACCCACTCCCACGGTGATGTAATGAGCCATTACACCAACGACGTAGATACTCTGCGCCAGATGATCTCCCAGAGTTTCCCGCAAATGATGTCCTCATCGATCACCATTGTCGCGACGCTGGCCGCCATGATCTACACCTCCTGGCATCTGACCATTGTTGTGCTCTTAGGTACTTTTGCCATGATCTTCCTTATGGGAAAGATCGGCGGCAAGAGTGCCACGTTCTTCATGAAGCAGCAGGCGTCCCTCGGTGACGTCAACGGCTACATCGAGGAGATGGTCAACGGACAGAAGGTCGTTAAGGTATTTACATACGAAGAACGGGCCAAGAAGGTCTTCGACGGTAAGAACGAAGAACTGTGCCAGAACGCGACATCCGCGAATATTTTCGCTAACATCCTGATGCCGATCATGGGCAACATCGGAAACGTCCTTTATGTTCTGGTTGCGTTTATCGGCGGATTCCTCGCGATCCAGTGCGGGCTTTCCGGTGTCATCACGATCGGTGTTATCGGTTCTTTCCTGCAGCTGACGAAATCTTTCGTCATGCCGGTTTCCCAGGTATCCCAGCAGATGAACTCCATCATCATGGCAATGGCTGGTGCATCGCGTATCTTCAAGCTTCTCGACGAGAAGCCGGAGGAAGACGATGGTTACGTGACGCTCGTTCACTGCAAGAAGGAGGGCGACACGCTCTCAGAGGTATCGGAAGAAGAGGAACTCGCTTTCAAGCGCGCCCACGGCGGAAAAGACAAGGATGGAACAACAGCCTACGTCTGGGCATGGAAACATCCTCACCAGGACGGCACGCTGACCTACACCGAGCTTAAGGGAGATGTCCGTCTCTTCGATGTGGACTTCAGCTATGACGGCAAGAAGCAGGTTCTCTACGATATTTCGCTCTATGCCAAGCCGGGTCAGAAGATCGCCTTCGTTGGTGCGACCGGTGCCGGTAAAACAACGATTACGAACCTCATTAACCGCTTCTACGACATCGCAGACGGCAAGATCCGTTATGACGATATCAACATCAATAAGATCAAGAAAGCCGATCTGCGCCACTCACTGGGCATCGTGCTTCAGGATACGAATCTCTTCACCGGTTCGGTCATGGAGAATATCCGCTACGGTAACCTGAAGGCTACGGATGAGGAGTGCATCGCGGCGGCGAAACTGGCCAATGCGCATGACTTCATCAGTAAGCTTCCGCAGGGTTATGACACGGAGCTTACCGCCAACGGCGCGGAGCTCTCTCAGGGCCAGCGCCAGCTGATTGCCATCGCCCGTGCGGCGGTTGCCGATCCGCCGGTCATGATCCTCGACGAGGCGACTTCGTCGATCGATACCCGTACCGAGGCGATCGTGCAGCGTGGCATGGATGCCCTGATGGAAGACCGTACCGTCTTCGTTATCGCCCATCGTCTGTCTACCGTTCAGAATAGTAAGGCGATCATGGTACTTGAAAACGGCCACATCATCGAGAGAGGTGACCACCAGTCCCTTATTGCGGAAAAAGGCAAGTACTATCAGCTGTATACGGGAGTATTTGAACTCGAATAAGAGGAAATCCATGGATACTGATCTCGGCGCTGGTCCTCGGCTTCGCCTGCGGAATCGCGCCTTCGATGAGTAATCCATGGATTTCTTTTATGTCTCGTGCGATTGGCGCTCCTCGACGGAAATCCGGGGATTCCTTTTTTCTTTTGGAGCCGCGGTGAGCGGTTCTTTTTTTCTCCCGAACACCTTAAGAATTTTTATCTTGATATTCTCAAACGCCGTGATAGAATAGGTTTATGTTGGGCGAAAGTTCACATGAAACGGAAGCAAGGGGTAATTTTTGTACGTATGCCGACTATTATCAGAAACAGGAAGATCGAGAACAGAGGGAGAAAAGTTAAGGATATTAAGGATGAGCGTTTCGGTCATCTGGTGGCAATTGAAGAGACACCGGAGCGCTTCAACGGGAAGGTGATCTGGCTTTGCCGCTGCGATTGCGGAAATACCATCAAAATCACGTCCCATCGCCTTCTGCATACAGAGATCAGCAATTGCTTTGATGAGAAGTGTCCCTATCGTGACACGACCCGCAAAGCATTGAAAGAAGAGGATTTCTCGGGCGATACCCGCCGCTGTTCCTCGGCCATGGAGGATATTTCCGGCCAGGTATTCGGCGATCTTACGGTCGAGAAAATGACCGGTATCAAGAGCGGAAAGAATCTTCAGTGGTTCTGCCGCTGCAGCTGCGGTAAAGAAGTGAAGGTCTTTGAGAGAGATCTGCTTCGCGGGATCAAGACCAACTGCGGTTCGATGCACCATCGTCCGGGCGTGATCCGGATCGGGGAAGAGTTCGGGAAATAATCCTTCCTGACGGCCCACGCAAACGTGCGGTACACAGTGCTTTTGCATCGGAAAAAGCTTTTGCAATCGCATTTTGTATGGTTTTTTCTATCCGACTGATAAAACTCCGAAAAATGGCAATTTAGTCAGCTGGTTCACAGAGAATAAAATAATCAAAATCGTGAAGAAAAAATTTCTTCGAGGGTATTTTCATTGAAAGCACGGAAGTGTAAAATTTATCCAGATATGCAAAATAGAGGAGATTTTTCTATGGGCAAGTATTTTGGAACAGACGGTTTCCGTGGCAAGGCAGGCGTTGTCCTGACAGCGGAACACGCGTTTAAGACAGGCCGTTTTCTCGGCTGGTATTACTCTCAGCAGCACCTTCAGTCAGGTAAATCCGAAGCAGCGAAAATCGTGATCGGTAAAGACACGCGCCGTTCTTCTTATATGTATGAAAATGCATTGGCAGCGGGCATCACGTCTTCGGGCGCTGATGCATATTTATTGCATGTTACGACTACGCCGTGCGTCAGCTATATCACAAGAACCGAGGAGTTCGATTGTGGCGTGATGGTTTCTGCCAGCCATAACCCGTACTACGATAACGGTATCAAACTGATGAACTTTGAAGGCGAAAAGATGGATGACGATCTGCAGGATCAGATCGAGAAGTACATCGACGGGGAGATCGAAGAGCTTCCTTACGCTTCAGAAGATAAGATCGGTAAGACCGTCGATTACTATACCGGAAGAAACCGCTATATCGGCTACCTGGTCGGTCTGGCGAAGCAGTCTTTCGAGAAACATAAGGTGGGCCTCGACTGCGCTAACGGCAGTTCCTGGATGATCGGGCGTGCGGTTTTCGATGCTCTTGGCGCGAAGACATTCGTAATCAACAACTCGCCGGATGGCGTAAACATCAACACGGGCTGTGGCTCTACCCACATCGAAGGCCTGCAGAAGTATGTTGTAGAGAATAAGCTTGACATCGGATTTGCTTTCGACGGTGATGCTGACCGTTGCCTCGCAGTAGACGAGAACGGTGAAGTCGTTAACGGCGATAAGATCATGTACATCTGCGCGAAGTACATGAAGGAAAAGGGTGAACTCGATAACAACACAGTCGTTACTACGATCATGAGTAACTTCGGCCTTTATAAGGCACTTGACGAGGCGGGTATTGCCTACGAGAAGACAGCCGTCGGTGACCGTTATGTTTATGAGAACATGAAGGAGAACGGACACATGATCGGCGGTGAGCAGTCCGGCCATGTTATTTTCAGAAGACATGCGCATACAGGTGACGGCGTGCTCACGGCTATCATGCTGATGGGTGTTCTCATCGATACAAATCTTCCGCTTTCTCTTCTTGCAAAGGGCTGCGATATGTATCCGCAGGTCCTCAAGAATGTCATCGTTGACGATAAGGACGGTACCCTTGCTGATCCGGCGGTTCAGGCTCAGGTTGAGACCTGCACGGCTGAACTCGGCGATAACGGACGCGTACTGCTTAGAAAGAGCGGCACAGAGCCGGTTCTCCGTGTTATGTCTGAGGCGGGTACTCTTGAAGAGTGCGAGAAGCAGGTAGATGCCATCATCGCCGCCATGGAGAAGAGCGGCCATCTTGTGGAGGTGAAGAAGTAATGTATACCATCAATGACCTTTACGATCTGACACAGACCTATCCGCAGGTTGCAGAATATCTCGGTAAGTTCACTTATCCCTGGGATGCGCTTGCCGGCATTTCCGATCTGATTCTGGAAATCGGTAAAACACTTCCGGAGGATGAATTCGATCATCCATCCGACGATGTGTGGATCGCTAAAGATGCCAAGGTTTTCACAACGGCTTATATCGGCGGACCTTGCATCATCGGACATAAGACCGAAGTTCGTCAGTGTGCTTTCGTTCGTGGAAGTGCTTTGGTCGGTGAGGGCTGCGTAGTCGGTAACTCCACAGAACTGAAGAATGTTATCCTGTTTAACAGCGTACAGGTTCCGCATTACAACTATGTCGGCGACTCCATCCTCGGATATAAGTCCCACATGGGTGCCGGATCGATTACCAGTAATGTTAAGAGCGACAAGCTTCCTGTTGTCATCAAGAACGGTGACGAGCAGATCGAGACCGGACGCAAGAAGGTCGGCGCGATGTTGGGTGACTTCGTTGAGGTCGGATGTAACAGTGTCCTTAATCCGGGTACGGTCATCGGAAGAAACAGTAACGTTTATCCGACGTCCTGTGTCCGTGGCGTGATTCCCGCTGACAGCATTTACAAAGATCAGGGCAACATCGTCATCAAGAGAAAGTAATTCATGAAGCCGCGCATAAAGTATGTGCGGCTTCTCAATATACTGCGCAAATAATAGTACAAGGAGGTACCAATATGAAAGTTATTATCGCAGAGAACTATCAGGATGCCAGCAAGAAGGCGGCCGATATCATGGAGAAGATCATCCGTGAGAAGCCTACCTGCACACTTGGACTTGCTACAGGCAGCAGCCCGGTCGGTATGTATCAGGAACTGTCCCGCCGCTGCAAGGAAGAGGGCCTGGATTTCAGCGGGATCCACACCGTGAATCTCGATGAGTATGTTGGTCTGGAGCCGACACACAACCAGAGCTACCGTTATTTCATGGATACCAACCTCTTCGATCATATCAACATCGATAAGGCGAATACATACGTTGCAAAGGGTATCGGCGATGTTGACGAGAACCTCAAGGAGTTTAATGAAGTGCTGGATAAGGCGGATATCGAGATCCAGGTTCTGGGGGTTGGTCCGGATGGTCACCTCGGTTTCAATGAACCCGGTCCGGTTCTTTTTGATGGTGCTCATAAGGAATTCCTTGACGAGTCCACGATCGATGCAAATGCCCGTTTCTTTGCTTCCCGTGACGAAGTTCCGCGCTATGCCGTTACCATGGGTATGGGCAACATCATGCGTGCGAAGGCTCTTCTGATGGTTATCAGCGGAAATAAGAAGGAAGCGGCTACGAAGCTTCTGATGAACGATACGATCGATCCTATGTGCCCGGCAACATTCATGAGAATGCACAGAGACGCAACAGTAGTACTTGAGAAGAAGCTTGCTCAGGAGATCGGTTACATCGAGTAATCGTTCAAAAAATCACGCGCACAAATAAAGTCTTCTCGCGCCGACCTTCGGAGGCGCGGAAGACTTTTTTGCTGCGCGGATTTATTGCACTTTGTAGATGATGAGGCTGCCGTCGCTGGAGGTGAATACGGGGGTGCCCAGCTGGTTGAGGCAAGGGTAGTAGATAATGCCGAACTGGTCGAGCTCCATGGATCCGCAGATGACATAGGTGATGTCATAGAGGTGCAGCAGGCGGAATACTTCCGTGACGTCTGTGCAGGTGTAGATCTTGGCGACATCCTCATATCGCGGATAGACATACATCTGCCTTGCGTCGTGTTCCGGATCGTCCTCGAAAACACCCGTTTCCGGGTTGATCCAGCCCTGGAAATGCCACAGCCATTCGTGTGTCTGCCAGCCGATGACGGTGGGAAGACCGGTATAGGCGGACACGATGCATCGTTCGGTGTAACTGTAGCCGTAGGCTTCACAGATGTTCCTGGAGCCTTTCTCATTTTCGTTCAGCCAGTCGATCGCTTCCTCATATGGCGTCATAATGCCGGCGACACGCTTGCTCTTGTCGCTGAAAGTATATTCGGTTGGAATGCATTCCGGAAGATATGCCGTTCCGTCCAGTCCCTTGTAGGCCGACAGCTTGATATCGCCGGTGCGCTGGTCGAGGGAACGGAGGGTGTAGTGTCCGGGGATGAAAAGCATCAGCAGGATCATAATAATGGATACGGAAAGTCCCCAGTTGGAAAGGTTTCCCTGGCGTGTGACGTGGGCCATGAAACGAAATATGGTGTAGGCGATAACCAGCGAAAGGATCACGAATCCTGAGAACGTGAACTTGAACATGGTGTTGGAACGCTGGTTGTCGATGCCGTAAATATCGCGGACGTAGATAATTTCCGGAGCTAAAAGGAGCAGGAATCCGACAAAGGTCATACCGACCATGAAGATGTCGATGATGGAGCGTTTCCTGAAGAATTTGCAGAGAAGGAAGTCGCCGAAACGTGCGAACTGGTAATCCAGATAGGAAAGGAATGTCAGGATCGGAACGAGGAAGCCCGGAGCGGAAACAGGAGTGTTGTTCTCCGCATCTTTATTTCCGGTTTCCGCAGTTTTATCCGTGGAACTCAAGGACGCATCTTCATCGCTGACCGAAGAAGTCTGGTCGGAAGAACGGGAAACGATTTCGGCAAGATCCGGGTCTATAAAAGCACCATCCGGATCGACAATGGAATCCTTGGCGGTTCCATTAGAGGAAGCAGCATTCTCCACGGAAGGATCAGCCTCTTCGGAAAAAGAACTGTCGGCCCCGGAGAAAGTGCTTTTTGCATCGGAAGAAGTGAATCTTGTGCCTGAAGAAGTGTTCCCGGAAGCAGAAGAACGGGAAGCGCCCTGATAAGCGAAGGCTTTGTTGAAGCTCGGACGTGTCAGGGAAAGCGGCCCCGGAACCGTGGGGAGCTTATTCTTATGGAATGCGTGACGGGTGGTGCCGACGACCAGGATGACGAGTGAAAGCGGAATCAGAAGATGCATCAGCCAAACGATGAGGAACTGGAAGAGCGAAGTGTGGCGGTCAACCAGAGCGATCATGTTGGAGATCATTTCGAAGTGGAGGTTGAAGGACAGCGAGATGGCGCTGGCCATTGCAAAAAGCATGGACATGGCGGCGCCTGTCCGGGAGAATGCGGAGGGGAAGCAGGATGAAAGAATGAAGGAAATGACGAAGATCAGAACCTGCAGGCACAGATGTGCGAAAACCTTATCGCCGAATTTCAGGAAGACGATAAGGATGCTTCCCAGTTCAAAGAGGAATACCAGGAAACTGGAGAATGTCAGAAGGTAAGTGGACCGTCTTCCCTGATAGACCAGGATACCCATGGCGCAGAAGATAAAGTAGAACAGGAAGTCCCAGTAGTTACACATCTGCGTGAGTCCGAGAAGGTAGGCGCAGAAGAAGAACTCCGGCTTAAAAAGGAAGTCCATCTGCGAGACCAGAGATTTTTTTAAATCACGGAAGTGATACATTTTCATGTCCGGCTTGGGCGGATACTTGGCCCGATAGACGGCAACGAAAATGAAGGCGATGATCAAAAGTACGATCGTCAGGCTGACCACGTGCGCGTGGAGGTCGCCGATCAGGTAGGAATAGAACGGGAACTCGTGGATGGTGTTATCCCCGTGTTCCGCAAGGCCCAGTTCCTTGAGGTTCGGGTTATGTCCTATAAATCGTGTGGAGTTCGGATAGAAGAAATCTCCCGTCTTTCCGACATTGATTCCCAGCTTATTCCAGATCTTCCAGAAAAGCATCTTGTTTCCGAAGCTCTGTTCGTCGTAGAAGAAGGAGTGGGAGTTACCGAAGATCATGGTGCATAACGCAGCCAGAAGACCGGCAAAGGGGAGATAGTTCTTCGATACCTGGCAGTCTTTTTTCTGGCGGAGGCCATCGATGAAAAGCTGACCGAGCCCGTAAGCGGTACTGAAAGGAAGGGCAATGGCCGTGCACATGGAGAGCGTGTAGCCGACTTCGGTCCGGATACCCAGCATCTTCACCAGATAGGAGAACAGATACTGGCCGTAGTAATAGTAGTTGATGGAGTGTCCGGCAAGCCAGGGGTCTTTGGCCGGAAGTCCGTCGTAGCGGACCATGGAATTCATGAAGCCGAAGTTCATGAATTTCTCCTCACCGTCGATGGTGGGGTAGATACCCTTGCAGAAACAGAAGAAGATCAGGATCGCAATGAAGAGTGCTTCTTCCCAAAGGATATGCGTGATGTTTGAATTGTCGGAAAGGGCTTCGACCGCGGCATCACGTGTTTTCGGAATGCCCCAGCAGACGGCGGCCAAAAGGAAGAACATGATCCAGGTCATCGGCCGGTTGAAAGACCGCCAGATCCCCAGATAGGAGATCAGCCACAGAGGCCCGGTGGTAAGAAGTATACCCAGACTTCTCGAGAAACTGTATCCTGCGGATACGAAGCCGCGGAAGAAGTGGGCAACGATCGGGAAAGCCGCCCATCCGTACAGATAAAGGATGCCCCACCAGCAGAAGAAATCCGCCATGTCGTTTTTCAGGAAAACTCCGGAAAGCAGCGCCAGGAGTGCAGGAGAAAGAAGGATCAGAAAACGCGGAAGGATCGCCTTGTAGTCGATCGAATTCAGAAGCCGCGAGGTGAATCGCTCTTTGAGTACGTCATCCGGCCTGTTCTCAGGCGTATAGTCCTCGTGCGCCTGGCGCACCGAATTCACGCTGGAATCACTGCGGTTCGATTTCTGGTTCTTTTTCACGAGAGAAATCCTCCTTGATCTTGGCTACGGTCGCATTGGCCTGTGTGACACAGGCATCCATGCGGTATTTCGAATCTTCAGCAGAAGAAGTGGTCATGGCAAGACTGCAGACATAAAGCCCGGTTACCGGCTGAATGAATTCATCCAACGGGTGGTTCAGAGGCTTGGCATAGCGTGTGCGCTTCAGCCGCCAGGTACGCACGGAATTCCGCGTCACGCTGGGGTTCATATACTGCAGGCGCTTAAAGAAGATCTTAAAGACCTCGGCATCCGTCACGGTCCAAAGCGGTGAAGATGTCTGGTAGTTGCCGGACAGGTACAGAACATGTCCGCCATACCGGCGCTGTCCCACCATACTGGTGTGCTGGATGATGCGCTGGAAAGGCTCGTCATCCGGGACCTGACGGGAATAACACTCGGTAAAGGGCGTCTTCATGACCAGCATCAGACACATATTGGCCTGATAGGTCACGTCCATCAGGGAATCACGGAAGTCCGTAGGCATATTGAGGTCATGGGTAATATGTACGAGGTTGCGGCACGACCCGGTATAAAGGATCGTGTCACATTCCAGAATAATCGAAGTGGAGTCGGCAAGTACGCACTGGACGCGGTACTTCGGCTTATCGGGATTCCCGCTCTCGGCGATCTCCGACACGGTATACCCGTACTGGATGATCCCGCCGTGGTCCGTGATCTCCTGGACAAGAGCCGCCAGAAGGGAGTGGAAGCCGTTATCAAGGTATCCCAGTTTCTTCTTGCTGGCCCGGCCGTACCACAGTGTGTCGTACCACTGCAGTTCATCAGAGAGACCAAGCTCTTTGAGCAGCGCGAGAAGCGCCCTGTCGGATCTGCGGATATGGTGAGGAAGAAGCTCGATATATTCGGAACCCAGACGTGAGCAGCCCAGCATGCCGCCCGGGGTGGACTGCTGTTCCACCACCTGCACGCGGAAGCCTGCCACGGCCAGCCTATACGCGCAGACCAGCCCGGAAAGACCGGCACCGATCACACATATTGATGTTTTCTCCTCCATACCTTCGACCTCTTAGCTCCGGTCGCCATTCACGCGACCCCTGTTTCCTGATCGGACACTTCCGATATCCTTTTAGATGCGCTTCGCCTCCAGATAGTAGCGTTTCTCAACGGCTTCACCCATAGAAAATGTCTTTCTCGGGAAAACGCCTTCCTTGCTGATGGTTTCAAAGAACGAGTTCTTCGAGACATCCGGCAGAAGGAATCCGAGACGGTCCTTCCCGGCCAGAGAGCGGACCGAATCCTCACCGTGGATGTAGTCGGTGTGGATCTGCTCGGATTCAAGTGTATCGAGGAAGCCCTGAAGCGAGCCGACAGCCAGTGTGTGGGCGGGTTTTTTTAAAACGATGGTAAAGTCTTCTTCTCCGTCTGTAACCAGGATCGTCTGTGATCCGTCCTTGGATCCTTCCTTGGCAAAAGCACTGGCGTCGGAGATGCTGTATTCCTGGCCGGCGAAATATTCGGAAGCGGCAGACAGCAGTTTCTCCTTGGTAAGTCCGAAGGTGACACGGTGGATCGGCTCAAACTTCAGGCCGTCATCGTGGATGTTGACGATCTCCACCAGGCAGAAACGTGCCGGATGGCTCTGGCGTTCTTCTTCGGAGAGTCCTTCACGGATGTTCTCCCAGTGTTTCTTGGCTGTGGCCAGCGAGTGATTCCCGTCACCGACGGCAAAGAGAAAACCGTCTTCGGAGTGGGAAAGAAGACCCTGAAGGGCAAAGGGGATCCATTTGCCGACCTGGGAATCTTCCTTGGCGTAGTAGCCCCGGATATGACCGCCGTCCATCATGAGATCGGTGTCATAGACGAGGTTGGCGCTGTCGGCAGAAAGGGCGGTAAAGGCCGGCTCAATGACGGTCTTCCCCGGATCGTTGATCAGCACCATGATGTGCGGCATCTCGATAGGTGCGCGCTCACGGATGCGAACGCGGGGCGGAATACGGGAAAGCACGGTTCCCTCGGTAGCGCGGATGCGGCTCTTATTTCCCGGCGTAAAGTCATACTGCTCCAGATCCAGAGCAAGGATCAGGCCTTTGCGAGAGTCATTGTATTTCGTTTTTCGGTCCAAAACGATGAACCCCGGATCCATCTGACGGAGGATGCCTTCGTTGATGTACTGATGGATCGAAGCAGTAATTGAAGAAAGACGGGCATCGATCTGGTCGGGCGTCTCCTTCTCAAGATATACTTCCGGCAGGAACATGCGGAGAGTGGAGGGGGCATCACCGACCTCGTTTTCTACATCTTCCCAGTATTTCGGCTCGGATGTGAACTGGTCACAGGCGATCACGGCCCACTTCTTTAGGTCAAGGCCCTCACGGGGCAGCAGGATCTTCGGTGCCGCCACGGCTATATCATTGTAAATTGAACTCATGGATACCCTCCCAAGTGAAAAATCAGCCCCAATATTATATCACGCGTGCGCGAAAAAGTCTTTCCTTCTTTTACTCACATGAAGGGGTCTCGGTAAGCACTTTTCATGTTATAGTTGAAGTACAAGGAGGTGGGGATATGGCGAATCGAGAGAACAGCCGCGGCAGGCTCCTGTGCCTGATGAACATCCTGCAGAAAGATACCGATGAACAGCATGGCCTGACCATCAAGGAATTGATCAGTAAGCTTGAAGAAGCAGGCTTTTCGGCAGATCGGAAAACCCTATACGTGGATATCGAGGCCCTCCAGAATTTCGATGTTCCGGTGGAGAGCTCCGGAGGTAATGTTCCGAAGTATTTTATCGAGGACCGTACCTTCGAAGTGGAGGAGATCATGATCCTCATCGATGCGGTGGAATCCGCGGGCTTTATGACGGAGAAGAAAAAGGCCAATCTGATTGCAAAATTAAAGGGACTGACATCTTCGCCGCGTGCGTTGGAACTCAATGAACAGATCCACTATATCGGCCGTCACCACTCCGTGAACAAAGACTATATCTACAATGTCGGATCGATAAGGCGGGCGATGGCCGAGCATCACCCGGTGACGTTCCAGTATCTGGATTACCACTACGGGAAAGGGCAGATCCTCAAACACGACGGATTCCGGTACATCCTCCATCCGTTCGCGCTTGTCTGGAACAACGGGTTCTACTACTGTATCGGCACCTGCCCGGAACAAAAACCTCAGGAACCGGATAAGATCATCCACTTCCGTATCGACCGCATGAAAGGAGTCAGCATCAAGGAGGATACCGTGCTGGTTAAACCGCCAAAGGGGTTCAGTGTGGCCAAGCATATGGAATCTTCGTTCAGTATGTACGGCAACCGTTCGGAAACGGTGCAGATCCGCTTCAAAAAAGAACTGCTGACGCAGTTCTTCGACCGCTTTGAACAGACGGTGCATGTCTTCGAGGATACCGATCATGAAGGGTATCTTCTGGCGAATGTGGAGGTCAGTGTGAGTCCGACCTTCTTCTCCTGGGTGTCCCAGTACGGGGGCGGTTTTACCATCGCCGGACCGGACAGAGTTCGAAGGCTGTATCACGAGCATCTCGAAGAAGCGCTCAAAGCGTAATTCAGATATAGATTTTCTTTATTAAATCGTGTAAAATTACGAGGCACGCGAATTCTTTCCGCGTGCCTCGCCTGGTTTGAAGAAGAAACCCGGCGCTGAAGGCCGAAGTGCTTTTCGAAAAGGAGTTTTGGAAATACATGAGACAGTTTACCTCAGATGAATTGAGAAATACCTGGAAACAATTCTATATTGACCGCGGTCATGTGGATGTGGGCGCCGTATCGCTCGTATCGGACGGAACCACGGGCGTTATGTTCAATGTCGCCGGCATGCAGCCGCTGATGCCATATCTTCTTGGACAGAAGCATCCGCTGGGCACCCGGCTTTGTAATGTGCAGGGATGCGTCAGAACTAATGATATCGATTCCGTGGGCGATAAGAGCCACGTGACATTCTTCGAGATGATGGGTTCATGGAGCCTGGGTGACTACTTCAAGAAGGAAAGATGCCAGTGGAGCTTCGAGCTTCTGACACAGGTCTTCGGATTTGATGCTGACCACCTCGCCGCCACGGTGTTTGCCGGTGACGAGAATGCGCCGAGAGACGAAGAGGGTGCGCAGTACCGTATCGCTTCCGGCTTCAAGAAAGAGAACATTTACTACCTTGGTGCCGACGATAACTGGTGGGGCCTCGAGTACGGACCCTGCGGCCCGGACTCTGAGAGGTTCTATATCGCAGACCGCCCGGATTGCGGACCGGACTGCGGCCCGGGATGCAGCTGCGGTAAGTATACCGAGCTCGGAAATGACGTATTCATGCAGTATGAGAAGCATAAGGACGGTCACCTGACTCCTCTTGCCCAGAAGAATGTAGATACGGGCTGGGGCCTGGAGAGAATCCTCGCGTTCCTGAACGGTTCCCGTGATGTATACCAGATCGATCTTTTCGCACCGGTCATCGCATATATCGAGAGCGTTTCCGGAAAGAAGTACAACGAAGATGAGAAGATGACCCGCTCCATGCGCATCCTGGCGGACCACACACGTACCTCCGTGATGCTGATCGGTGATGCCGCCAAGCTCGTACCGGCCAATGCCGGTGCCGGCTATGTACTGCGCCGCCTGATCCGCCGTGCAGTCAGACATGCCCGTACACTGGGTCTTAAGAAAGAGAATATCCTCAAGATCGCAACGATCTTTATCGATGAGATCTACAATAACAGCTACCCGCTCCTTCTGAAGAATAGAGAGTTCATCCTCAATGAGCTCAGCAAGGAGATCGAGCGTTTCGAAAGCACACTTGAGAACGGCATGAAGGAATTCAAGAAGATCCTGGATGGCGCCCGTTCCAAAGGCAAGAAAGAGATCGCCGGCAAAGACGCGTTCTACCTTTACGATACCTTCGGATTCCCGCTTGAACTGACGGTCGAACTGGCTGAGGAAGAAGGCCTTACGGTTGACGAAGAGGGCTTCGCGGTTTCGATGGAGGAACAGAAGCAGAAGGCTCGTGACAGCCAGAATTTCTCTGCAAAACTCAATGCATCGGCAGGTGTTTTTGATTCGCTGGACGACAACGTGAAAAGCACTTTCGTGGGCTACGACAGTACGTCCTGTGAAGGAAAGATTCTGGCGGCCGCGGATGGCTCTTCCCTGAAGGATGTCCTTTCCGAGAAAGAAGAAGGCACGATCATTACCGATGTGACTTCCTTCTACGGCACCATGGGCGGCCAGGTCGGTGATAAGGGTACGATCACGACAGCGGACGGCGAATTCACCGTAACCGAGGCTGTACATATCGGCGACAATAAGATCGGCCACGTGGGTTATGTTTCCAAGGGATCCATCCGCGTGGGCGACAGTGCGAAGATCGAGGTGGCTTCCGACAATCGTCAGAGCACCTGTAAGAATCACTCCGCGACACACCTTCTGCAGAAAGCCCTGAAGATCGTTCTGGGCGATCATGTTGAGCAGAAGGGTTCTCTCGTGACTCCGGACCGCCTGCGTTTCGACTTTTCCCATGATGCGGCGATGACTGCCGAGCAGATCAGGAAGGTGGAAGAGATCGTCAATAAAGAGATCTCCTTAGGCCTTCCGGTACGCACGGATGAGATGAGCCTCGAAGAAGCGGGCAAGACAGGCGCTATGGCGCTTTTCGGCGAGAAATATCACGGTACGGTACGCGTGGTCAGCATGGGCAAGGGGACGTCCGGTGACATGGAGTCTGACTTCAAGGATGCTTTCTCTGTTGAACTCTGCGGTGGTACGCATGTTAGCAATACCGCCCAGATCCAGCATATCAAGATCTTAAGCGAGTCCGGTGTAGCCGCCGGCATCCGCCGTATCGAGGCGCTGACCGGCGATGCGGTGCTGGCTTACTACGCGGATCTGGAGAATACGCTCAATGAGGCGGCGAAGCTTCTGAAGGCGAACCCGTCCGAGCTCGTTGCAAAGATTACGCACCTGCAGAAGGAACTTAGGACGGCGAATTCCGAAATCGAGTCCATGAAGGCGCAGGCCGCGAAGGACGCGGTGGGCGATTCCCTCAATCAGACAGTCGATGTTAAGGGTGTGAAACTCCTGGCGGCGAAGGTTGAGAATGTGGAGATGGGCGCGCTCCGTGATCTGGGCGACTCACTCAAGGATAAGCTCGATGACGGCGTGGTGGCGCTGATGTCATCAATCGACGGCAAAGCAAATATCGTGATCATGGCGACGGATTCCGCAGTGAAGGCCGGTGCGCATGCCGGAAACCTCATTAAAGCCGTAGCACCTATCGTTGGTGGCGGCGGTGGCGGACGTCCGAATATGGCTCAGGCCGGAGGTAAGAATCCGGCGGGTATCGATGACGCACTGGCGGCGGTGAAGAACGAACTGGAGAAGATGCTCTGATAGCGCAGCATAGAAAAGGAGGATACGAAGATGTGTTTATTCTGTGATATTGTGGAAGGCAAGATTCCTTCGACCAAGGTTTTTGAGAACGACAAGGTCCTGGCGTTCAAGGACATCAACCCGGCGACTCCGGTACATGTCCTGATCGTTCCGAAGAAACATTTCGATGATATCCTTGACATGGCTTCTTCCGAAGAAGGGAAGGCCGCTCTGGGCGATGTGCTGGATGCGGTTCCGGAGGTCGTCAAAGCAACCGGTATCGATGAAGGATTCCGTATTATCAACAATTGCAGGGAATTTGGCGGACAGACCGTAAAGCATGTTCACTTCCATATCCTCGGCGGTGTCAAGCTCTCGGAGAAGATGATCTGAGGCCGTCCGGTCATCCTGCGATAGAACAGGCTTGCGAAAGATTGTTATACTTTTGAGAACGATAGCGTGTGGTGTATGAAGGCAAATGGCGCTATAGTGTAGTCGAATAGGATAATGACGAGCAAGGATTGGTTTCAATTTTCCGTTGTCGGAAAACGCTCAAATAACAGAGGCTGGTTTATGTGTTTCCCAACCTCTGTTTTCTTTTGCCCGGATCTGCGCCTATGTAATGAGAAAATTGCATATATGTCACTTTCCTGTCACGGGATTCATATATACTGAAAATGTGGTATTAGGCGGTATGCCGAATTTGTTAAGGGACGAGGTAAGAGAAGAGCATGAAAAGGAAAACCAATCGCGCATTACGCTTTGTGGTGCGGCTTTCTGCCATGCTAATCACTATAGGGGTGCTGGCAGGTACATGCCTGATTCCCTCGAGGGTGCGCGCGAAGACGGATCCGACAGCCTCGTTTATTGACCGCACATACGATGTGCTTCTCGGGAAACGCGTGGACGGAGAGCGGTTCGGATACTGGTACAGAAACCTGGCATCAGGCAGTATCTCGGCTTCCGGCATGATCGATAATCTCACTTCAAGTATGGAATTCACATCAAAGAAGTATCCGAAGGAGAAAACGCTGGATCTGCTTTTCGAGCTGATGACCGGAAAGCTTCCTACTGAGGAGAGCAGATCGACATATCTCAATTATCTGGAGAACGGCATCAGTATTCGCCGGGTGATCAGTGATCTTAGTACGGCGCCCGAGTTCGTGCAGCTTTGTCAGGAAGACGGGATCCGGCCCGGAAATATCGATTCTTTGGAATTACGTGATAAAGATCCGCAGATCACGCTTTTCGTAGGACGCCTGTTCCGGGAGTTTTACGGAAGAGAGATCACTACGGCGGAAGCCAATGAATGGTGCGGACGTTTCATGGACGGTCAGGGGGCCGCCCAGCTGATTAATACGATGGCCACATCCCCGCAATTTGCTTCAGAACATAGCGATGACGAGATCATTGATACGCTTCTTTCAGTGATGATGGACAGACCGGCATCGCAGGGGGAGAAGGAACAGTACGAAGAGATGCTCGGTAATGGCGTTTCCATCAGCTATGTGACATCGCAGATCGCAAAGACACAGGATTATAAGAATATGTGTGCAGCTAAGGGTATCCTTCCCGGTGAGGTCGTGCTGACCCAGCCGCGTGATACCAATTATGAGATGACCTCCTTCCTGACCAGACTGTACTCGAGATTTCTGGGGTGCCGGCCGGACGGTGAGGCATTGAATGAGTACGTCTTGAAAACGATCGAGAATCCTTCCGGGGTTCGTACCGTGATTAGAGATCTTCTGTCGGCGCCGGAGAGTGAGGAACTCCTCTCATCGGATGATGACTTCCTCAATGCTGTATTCGAGGTGTTCTACGGGCAGACACCGGATGCCGGTACGATCGATGGTTATCGTATCGGGTTAAGTAACGGCATCACCCGTGCCCGTGTTTTAAGCGAGATCATGAAGGATCCGGCATTCGATGCAAAGATGAGCGAATACGGGATCGACACGCATATCGATACCGAAGTGCCGGAGAAAGTCATTGCGCTGACTTTCGATGACGGTCCTTATACTCCGGTCACCATGCGTATCCTGGATGCCCTTGAGCCGTACGGTGCGCATGCAACATTCTTTGTGGTTGGTAACCGTGTAGGCAATTATTCCGAATGCGTCATCCGTGCAACGAATCTCGGTTGTGAGATCGGTGATCACACCTGGAACCATACTTCGCTTACGCGCCTGTCGGGAGATGCGGTCGCAACCCAGATCCGGGATTGTGCGGATAAGGTCTACAGCTATACGGGTATTCGTCCGGTCGTTATGCGTCCGGTCGGCGGATCGTATAACTCAACGGTATCCGCCAATGTGGGCATGCCCATGATCATCTGGTCCATCGATACGAATGACTGGAAATACAGAGACAGCCAGCATGTCATCAACGAAGTGCTGAATAATGTCCGGGACGGGGATATCGTTCTGATGCATGATCTTTATGAGACCACGGCCACCGCAGTAGAGACGATCGTTCCGGCGCTGGTCGAAGCCGGATATACACTTGTGACGGTAAGTGAACTGGCGGAGTATAAACAGACGAAGATGGAAAGCGGCAAGGCGTATTTCTCTCTTCGCGGATAGACCGCATCAGCGGGAAAAACGGGAAACCGGAAAAATAAGGGAAACAGGAAAAAACAAGGAAACCGGAAAAAGAAAACAGGGAAAACCGAAAGATACTTGGGAAAGAGGAAGACAGTATGAGTGAGAAAACAAATGCAATCATTGCGGAAATCAAGAAGGTTATCTGCGGTAAGGATTATGTGATCCTTCAGGCGATGGCGGGTATGCTGTCCGGCGGTCATGTGCTTATCGAGGATGTACCGGGAGTGGGCAAGACGACGATGGCTCTTGCGTTCTCCAAGACACTGGGCCTTAATTACGGCCGTGTACAGTTTACCCCGGATGTTCTTCCTTCCGATATTACCGGCTTTTCGGTATATGATAAACAATCCCAGATGATGAAATACCAGCCCGGTTCTATCTTCCACAACCTCTTCCTGGCAGACGAGCTGAACCGTGCTTCTTCAAGAACACAGTCCGCACTTTTGGAAGCCATGGAGGAAGGCCAGGTCACCGTAGACGGAAACACCTATCCGCTGCCTAAGCCTTTCACCGTATTTGCGACACAAAACCCGTCGGGGGCCTCGGGAACATCACTTCTTCCGGATTCCCAGATGGACCGTTTTGCTATCCGTATTTCCATGGGCTATCCTTCTAATGCCGATGAGAAGGCGATGCTGGAACAAAGAAAAAACGGCAACAACCCGCTGTCAGATGTCCGGATGCTAAGCAGTGCGGATGAACTTTATGCGATGCAGAATGAAGTCAGCCGTGTGTTCGTAAGTGAACCGCTGCTGGACTATATCATTGCCCTTGTGGGAAAGACACGTACCCACAAGGATCTGGAAAGAGGTGCCAGTCCGCGTGCCACGCTGGCGCTGGCATCGATGGCCAGAGCCTATGCTTACCTTTTCCATCGTGACTATGTCATTCCGGCCGATGTACAGGCGGTATTTCCGCCGGTTATGTGCCACCGTCTGCTTCTGACTCCTGAAGCGGAAGTGAGTGAGAAGAAGACAAGCGATGTCGTCCGCGAGATCCTGAAGTCCGTATCCGCACCGAAGGTCTGACTTTTTCCGGATAACGCAAGCGCATGTGAGGACATATGATCAAGAACTGGGTGATTTACATACTTGCATTGATAGGCGCACTGGTGTTCTTTCTGTTCTACCAGATGTGGTTTGCATGGTATTGTGTCCTGATGCTGCTTCTTCTTCCGCCGATTGCTCTGTTCATGGCTCTTGTTGCCGCAAAAGGATATAAAGTGCATATTTCTGCTCCGAGAAGTATCAAGATCGGCGATAACGCCTCACTTACGATCAGCACGTCCCGCAGGAAATTTGCGATCTGCTCTTTTAGCCGAATCGATCTGACCGTTACGGAAAGCATGACCGGCAAGCGAATGAAACAGAACCTGTTTGTACAGGGGAATTACGACGCTAAGGTGCCCATGGATACCCGTCACTGCGGTTCTTTTCAGTATAAGATATCCGGAATCCGCGTATTTGATCTCTTCGGTCTTTTCGGATTCCGTAGGAAAGCAAAAGCCTCCTGTGAGGCGGTGATCCAGCCGGTACCGCAGATGCCGGATGCGATGCCGAGCATGAACGGTTTTAAGGCGAAGACCTTGCGTAAGAGCAACTCCCCCTATTCGGAGATTTACGATGTCCGTGAATATATCATGGGCGATCCCATCAAGAATATCCACTGGAAAGCGTCAGCCAAGAAAGATTCTCTTCTGGTCAAGGAACCGCAAGAGGAGTGTTACGGGCATGCCCGTGTTTTCCTGGCGCTGTCAGAGGACCGGGATATATTCGACCGCAGGATGGGGGAACTTCTTTTCACGTCGAACTACTTCCTTTCAAGAGATATTCCCCATAAGATCCGCGTTCTTCCTCCCATGAAGCGGGAAGTGGCTTTCGATATCCAGAGCCAGCGTGATCTGGATATGGCTTTATTGCGCATTCTTCGCATGAAGATCCCGAAGGAGGAAACCGATGCGAAGAAATAACGAGAACATCAAAACTCCGGAATCCTTGCCGACCATGCGGACGGCGGCATTATCCGTCATCTTGACGACACTTCTTTGTGTGGCCTTTACTTTCATGTTTACAAGTACCTATGAACTGGAAGTCAATGCGGTCGTTCTTGTGGTGGGTATTCTTTTATTATCGATTGCTTCGACGGCATTCCTCTCCATCAATGTGAGCAAATGGTCGGGACCGGTACTTCTGATCGGTACCCCGTTTCTGCTGGGATTAATGCTGTTCATCAATTTCGGTGAATCCTTTGACGGTCTCAATCACGTGATGTGGACACTCAAAGCATATTCTTTCCGGGATATACCTCTCAGTTTTGAAAAGGACCCGCATCCGGAAGATATCCTGACCGTATTCCTTCTTCAGCTGGATCTGCTTCCGATCGTTTTCACGACATGGACCATTATTCGGAGAAGAAGCATCCTTTGGTGCCTGCCTTTCTATATTCCGCTCTTCGTCTGCTCGGTGGCGCTGGATTACATGTTCCCAAGTCAGATCTGGTGTGTGATGGCCATCGGAGGGGTCATCCTGCTTTGTATCTTCCAAAACCTCAGAAGAGGAGAGCGCGCCGGAGCGGAAACCAAGATGCTCCTGCTGATCCTGCCGGTGATCATCGGCGCTTCTTTTGTAGGAATGCTCTCTCCTCAGGATGAATATGAAAAGGATAATGTCGCACTCAATCAGGTCGAAAAGATCCGCTCGCTCGTTTACAGAAGTGCGGAGAAAGCGGCTGACAACATACCGCCGGACACGCAGAAGGCCATCTCGGATCTCAGTAATACCTATATGGGCAGCGTTGTGGTGGATAATCTGGTCAGTTCGATTGCGACGATGAACCCGGGCCTGGAGAATCTGGACCGTGTAGGTAATTTCGATCCGCCGCATTTCGCGGTCATGAATGTCACGCGAAATCTGAATCCGAATGGCGGCACAAACGGCGGAAGCTATCTGTATCTTAAAACATCTTCTATGGACACGTACACCGGACATGCGTTCAGATCTTCCGACAGTGAGCCGTCGCGGATGTTTAAAGAGGATCTTAATCAGCAGGAGGCACAGTATATCCTTCATGTAAACAGCGAGGTGCATTCCGACGTCTTTTTCGTTCCGTACTATATTGACGGGTATGTCGTTTCTTCTGATTATGCCGACCGTGTGCTTACGACACAGGTCCTAAACACTCGTATGTCCACGGTGACGTCAGAACCCTACTATGATTTCGCACTTTCAGATCTTCCGGTTCGCCGTGACGCTTCCGTTTGGGATGAAGATTATCTGGAATATGTTCAGACCGCTTGCCTGGATGTGCCGGATGAAACCTTAGAAGGCCTTCTGAACAGCGGCCGTTTGCCGGATTGGTATATGTCTTTGTATCGTGGTGAGACGACGATGTCGGATATTGATAAGGTTCTGGCGGTGACTGATTTTGTCAGCAAGCTCTGTGAGTACGATGAGCATACTGATTTCCAGCCCAGAACAGAGGATTTCGTCGTATGGTTCGTCAAAAACGGAGAAAGCGGATTCTGCGTGCATTACGCGTGCACGGCCGTGATCCTTCTTCGCATGATCGGTGTTCCCGCACGTTACGTCAATGGGTATATGGTCGACAGTCTGGAAGATGGAAGAAGAAAAGAAGTGTATTCGGAAGATGCCCATGCCTGGTTCGAATTCTTCATTCCCGAGTACGGCTGGATCCTCGGCGACGCAACCCCCGGAAATGCTTTTGCGGCAAGTGATTTTGACGCGTCCGCGATTGCAAAAAAAATGAATTATGAACCTGAGGAGATCCCGGGGCATACCATTACCGATGATCTGGGAACAAGAACGGTGACCTCCCCCGTAACAACTACCACCAAAACGCCTCAGGATCAGACATCCACGCCATCGCCGACACCATCGGAAAAGGAAGCATCGGCAAACACCGATCCGAAGGAGCAGGAGAAAACAAAAAAGAACGAGAAAAAGAGCAGTTCCGTACCGGGAAAGGTATGGGCGCTCCTGGGGATCTGCCTGTTCCTGGCGGTGCTCCGCCTATTGTATAACGCACTATGGAGACGTTCATGGAATCAGAAGAATATCAATGACAGCGCCCGCGCATATTACCGGTATTTCTCCATGATGTCCCGCAAATGGAAAGGCCGGCCGGCTTCACGTGCCTCCTTTATTGCGCAGAAAGCCGCCTTCAGCTCGGAAGGAATCTCGGATCAGGAGCTGGAGAAACTTGTAGAAAGCGGAAAGAGCGGCCTGGCTTCGCTACAAAAGAAGCAGCCGTGGTATAGACGGCTGCCGGTCAAATTACTGTTTGAAGTGAAGGTCTGACCTTCGCTGTAAAAGAAATCAGGATTCAGCTTCCTTGGCTTCCAGAACGGCTTTTGCAAGCTGGTCCGCGCAGGAAGTGGAACGGAATCCGCATGTGTTTCCGAGAAGTTTGCCTGCGATATCATCGGCGGTCCAGCCGTCTACCAGTTTGCCGATCGCCTTGAGGTTGCCGTTGCATCCGTTAGTAAAGACGACATCAGAGATGACGCCGTTGTTGATTTCAAAATCGATCTGGGAAGAGCATGTGCCCTGGGTGCGGTATGTGTAATGAATATTATCGTCTCCTGTTTTTATTCGTTTGGTGATTTCGGAAGAAGGGAAATGTCGCGTTCTACCGGACAAGGCGGAAGATACTTGGTGAAGATCTCGACATACCGCGTTCCGAACGAGATGGATACCAGCTCGGAAAAAGCGATGCGTGTGGGCTTTTCTTCCCATTTGCCGTCATAATCGAAGGCGCGCACATAAAGATATCTGTCATCGATCTTCTCAACTCTTCCAATAACATAGTCAATATTGCCGCTGTTCCGATCCTCGGATTCGAAGATGGCGTTGAGGCGGTGTTTGGAAAGATAGGAGAGGGCTTTCTCCCAGGAAGAGATATCAATATCGATCTTCTCCACGGAGGCAGTTACGCCTTCGCTTTCGAGGATCTCAGATGTCAGATCCTGCTTGGAATTGATCTCCACGATATCTTTGAGCCGGCGTACGACATACCCGTCGAGGCGGAAATCCTGTTCGTCCATATAAAGGAAAAGGTCTTCGCCCGCTTTTATGGGAAAACAACTGTAGCAGTTCGGATCCGCTTTGAGGAACATACGGCACAGAAGTGTCTGGCGGCAAGCCTCTTCCAGTACGGCAGTGATCTCGAATTTCTTCACGACAAAACCTCCTCCCACAACATACAACTGAATCTGAGTTAATGATACAACGCGGACTGAAGTCAAGCAAGAGAATTCTATGCGCTATCAGGACATGTAGGAGAGGGGGCTTCGCTGATAGTTCATATGTGCTTCTTTATAAATCGGCTCAAGTAATATAAAATAACATTGTCGATCACAAGGGGAGAGAAAAGGGAACCGTTATGGTGTTGATTGATAGAATCAAGGAATTGTCGAAAACGAAGAAGATCATTATTTCGTGCGCGCTTCTTGCTGTTATTGCGGCTGCCGTCGTGATCTACTTTGTTTTCTTCAGGGGCGGATACTATGCAACGACCATGAGACTTCTTCGGGTGGAAGGTACCGTCACGATCGAAGATTCAAGCGGAAAATCCAAACCGGTCATCGATAACATCCGTTTTCAAAGCGGCGATGCCCTGAATACCGGCTCTGACGGTCTGGCCTCTGTCGGCCTTGACGACACGAAGATCGTCACGCTCCAATCTGATAGCCGTGCGGAATTCTACAAGAAGGGAAAACAGCTGGAACTGAAACTCACCAAGGGGGCACTCTATTTCGAGGTGACGGAACACCTTCAGGATGATGAATCCTTCGAAATCAAGACCTCTACGATGACCGTCGGGATCCGGGGTACTTCCGGATATGTTTTTTACGATGAAGATGGAAGAGAGGCCCTCGTTATCACGGACGGAAAAGTCCACGTTGTGGCCAGAAATCCCGAAACCGGCGAGATAAGAGAGAAGGATGTAAACGGCGGCCAGCTGATCAAAGTCTATCTTTACTCGGATAGAGATGAAGGAAGTATTGAATTCTTCCTTGATGATCTTGAAGAAGATGAAATCCCGGCATTCTCAGTTAAGATGCTCGCGGAGAATCCCGAGCTTCTGAAGAGAGTGTGCGAAGATACCGGCTGGAGTGAAGAGGATATCCTGGCGTTTGCCGAGCTTCTTAAGGATCCGGATCACGGAGATCTTACGATCACCCCGACCCCGGCGCCCCTGACGGATACCCCGACACCACCCGTATCTACGACGCCGCCTCCTCCATCGGACACGCCGACACCGCCGCCTGATTCATCAACGCCTCCTGGATCGCCGACACCGGTTCCGCCGGGAGTCACGCCAACACCGGATCCGACACCGGATCCGAATCCGCCTTCTGATCCGCTGACGCCTGAGGGATCGCCGACACCGGCTCCGACACCTGATCCGGAAGGTGATCCGATGCCTTCGCCGGAAGGTACACCGACGCCTCCTCCGCCAACACCGACGGATACGCCTACACCGACACCGCCTCCACCGACACCGACGGATACGCCGACACCTACGCCGCCTCCGCCAACGCCGACGGATACGCCTACCCCTACGCCGACAGACACGCCGACACCGACGCCGACGGATACGCCGACACCGACGCCGACAGACACGCCGACACCGACCCCGACGGATATACCGACACCTACACCGAATCCGATTCCGGATCACGAGAACCTGCCGGAAGGCTTTATGGAGGAAATCGAGTGGCTGGAAGATGACCGTGTATTCATCCTGATGGGGAACTACCCCGATGACGACAGCGGTGATCCCGTATATCTCGGATATGTGGACGGAGAATGGATCGAACTCGATTGCCTGGTTACGGAAACAGCTGATGGATATATAGAGGAATATTCTTATGTGAAGAACGGCAAGACGGTCTTGTACTATACGAGGATCTGAGAAGAGAACAATGAATGAAAGAAACAGAAAACTGATTATATCGCTCGTCGGCGCCCTGATTATTACATTCATTTGTAAGATCGGACTTTTGGAGCAGCCGGATATGTACGTGAAGGATGCGATCTATCAAAGGCCGGAAACCGTGCCGGGGGATATCGTCATCATCGGAATCGATGAGAATGATTTCAAGGAACTGGGACCGTATAATACCTGGGACCGCACGATTATGGCCTCGGCTTTGGAGGCGCTGGCTTCCGATCCCGACAATCTTCCGGCTGTAGTCGCCGTGGATTTCCTGGATTCCGGGCACACCACTCCGGAAGCGGATGAGCGTCTTGCCAAAGCGGCCGAATCCCTTGGAAATGTTGTGACGGCAACTACGGCGTATTTCGGTACGAAAACGAGTTTCGGCAGTGACAAGGTCATCATCGATTCCTATGCGGTCCTCAATTACGAAGAACCGTACGAAGAACTGAAACAGGTAACAACACAGGGCCATATCAATTCCATGAATGATTCGGACGGTGTATTGCGCCATGCGCTTTTGTACGTGGAACCGTACGGCGAGCGTGTATATTCCATGCCCTATGTGGCGGCAAAGATGTATGCACAAAAAAAAGGACTTACCATCACGGATCCGCCGGTCAATGAAAGAGGCCAGTTCTTTATCTCGTATTACACGGAACCGGGAAACTTCTACGATGGCGTTTCTCTCAGTCAACTGATCAAAGGGGAAGTGGATTCTTCCTATTATTCCGGCAAACTGGTTCTCATCGGCCCTTATGCGGCAGCCCTTTCGGATTCGTATATCACGGCCATTGACAGGACCACCCGTATGTACGGAGTGGAAGTCCAGGCGAACGTGATCCAATATCTTTTGGACGGAAATTACAAGGTGGACGTTCCCGATTATCTCCAGCTGATGGTGCTTTTCCTGGTTTGCTTCGCCTTTTTGATTTTCTGCAACAACAGAAGCCTGTTTACCTCGGTTTCGCTGCTTGTTGTTTCACTGCTTTTGGCACTCGGAGGATCAGAAATTCTTTTCTCTGCCGGATATATTACGCATGCGCTCTGGATCCCGGTCGGAGTATTCATTCTGTTTATAGTAACCGTGGCGAGCCATTATATCCGGGCGGCGATCGAAAGACAGAATGTGACCAAGACCTTTGAGAGATATGTTGCTCCGAGTATCGTAAGTGAGATCCTCAAGGAGGGAACGGATAATCTTAAACTCGGAGGCAGGCTCTGCGAGATTGCAGTTCTTTTCGTGGATATAAGAGGATTTACGACGATGTCCGAAAGACTTTCACCTGAAGAAGTGGTGCATATCCTTAATCAGTATCTTTCGATGACCAGTACATGCATTGAGAACAATAAAGGAACGCTGGACAAGTTCGTAGGTGATGCGACGATGGCGTTCTGGGGGGCGCCTCTTCCGGAAGAAGACCCGGTGTACCGTGCGGCCAAAACCGCGCTGGATATCGTCGAGGGAGCAAAGGAACTGTCCCGGAAACTGAAAGAAGAGATCAACGAGGAACTCAACGTCGGCGTAGGTGTCCACTTCGGTCCTGCCGTTGTCGGAAACATGGGTTCGGAGAAGCGTATGGACTATACGGCGATCGGCGATACGGTCAATACGGCCGCCCGATTGGAAGCCAACGCGCCCGGAGGAACAGTTTATATCAGCCGCGCTGTGGCAGAGAAACTGGAAGACCGGATGCAGTTCGAATCACTGGGGGCTTCCATTAAGCTCAAGGGTAAGGCGGAAGGCTTTGAAGTCCTGAAACTTATCGGTCCGAAGGATAAAGAGGACTGATCAGCCCTGCTTTCTCTCATACAATTTGATCGTGTATTCTCCATCATCTGATGAATCGAAATATACCGGCGGCGTAAACATCTTATAGGAGCCGATTAAGGTGTATTCCGACTGGATCTTTTCCCTGATGTTTTGGTTATATCCGTAGTTGTAGAACCAGCTTTCTACAACGCTGATGTATCTGCCGTCATAGGCAAGGGTTTCTTCCAGGCATTCTTTACGGCAGGCCAGATCCGAATCGTCCGGGATCCGCTGAAGGGGAAGCGGGAAGAAGTATCTGAGCTGAGAACGGTTTCCGAGCGTGTAGGCTCCCATACCATCATCCAGATAAAGAACGGGCGCGTTTTTGTCAAAATCGATGCTTTCCAGAAAAGCGTCTCTGTCCCGGAACATTTTTGTCTGCCTGGTTATGCAGTCTCGTGTGTGGGACGAAAGGATGGAAAAACGGGTGGCATACCAGTACAGAAGGAAAAGCGCGAACGCACCCATGATAAGCTTATTCCACAGTTTCTTGTGCAGGATTGCATAGTAGATCTCGATCAGAGCCGGGAAGATGTATGCGGCGAAATGGTAGATGAAGTATTGATCCGAAATAAAGATAAATAAGGCCGGCATCAGCCACATGACGAAGTGGAAGAGGAACAGGGACCATTTCTTTTCGCATACCGCGGAAAAAGCATTGAGCGGGATACAGATCACGCCCAGTGCCACGACCGGCAGGAACCGCACCGCCCATTTGTGTTTCTCGTAGAAAATCGTTGCCAGTTCCGAAAAGGTCAGTTTCGTGTCGAGGATCGTGCCCTGAAAGTTGGCGGCATCGAGAATATCGCGGAACTCCGTCGGATTGATGATGGCGATCAGAAGAGATGTCAGTGCAAGAGACGCAAAGCTTCCCGCGACGACGATCAGCATCTCTCTGATCGACAGTTTCAGGCCGTTTTCCTTTTTATAGATACAGATCGCGGCCACGACCGTCACGGAAAGAAGAATGAGCACGCTCTTTATAAAGAACGTGGTGCCGATCAGAAGTCCGGCCGAAAAAAGTTTGGCCTTCGTTCTGGTTTCGGTTTTGATCGCGTTGATGTAAAGTGAGAAGGCCAGAAGGATAAACAGGGAGGCAGTCATCTCCACCTGAAGCTGGCAGCAGGTATGCATGGCGAAGAAGAATGTGGAACAGCTGATGACCCCCTGAATGATCTTCCTTCGCTCATTCGGGAAGATCCATCTCATAGACAGATAGGAAACAAGAAGGATCAGCACGGCATAGACTGCCTTGCTCACAGCTTCGAAAGCATAGGAACTATAAGGGACAAACAAGGTAGCGGTCTTGTAGACAAAACAGGATACGACTCTTGCGAAAACACTTTTCAATTCCCAGGATCGAAAAGCACCGACGAAGAGCTCGGGACTTAAGTAATTCGCCTGGTTGGCGCCGGCCATGAAGACCTTAACATCTCCAGTTAAAGGAGCGGCAATGAAGCCGGAAAGCGAGAATACCATCAATAAAATGACAACGGCGGAGAAGACTTTCTGCAGGATACTTCCCACACTCTTCATCTGCTTCTTTCCGCTTTCTTCCATTCCCCAAACCTCCGGTTGCACTTTGAATCACCCCGTGCAGAAGTGATTATAACATGGAGGCATCTAAGTTGCTACATCGCGGAGTTTTCGGATAATCACAAAAAATCTAGGTGAAAGACGGGAGAAATGGTAAGATGAGTATAGAAAAAACGGGGGAAACAGAGTATGGAGTACAGTATTCTTATTGTCGATGATGATGCCGATCTTCACATGGTGATCGCAGACATGCTCACCGGATACGGATATCGCGTCAGCAGTGCTTTTTCCGCGGAAGAAGCCTTCGACCTTCTGTCGAAGAATACATACCATATTATCCTTCTGGATATCAATCTGCCGGACAGCGACGGATTTGCGCTTTGCAAAGAACTGCGTGCCGTGTCGACGGTGCCGGTCATCTTTGCCAGCGCGAGGACATCGGAGGATGACCGTATCTCGGGCTACGAGATCGGCGGAGACGATTACCTTCCGAAGCCCTACTCCATGAAGGAACTTCTTGTCCGTGTACAGGCGCTTCTTCGAAGGACGTACGGGTTTTCTGAAGAAGAGAAGATCCTTTCTTTTGGAAGTATCTGCGTCAATATGACATCCCGGACGGTTACGAAGAACGGACAGGCCGTATCGCTGTCACTTCGGGAATTTGACCTTCTTTCTTTCCTTTGTGAGCATAAGAATCAGGCGATGCCGAAAGAAAAGATACTGACATCGGTGTGGGGTGCATTTATGACGTCGGAGGCGTCCACCCTCACGGTGCATATGCGCTGGCTGCGTGAAAAACTTGAAGACGACCCGGCGGATCCGAAGTACCTGAAGACTGTCTATAAGGTCGGCTATATGCTGGAGGTGCCGGAAGATGCGTAAGCATGTGCTCGTTGTTTTTTCCGTGCTCATGGTCCTGGTGATCGCGCTGACACTGGGACTCTATTTCGCATCGGCCAAGGACAGCGATGCGGAAAAACAGGAAGAAATCATCGAGATCAATGAGATCGGGAAACTGGTCGAAGAAGGGAATACGAAGAATGCGTCCGAGAAACTGGAAAAACTCTCCGACGATGTACGGATCCGGAATGACAGGGAAGAACGCGATGTGCGGATCCTGATCGTGGGCGGATGCGGCGCGGTATGTCTTCTGATCGCCGGGATCTTCCTATCCGTCACCGTATTACGTCCGCTTCGGAAGATATCGAAGTACACGACGGAGATCGCGCGAGGCAATACCGATATTCCGCTTGCCTACGATCGGGGATCGGAGGTCGGGGAGTTCTCCTGGGCTTTCGACAGTATGCGAAAAGAACTGAATAAGGCACGTGCT
Source organism: Clostridiales bacterium (assembly GCA_017620475.1). Taxonomy (GTDB): domain Bacteria; phylum Bacillota; class Clostridia; order Saccharofermentanales; family Saccharofermentanaceae; genus Scatonaster. The sequence continues at coordinate 57,774 of JAFZQI010000044.1, read as the reverse complement.
TCGGAAAAGGAAGCCATCGAGAACAATAAGACCGTTATCGCGACGCTTTCCCATGACATCAAGACGCCGATCACTTCGATCCGCGCCTATGCGGAAGGATTGGAGGCGAACCTCGACAGTTCGCCAGAGAAGCGAGCGCAGTATCTGCAGATCCTTATGAAGAAATGCGACGAGGTCAGTAAGGTCACGGATGACCTGCTCCTTCACTCCCTTTCAGATATGCACCGGCTCCAGGTCGAGAAGAAAGATGTCGAGATCCGTGGCTTTACTGAAGGTGCGGTCAGAGATCTCGATCCGGAAGGAAAGGAGATCTCCTGGCAGAAACCGGATTTCACGGCCGTGGTCAGCGCCGATCCAGACCGTCTCCTTCAGTGTATCGAAAATCTCATCACCAACGCGAGAAAATATGCAGGCGGACAGATCGAAGTGTCTCTTACCCGAGGTTCCGGCAATGTCAGTATCTGTATCCGGGACTATGGAAAGGGCATCCCGGATGAGGATATGCCATTCATCTTCGACAAGTTCTATCGCGGGCACAACCACGGATCCCAGCCCGGTTCCGGTCTTGGCCTTTACATCGTGAAGTACCTGATCACGCAGATGGACGGGGATATCGAACTTCAGAATACGGGCAGCGGGCTTCTGGCGAAGCTGATCCTGCCGGAAAAACCGGATGAAAAATAATTTGGAAAAAAACAGAGGTTAAGGACTTCTTAATATGTTTTCGGAAATAATGTGGACAATGAAACACATGAGCGATTTCAATTAAGAAGATAAAGGAGATAGAAAAGTAATGATCCAGAACATTCTTACAGCAAAGGACCTCTGTAAAAGCTTCGCCCACAACGGTGGACAGGTGCATGTTCTCCAGCACATCGACCTCGAGATCCGGGAGAAAGACTTTACCGTCGTAATGGGCGCATCGGGATCCGGAAAATCCACGCTTCTCTATGCACTCTCGGGGATGGACAAAGCCACCTCGGGTCAAGTGCTTTTCGACGGGAAAGATCTGGTAAAGATGAAGGAGAAGGAACTGGCGGATCTGCGGTCCCACGATTTCGGGTTTATCTTCCAGCAGATGCATCTGGTCAGTAATCTGACACTTCTTGAAAATGTTACGGTACCGGGATATTTAAGCCATAGAAAGACTTCTTCCGAAGTCAAAAAGAGGGCGGAAGACCTTCTTGCGAAGATGGGGGTTTCGGATGTGATGGATCATCGCCCTTCGCAGGTAAGCGGCGGTGAGCAGCAGCGCTGCGCGATTGCAAGATCGATCATCCACGAGCCGAAGCTTCTTTTTGCCGATGAGCCTACCGGTGCGCTGAACCGGAAAAATACGACAGAAGTACTGGACCTTATGACGGATCTTAACCGTCAGGGACAGAGCATCCTGATGGTTACCCATGACCTGCGAGCCGCGCTTCGCGGCAACCGCCTTCTTTATCTGGAAGACGGCAACGTCATCGGTGAATTGAGTCTCCCGCCTTACGAAAAAGAAGAAGAGAAGAGCCGCGAGACTCAGGTCAATGCATGGCTTTCTTCCATGAAGTGGTAAGGAGGAAAGACATATGGATATCCTTACACTGCTTCGTGCCAACATCAGAAGAAAGAAGGGCACGTTCCTCGGCATTATGTTTCTGATGATCCTGGTGTCGTCGCTTCTGACCATGCTCTTCAGCATCAAAAAGAACGTAACTAAGAGCATCGATGATGCCTTCATAGAAGCCAAAGTCGCCGATGTTTTCGTCGATGTGGACTCAAGAAAAGTCACGGACGACATGCTTGCGTCTCTGGAATCGCACCCTCTGGTGGAACGTGTGCGTACCGCTTCCGCGCTCCTCATGGATAAACATTACTTTAAAGGGAAAGAAGATAATCAGAGCTGGCTCATTGTGCCGCTTAATTCGGTGGTGACCCGTAAGTTTACCGATGACTTTACCGCCTATGAAGACTCCGTTCCGGTACCTTCGGAAAACGGTATGTATGTGCCTCAGGGCGTGGCTACGAAATCGGGATGCAAGGTCGGCGACGAGATCCGTTTTGTGACCCGTGGCGGCGAGTATACACTGACCATCGAAGGCTTCATTGTAGAACCGATCTGCGGCTCGGCCATGATCGGCTGGAAAACGGTATTTGTCGCCCCCGAAACTTTTGAGAAACTGGTGGCGGAGAGCGATGCTGTCGATGATGATACGATGGGACGTGTGACCGTGATCTACCTCGATAAGAAAGCCGACTGTGGTCTCAGTGACAGTGCTTTTGCCAAGCGGATCAACTTGGATACCGGCGTGCAGAACTACGCCTATTCTTCGGAAACCAAGACGCAGATGAAGTATTACACCAATCTTTTTTCAGAGATCACCTGTTCCGTCATGATCGTCTTTGCCATCATCCTCGCAGCGGTCGTGGTGATCATCATGGCACACAATATCGCGGTGACCATCGAGGAAAATTATACGGAACTCGGCATTCTCAAGGCTCAGGGATTTACGAAAGGAAGGATCCGTCTCCTTTATGCACTTATGTATATCCTGGCGCAGCTTCTGGGTTCGGTCATCGGCACGATCCTGGCGATCCCGCTGGTTTGGAAGTTCGGTAACATTTTTCAGACTGTCGTCGGCATCATCGCACCAAAGACCATCGACTTCAGTTCCAGTATCCCGGTACTTCTGCTGATCATTCTCGTTTCCTGTCTGATGGTCCTTCTTGCCACAAGACGGATCGGCAAGGTTTCTCCGGTAAAAGCACTGACCGGGGAACGGAGGGATGTGTACTTTGACAGTCTGCTGACATTGCCGGTTTCCGGAAACGGGTTGTCGATGAGCCTTGCGTACCGGCAGTTCAGCTCCAATAAAAGAAGGTATTTCGTCGCAATCATTATCTGTGCGGTCCTCATGTTCTTCATGCTGACTGTAAATCTCATGGGTACTTCTATGCGTTCCAAGTCCGCTATGGAAGCAATGGGCGAGATCTTTACCGAGGTGGTCGTCCGTCCGAAAGAGGGCATTTTCACCGAGGAACAGATGGAAGGTATGGATCGGATCGCCAAAGAGACGGCGGAAGTGGACAAGACGTACTTTTATAGAAATGAGTACGTGACCATCGAAGAAAGCACGATCATGTGCTCTTTTGTAAAGAATCCCGAAAATATCAAGATCGTCTCCGGTCGGGCTCCGCTTTACGATAACGAGATCGTGATCACCGAGATCCTGGAAGAGGAACTGGGCCGTTCCATCGGCGATAAAGTGACCGTTTCCAGAAGAGATGACTCGGCAGAATACATCATTACCGGTATTTTTGCTTCCATGAGCGATACGGGACGTGTGTTCTCGATGGGCTGGGATGCCGGCAAAAAACTGGGAGTTACCGGGTTTGCCTGGTATGGTATCAGTCTTAAAGATGATTCGGATGCCGATAAGGTCGGGGCGGCGCTAGAGGCTGAATATGGTGATGCCGTCCAGGTGACCGTGAATACGGATTTCCTGGATGAAGAAACCGAGATGATCCGTTTGGCGGTGGATATCATGCGTTACATGATCTATGTGTTCTCCGTTATCTTTGTACTGGTAGTCGTCAGCATGATCTGCAGCCGTGTCTTCGCACAGGAGAGAAGAGATCTCGGCATCTATAAGGCCATAGGATTCACATCCGGGAAACTCCGTCTGCTGTTCGCCCTCCGCTTCTTCCTGGTGGCGATCATCGGCTCGGCCATCGGTGCGGTCTTAAGTCTTCTGTTCTCGTTCAAAGTCCTGAACAGGATGCTGCGGAGCATGGGAGTTACGAACTTTGTCGCTCCCTATACCACGGAAACAGTGGTGATCCCGGTCGTTCTCCTTGTTGCCGGCTTTTTCCTCTTTGCCTATCTGGTATCGCGGAAGGTCAAGAAAGTCGAGATCAGAGAACTTGTCATAGAATAACACCGGAACTCCCTAGACAAAAAGAAGCCCGAAGGCCTTGATATCAGGCTTTCGGGCTTTTGGCGGAGAAGGAGGGATTCGAACCCTCGAAACCCTTTTGGGGTTTACACGATTTCCAGTCGTGCGCGCTCGACCAGGCTACGCGACTTCTCCATGGCTGATCGAATTTGTGAAACTCCTGTTTCACGTGCCTTAAAATCATAACGATTTCGAGGACGTTTGTCAATAACCCTTTTCCACGAAAAAAGGGCTGTCCGCGGACAGCCCCTGTTTTCCTTTGTTGTGGCGACAGGAATCAGAAGATTCTATACTTACCAACGATCGGCAGTTCCTTCTGAACGCCGTTCTTTGCATTGAGGATACCCATGATCGTGAATACGATGTACATGATCATCGCAACACCGCAAGCGATCCAGCCGAGGATCGGGATGATGTTGAGAAGCATAGCGATGAGCATGAATACCTCGAGGCAAAGAGCCTGGTTAACATGGAAACGGATATCCGGATCTTCCTTGTTCAGTACGAGAGCGTACAGAGAGAAGATACCGAGATAGGACAGCATGCAGAGAGCCTTTGTGCCGTTAGCAGCACGCGGAGCAGCAGCTACAGGAGCCTGGTATACCGGAGCAGCAGCCGGCTGGGGAGCTTCCGGAGCAACACCCAGAGGAGCTCCGCAATTCGAGCAAGAAACAGCACCATCAGGAAGCTGTGTACCACACTTAGGGCAGAAAATAGACATAATTCAATCCTCCTACTTACTTATGAGCTAGACGCTGATGTTTACAACTAGATAAACACATCTAATGTTATTCTGACACTAATATGTAAAAAAAGCAATAGAAATACCAAAGTATCCTTACTTTTCGATCAAGAAGAAGGAAAGCAGGTCCGATTCGTGCAGGATGGGGGTATTCGGGTGTGCTTACTCAAGCAGAGGGATCTTCAGTTTCTGCGGCTGCAGATACAGTTCATATTCCACGATCAGCTCGCGATCCTTGGTGTAGATCGACTTGACCGTTGCCTGGCGAAGCGCGTGGATCGTATTCCAGACTACAGTGTCTTCAGCATTGTAACGGCTCAGATCATCCGAGGTAAGCAGCATGCCCTGGCAGATCCCCATTGCCCGTCCGAGCAGAAAGCGCTTTTCCTTCGAGAAAAGGAAAAGCGGGTTGCTGATGGGAAGCACGTTGGTAAACAAAGTGAAAGCCCGTCCTGCCAGTTGACGATGACAGATCAGGTCAACCAGTGCGCGGTAGGTGGAGTTCTGTTCGCGGCTGGCCTGGGCAAGGGGCGGGAACCATTCCGGAGAAAGATCGCAGCTTACCTGGCAGTAGTCCATGACCCCGGCAGCCGCCATCAGCGGCACCGCACAGGCAATGGTGATAGAGTCTCCTACACACTCCTTGAGGAACCGGACTGTATCGTAGATCTTTTCACCTCTCGTCTGGGTAGAAGAAGGCAGCATACAGGCCGCATAAAGAAAGTCGAACTTAAATACCGATACGCCCCAGTCATCCCGCATGGTCAGAAGCACGTTCTTCAGGTGACGGCGGAACGAAGGATTCGAAGCGTCCAGACAGTAGCAGTTGTTCCAGGAAGTGCAGGCCGGAACGGGCTTTCCGTCTGCATCGCGGAGAAGCCAGTCACTGTGGTTCTTATAGATCCGGGAATGTTTGTCGCAGATAAAAGGCGCGATCCAGATTCCCGCGCGCATGCCGGACCGCAGGATCTTCTTGGTGATGGGGTAGATTCCGTGAGGGAAAGCGATCTTCTTCGGAGTCAGCCAGTCACCCGGAGCATTCTCGTATCCTTCATCCAGGAAAAACACCTGGCAGGGATAGCGGGCAGCCGCGGCACTTACATCCTCAATATCTTTCTCGATCTTCTTTTCGGTGATGTCCTGCTGATGACGGTACCATGTGGTGTAGCCTGTCATCGGCTTGGCCATGGTGGAGGTAATCCCGAGTTCCCGGAAATATCCGTCAAACACCTCATCTTCCGTACCGGTAAAGAAGATGACGTCCAATGCGGTAAAAGAACTGTCAAAGAAACGGGCGTCCAGATCTTTGCGTACGGTGAGGGTTCCTTTGTCGGTATCGATATCGAAAAATGTGAATCCCTGCTGTTCGTTAAGTGATCCGAATAAGCGGAATTGCAGGTCTTGACGGACATAGCCGTAGCTGACGCCGTGGAGCCAGCGGTTCTGCTTGGGATAATCCGTAAACTGCCGGTCTCCCGCATGATCGGTCTTCTTATGGCGCATAAGCTTGGCCATGCGCTCGGCGGCGAGATTGGTCGTATCGATACTGTATTCTTTACTGACGGTCCAGGATTGGTATCCGTTCATGAAAATATAGTCTTTCTTGTCGAACTCGTAAGGAAAAGTAACAATCAGCTCCTTGATCTCGATGGCCTTCTTCGGATCCAGTACGAAACGGCAGCGGTCATCGTCGACCTGCTTTTCGACATGAAGGAATTCGCTGTCCTCTCCGGACAGCAGATCCAGCGTGCGAATAACGCCGTTTTGCTGATAAGAAAGTGATGCACTCTCGGGTTTCATGTTCTCTTTTGCTCCTGACTGTTCCTTGATCCTAACAAACAGTATAGTGAGTTTTAGTTCTTTTGCAAATGAAAAAGTCATGGTCAATCTACCGAAAGTGTTAACAAAGCACGGTTTTTCGGGTACAATAGCGAAGACTTGCCGTACGAAAGGAGACGCCTATGGCCAGAATGCGCAAGAAGAAAAACCTGATTTCCCGTACCGAAGCCTGTTCGGACCACTTCTTCGAAGACCCGTCGGCAAACCGGGGACATTGGCGCGAGGCGTGCGGTATGCCCGAGGACTGCAGGATGTTTGTAGAGATCGGCTGCGGCAAAGGGCTTTTCGCGGAGAATATGGCGAAGAACCATCCGGATGTGTGTTATGTCGCGATCGAGCGTGAACCGTCGTGCTGTCTTCTGGCCATGGAGAAAGCGAAGAATGCAGGCCTAAGGAATCTTTTCTTCATTCGCGGAGACGCTCTGGGTTTTCCGGAATATTTCGGTGAGAATGAAGTGGACCGCATCTATATCAACTTCTGTGATCCGTGGACGAGACAGAATAAGCCCAAGCGCAGGCTTACATACCGTGCATTCCTGGATATGTACCGTCAGGTCATGAAGGAAGGCGGACAGATCCACTTCAAGACAGACAATGATCCGCTCTTTGATTTTTCGCTTGAGGAGTTTGAGGCTTCCGGATGGAAGACGACCTGTGTGACGCGGGATCTTCACCACAGTGAGTGGGATAAAGAGAATATCCGTACGGAGTTTGAGAGTAAGTACGCGGAGCAGGGGATCCCGATCAAACGTGTCGTGGCGGAAATGCTGCCTAAGAAAGGCGAAAGTGTCCATTCGGATGAAAATGCTTGTGAAAATGATGCGACCCATATATAATTAGTGGCATCCACGGCAAGATCTGCAGGAGGATCCGGCACAGGACATGTGCGGGTACAGGAGGAGATAGATATGGCATTGTTTGATCCGAAGAAGAACCAGATCTCTACACTTCAGAGATCGATCGAAGATAAAAACCGTCAGATCAGTGTCTGCTATGACGAGATCGGCAAACTTTACTATAAGCAGTACAGAGATATGAATGCGGATGTATCCCGCGATATCAATTCCCGCTGTGAGAACATTTCCAAACTGTATCTGGAGATCGAGGAGTGCCGCCTGCGTATCCTTTACGAGAAGGGTTACAAGGAGTGCAAGAACTGCAAGAAAGAGAACCTTCTGGAGCATGCTTACTGCTCGGCCTGCGGTGCGAAGTTCCCGGAGAGCAACGATGTATCCGTAGTGACACATGTAGATCCGGCTGAGATGGGTGTGGTCGTTCCTGTAGTGGAGAAAGTTCCTGCTGAAAATGTGGAACGTGTCATGGAAGGCGGCGATCCGGTAACGGAAGGCTCCAGTGAAGCAATCCCTCAGGAAACGGTTGTAGACGAAACGGCTACGGCTGAAACGGTTGTGGATGAAGTGGAAGAAGCCGTTGAGGAAGCAGTGAAAACGGAAGAGGATTCCTAAGCCCCAACATTATTATTATAGCATAGAATACGACAACTCTCTGACACGTGTGTTACCATTCTGTGAACCTTAGTTCGATATAATGAATGCGTAGACAGAACAAGGGTCTACGAAATCGAACAATCGGAAGGAAGTGATTATATGAAGATCACGACACAGGGAAATGGTATTAAGATCGGCAAGCGTCTGGAGGAAAAAATCGCCGGCAAACTTTCAAAGTTTGACAAGTATTTCGGAGAAGAGGGATCTTTCAATATTAAGATCCATCCGGAGAAAGAACAGAAGAAAGTAGAGATCACGCTGAAGCTGCAGAATCATATTTTCAGGGCGGAGGCGAAAGACGGAGACATTCTCAATGCGGTGGACCGCACAGTAGATAAGCTGGAGTCCCAGATCAGGAGACAGAAGACGAGGATCCAGCGTCAGAAGAAGGATTATCCGATTATCAATGAATATCTCAACGATATCGTTGAAGAGGATTACGAAGAAGAAGACAACGAACCGAAAATCATTAAGCGTAAATCTTTTGAACTGGTACCGATGGAATCGGAAGAAGCGATCCTGCAGATGGAAATGCTCGGACACAGCTTCCTGGTTTATCTGGATGCGCAAACCGGGACGGTCTGTGTAGTGTATAAGCGCAAAGACGGCCAGTATGGTCTGATAGAGCCTACCTACTAATTCCTTCCAAGCACTTAGAATTCCTTGTTCAATTAGCCGTACTTGCGCTTGAACACCTATGGGAGGGGATCTCCGGATGGAGATCCCTTCCTTATTTCTTATACGTGTGGGGGTGTGAAATATGAAGATATGGAAGAAACTGATATCTTTGCTTTTGGTGTTGGCCATGATTGGCGGGATCGCGGCCTGCTCAAAGGATTCCGATTCGGATTCCGGCAAAAGCAAGAAAACGAAGAAGACAGAGAAGGTCAAGGTCTCTGATGACGATGAGGATGACAACGACGAGACCGGTAAGGACGACAAAAACGACAAGGACGAATCTACTGATGCAAGTGTTGAGTCCATGGTCGCGGCGCCTGCAGTCGAAAAAGTGGAGCCGATCGACATCTCGACGGACATGGGCGTGAAAGTGAAGATCGACGGTTACCTTAAGGTACCGAAGGATGCCGAACTGGAAGTGACACAGTTGGAAGAAGTGGCGGATCCGGAGATCGGTGCCCACTACACGGACTATGAGATCACACTCGGAGATGTCCATGAAATGGGCGGATACATCGAACTGCGTCTTCCGTATAATGAAGCGAATATTCCGGCGGGGCAGGATCCGGCGAAGTGTGTGGCGGCGATGTACTATGACGAATCCGCGGCAGAATGGGTCCCGGTCCTTTATGAGGTCGATACGTCGGCGAAAGAAGTCGTGATCCATACCAATCACTTCTCTACCTACCGTTGCTTCGAGTTCGAGAACGAAGGTCAGAGAATGGCGACAGTTGAGAGCATCATTGACGATCTGAATATACTTACCTACGAAGAAGCCAAAGCGGCGATCGAAGAATTCGTGGCTGACGGGGAACCGGGCGTATATTGCCGTTCCGTCGTAGCACCGATCATCGAATCGTCTTTCCTGGAGTACGTAAGTGCTTATGAAGGCGGAAACGAATTACTCAGCAACATTATCACTTCGCTCTGCACCACGACCATAAGCGAAAGCGCATACAATTATATGCCGAACTCGGACCGCGTTTTCGCCGCTGTCGGAAAAGCAGGACTTTACCTGGCGGCAGCCACATTCATGTTCTATATGACCGAGGACGACAGGCAGGATGATGACACTATGGCACTTTATAAAGAGATGGCGTATAAGATGTCCACATCCGGCATGAGCCTGGGAGATGTTTGTGCAGGTGCATGGCTTGTCAGTGATACGATCAACCAGTCTGAACAATTCACCTATAACTTCGTAAAAGAGAGCGAGACACGTGCGTACAGATATTACATGCAGCTGGATGACGACAGCCACTGCCACCTTGAGATGGAAGACTGGAATGACATCATCTACAAAATTGCGACATCTTCTCTCCAGAGCAGGGATTTTGATGAAACGAATACCATCATGGATGAGATCGATGGTTACTGCAATGAGTTCTGGACGCTGACGGAGTCGGAGAGAGCCGAGATCTATGCTGAGGTCGGACAGGACGACCGTGAAGATCCGGACGATCAGATGAAACTGGAGATCTCCAATGAGTATAAGGGCGAGATCCTCGAACAGCTCTGGGACATCCTCTCCGGAATGGAGTTCCAGCTGAAGTTCAATGCGATGGATACCGCACTCCAGCAGCTGAACAATCTGAGTAAGTACTTTAACACGAAGTATAACGTGGAGGTCGTGGAAGTCCGCGATTCTACCGATTCTCCGAGATATGCCGGATGTACCGTCAAGTTTGCACCTCTTTCCCTCGCAGCGGAAGAAGAGGATTGGCAGATGGTCCTTGATTCGGAGGGCCGTGCGGATACGACCATGACCTGGATCGGATATGTACTTGCCGGTGAACCGAAGACGGTGGAGGTCTATGCAGAGACTGCCGATCCGGATGATCCCCCGATTATGGTGAAACCCTTCGACATCAACAATCCGACTGTGGAGTTGGTATACGAAGGAATCACACTGAATGATCTTATCGGGTACTATACGGGAACCTATTCGATCGTAAACATCTCGGTAACCGATGAGGGCTACGAATATATGAAAGCCAATCCGGGAGACCTGACAGATTATGATGTAGATCTTTCCCAAGTGTCCAAAGCAGAGTGCGATGCGATGCTCGAGCAGACAATGCAGGAGAACGATATGTACAAGACGGTGGATCTGTCGAGTCTGACCATCGAAGCCGATACGGAAACGGCGACCGAAGGTGCCTGCTTCGTGACGCTATATATCCTGCAGGAGGACGGCGGAGACAAACCGTTAGCGCTTATGTGTACATACTCCGAAGGCACATTTATTATCAACGGAACTTACTTTACTAAAGAAGAAGTGGCCGCCGCATTTGGCGGAAACGCCGAGGAGGTCGGAGAAATCACCTTCAGCGGCACCTTGAATGCAGAACTGGATGGTACGGATATTGTCGTCACTTCGGCAAACATCATCATGCTTGCGACAGATCTTGAGACGGGTATTGCGATGGAGCAGGTCACATTTGGTGTCAACGTCCGAAAGGTGCAATAAAGTGTATCCATATATCCGTATCGCAAGCGTCTCAATAGCGACATATTACATCATGGCGGGGCTGGCCGCACTGGCCGGCTACGCTATATCGGAAGTGACTTTGCGGCCGATCCTCTCCCGATGGGAGAGGCGGCTGCTTCCGCTTATTGTGGAAGTACTGGCTGTGATCGGCGCGAGACTTCTCAATGCTATATTAAATCCGAAAGCCTACACGAACGGCTTCCACGTATGGACGCTTGAGTACAGGCAGCTTTCCCTGATGGGCGGACTTGTACTGGGACTTCTGGGGATCCTGGTGTTCTGCCTGATCCGGAAAAAACATCCCGGGAAGATCCTCGATGCGTTCGTGCTTCCCTGTGCCTGCGGAATCGTGATCCTGAAGATCGGGTGTTTCCTGAATGGCTGCTGTGCCGGCAAGAGAACGAAACTCTCGTGGGGGATCGAATTTCCGGCAAATGAATCGATGTACCGGGCGGCAGATCCGCTGAAACTCTTCACGAGCGGTCCGCATCTTGTGCACCCGACCCAGCTCTATGAGATCCTCGGGGCGGTGATCGCACTTGTTTTTGCGCTGATCCTGAAAAGATGGCTGGGGGCCGGAGGGGCCGCCGCTGTTTTCGGCGGAGTGTTCTCCCTTGCTCGATGGATCATCCTGCCGTATCGCCTTCTTTCTTATCCGAAATATATCTTAAATACCGTGTACCCGCTCTTCTACGCAAGTATCGCCGTGATCTGCTTCGGCTACGCGTTGTGGAGTACCATAGTAAAACGGAGAAAAACAAAGAAAGCAGCACCGACGGAAACAGTGCTTTTCGAGAATGATATAGGCGAAGAGAATCTTTCGGAAAATTAGACTGGCGGTTACTTTTTTCTACCCGTGCGTATATGCTAGAATGATTCCCGGGGAGAAGGAAATCTGTAGGAAGCAGGGACAGGAAAATGAGTAACGGGACGGTGGGAAGTGCGGATAATGCACACCCCGAAGAGAAGAAAAAAGAGAAGAAACTGACGCTGAAACAGACGGCGGCGAATGATATTTATGCGATGAAACTCGCAAATGAATACAGCCGGCCCATGGTCATCTGTGCCCTTCTGAACTGGCTTCTCGGTTATGGCGAGTGGGTATTCTTCGAAGGCGTATACATCAGAAAGATCATCGAAGCTGTGGATACACAGTCTTCATTCCGAAGTGTAATGACCTTCATTCTGATTACTGCAGGTGTCTTCTTCCTGGTCAAGTTATACAAGCATTATGCGGATAATGTGGTCTTTCCGCTGGAGTCCATCAAGCTCTACGGCGGCGTGTACAAGAAGCTTTTCGCAAAGGCAAAGAATGTGGAGCTCCGATGCTATGAGGATTCGGATTTCTACGACCGGTACACGATGGCCATGGACGGGGCGGATGAGAAGATCCTGGCAATCGTTAAAGCGTTCTTCGGAGTCATCTTCGGAGCCTTTGCACTCGGTGCGGTCTTCTATCTGATGTTCCAGATCGACCGGTATGCCGTGCTGTTCATCATCTCGCCGCTTATCGGAAATTTCATCTTCGGTAACTACAAACAGAAATACGAGTACAAGCGCTATCAGGAGCAGGTGCCGAACAATAAAGTGCACAACTATGTCGGGCGGATGATGTACCTTCCGGACGGTGCCAAGGAACTTCGCTTGTCGAATGTCTTTAACCTTCTGAAAAGACAGTATCAGGATGCGACGAAAAGAAATGTCAGTGCGGCGGAGAAATACGCGTTTGCAAACTGCTCGCTGAGCTTCTGGCGTATCACATTTACCTTCACCGTGATCTTCGAGGGCATGCTTCTTTACGGCATCTACCGTAACCGGGTAAGCGGCACGGTAACACTTGCCCAGCTGGCCATTATGACGAGCCTTATGGTAGCGATGTCCTGGATACTGATCCGTGTGTTCGAAAACCTCATGGAACTGATCAAAAACGGTGTCTTCATCAATAACCTGCGGGGATTCCTCGAATATGAAGAAAAGATCCCACAGGATCAGAGCGGGATAATTCCGGAGAGTTTCGAGAGCCTGGAGTTCAAAGACGTATGCTTCTCATATAAGGACGAAGAGACGATCCGCGATCTTTCCTTCAAGATCGAAAAGAACGACATCGTTGCTCTGGTCGGTCATAACGGCGCCGGCAAAACAACGATCATCAAACTGCTGCTCCGTTTCTACGACCCGTCCTCCGGCGAGATCCTTCTGAATGGCCGGAATATCAAAGAGTATGACCTTCGTGCATACAGGAGGCTCTTTGCGACAACGTTCCAGGACTTCGCGATCTTTGCCACGAGCATCAAGGACAATGTCCTGATGGGACGGCATTACGAGAATGAAGACGAGATCGTGCACCGTGCACTGAGACGCGCCGGTATCCTCGAGAAGGTGCAATCCCTTCCCAAGGGCACGGACACGATCATGACCAAAGAGTTTGACGAAAAGGGTGAAGTCTTTAGCGGCGGCCAGCATCAGAAACTCGCTGTGGCCAGAACTTTTGCCAAGGAATCGCCGGTCAAGATTTTCGACGAACCGAGCTCGGCACTCGACCCGATTGCGGAGTACGAGCTTTTCAAAAACATCATGAAGGAAGGCCGCGACCATACGATGATCTTCATCTCCCACCGCCTTTCCTCCGTCAAGAACTGCGACAAGGTGTTCATGCTGGAAAAGGGCACGATCATCGAGCGCGGCAGCCATAAGGAACTTATCGATTCGCGTGGAAAATACGCGAAGATGTACATCCGCCAGGCGATGAACTATCTGGCCGTAGAAAACGAAGAGGAGGTGATCCTGTGAGCAAGAATGGAAATGTATCCGGCGAAAAGAAAAAAGACGATAAGCTGAAGCAGCCGGCTTCTCTGGTCATCAGGAATAACATCTTCTTCATAAAGATGATGTTCGCAGGATCTCCGAAGTTTATCATCTTCCCGGCGCTCGACGCGATCCGCGGGCAGCTGAGCATCTTTATCGAACACCTCTTTCTCATCGGCTTCGTCCTCGAGGCGGCGGAATTCGGCTACTCCTTCGAAAGAGTCCGGGCAATGATCATCCTGATCGCCGCCCTGATCACGCTCGGCATGATCTTTACCGTATTTGCCGGCGATTACATGATGGAGAAAGAACGGCCGAAGGTTCGGGAAAAGATCAAGCTGGTCCTTTACGAGAAGGCCCGTTCTGTGGACCTTTCGTGCTACGACGATCCGGAATTCTATAACAGCCAGGTCCTGGCGATCTCCGAAGTCGACAAGCAGATCGACCGCACCATGGATTTCCTCATCAAGGTCTTAAACGGTATTACCGTCTTCGTTTCGACCGGCGCCTACTTTCTGATCAAGGACGGACTCTCGGTCATCTTCGTGGCGATCTCCTTCGTGGCCACCTACCTGATGCATCAGCTTTACAACAAATATGCCTTCAAGATCCGTCTTCTGCGTAACCCCCACGAGAGAAAGCGCGAGTACGTAAAGCGCGTATTCTATCTGCCGGATTATGCCAAGGAGATCCGGCTTGACCCCCAGGTAACAGACGTGCTCGAAGAGCGTTTCGAAGAGGCCAATAAGGAAGTTTACGAGGCGGAGAAATCCCTGGCGAAGAAGAAATTCATCACGTCTTTCCTCAAAGGGTATATCTTCTCGGATCTCGTCAGTGACGGCTTCTACATGAGCTACCTTGTGTTCAAAACTTTGGTGAAGCATCTCCTGTCGATGTCGACGATGGTCATGCTCTACCACTGGTTCGGCGAACTCAAGAACAGCATGCGGATCTTCACCGAGACCTATCCGAAGGCGTGTGAGACGAGCCTTTATGTGCAGAAGATCAGAGACTTCCTCGACTACGAACCGCAGGTCGTTTCGGAAGGGTCCCTTGAGCCTTCTTCCTCGGCAAAAGAACTGTCTGTGGAGGGTGTTTCGTTCTCGTATAAGAAGGATCTTCCCGAAGTGCTGTCAGACATCGCTCTGTCGGTAAAGCCGGGTGAGAAGATCGCACTGGTCGGCTATAACGGAGCCGGCAAGACGACACTGGTCAAACTTCTGATGCGCCTTTATGACCCGAGTTCAGGGCGGATCCTGGCCGATGGCGAAGATGTGAGAAAGTATGATCTGAAGGCGTACCGCCGCTCGATCGGTACGGTATTCCAGGACTTCGAGATCTTTGCGGGAACCGTTAAAGAGAATGTCATTCTCAACGTGGAGGATCCGAAATCATCGGATAAAGATAACGATGAGCGGGTACTTGAGGCCCTCTCGGATAGCGGACTTCTGAAGAAGATCGAGTCGCTGCCGATGAAGCTGGATACCCCGCTGACTCACGAATTCTCCGAACAGGGCGTGGATCTGTCCGGCGGTGAAAGCCAGAAACTGGCCATCTCACGTGTTTTCTATGAGAATGCCTCGCTCATGATCCTCGACGAGCCGTCTTCGGCGCTCGACCCGATCGCGGAGTATCAGCTGAACCATGCGATGCTCTCGGCAACGAAGGATAAGACCGTGATCTTTATCTCCCACCGTCTGTCTACGACGAGACTTGCGGATCGGATCTTCATGCTGGAAGAGGGCCGTATCGTGGAAGAGGGGACACATGAATCACTTCTTGCCCGCGGCGGGAAATATGCCGGGATGTGGAAGGCACAGGCCGGAGCATACATCGAAGTGTAACGCCTAAAGTCTACGGGATTCGAATAGCGGATAACAGGGCCGGCGGCGCGTTGAACGTGTTCGCCGGCTTCCTCTTGCTTGAAGGGCATTTGCTCGGGTGGTAGAATGAAATTGTATTCAATCCGGAATGAGGCAGACCGATATGAAGAAACTGCAGATGTTTATAGTATGTTCGTTGATCGGGGCTGCCCTGATCTCGATTTTCTGCGGTTCGGTCCTCCTTCAGAAACTCGATAGAAGGTGCCAGGACGCACTTTATCAGAACCCCCGCAGAATTCCCAATGACATCGTCATAATCAGTATCGATGACCGTTCCCAGGCAGAATACGGTGTATACAGTACATGGGACAGAAGCATCATGACAGGTGCACTGGAAGCCTTAGCTTCCGATCCTGATCAGCTTCCGGCCGTAGTGGCCATCGATGCGCTCCTTGTTGAAAAATCCGATCAGGATCTGGATGAAGCGCTCGCTTCCGCCGCATCAAAACTCAATGTCATCACGGCAGGCCTTACGGATATCGGAGGTGTTCAGTCTTTCGACCGGGACGGAATTCCGATCAGCGCCTATAGTGAAGTGGATTACCGGCCGCCTTACGATCTTCTTCGCAAGGAAACCATATCCGGACATATTCAGATGATGTACGATATCGATGGCGTCATGCGCCATGCCTCTTTGTATCTGCCTTCCGACGGGAACTCGACCATCTATTCGCTTCCATATCTGACGGCCTGCGCCTTTGCCAGGACCCGGGGATTCGAAATATCCCGTCCGCCGGTCAACAGCCATGGCCAGTACTATATCCCATTCTGCACGAAACCCGGCAATTACTTTACGGAAAAATCCCTGCTGGACCTAATCAAGGGGAATATCCCCGCCGATTGCTATGCCGGCAAGATCGTTCTGATCGGGCCCCGTTCCTTAGGCCTCCGCGACCATTACGTTACTGCCGCCGACCGGAATAACCAGATGTACGGAATCGAGATCCAGGCGAACCTGATCCAGAATCTTATTGACGGGTATTACAAGGAAGAGGTTTCCGATGTGCCGCAGATCCTGGTGCTTTTCACATTGAGTTTTATTGTGCTGATGGCGGTTTTCCATACGAACTTCTGGTATGCCCTTTTCTTCTGCGTCGTACCGGGGATCGCGAATATTCCGATATGTATGCTGCTATATGACCGCGGTTATGTCTGCCATCCTTTGTGGGGGTCGGTCTCCATGGGCGCGATCCTGGTGGTGGCGGTTATCCTTCACTATATCCGCGTGAGCCGGCAGCGGCACTATGCGACCAGCACGCTGGAGCGCTATGTATCTCCCAATATCGTCAAGGAACTCCTGCGTGAAGGGACAGAGAGCCTGGGACTCGGAGGGAAACTTTGCGAGATCGCAGTGCTTTTCGTGGATGTAAGAGGATTTACGACGATGTCGGAGAAGAGGACCCCGCATGAGATCGTCTCGATATTGAACAGGTATCTCGTGATGACCAGTGACTGCATCGAAAAGAATGAAGGTACACTGGATAAGTTTATCGGAGATGCGGCGATGGCGTTCTGGGGCGCTCCGCTGCCGCAGGAAAATGCGGTGTATCTTGCGGCGAAAGCGGCGCTGGATATCTTGGAAGGCGCAGAGAAACTTTCTGCGGCGCTTAAGGAGGAGATCGGCGAGGAACTTCATGTCGGCGTCGGACTGCATTTCGGCCCGGCGGTCGTCGGCAACATGGGATCGGACAAGCACATGGACTATACGGCGGTAGGGGATACGGTCAATACGGCGTCAAGACTTGAATCTACGGCGCCGGGAGGAACGGTATATATCAGCCGGGCGGTAGCAGAGAAATTGGGAGACGCCGCGGAAGTGGAGTCTCTGGGAGATAAAATCAAACTCAAAGGAAAGGCAGAGGGCTTCGAGGTCTTGATCCTCAAGTCCCTGAAAGGGTGAATGGTATGTTGTCATTTCTAGGAAGAGGATCGGCGTTTTCGGATGAACATAATTGCGCGTTTTTTGCGTCCGGCGGGGACATGATCCTTCTGGACTGCTCGATGTCCGCATTCCCGAAACTGAAGAGGATGGACATGCGTAATGCCAGTAAACTGTATGTCCTGATCACACATACCCATGGAGACCATATCAGCGGTCTGGGAACACTTCTTCACTATGAGTATTATGTGGGTAATGTTCCGGTGATCGTAGTGGCGCCGAACGAAGAAGTCCGGGACGGGCTGATCTTCCTTCTGGAGAAACTGGAGGGTGTCCGGCAAGGCACTTATGAGATCACGACCGCATCTGAAATCAAGGAGCCGTGGCTTCTTGAGGTCGTGCCCACCTCCCACACCCCGTCACTTCAGAACCGCTGCTTCGGATATGTCCTTCGGATCGATGGAAAGACGGTGGTCTATACCGGCGATACCAATACACTTGAACCTTTTATTCCCTGGCTGAATTCGGGTACGATCCTTTACACCGAGGTTTCTTCTTTTAAGACCGGTGTGCACCTTTGCGCCGAGGAGATCAAAGAGACGATCCGCGATCTGGAGAATCAGGGCGTGACGGTCTTTCTGATGCATATGGATGACGAGGAGCGTGTCCTGAAAACACTTAGTAATACCCGGGCCCGCCCGGCTCCGCTGATGTTTGAAAGAAAAGATGAATCCGCTTCTGGGTCCGGCGACGGAACGATCAAAGAGGTCTTCGATATCAGCGAACAGCTGTATTCGGATATGTGTTCGGGCAAGAAAAAAGACCACCAGATGCTCTTTATGTATCTTACGGAACTTGGAAAAGCACTGGTGGGTGCGGATCGTGCGTCTTTCTGGAAATGGGATAAGAGAAAGAAGACCCTTTGGACCACTTCGGCAACCGGCGTAGAGAAGATCGAGGTCCCGGATGATGCGGGTCTTGTGGGAAAAGCCATCAAGGAAAAGCGCGTAGTAGTCACCAATGACCCGTATAACGATCCGGACTTTAATCCGGAGGTGGATAAGAAGACCGGATACCTGACCCGCCACGTGATGGTGCTTCCGGTATCGGATATCAACGGCGAGGCGATTGGCGCCTACCAGCTGATCAACAAGATCGGCGGGACGGAAGGCTTCGACGAGAAAGAAGATGTACGCCGGCTGTCCCTGGCGGCTCTGGTCTGCGGAATCGCACTCGAATCCGAGACGTTCCTGGAAGAGGCTTATCACGATAAACTGACGAAGATCAAAAACCGCATGGGATTCTACAGTGATTTTGCAAGAAAATACAGCGCATACATGGAAGCCGGATGCGACAAGCCCATGAGCATGTTTATCTGCGATATCGACAAATTCAAGAACGTCAATGATACCTACGGACATAACGCCGGTGATGATGTGCTGTCCTTCATGGCGGGGATCCTGAGTTCTTCCTGCTCGGACAAAGACTGCGCGTACCGCTGGGGCGGCGAGGAATTTATCATGATCATGGTGGATACGCCTCTGGAGGAATGTGCCCGGAAAGCGGAAGCGATCCGTCAGGCCGTGATGCATACCGATTTCCCGGCAGATGGAAAGATCCTGCATTGTACCGTAAGCTTCGGTTGCCGCCAGTTCGATCCGAACATGTCGATCGAGGATAATATCAGTGAAGCGGACAAGAAACTATACGACGCAAAGGAAGGCGGAAGAAATCAGGTGAAGTACTGAGCCTTTCCCGCAAGGTCGTTCGTTTCCTCTTTCAAACTGCTTTCCTTGGGCAAATGGTTATAGTTTTGCGGTAGATTATTGGTATTTTTTGCCCGGGCTATCCGATACAATGAGAGTAATGGATGGGTCAGTTATGTGGTCCATTAAGTGGATCGGGATGTAGTCCTGTTGATGCATTGTGGGAGGTAAGATCTATGTATACCAGAACGATGAATGGTTTCGATAAGCCGGTGTCCCTCTTGGGATTCGGATGCATGCGTTTTCCGACGACAGAGGGTGGAAAGATCGATAAGGAACGTGCACGGGCGATGCTTCTCCGTGCGCACGAAATGGGTGTGAACTACTACGACACTGCCTATCCGTACCACGGAGGAGAGTCGGAGATCGTCGTCGGCGAGATCCTCAAGGAGCTTCCGCGGGACTCGTATTTCCTGACCACCAAGCTCCCGGTGTGGGAGATCAAGACTCGTGAAGACGCCGAGAAAATGTTTGCTAAGCAGCTTGAAAAGCTCCAGCAGGACTACCTCGATCTGTATCTTCTGCATGCTATGGACGAGAACCGTTTCGTCGAGATGGAGAAGGCGGGGGTCATCGACTTCATGTTCGACCTTAAAAAGCAGGGGAAGATCAAGAACGTCGGATTCTCGTTCCACGACGACTATCCGGTCTTCGAGAAGTGGATCAAGGCGTATCCGTGGGATGCCTGCCAGATCCAGTTCAACTTCATGGATGTGGAGAATCAGGCGGGCACGAAGGGTCTTCTCCTGGCGGAGTCTCTGGGTATCCCGGTCATCGTTATGGAGCCGATCCGCGGCGGATCTCTCTGTATGTATCCGGACGATCTTCTTGACGAACTCAACGGGCTCCGTCCCGGCAAGTCCAAGGCCTCGTGGGCACTGCGCTTCGTAGCATCTTTTGAAGGCGTGAAGGTCATCTTGAGCGGTATGTCCGCGGAGGACCAGCTGGAAGATAATCTCAATACCTTCAACAATTATGTTCCGATGACGGAAGAAGAACTCACCGGTATGGATCATTTGCGTGAAGCCCTCGACGCAAGAGTTTTCAACCGCTGCACCGGCTGCCGCTACTGCATGCCGTGTCCGGGCGGCGTCGACATACCGAAATCTTTCCGCATCTGGAACGAGTTCGGAAAGTACGGAAATGTCGGGCACACAAAGTGGGAGTGGAGCATGCTCAAGGATGAGGAAAAACCTGCTAACTGCCTGCAGTGCGGCGCCTGCGAGGAACAGTGTCCGCAGCACATCTCCATCCGGGAAGATCTTCTCAAAGTGACCGAGACCATCGGCAAGCTCTGAGAGCTATAATATGAACATAAGCGTGATGAGATATGAGGTGTGATTGCAGGTAAAGAGTCATCTTCCGAGTGAACCGGAGCGCGAAGCAATGAAACGAAGAATTATCACCGTCATCGTTATCTTGTCGTTCATGGCAGCGTCCGCGAATGGATGCGGTGTTTCTGTTCGCCGATCTGAGACAGACTCGTCAAGCGTGTCAACAGATACCGAATCATCGAGCGATGAAGAAACGAGTAGTTTGCGTGATTTCATCATAGATGTTTCCGAGAATACGATCATCACGCACTCGGCTATCTCTACAACGACGAGTGAGAAGATCACGGACTTGAATACCTCTTTATCAACAAGTGAAACGACCGCTGCGCTGGTGCCGATAGAAGATCCAAGAGATGAATACGGAGTCGTTTTCCAAAAGCAGGACAAATCTGCTGTTTCTGAATATGAGATTAGAGAAGAATGGGAGTTATGGACATTCAATGAAATCCTGGCCTCTGAACTTCATTCTGCAATTGAAGTAAAAACGGATGGGGAAATAAGGCTTGTCGGTATAGCGCTTTTCGACGAGTACGTATGCTATTTCCTGGAGACGGCGGTAAATCTTTTGGGAAATGGCTATGATTATGACCCCACCGGAATGTATGTGCTGAAAAAAGATTATGAGGGAACTATACTGGGAGCAAGTCCGCTTCCTGTTCAATTCAGAGAATTTATGATCACCGGCTCAAACACGGTAGTTGTGTCTGAGTATTACAAACATGAACAAACAGACGAAACGTATTATATTTACTATGAAATTAGTGCAGATGATTATACGGCAAAAGAACTGTTTATGGTGCAGAGCGATTCCTGGGGCGGCCCGAGAATGATGTGCTGCTCGCAAGGGCGGATCTATCTTCGTGATTATGTGGAAAAAGGGCTTGGCTACTATACTCTGGCATGCTATGACTTGGATGGAAACCAGCTATATGACGTGGAACTTGACGATCGCTGCGGCTCGGGCAACTGGCTTGTTTTAGATAATCATCCGAGAGTGTTCTATCACCGGGAAGATAGAAAAACTGATGCATATGCGGAATATGATGAGGCGGGAAATCAGGTCGGCGATTTCGATGTGAATGATACATGTGATGAGACATACAGCAGAGTATTCAAGCAATTCGCTGATTCAGTGATCATGTATGACTACGACGGAGTATGGCGCCTTGAGGCCGAAACAAGATCGTGGGAGTTTCTCTACAATTGGAATACGATCCCCGATCCGGAAGGATATGCAGATGTTGACCTGGAGTATGATGTCTCTTGGATGGTTTACTGTATGTCGGAAGATGCGGAGAAAATGGTCCTGTTTAGCGACAATCATGGTTTTCTGCTGATAAGGAAATGAAGATGATGGAATCAGAATGCGGGCGGAATTATACGGAAAACAGCATGGTAAGAATACGGCCGGTTTGCTGATAATAGATGGTAGATTCACCTGAGAGGAACGGGAAGTGCATGGGAATTTGCAAATTTCGTTGACGAGAGGCGATTTTTAAGGTAATATATGCCTTGTTTGAAACCGATCTACGGTTTTCCAAGTTTATTGCACGGAAGGAGGGATAACAAGTGTCGGAAATCAGACTTAAAGAAAATGAGTCCCTTGACAGTGCTCTGCGCCGTTTTAAGCGTTCCTGCGCTCGTTCTGGTGTACTCGCTGAGGTACGCAAGAGAGAGCACTACGAGAAGCCTTCTGTACGCCGTAAGAAGAAGTCGGAGGCGGCTAGAAAGCGCAAGAGATAAGCTTGGCTCACATTTTGCAAAGTTTATGCGGTTGTCTCAGAAGTGGTTCGTCACATCTGAGGCAACTTTTTTATTCCAAAAGAACGATCTGCGCTTGATATCACGGTCACGCGTGAAGAAAAAAGAGTGTTACAATATTTCTAGATGATGAGATGAGTGGGGTATTGGCGTGATACTTCTTGAGAAGAAATGGCAGCTGCCGCAATATGATGAAGAAATACAGGGTTCACCGCTTCTGGATCGTGTCCTGAAAGCGCGCGGGATTACTACGCCGCAGGAAAAAGAGGCTTTCCTGCAAAGCGGGGAAGGGGAGTGGCATGACCCTTTTCTTATGAACGATATGTCCGTCGCGGTGGATCGTATCCTTGCGGCGGTTAGAAACGGTGAGAAGATCCTGATCTGCGGCGATTACGATGCGGACGGCGTCACGGCAACGGCAATCATGATGCTTTTCCTTAAGCGTCTGGGCGGCAATGCCGACTATCTTCTTCCCAGCCGTTTGGTGGAAGGATACGGCGTATCGGCGGCGCTGATCGAGAAGATCCGGGCCAAGAAACCGGACCTTGTGGTGACGGTAGACTGCGGCGTAGCAAACGCGGACGAGATAGGAAGTCTTATCGATGAAAATATCGATGTGATCGTGACGGATCACCATGAAGTGAAGGATGTCCTTCCACCGGCACTTGCAGTGCTGGATTGTAAGCGGAAAGATAATACCTACCCGTATGAACATCTCTGCGGGGCGGGTGTGGCGCTGAAACTGGCGCAGGCCTGCTGTCTGAGGATCAACGGGCAGGAGAGTAAAGAGAATACCTCTTCTTTGGAAGGACAGAAAAGTACCGCCGCTTCAGCTGAAGGGCTTTCTGTAGCAGCGGATGAGTGGGAGAATTTCATCGATATCGCCTGCATCGGTACGATCGCGGACGTGGTACCGCTTATGGGCGAGAACCGGACGATCGTCAAGCAGGGCCTTCGGATGCTGGCGCAGAACAGAAGACTCGGCCTTTTTTCGCTCCTGTCGCTTGTCCGGTCGAATACGGGAGATATGACCGTCCGTATGTCCGCAAGGGACATCGCTTTCCAGGTCGTACCGAAGATCAATGCCTGCGGACGTCTGGGGGATGCGACACGCGCGCTGGAACTCCTTCTGACATCGGATGTCAAACGAGCCAATGAACTGGCCCAGACGCTGGTGGAGGAGAGTTCGCGGCGGCAGATGCTGGAACAGCAGGTGATGGATGAGGCGATCGCGCAGATCGAATCGGATCCGAAAAGGATCGAGGAAATGCGTAATCCGTCGATGCCGATCCTCGTTGCCGGAGAGAACTGGCATGTGGGGATCCTGGGGATCGTAGCCAGCCGGCTGGTAGACCGTTTCCAAAGAAGTGCCATTGTATTCAGCTTGGATCCGGAATCCGGAATGTATAAGGGGAGCTGCCGGACCGCCGGAGAATTTCCTATTCTGGAGTGCCTGAAATACTGCGGTGACACGGTGGCGCAGTACGGCGGACATAAGAGAGCCGCAGGTGTCAGCATAGAAGCGGCAAAATACAGTGCTTTTGTAGAAGAAGTAAGAAAATATGCCAAAGAGAGAAACAGCGAGAAGGATGAGCAGGTCATCGAGGTGGATCAGAGCATCGAGCCCGAGGACATGACGCTGGAAGAAGTGCAGGAACTCTCTGCACTCGAACCTTTCGGAGAGGGTAATCAGGAACCGTTGTTCCTGGTTTCGCATCTTAAGATCGCGCAGGCAAAGGCGGTAGGAGAGAAACAGAATCACCTGAAAATGTCGCTGTCCTATACTTCCAACGGGCAGACCAGAATGCTGGATTCGATCGCGTTCCGATGTGCGGATCTTTGGTCGGATCTGTATGTGCAGGGGAGCTCGGTATCGGTCCTCGGAAAACCGAGTACCAATACCTGGAACGGCGAGACCAGGGTGCAGATGGTGGTGGAAGACATCCATTTTACGCCTATCGGAAAGACGATCTGGGACGCCCCGCAGGTACTGGAGAATCTCTTTCGGAACGGGCTTCCGCTTAAGAGTATCGCAAAGATCGGAAATTGTAAGGAAGAGGATCTGCGGCCGACCGGAGAAGAGATGACGATCCTTTACCGTTTCCTTCAGGAAAACTGCAAAGGGAGCAATATGTGTGATCTGACGCTTCTTGCGAGAATGGTGACGGGGAAATACCGAAAACCCCTCCACGCTTTTAAGATTTCGCGGATCCTGGACATTTTCCGCGAGGCAGGACTTCTGGAAATGGTCCGTTTGAGTGATGAAAGAATATGTTTTTCCTTGCTATCTGTGAAAGACAAGGTTAAACTTGAGGATACAAAGACCTTCCGGGTGCTTTACCGTACAGCGGAAACCGCGGGAGGACCGGGGTGAGAAAATGAGTGGGGATAGTAAGAAAACCGAAGAACTGACACCGGAAGAGATGGCGCTTTTTGATACGCTTCGGGATGAGTCTATGCCGGAAGGCGTAAGCGAAGAGATCCTGGATCTTCTCGACGAGGTGATCACGAAGTATAAGTCCTACACGGGAAAGGATGCGACGGACAATGAGGCGGCCGAGAAGGGCGCTGAACGGATCCGCAGGGCTTTCGCGTTTGCTTATCGTGCCCACAGTTCCCAGAAGAGAAAAACCGGTGAACCCTACATTATCCATCCGATTGCCACGGCGCAGATCCTGACGGAACTTGAAGTTGATACCGATACCCTGGTGGCGGCACTTCTGCATGATACGGTGGAAGACACGCCGGTAACGGTGGAACTGCTTCAGGAGATCTTCGGTGAAGATGTGGCGCTGCTTGTAGATGGCGTGACCAAACTCGGACGGATCCCCTATTCTTCAAAGGAAGAGCAGCAGGCAGAGAACATGCGTAAGATGTTCCTGGCGATGGCGAAGGATATCCGCGTCATCCTCATTAAGCTTGCCGACCGTCTGCATAACATGCGGACCATGAAACATCAGGATCCGGCCAAACAGCGGGAAAAAGCACTGGAGACGAGAGATATCTATGCCCCTCTGGCTCATCGTCTCGGTATTTATAAGATCAAGTGGGAGCTGGAAGACCTGTGTCTCCGCTATACCGATCCGGATGCCTACTATGAACTTTGCGGCGCGATCTCCCAGAAACGCTCCGAAAGAGAGAAATTCCTGGAGAAGGTGGTCGGCGAGATGCAGGACCGCATCAAAGAGATGGGAATCACGGCGGAGATCGAAGGCCGTCCGAAGCATTTCTACAGTATCTATAACAAGATGAAACAGCAGGGGAAGGATCTCGATCAGATCTATGACATCTTTGCTTGCCGCATCATCGTGAATACGGTATCCGACTGCTATGCGGTCCTTGGCCTTGTACACGACATGTATTACCCGATGCCGGGCCGTTTCAAGGATTATATCGCGATGCCGAAACCGAACATGTACCAGTCTCTTCACACGACGGTCATCGGCAAGGAAGGTATCCCGTTTGAGGTGCAGATCCGCACGTTCTCGATGCACCGTACTGCTGAATACGGTATCGCGGCGCACTGGAAATATAAGGAGAGCGGAAATTCGAATGCGAAAATGAAGAATACCGCTTTGGATAACAAGCTGTCGTGGCTGCGTCAGATCCTTGATTGGCAGGGTGAGTCCAAGGATGCGGGAGAGTATCTGGATTCGCTTAAGACCGGCCTTGTGGCGGAAGAAGTATTCGTGTTCACGCCGAAGGGGGATGTCATCTCTCTGCCGCTGCACTCCTGCCCGATCGATTTTGCCTATGCGATCCACAGCGGTATCGGTAACCGGATGTACGGCGCCAAGGTCAACGGCCGTCTGGTTCCGCTTTCCTATGAACTTCAGAATGGCGATATCGTAGATATCCTGACATCCGATCAGATCAAGGGGCCGTCCCGTGACTGGCTGAAGATGGTCAAGACGTCACAGGCAAAGAGCAAGATCAATGCGTGGTTCAAGAAAGAATCCAGAGATGATAATATCCTTCTGGGACGTGAGACGGTGGAGCGCGAGATCAAGAAGATCGGCTTTACACCCAGGCAGCTTCTGCAGAAGGACTATGTGGATGCGATCCTGAAGAAGACGGCGCAGAATACGCTTGATGACCTTTATGCGGCCATCGGGTACGGCGTAATCACGGCACAGAAAGTGGTGGGGCGCCTTCGTGATGAATATATCCGTTCGCTTCCGGAGGACGAGCGCTTCGAACTGGGCTATCGTGTCACCTCCGCCGGCCAGGTGGTCTATCAGCCGATCTCCAGAGAGATCCTCGACGAGAAGAATATCACCGCAGGTCCGGCACTCGTTGCCAGTTCCCAGGAGCAGAGCCATACGGGCAAGAGACAGTCTTCGAAAGCCCATCAGGATACCGGTGTTGTGGTGACAGGCATTGAGAACTGCCTTGTGCATCTGTCCCGCTGCTGTAATCCTGTTCCCGGAGATGAGATCATCGGTTACATTACACGTGGTAACGGAGTGGGTGTCCACCGGAAGGATTGCAGTAACATCCGCAACATCATGAGAAATGCCACCGCATCCACCCGCGCGGCGGAGCGTGCTTCGAGACTCATCGAGGTATACTGGAACGACCAGAAACATACCAAGGCGATCTATCCTGTCGAGTTTACGGTCATCGCACATGACCGCCGTCATCTTCTGGCAGATATATCCAACGCCATTGCCGAGGAGCGTATACCGATCACTTCGGCCCAGATGTCCGCGATGAAAGACATCACGGCGCGGTTTACCATGACGATCGAAGTCAAGGATCAGGAACAGCTCGATCGTGTTCTGGGACGGATCAAGGCGATCCGGGATGTGATCGAAGTTCGAAAAGGGAATTAAGTTTTTTCGTCTTCTGCAAAAAAAGACCGGTCTTCATGTGTCTAATAAGTGAGAGCAGAAGAAAGAAGAGGTGCTAGTATATGCCACTTAACCAGAACGGACGGCCGGATCTGCCGTCCCGGTTACCGGAATCTCCGAAGAGCAGATGGAAACTGGTTTATATCATCGCGATCCATATTATTGCCATCGCCGGTGTGATTATTGTCATCTCACTCGCCCTTAACGGTGCTTTTTCCAAGGATAAAGATACCAATTCGAAAAAGAAACAAACGAAGAAGACGACCGTTGCCGAAATGTCTTCAGAGGAACCGGTATCGGATCCTTCGGATGATCTTTTCATCACTCCGGATCCGTCATCGCGGCATCTCCATGTGACTTCGCTTAGCCAGGTAACGGACAAACAGATGACGTTAATGCAGCAGAAGTCCAGGGAGAGGTTCGATGAAGGGGACTACGAATGCGGAAAGCTCCCTTCGAAAGTGACCCTCGATGCTTTTAACTACGTGGGATGTGTACTGGCTGACTGGAGCAGTACGCCTACCGAAGAGTTAAGTTTCGTATATCTGACTTATCAGGTCCTTGTCACGGATGCAACCGGAGATGTGCCGGTAAAACGGCAATTCTTCTGGACGATCGGCTATAGCGAAGTGTATCAGGATGGTACTGTGGATACTTCCGTTACTAATCAGATCGGGCTGGTCATCTATTATGAGAACTGGACCACACCGGGCACGGAGAATCTGGATTCTGTTGTGGAACAGATCAACTATGACATTGAGGTCCTCGAGGATCAGCTGGACCGAAGTCTCCTGCTTCCGTTCGATTCTTCGGATCAGAAGGATTACGGCGAAAAGAGCAGAGTGACGCGGCTGAATCAGATCAATCCCGGTCAGATGAAGAAGCTCAGAAATGAAGGGGAGGACTACTATAAAGATTTTTACGGATATCTTCCAAGCGGTGTCCATCGTGAATCCATTGAATATAAAGGGTCGGCTATCGTTGCTTCTTACTCGGAGGATAAGAGCATCGTCTATATGGTCTATGAAATCAAACTTAACGATAATACCGGAAATCAGACGGAGAAGAAGACGATCTACTGGTATATCGGATACTTTGATGTCTATAAGAACGGCGAGATGTACGTGTGCTATATCGAACCACTTGATGAACTGATCAGCTTTGACAAATGGAGTACGTCCGGTCTTTCTTCCATTGCCGATGTCAGACGCAGTATCAGCGGCCGCTATAACGATTACTATTACGAAGATAATTTGGATGGGACGATTTACCGCGTGGGCAAGGCCCCGGAAGATGAAGGGTATATCTTCCCGGACAGCAATATCGCAGTGGTTTCGGATGATGAGATCGCCAAACTTACTGATGAAGAACTCCGCATGGCGATCAACGAGCTTCTGGCCCGCTATGGCTACATCTTCCGCAACCAGGAGATGCTCGAGTATTACCGGCAGTTCGGCTGGTATGAAGAGAGGATCCCGGCGGACGAATGGGACAGCCATGGTGAGGATTACTACTTCAACGATATCGAACAGAAAAACTTTGAGACGTTTATCGCCGAAAGAAACAGCCGTTCGGAAGTCTGAGGAGATCGTGATGAGTCAGGAATTCCCACCGAAAGAAAAACCGAACGGGCGTGACTTACCGCTTCAAAACGACCGCGAACTTCCGCCTCCGATTCCGCTTGAAGAACTCGAAAAGAACCTGGAGCAGCAGATGGGGGCGGTTTCCGGCTCTTCGGTTTCCCATGTCAAGAATGCGGTGGTGAAGAAAGAGGATCTTCAGCCTGCGCCGCCACGCTATAGCCGGATCAAGATCGCCGCGGTGACGCTGGCCGGTGTTCTGATTACCGGAGGAGTATCGGCAGCGGTGGTGGCCCTGACCGACAAAGAGATCCGAAAAGATGAATCTATCGTCACAACTTCTATTGATCACGATCAGCCGGAGACTAAGGGAACGTACGTGGCACCTACCCGGGCGGAGGATTATTTCCCCGAAGATCCAAAGCCTCAGACCGACATAGATAAGATCACCTCAGGTCAGATCGAGAGGATCAAAGAAGAAGCGGAAGCGATCTTTGAAAGGGAGGAAGTCCGGGGGCTCCCCAAGGGATGTGTCCTCGAGGATTTCGAGTATGTCGGCTACGGATTTGCAAAAGACGAGGAGATCTTCGGATCAAGAAGCTGTGTATTCCCGTTTTATCGGGTACGTATCCGTGACGATTCCGGTCGCGAGGGGACAGTGTACGATTACTACTGGACGATCGGGTTCCAATGTGTGTTTACCGATGGTACCATCGATGAGACCAAGGTCGAGCATCTGTTTTTGTATCTCGATATACCTGAACTTGGAAATCCGTCCGGAGCCTCATCTATAGCCAAACTCAATGAAGAACTTCGCTACTTTTATCCGAACGGAGAATACACCACGCGATAATTTCACTTCACATGGCTCAAGTCAATCATGTATTACGGAAATGACGGCACTTACACCTCGGAAACGGATATCATGATCAGCGGGCGCCGCTTCGTGCTCTCATAGAGCATGCTCTTGAGTGCGTCACGGATGTGATTGGATTCCACCGCTTCCCGGATCGATTTTGTGGATTTCTGTGATTCCAGCCGGTGCAGATAGTTATAGAGCTTCTGTGAGCATTCGTGCTGGATCGGACCGGCTTCGCTTTCAAAGAGGAATCCCACAGACTGCAGGACCGGCGGACAAAGGAGCTTACCGGATACCTTGGAAAGAACGATGGATACGGATACCACACCGTCATCGGCCAGTACCCGTCTGTCACGGAATACACGGTTGTCAATGTCTCCCGCACCGGCACCGTCGATAAGAACAGGTGCGGCCGGAACATAGCCGTTGATCTTCGCCTGATCCGCAGATACCTCCAGTACATCTCCGTTGTTGAGAATGAATGTGCGGGACTCCGGAATGCCCAGTCTTTGTGCCAGTGCGGCATGCCGGAAGAGCATTCTGTATTCACCATGACAGGGCACGAAGAATTTAGGCTTTACCAGAGTGTGGATCAGTGTAAGTTCATCAAGGTAAGCATGGCCGGACACGTGTACATCGGCCAGGGATTCATAGATGACATGCGCTCCACGGCGGAAAAGCTCGTTGATGACGCGGTAGATCGGCTTCTCGTTGCCGGGGATCGGGTGGGCCGAAAGAATGACCGTATCGCCTTCGTGGATATCCACGACGCGATGGGACGCGAACGCCATACGCGACAGCGCCGACATCGGCTCAGCCTGCGAGCCGGTCGTCAGGATCACCACTTCTTCCGGCTCATATTTGCTGATATCGTTAATGTCGATCAGGGTACTGGGATTCATGTTGATATAACCCAGAGAGTTGGCCACGGAGAAAGTATTGAGCATACTGCGCCCGATGAGCGCGACTTTGCGGTTATACATCTCGGCGGCGGTAAAGATCTGCTGCATGCGGTGAACGTGCGAACTGAAGGTCGCGATGATGATCCTTCCCGTCGTGTTCTGGAAGATCCGCTGGAAGGACTCGCCCACGTGCTTTTCAGACGGAGAAGAACCCGGGATCTCCACGTTTGTGCTCTCGGCCAGCATCAGGAGCACGCCCTGACGCCCGTATTCCGCAAAACGTCCGAGGTCGATCGGCTCGCCGTTGATCGGTGTGAAGTCGATCTTAAAGTCACCGGTATGGATGATATTACCGATGGGCGTCCGGATAGCCAGGGCGAAGGCGTCGGCGATACTGTGGTTAACACGTATGAATTCGACGGAAAAAGAACTGCCGGTCTTGATGGTGTCGCCCGCGGCGCAGTATACCAGTTCGATCCCTCTTGTTCCGACACCGGCCTCCATGAGCTTGTGACGGCAGAGTTCGATGGTGAGTTTACCTCCGTAAAGCGGACACTTCAGCTCCCGCATCAGAAAAGGCAGCGCGCCAATATGGTCCTCATGTCCGTGTGTCAGGAAGATACCGCGGACACGGTCTTTATTCTGAAGAACATAGGTGTAATCCTGGATCACGGCATCTACGCCGAGCATGCTCTCTTCCGGAAAAGCGACGCCGACATCCACGATAATGATGTCGTTACCGTACTCAAAGAGCGTCATATTCTTGCCGATCTCCTGCATGCCGCCTAAGGGGATGACTTTGAGCTTATATGTCTCCTTGGGGGAGGCAAAAGCTCGCTCGGCATCCTGGACGGTCTTCATGAATGTATTGTTGATCGAAGACAGTACATCGTCCGAGGTCGTGGCAAAAGCACTGTTTCCGGAGAAGAAATCGTTAGCGGAGAAGGAAGGACCCTTGCCGCTTCTCTTATCTGAGCGGTCGCTTCTCTTGGAAGATCGGAAATTCCTGGACTTTAAGCGCGAAGAAGTCAGCTTGGAAGAAGACTTCGCGCGGGAGGAATTCGATGATTTTGTCGAAGTTTTAGACGTAGTAGAACGGGAAGAAGACTTCTTTCCCGAGGACGCCTTCGATGCGCCTTGGGTCTTCTTTCCCGAGCGTATTGAAGCGGACGGCAGGCGGACGGCGTTGTTGTACTTCACGCCGGACCCTTCGTTGCCGGATCCGTTTCGGTTTTTCAGTTGTGCCATATATATATGTCCCTTCGTTGTGACAATTTTAAAATCTTACTTAGTGTCAGTTCACGATATAGATCTTATATCCATAAAGTGTTGACATGCTCTCGCCGTTCTCGGCGAAGATATCGATCGAGTGTCCGTCGACACCCCAGCCCGTATCCTCGGCGATATAATAGCCATCGCCGCCAAGCGGGTCATTCTCGATATAAACGGTCGACCCTAACGGGATGACGCTCGGGTCAACGGCGATCGTTCGGCCTTCCTTACAGGTCGTACCGGTCGCTGTAGTGCGGTTATCGGTGCCCGGACCGGCATAGTCCGGTCCGTAGAAGGTGATCCTGAAGTCGGAAGCCACCAGGGTCATGCCGTCACTGGACTTGTTTTCGGTCGGCTCCGGCTTCGGTGTGGCCGTCGGGTCCGGTTTCGGTGTGTTCGTCGGATCCGGATCGTCATGACGCTCCGGCTTCGGCGTAGTCTTCGGCGTAGGAGACGGATGCCATTCGGGCTTCGGTGTCGGTGTGGCCGGCGGTTCGGAAGTACACATGGAGACCGCAACATACGTGTCGCGGACGGTATGGTACCAGCCGTTACTGGTAATACCGACGACCTCGATCGCGTCGCCGGGCTTCAAAGTCTTGATGATATCATATTCCGTACCGGGACCTTTACGCACATTGACTTCACCGATGGTGTAGAAGATGGCTTCCCAGGGCTCCTCCGTGATCTCCGGCTTCGGTGTCGGAGTCGGCGTGGAGGTCGGAGTGGGTGTGCGTTCCGGTTTAGGAGTCGGTGTAGGTGTCGCGGTGGCTTCCGGTGTAGGTGTTCCTTCGGAAGGCTCCAGCGGATCGACGGAATTAGAAGTGGAAGCGGAGAGATCCGATGTGGCAGATGAATCAGAGCTGGCGGATGTCATATCTGTTGTTGCGGAAGTTGTGGTGGTTGCTGAAGTTGTCATTTCCGAAGTAGCGGATGTAACAACGATCTCTTCCGACTTTGTTTCGATTCCGACCTCAGGGGCCTCTGTACTTTCGGTTGTGCTGACCAAAATCGGGCCCTGATATTCGGATGTCACCATATCATAGAACTCACCTTCGATGTGGTCGGACGAATCGCTCAAGAGGGAATCGGCGCCGACAACGCAGGAAAAGGCCAGAAGGATCACGATCGCCGTACCGATCCCGACAGAGATACGGTTGCCGTTCCGATGATGTTTCTTATTCGGATCGCGCTTGAACTTCATGTCCTTCTCCTTTCATCAAAGCATAATTATTGCTTATTTTACCATAGACCGCTGAAAAACGCAAAAATCAGCCCTTTTTGAGCAGTTGGAGAGGGCAAAATAGTTAGAATGTCAAAGAAATATTTCATTGTTTTTTGCTGCTTCGAGAGCCCGGTATACGGTCAGGATACGGACCCTCTCTTGGCATCCACGGATACGGTCGCGCCGTCCTTAAGAAGTTTGGTGCAGTTCTCGCACGACAGGATCGCCGGGATATCCAGCGCCATGGCAACTGTGGCAGCATGCGATGCCGAGTCGTCATCCTCAACGATCAGGGCCTTCGCGTGTTTGATGAAAGGCATCATCTTATTATTGGTGTACGGGGCGACGAGAATGATGCTGTCGTCCTCGGACAGCGGCGGCTGCGCCTCGAGGTGCTCAGGATCTTTGACGATATAGACCGTTCCGGTGACCTGGGAACCCTGCTCATCGGAGGTGGGCTGGCCGTTACCGTGAACGATAGACTTTCCGAGAGCCTGTACACGGATGGTGTTGGTCGTACCGCTCATGCCGACCGGAGTACCGCCGGTCATAACGACAAGATCACCGTTACTCAGGAAAGAACACTTCTGGGCGGCCTGCATGCCGACCTCGAAGAGCTGGTCAGTTGTCGCGACTTCCGGAACAAGGATCGGGAAAACACCCCAGGAAAGATTCAGCTGGCGCTGTACTCTCGGGAACAGCGTACCGGCTACGATCGGGCTGGCCGGACGGAAACGGGAGATCTGACGGGCTGTTCTTCCGCCGTGGGTTACCGTAACGATCGCCTTCGCATTGAGGTCCATCGCGGTAGTACAGCATGCATGGGAGATCGCGTTTGCGACAGAAGGCATCATGTTCGGCTTAGCTTTGCTGAACTGGTACCAGTAATCGATGGAAGCCTCGGTCTGCTCGGCAATCTGAACCATCATCTTCAGTGCCTCCACCGGATACTTGCCGTTGGCGGTCTCACCGCTGAGCATAACTGCGGAAGTGCCGTCGTAGATGGCGTTGGCCACGTCCGAAACCTCTGCTCTGGTCGGACGGGGATTACGGATCATCGAATCCAGCATCTGTGTTGCAGTAATGGAGATCTTACCGGCAGTGTGACACTGCTGGATGCATCTCTTCTGCACGATCGGTACATTTGCGGCCGGGATCTCGACACCGAGGTCACCACGGGCCACCATGATGCCGTTACTTACGCGGAGGATCTCATCAAAATTCAGGATACCTTCGTTATTTTCAATCTTGGCGATGATGTTGATGCCGTGATCGCCGTTCTTCTCGAGAATGTGGCGGATCTCCTGAACGTCCTTGGCCTTTCTGACGAAGGAAGCGGCAATGAAGTCGAACTCGTTCTTCACGGCGAAAAGGATATCTTCCTTATCTTTTGCGGTCAGGGCCGGCAGGCAGAGCTCCGCGTCCGGGACGTTGACGCTCTTTTTCGTGGAAACCGGTCCGCCGTTGCTTACTATGCAGTAGATGTCGCCGTCCTCGATACGGTTTACGATCAGTTCGATGAGACCGTCATCGATGAGGATACGGGAACCCTCTTTCACGTCGCCGGCGAGTTCTTTATAGGAAACGGAGAATTCCTTGTCGGTACCGATGACATCCTTCTGGCGGATGACGACCTCAGAACCCTCGATGAAATTTGTCTTTCCGCCCTCGAATTCTCCGGTGCGGATCTCCGGACCCTTGGTATCAAGCAGAAGTGCCACCGGAAGATCGAGTTCTTCACGGATCCGCTTCACGCGGTCAATACGCTGCTGGTGTTCTTCGTAGGAACCGTGGGAAAAGTTCAGTCTCGCGACATTCATGCCCGCGAGCATCAGCTCACGAACGACCTCATCGGAATCCGCGGCAGGACCCAGGGTACAGATTATTTTCGTTTTACGCATACACATAGTTTATCTCCTTTTTCGTCACCTATAAAATACCACTTGCCATGTGTCAATACCACAGAAAAGGTGTTGTGCGATTTGTCAAAAAGTGAACGACGCCCATATTCGGGAAAAAGAAAGAGCGGGCCCTGATGCGTGGTATAATTTCATTAGAAAAAAACGAAAAAAGGGAATAGGGAGAAGGTCATGAAAAAGGTGATGGAAACGAAAACGGCAAGAGGCACGAAGAAACTGATATTAGCTGTAACCGCTGTGGTAATGTGCTTTTCGATCAGTGCGTGCTCAATCAACATTACATTAAACGGAAAGAAAAAGACGCAGAAAAACGGATTTGCGTCCTCCGAAGAAGCGATCCGGGCGTACTGGAAGGCTTTTTCCGATTGCAAAAAGAAGGAATTTCAGGAAGTGTTCCCGGATCCGGATGCGATCAAGAAGGGCAAGACCAACATTGATGAGCTGATCGACTCCTCATTGCAGCAGGCCAAGGCGGTGAAGGATTCCGTCGTGATCGACCTTGAGGGAATTGAGGTCGAGACGGAAAAGTACGATGTTGACGATATTGATTCGGGTATTGAGAAAGCCTATGACATAGAGAAGGCAGAGGTTTCCGAGGTGGTCGTTCCCCTCATCCAGACGGTGGATGGGACCGATTACCAGGTGGAGGACATCTACGAGATCATCACGGTTCGCATCGACGGGAAGTGGTTCGTAGCGAACGTCGAAGAGACGGATGTTCGTTTGCTCGATGCTTAAATGATGTGCGCGTACTCGATGCATAAAAGTGCTTTGTAAATCAACAACGGATTCATTATTGTATTAAAGGGGGATGAACGATGAACCATAAAGAGAGAATGCTTGCCAATTTGCCGTACAAGTCCTGGCTGGACGGCCTTTCCGAAGAACGCATGGCGAATAAGACGAAGGTCTTTAAGTATAACAACCTTCCGCCGGATCAGCCGGAGGCAAGAGAGAAGCTCCTGCGTGAGATCCTCGGAAAGACCAAGGAAGGGTTCATCTGCATCGAGTCGCCTTTCTTCTGTGACTATGGCTACAATATTGAAGTCGGTAAGAACTTCTTTGCGAACTACAACTTTGTTGTACTGGATGTCGGTAAGGTCAAGGTCGGCGATGATTTCATGTGCGGCCCGAATGTCATGCTCTGTACCGCAGGTCATCCTCTCCACCCGGAGTCAAGAAATTCCGGTTATGAATACGGTATCGATATCACGATTGGCGATAACGTATGGATCGGCGGCAATGTCTGTGTTCTGCCTGGCGTAACGATTGGCAACAATGTGGTCATCGGGGCGGGTTCTGTTGTCACCAAGGACATCCCGGACAATATGCTCGCGGTGGGAAATCCCTGTCATGTCGTACGTGAAATCACCGAGGCAGACCGCGACTACTACTTTAAGGACAGAAAGTTCGACGTAGAGGACTATAAGTAACGAAATGTTCACATGTGCGAACGGGCCGACGGATTCCAACACCTGTGAAAACGGCGCGGGCATCGGGGGTGGCCAAGGCAAAAACTGCGATGGCGGCACCATTGTCATTAACGGCGGCACGATTACGACTTACAGTCGCGACGGCGCAGGAATCGGCGGCGGAGACGACCCGTTCTTCTTTGGAAAACGACTCACGCTATGTCTTTATCTGCTATGTTAACGCGTATCAGATGGCAGACGAGATCGTAGCTGCATTTACCTACAGCAAGGGCGGAGAAGTGAAAACGATCACGGATAACTATTCCGTGAAAGCATATATCGAGGCTTTTGAAAGCGCTCTGGCGAATAACGAGAATGCCTTTGATGAAAAAACAGTGGCTCTGGTGCGGGCTCTTGCCGACTATGGTCACTATATCCAGCCGTATCTGATGGATGTGCGCGGATGGACATTTACAGACCATTTGGAGATGGATAAGTACTATACCGGATCAGATGGTGCTTCGGGCTATGATTGTGATTCTGTCCTTTCTGCGATCAACAACGGTGAGTATAATTTCAGTAAATCGATCAGTAATGAGGCGTTCACAAAGATCACCTATTCGCTGACCTTTGACGATGACACGATCATCAATGCCTACTTTACACCGCAGGAAAACTACACAGGAGCTTTCGCGGTTAAGTTAGGCGAGAATGGTGAGGCAGTTGTGCTTGATGGAAGCAGCACTACAGCTTCCGGAGTGTCAGGCGGAAAACAGGTCACGGTGGCAAAGCAGAGTGATGGAAGATACAAGGTATCGGTTGCGGGTATCAAGGCCTATGACCTGGATACGATGTATACGATCATTGCATCCACAGATGCCGGCGCTGCAACAGTTCAGGTATCGGGTTATTCCTACATCCGAAGCTGGCTGGCAAAAGGAGATGCGGCATACGATGATCCTGAGAAGACCGCACATGTCAGAAATGCCCTGGCGGCTATCTATTACTACAGTAGAGCCGCCAAGACATACATTGGCGGGAATACATAATGTCTTTCAGCGATGAATAAGGAAGAAAGAAAAAGTAAATGGAGAAAAAGGATGAAGATGGATAAGATGGAAAAATATGAAAATCTGAATCTGGAAATCATTGCTTTTGAGAATGAAGATGTCATTACTATAAGCGATGAAGGAGAAGGTGACGACACCGATTCCTGACATCCTCATCGGTGTGCCGATCGTAAACAGGAAAATAACTTAGGATCATCAAGAATGTCGGAGGGAATTTGTGTACAATTCCGAAGAAAAACCTCGTGACATTATGTGATGCTTACATTATCATGAAGGAGTAATAAGAATCCTTTGCCGAGTACGATGAGTATTCGGATCGAAAAGAACTGGAAAAGGGCGATTTGGCACTCGCCCGCCCGGTGTTGGAAAATAGCGGGGTGGCACCTGCTAAACATCTGAAAAGGGGACGTGTGGCAGCGGACCCGAAGGCAACAGTGCTTTTCGAGAGGAAGAAAAGAAGAAAGACAAAGGGTTTTTGTGCAAGGCTTTTTAAGAGGAATGATTCGGGAGAGGGCCCGACTAAGGGTGCTCCGCAGAAATGTTCGCGAGGGAGGATTATTGCAATGTTTGTACCTGGGAAATGGTCCGAGGACATCTGTGTCCGCGACTTTATCAACAAGAACTACACGCCGTACGACGGAGACGAGTCGTTTCTGGCTCCGCCGACACAAGCGACACTTGACCTGTGGGATCAGGTGATGACGCTTCGAAAGAAGGAAAAGGAGAACGGCGGCGTCCTCGATGTGGACGAGCATACCATTTCCACGATTACTTCCCACGCCCCCGGTTATATTGACAAAGAAAAAGAAAAGATCGTCGGACTTCAGACCGATGCTCCGCTGAAGCGTGCCATCATGCCCTTTGGCGGTATCCGCATGGTAAGGAGCTCTCTTGAGGCGTATGCAAGAGAGATGGATCCTGAGGTCGAACGAGTCTTCCAGTATAGAAAAACTCACAATGACGGTGTTTTTGACGCGTATACACCTGAGATGCAGCGTGCGCGCCACTGCGGTATCCTGACCGGACTTCCGGACGCTTATGGCCGCGGACGCATCATCGGCGACTACAGAAGGATCCCGCTTTACGGTACCGCATTCCTGATTGCCCAGAAGAGAAAGGCGAAGGATCAGATCCTGCCTGATGTGATGGATGTGGAAACGATCCAGCAGAGAGAGGAGATCTCCGAGCAGGTTCGTAGTCTTTATGAACTGACGAAGATGGCCCAGAGCTACGGCTTTGATATCTCCCGTGCGGCCAGAAATTTCACCGAAGCCGTGCAGTGGCTGTACTTCGGTTATCTCGGTGTCGTTAAAGAGCAGAACGGTGCGGCGATGTCGCTGGGCCGTGTGTCAACCTTCCTCGACATCTACGCGGAAGAGGAACTTAAGAACGGCACAATGACGGAGTCCGAGATCCAGGAGGTAGTTGACCATTTCATCATGAAGCTCCGTATGGTGCGCTTCCTGAGAACGCCTGCGTACGACGAGCTCTTCTCCGGCGATCCGACGTGGGTCACCGAATCCATCGGCGGTATCGGCCTTGACGGCCGTCACATGGTCACCAAGATGAGCTACCGTTTCCTGCATACGCTCGAGAACATCGGACCGGCGCCTGAGCCGAACCTGACGATTCTCTGGAGTCCGAATCTGCCGGAGAATTTCAAGAAGTACTGCGCGAAGATCTCCATCAATACGTCTTCTATCCAGTATGAGAGCGACGAGCTGATGCGCGAGAAGTTCGGCGATGACTACGCAATTGCATGCTGTGTTTCGGCAATGCGTGTCGGCAAGCAGATGCAGTTCTTCGGTGCACGTGCGAACCTCGCGAAGTGCCTGCTTTATGCCATCAACGGCGGACGTGATGAGAAGACCGGCGATCAGGTCGGTCCGGTCAGAAATCCGATCACTTCTGAATATCTCGACTACGATGAGGTCATGGCGCGTTTTGACGAGACCTGCGCATGGCTCTCGAAACTGTACATCAACACTCTGAACGTGATCCACTACATGCACGATAAGTACTGCTATGAAAGACTGGAGATGGCGCTGCACGATGAGAAGATCGACCGCACCATGGCATGCGGCCTTTCGGGTCTTTCGGTCATTGCTGACAGCCTGTCTGCCATCAAGTACGCAAAGGTCAAGCCGATCCGAAATGAGATGGGCCTGGCGGTGGACTTTGAGATCACGGGCGATTATCCGCAGTATGGTAACGACAACCCGAAGGTTGACCGTATCGCGGCGGAAGTCGTAAGAAAGTTCATGAAGCAGCTTTCTAAGCATAAGTGCTACAGAAATGCCCGCCCGACGCAGTCGATCCTGACGATTACTTCCAATGTTGTATACGGTAAGAAGACCGGTTCAACACCGGACGGAAGAAAAGGAGGCGAGCCCTTCGCTCCGGGTGCTAACCCGATGCACGGCCGTGACAGAAGTGGTGCTGTTGCGTCCATGAGGTCGGTTGCCAACCTGCAGTACGACTACAGCGAAGACGGTATTTCCTACACCTTCTCGATCCTGCCGACGACTCTTGGAAAGACCCTTGAGGAACAGCAGGTCAATCTCTACAATCTTCTGGACGGATATTTTACCGACGGCGGCCACCACATCAATGTCAACGTTATTCTGCGTAAGACACTTCTTGATGCGATGGATCACCCGGAGAAATATCCGCAGCTGACGATCCGTGTTTCCGGCTATGCCGTCAACTTCACGACCCTCACACATGAGCAGCAGATGGAAGTTGTGAGACGAACGGTTCACTCGAAGTTCTAATGGGAAACTCTATTAAAGGATATGTGCATTCGGTGGAGACGCTTGGCGCGGTTGACGGGCCGGGTCTCCGCTTCGTGCTGTTTCTGCAGGGATGTCCCCTGCGATGCAAGTTCTGCCACAATCCCGACACATGGAGGTTCGAAGGTGGGGAAGAGACGACTGTTGATGAGATGGTCAGAAAGATCCTTCGGTACAAAACCTACATCCGTTCAGGAGGCGTGACGATCTCCGGCGGTGAACCCCTGCGTCAGGCGGAGTTTGTTCTTGCCCTCACACGCGCCCTTCACAACGAGGGCATCCACGTTGCCATCGACACATCCGGCATCTATTGTGATGGCACGGCACTTGAGGCCGCTCTTGAAGCCGATCTGATCCTTCTGGACATTAAGGCTTTCGATCTTTCTAAGGCAAAAGCACTGACCGGGTCTACGACAGAGCACGCCTGGAGCCTTCTTCGCGCCAGACAGGAGGCCGGAAAACCGGTATGGATCCGTCATGTGCTTGTCCCAGGTATCACTCTGATCGACAGGAAAAGAAGCCTTGATTCCTCCTCGGAAGACTGCCCGTTCGAAGATGAAGAAGAATGGCGCGCGGCCAATACCGAACTCCTGGAGGGATTAAAAAGCCTTAACGGATATTCCTGCATCGAGAGGATCGATCTTCTTCCTTTTCACAAGATGGGCGAGTTTAAATACGAAGAACTGCATCTGCCCTATGACCTGAAGGAAACGGAAGAACCGGATGAACAGGTGATCGAATGGGCGGAAAAGGCGTTGAGGGAGATTCGGGAAAACTGAATAGTTGTATAAAGAAAAGGGCTGTCCATCGGACAGCCCTTTTGTCAACTTGTGAATCCGTTGAATGTTTAATCGATCATCCGATCTTTCCAGAATAACCACCGTAGTAGACTACGCCGTCAACACGCTTGTAGGGGCGGACTTTGTAGTAGTACTGGGTCGTGCCGGTTGAGGTATCCGTATAGGAAAGCTGTCCGCCGAGAACGCTGGCGACATACTCATACGGGCCGTCCGGACTTGTGGCTCTGTAGACATTATAGCGGTCTGCGCCACTTGCCTTACTCCATGTGATCGTTGTTCCGTTTGCCGTCCTCGTGATACCCTGAGCACTCGGCGTAGCAAGAGTTACCGCGGCGGAAGCCGAACAGTAGTTACTGTAGATCTTGCCGGAAGATGTGTTCTTTACGGCGCGGATCTTGTAGTAATACCTTGTGCCTGCAGTCAGGTTGGTGTCCGAGGTCGATGTACCGGTCGTCGTCTTAAGAAGCGTATATGTTCCGTTAAGACTGGAGGAACGGTAGATCTCATATGCGGATGCTCCCGGAATGGCGTTCCAGGAAAGACTCATGGTCACGCCGCTCTTCGGTGAGGCGGAAAGCTTCGGCTGAGCCAGATAATTGATCGACTTATAAGAAGAGTATCCGCCGTAGTAAACGACACCGCTGAACTTCTTATACGGGCGGACACGATAGTAATATGTCTTACCGGATTCCGCAGAGGTATCTGTATAGGTAAGCGTTCCGCTCAAAACACTGGCCACATAGGAATAGGTTCCGTTCGCGCTGGTGGCACGGTAGATGTTGTAACAATCTGCACCGCTTGCCTTGCTCCAGCTGATCACGACACCCTTGGCATTCGAAGAAACGGAATTGAGCGTCGGCGTAGCCAGCGTGACTGTCGCCTTGGCATTGGACCAGAACGTCAGGTATTTCTTGGCGCCATTGGAGGTCTTGTAGGCGGCAACACGGTAGTAGTATCTTGTTCCGGCTGTAAGGTTGGTGTCGGAAGAAGAAAGACCTGTGGTCGTCTTTACCAGCGTATAGTTACCATTCTCGGAAGAAGAACGGTAGATCTCATATGCGGTTGCTCCGGATACCTGGCTCCAGCTCAGCTTGATCGTCACGCCACTGGAAGGAGTAGCAGTGATTGCCGGTGTACGGGCAGGCGTCGTAACGGATTTCGAATTAGAATTACTGCTGAGTACGTGCAATCCGAGATTGTCATTATCGTATCTCGCCTGAGCAAGATAGCAGTACTCTGTCGAGGGTTCCGCGGTCTTGTCGACAAATACTCTGTTGGTAATATTCGATGCGATCTTGGTGTAAGAAGAATCGCCGGCCTTCTTACGGAACAGATTGTAGCCGGTAGCTCCCGTGATCTCAGGAAGTGTGACCTGCACGCCCTGAGGCAGCATCTCAAAAGATGTGGAAGAAAGCACCGGGGTGGTCAGCGTGATCGCCGGAACCACACTTGAATAAGAACTGTAGGCATTCTGGCTTCCGCATTTCTCATAGGCACGGACTTTATAATAGTACACCGTTCCGTTGGTGATGTTCTTGTCTGCCGTCTCACGTCCCGCAATATCTGCGATCTTGGTAAAGGTGCCGTTCGGGGAAGTGGAGCGGTACAAGGCATAGCCGGTTGCTCTGTCGAGCTTGTTCCAGTTGATCTTGATCGTCGTGCTGCTGATATTCGTTGCCGTCAGCGTCAGGCTATCCGTGATCGGAACGATCTTGGATGTTGTGGCTCCGGGGTGGTTCTGAACAAAGTTATCGTCATTCTTTTCCTCGACGATATGGAAATCACCGCAATCGGCATCGGTTTTGAGGAACCACTTGTAGCTGATCCAGCCGTAGGACTCATAGAAGTGATCCTCGGATGTGGCATCGAAGTTGTACCATTCTCCATCGATCAGAACGTAGTTCCAAGCATGTACACGCCACTGTCCTTCGTAATAGACTTCACCGGATACGATACGGTTCATGACGCCCAGTTCGCGCAGCATCTTATATGCGGCGTTGGCGTAACCCTGACATACGGACTTGTTGAGAACAAGGCAGTCATAGGCAGTCACTCGGGAACTGCTTCCACGAAGGGATGTGTCGTACTCTCCGAGAGAAGCCAGGAATTCATACACCGCTTTTGCCTTGTCGTAATCACTGGAGTTCATCGTGCAATTCAGATCATTGGCAATAATCTGACGTACCGCTACGTTAACGGCCTGTTCTTCGGAAGAAGTCGTGTAATAGGTGGGATTGTAGGTGAGCCTGTAAAGGGTCAGGCCATTGCGCTGGGCACGCATATCATCCAGACTGCCTGTGTTCCTGATGCTGTGAAACTTAAAATAGTCGCCGGAACTGGAATTGTCGGTTAACGATTCTTTTTCCTCGACAGCGGCTTTTTTTAGGCCCTCATAATATCCGGAAGGAAGAGTCTTCAGCCATACATAGAACTCGATGTGGGTGTTGCGGTTCAAAAGGGCGTTCTTCAGAAACGCGATCGCATCGGCATCGTTATAGAAC
This sequence comes from Clostridiales bacterium, assembly GCA_017620475.1. Classification (GTDB taxonomy): domain Bacteria; phylum Bacillota; class Clostridia; order Saccharofermentanales; family Saccharofermentanaceae; genus Scatonaster. Next base: position 13,968 of record JAFZQI010000044.1, on the reverse strand, counting down.
TCGGTCCAGGGGGACTCGATCGCCTCGGCGATACCGGATACAGGCTGCGTGTTGTATTTGTTGGAAGTAGCTCCGCTGCTTGAATCGTACGCCTGGACCTTGTAGAAGTATTCCTTTCCCGCTACAAGGCTTCCATTCTGACCGCCGTCAATAAATGTCGTCACGCCGGGCTTGGTATAGCCGATGTTCACGAAATCGTTATCATCGGTGGTTTCACTGCGGTAGATCAGATAGGAAACCTTGTCGGTATCTATGCCGGAAACCGATCCGGGCTGCCAGTCGAGCTGTAAGAGCAGGTAGCCGTAACGGCTGACCGTAACATTCTGCGGAATACCCAAGCTTACCGCAGCTTGTGTGTACGAAGATTCTGCATTACTTAATCCGATTTTATCGGTTTGGCGGATCCCCTCTGATGCCGGTTTCTGCACGAATGCTGCTGCTACAAGGAGAGCCAGCGCACCTAAGATCCATTTACTTTTCTTCATTTTCTTTCCTCCCGTTCTTTCTCCTCAAAGACGAGCATGCCGTCTTGCGTCTGTCGATACTCTGAATGTCAAAGAATACGCAATCAAACAACAATATTCTATCATTATTTTACCGTGAACTCACATGTGTTTCTATGTGTTGTTTATGAATATGCAGTGAACAAACCGTAATAAATCAAAGAAGAGGGCGTCTTCTCTGCCTTACCGGCCGCGATGACGCCCTCGTTTTTCCTTTTGAAAAGCACTGTTCCCGGAAGATCAGGTGTAATTGGATTCCACGTACTCGTAAACCATGCGGGAGACTTCTCCGATGATCTTCTTGGCCTGTTCGCCATTGCCGCTCTCGGTCATTACGCAGAGCACGTAATCTTCTGAACCGAAGACGATACCGACGTCATTATATGCGCCGTATGAAGGGTTGAACCCAACCTTATGCGCGACTTTGTAGTCGCCCGATACGCCGGCCGGTACACCCCAGCTATACTCGGTGTTGCACAGATCATCGATCAGCGGCTGATATGCTGTTGTATTTCCCTTGTAATCCTTATAAAGCCGCTCAGCATATTTAGCCAGGTCGATCGCGCTGGTACGGCGTTTCCCGCTCTTCTCGGCGCCGGTATAGTCGGTATAGGTTACTTTCTCACGATAGTCTACGACAGAACTGATGGTCTTAAGGTAATTGTTATTGACGGCATCCTCACCGCCGAGACGGCGAAGGACCATATTGGTGCCGCAGTTATCACTGATGGTGATCGAAAGATGGGAGACTTCCTTAAGCGTAAACTCTGTTCCGTCGGCCTGCGTCTGGATCGTTCCGGTACCGGATTCATAGTCGCCATCCGGATACGCAGCGGCCTTATAAGTGATTTTCTCGTCGAGAGACAGTTCGCCGGAAGCCGCCTTCTCGTAAAGGTAGGTGTTATAGGCGATCTTGATGGAACTTGCGGCAACGATCGGCTGGCTTTCCTTGTACGCCGCCGTTTCCCCGTTGGCCATATTGATGTAGTACACACTGTAACGGCCGGATTGTTTACCGAGGTAATCGGCAATACTTGCCTGAAGTGATTCAAGATTGGCTGTGCGTGTAGCGGCATCAGCGGTCTGAACACGTGTGGCTGCGGACTCAGAGGGCTCGGATGAATCACCGGGCACCAAAGAGGAATCGGAGATCACATTTCCGGAATCATCGGTCATAACGGAACCCGCGGTGGTGGAAGCGGACGCTTTTGCATCCTTCTTTCCTCCGGTCAGAAGCTTCGCGATAAAAACGATATCGAGAATGACGCAGAGCATGCAGATAAACAGACAGGAAACAACGAAGATCTTCCTTCTGTCATTGTTGCTTCTCCTTTTCGAGGAGTAAATATTGTAGCCGGAACGGGCGTTATGTTTCACGGTTCAGTTCTCCTTATATATACGATGTGACAGGTGTCACTTACGGTCTTTAGGGCGCTTTGGTAAGCACAAGTATATCATCGTAAAGTTACGATTCAATTTGCATATTGTAACAAGACATATACATAAGGGCAAGGAAGACTTTTTTGATTTCTTTTCAAAGAGTCTTACAAACGGCTCTGTGTACTCATGTGTTCTGCAGAACGAAGCACATCAGGAAGCGTTTTCTCCACCTCTTTCCGGGTAGCAAAGCCAATATGTGCGCGAAGCGGGATGCCGTTGACCGTAACGCCTGAAAAATCGCATTTACAGATGTTGGCCAGCGCTTCCGTGGTCGCTTCATCCACATGGGGGAGCAGAACGATGAATTCATCGCCGCCCCACCTTGCTATGATACCATTATCCTTGATCGACTTGGTCAGAAGTTCGCTCATCTTGATCAGGAGATTATCTCCCGTCTGACGGCCGTAGTTATCGTTGATCTGACGCATGCCGGATACGTTCGTAACAATGATGCTGTAGGGGAGGATAGGCTCCCTTTCCAGCTGCGCGAAAAGGTCTTCGCAATAGACTCGGTTATAAAGCCTGGTGAGCGGATCGTGGTAGCTCAGGAACAGGTTCATATTCTGGGATTGCTTGAGTGAGGTGATGTTGTTTATGAAACAGCTTACGCCGATGATCCTTTTATCCTCGTCGAGGATCGGCGCATAATATGTCTGCCAGTACATAGCCGTCAGATCGTTGTCGCCGAATTTCTCGGTATCCGAGATATATTCACCGTTTCTTGCACGTTCCAGATCCCTGCGCAGGCGTTCGTATTTGGCTTCGTCGGAGATGTGATCCAGAATGCAGTCTCCGATATGGATCTCCTGATGCCAAAGACGAAGCATCGAATACTTATGGCGGTTGTTGAAAGAGGTGTATCTGAAGTTGCGGTCCAGCGTATACACAAGTGTTTCCGGGATGGTCTCCATCATGGAGTGCTGGATCGCTTCCCACTCTTTGGCCTGTTCCTGCGACTTCTTATTGTCTTCCTCCAGATGATAGGTGTTTGCAAACTGGGTGCAGAAGATGCGGTACATCACGGCAGCCAGAAGCACCATGAAAAAAGTGTCTTTGATCATGAAGATCAGGAGCGTCCCGCGAGACACGCCCCGCACGGCGGATACGATGGTGTGGGAGATCGCGATCCAGAGTAAAGTGAGCAGGACGAAGAAAAGAACGGACAGGAAACTATTGCGGACGAAGGGAAGAGAGATCTTCTGCCACAAAGTCATACTCTTCTCTTCTTTGGTAAATACCTCTACAGAGTTGTTCTCTTCTGTGTTTAAGGGAGATTCTCTGCGCAGTTTCTCAAGATCGTCCTTATAGGTCATAGCCGCCTCGCCAACATCTTTTGACCTATTATACCATGAGCTCCAGGAAACGTACCATCCGCTCGGGTTTGGGTCCTTCGCCAAGACCGTTATCACCCAGATCGATCCACTTGTTCGTTCCGTGATAATCGCTTCCCGCCGTGATATAAAGATCATATTTGTCGGCGAACTCGATCATCTGATTACGAAGCTTATCCGTAAAGCCGGAATAGAAGGCCTCTACACCCCGGAGCCCGTATCCCTTGAGTTTAACAAGACGTTCTTCCATCTCCTGCCCGAGGATCAGCTGGTCCCCGGAACCGTAAAACGGATGCGCCAGGACCGGGATGCCGCCGGATCCCAGGATCCCTTCGATTGCTTCTTCCGGCTTCACATACTGCCCCTTAAAATGCGCCTTGTCGATGTATTCACGGATCGCCTGCTCTTTGCTTTCGGCATAACCGTATTTAACCATGAGGTTACCGATGTGCGGTTTTCCCGGATTCGGAAGAGCGAGGAGTTCATCGATCTCGTCAGAAGGAAAGTCAAAACCGAATTCCTGCCGGAGCATGTCCAGCCGTCCTCTCACTTTATTCATGCGGTATTCGTGTCCCATATCGACGACCTTATTGATCGGTTCGCTTTCGGGATCATAACCATACCCGAGGATGTGGTATTTTCCTTCGCTATCCTTGCAGGAGAACTCCACGCCGGGAATGAACAGCGGGTCCTTTTCGCTCGGAGAAAGAAGAGAACGGATGATCCGGCACCCCTCCACGGCATCGTGATCCGTCAGTGAGAAGATGCCGATACCGGCTTCCTTGACGCGCGCAAGGATCTCTTCCGGCGAATCCGATCCGTCGGAGATTCGAGAATGCATGTGTAGATCGATCAGTACAGAATCGAATGGAGACGACTTTCTCTGATTCATCATAAGTTCTTCTTCAGCGTCAGGATATTCTGACCATCCTTATATTCGTAGGAAACATCATCCATCGTCTTCTTGGTAAGGAAGATCCCGAGACCGCCAATCTCTCTGTCCTCGGCAGACAGCGTCACATCCGGGTCCTCTTTGGCAAGCGGATCGTACGGTACGCCGCGGTCAAGGAAGGTGATGGTGACACAGACCGGATCATCCGATACCTCCACACGAACGGTGGCGGTCCCTTTCTCCGGTGCATAGGCATAGTTTACGATGTTAACGAAGATCTCTTCCGAGGCCAGCTCGATCTGCATCTTGGCCTTCGCGGGACAATTGGTCTCTTCCAGATGCTTCTCGATAAACTCCTGAAGAAGAGGGAGATTCTCTTCCACGGCATCCAGAACGAGCTCGTCCGGCGTGAAGAGAAGTGTGTCATATTCATCGAGGAGCTTCAGGAGACGCTCTTTCCAGAATGCGATCTCGGCGCGGCCCTGCTCGGTCTCAAGTCCCTTGCGGCGGATCGAACGGCGGATCATGCGGGTATAACCGACGATGCGGGCCTTATCTTCGACTTCCTGGATCTTCTTCGGGTTGGTAGTGCCGAGATAAAGCGACAGCACCTTGGTCAGGAATTCTCTTCCAATCTCGTAATCATATCCCTGGAAGGATTTTAACAGGCTGTGGTCAAGCTCCGCATAGCCCTGAAGGGAATTAAAGACGGATGCCAGCTCGAAGATCGGATGACCGACTGCCAGGGTATCCATATCGATGAGCAGGACCTCATCGCCCTGCAGCATGACGTTCTTGGTGTGGTAATCGCCGTGTACCATGTGATCGTCGTGCGGAACGGCCTTGATCATAGAAAGGAGCTTCTCGCCCTTATCCTTCGGCAGATATTCCTGCATGAATTCGGCCCAGCCGATTACCGTATCCTTGAGATCGGGGAGCTTGCCTTCCGGAACCAGCGTGCCGTGGATCTTTTTTAGAAGGTCGACATACTCCTTGGCGCACCAGTCGATCTTCTCCGGGTGCTCGGCCAATATGCTCGAAAAAGGCCGGGCGTTCAGAAGCTCGAATACGGAGCCGTAACTATCGCCTACGCGAACTACATCGTAGGAGATCGCCGTCGGGATCCCCAGAATTAGGGCCAGTCTCGCAACTTCGCGCTCGTGCTGGATATCTTCGAGGGCATCGGCATTTTTGTAGGCTTTTACGACGGTATCCTGATCGACGCGGTACACGATTCCGTTGGCGCCGATACCGATGACTTCACAGCCTTCCACCGACATGACACGGTAGGCTTTCTCAACCTTCATCATCTCGGTAAATCCCGTCATTTCCAAGATCTCATATACTTCCGAACTTGCATTGGTTATAGTCAGATCCGGAAAACTTTTCTTGACTCGCAGAAGGATACGAAGTCCTGCGGAGGAGATGTATTCCAGATCCGTCATATCGAAAAGCACCGGGACATTTTCTTTTCCCGAAAGCTTCTGCTGGATCTCCGTTTCTATAGCGGCAGCATTACCGGAATCGATACGGCCTTTCAGTTTGATTTCTACGCGATCGTTCGTCTCAGACATAGATTATTCCTCCTTCTTCGTCGTTGCGACTGTTCCTGTTTCTCCTTCGGATCCGTTTTGCTTCTTGGATCCGTTTTTTCCGTTGTACTTGATGCAGAGCATCGTAATATCATCGAATTGAGAACGTCCGTTGACGAACTGTTCGATGCTTTCCTTGATATGGGTATCGATCGTCTTGGGATCGTCTGATGAAGCACTGTTCAGCGCCTCCAGCATCCGCTCCGCACCGAAGAGTTCATTTTCACGGTTCGTGGCTTCGGGGACGCCATCGGTATAAAGATACATCACATCACCGGCGGAAAGGGTATAGGTGGTCTCTTTATACTTGATGCCGGACATGGCGCCCAGAGGCGGTGCGTGTTTGTCCTTAATGATCTCGAATTTACCGCCGGCCTTCTTGATTACCGGGTATTCGTGACCTGCGTTCGAGCAGATCAACTCGCCGGTAGAAATCGTCAGTACGCCGACCCAGGCCGTGACAAACATATCCAGCACATTGTTCTGCGAGAGCTGCTCGTTGATCTTCACACAGATATCTGCCGAACTGTGGCAGTCGGCCAGAGTCTGGTTCTTGATCAGGGCTTTTGTAACCATCATGAAGAGTGCGGCCGGAACGCCCTTGCCGGACACATCGGCAATGATCAGCGCCAGATGGTCATCATCGACCAGGAAGAAATCATAGAAATCGCCGCCGACTTCCTTGGCTGCCTGCATCGAAGCATAAAGATCAAATTCCTCGCGTTCGGGATATGGCGGGAAGATCCGCGGAAGCATATTTTCCTGAATGGCGGAAGCCATCTTCAGTTCATTCTCCGCAACGACCTTTTCCTTGCCCTGCACTACGTTCAGTACGCAGTACATCAGCAGGAAGACCATCATAATGATCGGGCTGGAAAGGGAAAGACCATAGGTAAAAATAGTCAGGACGCCCACGAAAAGCGGAGCCAGCGCATATGCGAAAAGCGCGATCACCTGATGGCGCTGGAAACGCTTCCTGGCAAGGATCACCAGGATCAGGGTGAGCAGCATGACCACATACGCGTAGATCAGCGAAATGGGATACAGGGAATTCCTCTGATAGAACCCGAGATCGTCGATAGAAAAATAGAATCCGAAGAACATATTGGTCAGACGCATGACCACCGCCAGGCACAGCCCTGAGAAAAAGAGGATGTCCCATTTCCGGGTCTTTGTGCGCTCTATATTGAGGTAACTGCATACATACCTCCAGAAAAGGAAGGCAAGGAACGGGGTCGTAATATAGTAGAGCGTGTTGATGAGCATATTCCACGTGGAATACTTCGGGATCCCGTCGAGAAGCCAGGCGAATTCATCCGTAATCGCTGCGGTAAAATCCGTAAAGATCATCAGCAGGAAATAGTTGAGGTTGTCGCCGTGCCACTGCGTATCCAGCACGCAGCAAATGTAAAGCACGAAGGCCAGGATCATGCAGAAAATGTCCGCAGAAATATTCACCACTCTCGAAGCCGGAAGACTCTTGGCGTCGAAAATGAAGAAAGAGGCTATGGCAATGCCGATTCCGAGAACGAAGAATAATGCCGCGGTAAAAGCACTGCGCTTGAAATTCGCAGATTGTATGTCGATCTTCATGCGCGTACTACTCACTCGATGGTTAAGATATCAGAGAATCCCGTGACTTCGAAGATCTCGGAGATCGCGCTGTTCACGTTCGTGACCTTCATGGAACCCTGCTTGTTCATCGTCTTATGGGCCGACAAAAGAACGCGAAGTCCTGCGGAAGAGATGTATTCCAGTTTCCCGAGATCGAGCTCCAGATCGGTGATCTTCTCGATGGAAGCCTTAAGCGCGTTTTCCAGATCTGGTGAAGTGACCGTGTCCAGACGTCCTTCAAGGGCAAATACCGCTTTGGTATCGGTGATTCTCTTTTCAATATTCAGCATATGATTTCTTCTCCTGTATGCTCAAAGATTTACAACTAAATTTTATATCCTCCTATGGTCAATAGCAACAAAACATACGAAACGAAACTATGAACTTTCCATTAACATGTGGGATATTCGTGAACAGGCACCGCAGCAGGGGGAGTTTTTCTTGACACTGTAGGGAGCATCTGCTAATATTGCGGTAGCATTTTAAGAAAGAGGTACACTTTCATGGAGCATATTAAGACTATCGAGACACGTAACCTTTGCGAGAGCGCGAAGAACGGCGGTTGCGGCGAGTGCCAGACATCCTGCCAGTCTGCCTGCAAGACATCCTGCGGTATCGCAAACCAGCAGTGCGAGAACGAGAAGAGGTAATCTTTTCTTCGGCACAAGAAAGGGAAGGATTTCTTCCCGATCACAAGCAGAAAGAACGGCTGTCTTTGAGCCCATGCGCAAGGACAGCTTTTTTATCGCTTGAAAGGAGAACTTATGATCCATCAATACAAACTCGGAGGCTATAACATCGTGCTGGACGTCTGCTCCGGTGCCCTTCACGTCGTGGATGATCTTTCCTACGACATCATCGCGCGGTTTGACGGGGAGAATAAAGAAGAAATCGTCAAGGCGATGACCGAAAAGTACGCAGGCACCGAGCTAGGTAAACGTGAGGAGATCGAAGAATGCTACGAACAGGTCGCCGCGCTTAAGGATGCCGGCAAACTTTTTACCGAAGATACCTACGAGCCGATGGCCGGAGAGCTCAAGGCCCGTACATCCGGCGTGGTCAAAGCACTGTGCCTGCATATTGCGCATACCTGTAATCTCAACTGTTCTTATTGCTTCGCTTCCCAGGGAAAATATCACGGCGAACGCGCGGTAATGAGTTTTGAGGTCGGTAAGCGTGCCCTCGATTTCCTGATCGAGAACTCCGGAACACGCCATAATCTTGAGGTCGATTTCTTCGGCGGTGAGCCGCTCATGAATTTTCAGGTGGTCAAGGATCTTGTTGCGTATGCGCGATCGATCGAGAAGGAGAAGGGCAAGAACTTCCGCTTTACTTTGACCACCAACGGTGTGCTGGTTGACGATGATGTGATCGATTTTGCCAACCGCGAGTGCAGCAATGTCGTGCTTTCCCTGGATGGACGCAAAGAGGTCCATGACCGTTATCGCGTCGATTACGCAGGAAACGGAAGCTGGGAGAAGATCGTTCCGAAATTCCAGAAGTTCGTTGAGGCGCGGGGCGGGAAGAACTACTACATGCGCGGTACATTTACGCATGCCAATCCTGATTTCCTCGAGGACATCAAGGTCATGCTCGATCTGGGCTTTTCGGAGCTTTCGATGGAACCGGTCGTGTGCGGGGAGAACGATCCTGCCCGATTGACCGAAGAGGATCTGCCGATCGTTCTGGAACAGTATGAGAAGCTGGCTCAGCTCATGATCGAACGCGATAAGGAAGGAAAGCCGTTCACGTTCTACCACTACATGATCGATCTTAAGGGCGGACCATGCATCTATAAGAGGATCTCCGGCTGCGGCTCGGGAACCGAGTATATGGCGGTTACTCCGTGGGGCGATCTGTATCCCTGCCACCAGTTCGTCGGCGAAGAGAAGTTCCTGTTAGGTAATATCTTTGACGGCGTGAAAAATACCGCAGTCCAGGATGATTTTGCGGCATGTAATGTCTATGCACGTGAAGAATGCCGCAACTGCTGGGCACGGCTTTACTGCAGCGGCGGCTGCGCAGCGAATGCATATCACGCTACGGGATCCGTACGCGGTGTGTATAAATTCGGCTGCGAGCTCTTTAAGAAGCGTATCGAATGCGCCCTGATGGTGGCGATCCACAGAGAGTTCAATTCGTAAACTCTTGCAATTGACCACTGCCGCTCATGCGCGTTACAATCCCAATAGATTACACTTCCAGCGATAAGGAGGCGGGTACGTGAACACCCCGATCTGCGATTTTGTCAGAGAATATGCGGCGTCCGGCGCGGCCCGTTTGCACATGCCCGGACATAAAGGAAGGGGCATGTCCGGAAGTCTCGCTGAAAGTGCAGGGATCCCACTGGGAATGGCTGCAAGAGACGGGCAGGATCCCGCAGCTGCAGAAGACTACCGTGAAGCCTTTTCCCGGATCGCGTCCTGCGATATTACCGAGATAAGCGGCGCCGATGAGCTTTTCCATCCGGAGGGAATCATCGCGGAAAGCGAGCGGAATGCATCTGCGCTTTTCGGCTGTCCGACCTTCTATTCTACCGAAGGATCATCCCTCTGCATTCGTGCGATGCTTTATCTTTGTCTACTTAAATCAAACCGTCCCGAACCGCACTGTAAGGATCAAGAAGACCCGCAAACCGCGCAGAACCGTCGGGTACTGGCGGCACGTAATTGTCATTCCTCCTTTCTTTCTGCTGCCGTCCTTCTGGACCTCGACGTGACATGGCTCTTCCCGGAGGGAAGTACGGCGCTCACGCTTTTCTTGATGGCGGAGGATGTGCGGGAGGCGCTTTCCTGCTCGAAGGAAAAACCGATCTGCGTTTACATCACCACTCCCGATTATCTGGGACATATTCTGGATGTACGTACTATCGCCGAGGTATGCCATGAGTTTGATGTTCCGCTTGTTGTGGATAACGCCCACGGCGCCTACCTTCGCTTCCTCGAACCTTCGCATCATCCCATGGATCTTGGTGCTGATCTGTGCTGTGATTCCGCCCATAAGACCCTCCCGGTCCTGACCGGCGGAGCGTATCTTCACACCAGGGAAGAATACAAAGACATGGTCAAAGACGCCATGGTGCTTTTCGCATCGACAAGTCCGTCCTGGCTGATCCTGCAATCTCTGGATGCGGCCAACGAGTGGCTCGATCAAGATGGGGCAGCGGCATTTGCCCGCGCCGCCGAGGATGCGACATCGCTTCGATCTGATCTTTGCCGTTTCGGTTTTTCCTGCTACGGAGAGGAGCCTTTGAAGATTACGCTGGTGAGCGGTTTTTCCGCTTCCGGAAAAGAACTGGCGGAGAAACTTCGGAAACAAGGTATCGAACCGGAGTTTTCCGATCCGGACACCGTGGTGCTAATGATTTCACCATCGAATACAAAGGATGAACTTCAATTGATCCGCGATACCATGCAGGATATCGCTTATGACCTGCAGGCTTCTTCTATGGAGAGCCTGCCGCCTTCCTCGGAGGGAAAGCTTCCGGATGCCTCAATGAAAGGATTTCCGGAAGCGGGTAGTCCCGAGAAGAGAATGACTTTACGGCAAGCGGCGATGTCTCCTTATGAAGTGATTCCGGCCGATGAGGCAGAAGGAAGGGTGGCGGCTCTGATCCCGGTATCCTGTCCGCCTGCCGTCCCGATCGTTATGCCCGGTGAAGTGATCGGCGCTATGCAGATCCGGCAAATGAAGTACTACGGCTATACAACATGTAAGGTCGTGCTGTAGAATATCTTCTGAGGGGAAAATTCATTGGGATGTCGTAAGAGACTGGATGGACATGGAAGAATCCTGTTGGAAGATACTCGGTATAGAGAAGACCAAGGACAAGCTTGTAATTAAGAAGGCTTTTGCGAAGCTTGCACACACGATCTCCCCGGAGGATGATCCGGATGGATACCGTCGGATCCACGATGCGTATAAGCAGGCCATATCCTATGCTTCCGGGCAATCCGGAGCGGCCTTTTTCCGGGCAGCAAGGCCGGACTATAAGATCCCGACAAAAAACGGAACAGACTTCGGGATAAAGATTCAGGATGCGAAAAAAGATCCCCTGATTCAATCCGGGTTTGCGGAGAAACCGGAAGAAGAGAAACTTAAGGAGAAAGCGGAGAAGAAACCTGAAGAGGAGACCCCGAATGAGGAGAAACCGGATTTCGACTTTTCTTCGGTGATTCCTGAAGAGAAAGAGTTCTCCGACGAAGTGGAGTATGACCTGGAGAGGATCGTCCATTTCAAGGAGCAGAACGGTATCGATACGAAGGAAAATGTACAGCGCTGGCACGAAGAAACACGTAAGCAGCACGCCACAGAGCTTTTTGAGCTTTATAAGTCACTTTACGAGAACAGCGGGGATGTCGGAGTGTGGGATGTATTCTTCGAAGAGCCGCTTGTCGATAACCTGATGATTGACGGGGAGTACAGAAAACAGCTTCGTTTGGCGTACGAAGAAGATACCGAGGCCGGTGAATGCATTCATGAACACTGCGACCGTGTAGAAAAATCAATTGAGAAGAAACTCAATATGGGCGCGAAGGATCTTCAGTTGAGGATCAAAGAAAGCCGCGACCGGGCAGCAGTAAAGTGGCTGCTCAGTACGCTGAGTACTGCCATTTCGACTTATGTCATTATTCTGTTTTCCGTGATGCTCGCAAGGGTTGACAGGGCGATTTTCCCGGGACTTCTGCTGATCGGATCGGAAGGCGTAGTCTATTGTTTCATGCGCTTCTACGACGTCCTGTCTCTTGAACGCCCATCCGATAGTTTCCTTAATATATTTGACGCAGGGGTACACCCGCTTACGTTCTGCAGCTTTTTGCTGGTTCTGATGAACCTCGGGTACTGGGTATTTTCAATCGTCAGGATCCGTGAATATACGGGAACAAATATTATCTTTATGGTCGCAGGCGGCATCCTGGGCGGCGTGGCTGCGGCAATTATGATCATCTATAACAAACGCCTTCGGAAGGCGAGGAGGTAAAGATGGCAATTATCGGTATTGATTTGGGAACGACGAACAGTCTGGCAACGATCTACACGGAAAAAGGCGTGAAGGTGATCAAGAATTCTCTTGCAAAAGCACTGACGCCTTCCGTTGTCGGTGTGGATGATGAGGACAATGTCATCGTCGGGGAAGTGGCAAAGGAGCGTCTGATCACCCATCCGGAACTGACGGCAGCGGAGTTTAAAAGAACGATGGGGACGGATAGGGAATATAAGCTCGGATCGAAATCTTTCTCATCCCAGCAATTGTCCTCGATCGTTCTTCGAAAGATCATCGCCGATGCGAAGGAATATCTTCACGAGGATGTGGAGGAGGCCGTGATCTCGGTGCCGGCATACTTTAATGATAAGATGAGGACCGCGACGAAACAGGCAGCCGAACTTGCCGGGATCAAGTGCGAAAGACTGATCAATGAACCGTCCGCGGCCGCCCTTGCGTATCTTTACAGTCACGGGTGGAAAGACGGCACATACATGGTGGTGGACTTCGGCGGAGGAACGCTCGATGTATCCATCATTGATTCGTTTGACAGTGTCATGGAGATCATCGCCGTTGCCGGGAATAACCAGCTTGGAGGCAAGGACTTCAACGAGGCGATCTATAAACATTTCTGCGCGATCAACGGACTGTCCGAATCAGAGCTGACTTCGGAAGAGAAGGCGATCATTTACAGAATGTCTGAGATCACCAAGATCGCGCTGTCTACCAATCCGATCGTCGTGATGACCGTTGTTCTCCATGATAAGGAATACACGATGACCCTCGATAACAACCGCCTGATCCAGATCGCGCACGATATTTTTGAACAGCTGCATGCACCGATCAGGAAAGTGCTGAAGGACAGCCGTCTTCTTCCGGAGAGTCTGGAAGCCATCGTTCTTGTTGGCGGAAGCTGTAAGATGCCTACAGTTGCATCGTATATTGAGAAGGTGACCGGAGTCAAACCCTGTACCGATATCGATCCGGACACGGCGATTGGAATCGGAGTCGGGATCTACTCGGGGATCAAGTCGAAAAATGAGGATCTGAAAGAAGTCGTAATGACGGATATCTGTCCGTTTTCCCTCGGCGTGGCCAGTTATGATTATAACAATGACTGGGTCATGTCATTCATCATCGATCGGAATTCCATGCTTCCCTGCAGCTGTACGCGGGATTTCTATGCGCACTTTGACCTGCAGACCGAGGTGAAGTTTACCATCTACCAGGGAGAAAGCATTATTCCGGAGAATAACGTCATGCTGGGGAAGATGACGATCAAGTGTCCGCCCACGAAAAAGCACGATTTTATCGCATCCGTGAGGATGACCTACGATATCAACGGCATTCTGATCATTGATATTTCCAATGTCAACAAAGAAACGATCAGCAAGACGCTGCTTGATAACAATATCCGTTTGTCGGACAAAGAGATGGCGAGGATCCGGGCGAAACTGGATGATCTCCGGTATAATACCGAACCCGATGAAGAGGACAGGCTCCTTGTCTCGCGTGTCGAGAGGATCATCGAAGAATCCTACAGCTATGAACGGGAACGGTGGATCGTGGCACTGGAGTCCTTTAAGTATGTGATGAATAACAGAAATTCGAT